>JAFSYJ010000038.1 GCA_017450025.1 Clostridia bacterium | reverse complement strand
TTCCTTGCGTTCCTTTTCTGCTGCCCGTTCTTCCGGACTTAATTTGTACCTTGGCATATTAAAAACCTCCAAAATGATATTTTTATTATATATCATCTTGGAGGTCTTGTATAGACTTTACACAAAATTTGGGATTGTCTCGGGGTTTTTGATAGATATAATTTATCTCTTTGAGAACTGCGGCGCTCTTCTTGCTGCCTTGAGACCGTACTTCTTTCTTTCTTTCATTCTCGGGTCACGAGTGAGGAATCCTGCTTTCTTTAAAACAGGTCTTACATTCTCATCGGTTTCGAGCAAAGCTCTGGAAATACCGTGACGGATAGCACCTGCCTGTCCGGTAACGCCGCCGCCGTCAACGCGGCAAATAACATCAAACTTACCGGTAAGTCCCGTAACCTCAAACGGCTGACGAACGATAGTCTTAAGTGTCTCAAGACCGAAGTAGTCATCGATGTCCCTGCCATTTATTTTTATATCACCGTTACCTGAAACAAGACGAACTCTTGCGATTGATTTTTTTCTTCTTCCTGTTCCGTAAAACTGTGTTTTGTCTGCCATATCACACTACCTCCTTATCTTATTTCGCCGTTCCAAACTTCAGGCTTCTGAGCCTGATGCTTGTGCTCGTCGGTTTTGTATGTTCTGAGTCTTGTAAGAGCATTTCTGCCGATTGTTGTATCGGGAACCATTCCCTTAACTGCCAAGAACATTGCTCTGTCAGATCTGTTTTTCATCATTTCGCCTGCGGTTGTCTCCTTTAAGCCGCCAACCCAGCCGCTGTGTCTGTAATAAATCTTCTGTAAAGCCTTTTTGCCTGTAAATACAGCCTTATCACAGTTAATGATAATAACGTGATCTCCACAATCAACGTGGGGTGTAAAAGTGGGTTTATGTTTACCGCGCAACAAAGTTGCTGCTAAAGTTGCAACTCTGCCGACAGGTTTACCGGCTGCATCTATAACATACCATTTTCTTTCAACATTTGAAGCATTAGCCATAAAACTGCTCATAATTATACCTCCTTTAAAATCAACATCTAATATTTTAATATATAATTCCAAATTTGTCAACACTTTTTTCAAAAAATTGAAATAACATTTACAAACTTTTATTTTCTTTCATTTTCTCTTGTTTTCTCTTAAATGCTCGAAGTTCATTTTAAAAATTAGTACCCTAATTCGTCGCTTAAAGAGTCGTCATTGTCTATCCAATCCTGAACATTTATGATCGAGTAAGTATCCTTGCCCGTTCTTATTATTACCTTTTCGATACCGGCATTTATGATCATACGCTTGCACATAGCGCAAGAGGAAGCATTTTCCACAAGATTACCCTGCCTGTCCTTGCCGACAAGATAAATCGTTGCGCCGATCATCTCGTTTCTCGGCGCGCTTATAATAGCGTTTGCCTCGGAGTGAACGCTGCGGCAAAGCTCGTAGCGTTGCCCACGCGGAATATTAAGCGATTCGCGGCGGCAGCAACCGAGGTCGATACAGTTTTTTCTGCCTCTGGGAGCGCCTGTATATCCTGTCGAAATAATTTCATCATTTTTGACAATAATTGTGCCGTAGTTTCTGCGAAGGCAAGTGCCGCGCTCCATAACCGTTTCTGCAATATCCAAATAATAATTGATTTTATCCCGTCTTTCCATTTTGACCTCCCTTTCCAAAAAAGAACACCTTGCCGCACTCAATGGGTACGGCAAGGTGCAAATTAACTGACAATTGATTTTAGTGATTATGCATTGATAGCACTAACAACGCCCGAACCAACTGTTCTGCCGCCTTCGCGGATAGCGAAACGCAGACCTTCTTCAATAGCGATAGGAGTGATGAGCTCAACGTCCATCTCTACATTATCGCCAGGCATGCACATTACAACTCCGTCAGGAAGAGAAATAACGCCTGTAACGTCTGTTGTTCTGAAATAGAACTGCGGTCTGTAATTGTTGAAGAACGGTGTATGACGGCCACCCTCGTCTTTAGTCAGAACATAAACCTGACCTCTGAACTTTGTATGAGGATGAATTGAACCGGGTTTAGCAAGAACCTGTCCTCTTTCGATTTCTGTTCTCTGAACACCACGGAGAAGAGCACCGATGTTATCGCCTGCTTCAGCATAGTCGAGAGTCTTTCTGAACATCTCAACGCCTGTAACAACAACTTTTCTTGTTTCGTCTGTAAGACCAACGATCTCAACTTCGTCAGAAGTTCTGAGCTGACCTCTTTCAACTCTGCCTGTTGCAACTGTTCCACGGCCTGTGATTGTGAATACATCCTCGACAGGCATAAGGAACGGAAGGTCTGTTTTTCTTTCAGGTGTAGGAATATATTCGTCAACAGCGTTCATGAGCTCAAGGATTGGAGCATAAACGGGGTCAGACGGATCTGTCGAATCAGATTCGAGAGCCTGAAGAGCAGAACCTGCAACGATCGGAATATCATCACCGGGGAATTCATATTCGCTGAGGAGCTCACGGATTTCCATTTCAACGAGTTCGAGAAGTTCATCATCGTCAACCTGATCCTTTTTGTTAAGGAATACAACGATATAAGGAACGCCAACCTGGCGGGCAAGAAGGATATGCTCTCTTGTCTGAGGCATGGGACCGTCTGCTGCGGAAACAACGAGGATAGCGCCGTCCATCTGAGCTGCGCCTGTGATCATGTTCTTAACATAGTCAGCATGTCCCGGGCAGTCAACGTGAGCGTAGTGACGGGAATCTGTCTCATACTCAACGTGAGCTGTGTTGATTGTAATACCTCTTTCTCTTTCTTCAGGAGCCTTATCGATGTTAGCGTAATCTTCGAACTGAGCTTTACCCTGGAAAGAGAGTACCTTTGTGATTGCTGCTGTAAGAGTTGTTTTACCATGGTCAACGTGACCTATTGTTCCAATGTTAACATGAGGTTTGGTTCTTTCATATTTTTCCTTTGCCATTTTTATTTGCCTCCTTTTAAAACTAAAAATTACATTATAATTATTTTAATATAAATTTGAAAAAAAATCAATATTTTTTTGAAAAATTCTGAAATTTATTCAAAATTTTACTTTTTGCCATTTATGATATCTTCCATAATACTCTTCGGAACTTCTTCATAATGGCTGGGCTGCATTGTGTACTGACCGCGCCCCTGTGTTTTGGAACGCAGATCCGTCGCATAACCGAACATTTCGGAAAGCGGTACAAATGCCGTTATTGCCTGTGCGCCGGGTCTTGCTTCCATTCCCTGAATCTGACCTCTGCGTGAGTTAAGGTCGCCCATAACATCACCCATATATTCTTCGGGAACGATAACATCGACCTGCATGATCGGCTCTTTTAATACAGGGCTGCCCTTGCGGCATCCTTCTTTAAAAGCCATTGAAGCGGCAATCTTAAACGCCATTTCGGACGAATCGACCTCGTGATACGAGCCGTCGATAAGCGTTACCTTAACATCGACAACATTGTATCCCGCAATAACACCGTTCTGCATAGCGCCCTGGATACCTGCGTCAACTGCGGGGATATATTCCTTGGGAATAGCACCGCCGACGATCTTGTTGACGAATTCGTATCCTTTGCCCTGCTCCTGGGGTTCCATTTCGATAATAACATGTCCGTACTGACCTTTACCGCCTGACTGACGCGCATATTTCTGCTCAACTTTAACAGGCTTTGTGATAGCTTCTTTGTAGGAAACCTGAGGTCTGCCGACATTTGCTTCAACCTTAAATTCGCGGAGAAGTCTGTCTACAATAATTTCAAGGTGCAGTTCACCCATACCTGCAATAATTGTCTGACCTGTTTCCTCGTCAGTATAAGCCTTAAATGTCGGGTCCTCCTCTGCCAGCTTGGCAAGAGCAATACCCATTTTTTCCTGACCTGCTTTTGTCTTAGGCTCAATAGCAACACGGATAACGGGTTCCGGAAATTCCATAGATTCGAGAATTACAGGATGATCCTCATCGCAAAGCGTATCGCCTGTGCCTGTATTTTTGAGACCAACGGCAGCAGCTATATCGCCGGAATAAACCGTGTCGATATCCTTTCTGTCGTTTGCGTGCATCTGCAGAATTCTGCCGACTCTTTCGCTCTTGTCCTTTGTCGAGTTGTAAACCGAAGTACCCTTGTTAAGTGTTCCGGAATATACTCTGAAGAAGCAGAGCTTACCTACATATGGGTCTGTCATAATCTTAAAAGCAAGAGCGGAGAACGGCTCTTCATCGCTCGAATGACGGACAGTCTGTTCGTCTGTTCTGGGAACAACACCCTCGATAGGCGGAATATCCGTCGGCGCGGGCATAAAGTCAACAACAGCGTCAAGGAGATTTTGTACGCCCTTGTTTCTGTATGATGTTCCGCAAAGAACAGGAACTATCTCGTTATCTATCGTAGCTTTTCTCAGAACCTTCTTGATCTCGTCTACGGAAATCTCCTCGCCGTCAAGATACTTCATCATAAGCTCTTCATCTTGCTCTGCGACAGCTTCCACAAGTGCTGCATGATATTCTTCAGCCTTATCCTTCATATCGTCGGGAATTTCTTCTACGCGCTCGTCTTTGCCGAGGTCGTCATAATAAACAAACGCCTTCATTTCGATCAAATCGACAAGCCCTTTAAAGGTTTCCTCCGAACCTATCGGAAGCTGAATCGGAACAGCGTTACAATGTAATCTGTCCTTCATCATCTGAACAACATTGTAGAAGTCTGCACCCATAATGTCCATTTTATTTACATAAGCCATTCTGGGAACTCTGTATTTGTCAGCCTGTCTCCAAACATTTTCAGATTGGGGTTCAACGCCGCCCTTGGCGCAAAAAACAGTTACAGAGCCGTCAAGTACGCGAAGTGAACGCTCAACCTCAACTGTGAAGTCAACGTGACCGGGTGTATCGATAATGTTAATACGATGCCCTTTCCACTGAGCGGTAGTAGCAGCGGAGGTAATGGTGATACCTCTCTCCTGTTCTTGTTCCATCCAGTCCATGGTAGCTGCGCCTTCGTGAACTTCGCCTATTTTATGCACTCTGCCTGTATAAAACAAGATACGCTCTGTTGTTGTTGTCTTACCGGCATCAATATGCGCCATAATACCGATATTTCTTGTCTTTTCCAAAGAAAATTCTCTTGGCAAAATGTATTTCCTCCTCTCCGCGAGAATATCTTTTTTAGATTGTAGTAATAATTAACATTACCATCTGTAATGAGCAAAAGCTTTGTTAGCTTCAGCCATCTTGTGAGTATCTTCACGCTTTTTAACAGACGCACCCAAGTTGTTTGTAGCGTCCATAATTTCGTTAGCGAGTCTCTCACTCATAGTTCTCTCGTTTCTGGCACGAGAATAAGCTGTGAGCCATCTAAGACCAAGAGTCTGGCGTCTTTCAGGTCTGACCTCCATAGGAACCTGATAGGTAGCACCGCCGACACGGCGAGCCTTAACCTCAAGTACAGGCATAATGTTGTCCATAGCCTGCTGGAAAACCTCAAGCGGGTCTTTTCCTGTTTTTTCGCGTATTATCTCAAAAGCATTGTAAACGATCTTCTGAGCGACACCTTTTTTGCCGTCAAGCATAATGTTGTTGATAAGGCGTGTTACTACCTTATCGTTATACATTGGATCCGGCAACACATCTCTCTTGGGAATAAAACCTCTTCTTGGCACTTTTCTTCCCTCCTTCATAAATTTTGAATTCACAGGTACTCAAAGCAAAAATGCTTTGTCAGTGCAACATACAAAATATATAAACCGTACGTCACACCCCGAAAGGCTATACCTAAAAACCTTTCTATTTGTTTTGTCCGCACAGATAAATAAGCATTATTTTTTGGGTTTCTTTGCGCCATACTTACTTCTGGCCTGATTTCTTCCTGCGACACCGGCTGTATCGAGAGTACCTCTGATGATATGGTATCTTACACCAGGAAGATCCTTTACTCTGCCGCCTCTGATGAGAACAACGCTATGCTCCTGAAGGTTGTGACCTACGCCGGGGATATACGCTGTAACCTCGATCGAGTTGCTGAGGCGTACTCTGGCGATTTTACGCAGAGCCGAGTTAGGCTTTTTAGGGGTCATTGTTTTGACAGTTGTGCAAACGCCTCTCTTCTGCGGTGCATTCTGGTCGTTAAGTTCCTTTTTCAAGGAGTTAAGGCTCTTCTGAAGTGCAGGAGAAGTAGATTTGTAAACACTTGTTTCTCTCCCCTTTCTAACCAATTGGTTAAAGGTTGGCATCTATGATTTCACCTCCTATAATGGATTTTTATTTAAAAGCCCGCCTTTGCGGCGTGCGCCGCAAAGACAAACGACTTTCTTAAACCGTTATTCCGGCTTTTTCGGAATAACAACTACCGCCGCACCGACATCAATACCGCACGCCGCACCAAGCTCTTTGCATGTTTCTACAAAGGTTACAGGCACATTGTTTTGCCGGCAAGTATCGACAAACGGCTCTCTGACGAATGAATCAGCATCGCGGGCAACATACGCCATTTTGGCATTTCCTGCTTTAACAGCGCGTACAGACTGTTTAAGCCCGATAATACTGCCGTCTAAATCATCTATCATCAACTAATCCCCTTACTGAATTATAACAGGTTCATCGTCGCTTTCCACTTCGATTTCAATATCTCTGTAGCGCGGAACGCCCGTACCTGCAGGTATAAGTTTACCTATAATTACATTTTCCTTCAGTCCTACCAACGGATCTATTTTACCCTTAATTGCAGCGTCTGTCAATACCCTTGTTGTTTCCTGGAACGATGCCGCAGACATGAACGAATCCGTAGCAAGCGAAGCTTTGGTGATACCGAGGAGAACATCTTTACCTGTCGGGGCGATTTTGCCTTCAGCTTCAAGCTTACTGCAAATCTGACGGAACTCAAGCTTATCCTCAAGCGTACCGACAAGAAAATCTGAATTTCCTTCGTCTTCGACGCGGATCTTTCTCATCATCTGGCGGCCGATAACCTCAACATGTTTATCGGCAATATCAACGCCCTGCTGTCTGTAAACCTTTTGTACTTCGGAGATGAGGTACTGTTGAACAGCAGAAGTTCCTTTGATTCTGAGAAGGTCATGCGGATTTATCGAGCCTTCTGTCAGCTCGTCGCCGGCTTCTATTACATCACCGTCTTGTACCTTGAGCTTAGACATATAAGGTATAAGGTAAGTTTGACTGAATCCGTTTTCGTCGTCAGTAACAACAACCTCACGCTTTTTCTTGTTGTCAGTTATTGTAACCTTGCCGCCGTGCTCAACGATAATGGCAACACCCTTCGGGGTACGCGCTTCAAACAGCTCCTCAACACGGGGAAGACCCTGTGTAATATCGCCGCCTGCGATACCGCCGGTATGGAATGTTCTCATTGTGAGCTGCGTACCCGGCTCACCTATTGACTGAGCCGCGATAATTCCGACAGATTCGCCGACATTAACAAGCTCGCCTGTTGCAAGGTTTTTGCCGTAGCAATGAGCACAAACGCCCACTTTTGCGTTACATTCAAATACGCTTCGTATTTCAACCTCGGTGACGCCTGCGTCTGTTATACGCTTTGCGTCAGCCTCGGTCATCATAGTATTAGCCTGAACAAGGATTTCTCCCGTCTTTGGATCTACGACATCGTGAACGGTAAATCTGCCGACGAGTCTCTCAGAGAGCGGCTCTATAACAGCGTTTCCGTCTTTAATATCACTGATTATTATACCCTTGTCGCTGCCGCAGTCATCTTCACGGATAATAACATCCTGGCTGACATCAACAAGACGCCTTGTCAGATAACCGGAGTCAGCCGTTCTGAGTGCTGTGTCGGCAAGACCTTTACGCGCACCGTGAGATGAAATAAAGTATTCCAAAACATTAAGTCCGTCACGGAAGCACGCTCTGATCGGGATTTCAACCGTTCTTCCCGAGGTATCAGCCATAAGACCGCGCATACCTGCAAGCTGTCTTATCTGGCTCACATTACCTCTGGCACCCGAATTAGCCATCATAAATATTGGATTGAACTCGTCAAGGTTATCCATAAGAGCCTTTGTAACCTTTTCAACTGTTTCTTCCCAAATGCTTATAACCTTGTTGTAACGCTCTTCGTCAGTCAAGACGCCGCGTTTGTACATCTGTTCAACTTTATCGACTTTTTCGTCTGCTTCTGCAAGATACTGCTTTTTAACCTCAGGAATTTCAATATCGGATACGCTTATCGTTATAGCGCCCTTTGTAGAGAATTTATATCCGAGAGACTTGATCTTGTCAAGAAGTGCAGATGTTTCATTTATGCTGTGCTTTTTAATACATTTGTCAATGATCTGACCGAGTTTTTTCTTGTCGCACAGGAAGGTTATCTCAAGGTCAAACAGGTTTTCGGGCTTGCTCCTGTCAACAAATCCGAGGTCTTGAGGAATATCCTCGTTAAATATGATCTGCCCTGCGGTAGCGTCAATCAGCTTGCGCATCGGCTTACCGTCAATAACCTTTTCATTAAATACCTTGATAGGTGCGTGAAGTCCGATTACGCCGTTTTCATAAGCCAAAAGAACCTCTCTGAAATTGGAGAACATTTTGCCTGCTCCCGGCTCATCGTCACGAACGATTGTCAGATAGTAACTTCCCAAAATCATATCCTGCGTAGGAACAGCAACAGGACGGCCGTCCTGCGGTTTTAACAGGTTGTTTGCAGAAAGCATAAGAAAACGGGCTTCACTCTGTGCTTCCGGTGACAGCGGAACATGGACAGCCATCTGGTCGCCGTCAAAGTCAGCATTGAACGCCGTACATACGAGCGGATGAAGCTTTAACGCCTTACCCTCAACCAAAACAGGCTCAAATGCCTGTATGCCGAGTCTGTGAAGCGTAGGAGCACGGTTTAAGAGAACAGGGTGTTCCTTAATAACCGATTCAAGTACATCCCAGACTTCTGTTCTGACGCTTTCAACCATTCTCTTTGCACTCTTTATATTATGTGCAAGACCGTTATTTACAAGACGCTTCATAACGAACGGTTTAAACAGCTCAAGTGCCATTTCTTTAGGCAAGCCGCACTGATAAATTTTCAGTTCAGGACCTACAACGATAACGGAACGACCGGAGTAGTCAACACGCTTACCAAGAAGGTTCTGTCTAAATCGACCCTGTTTACCCTTCAGCATATCTGAAAGTGATTTAAGCGGTCTGTTGCCGGGACCTGTTACAGGTCTGCCGCGTCTGCCATTGTCAATAAGAGCGTCAACGGCTTCCTGAAGCATTCTTTTTTCGTTTCTTACAATAATATCGGGCGCGCCGAGATCAAGAAGTCTCTTTAAGCGGTTGTTTCTGTTTATTACACGCCTGTATAAATCGTTAAGATCGCTTGTTGCAAATCTGCCGCCGTCGAGCTGAACCATCGGGCGGATTTCAGGCGGAATAACGGGAACAACATCCAAAACCATCCATTCAGGCTTGTTTCCCGAATGTTTAAATGCCTCTACAACCTCAAGGCGTTTGATAATTCTTATTTTTTTCTGTCCCTGTGAAGATTCTGCTTCTTCGCGGAGCTCTGCCGCAAGTGCATCTACATCGATTTCTTTTAACAGCTCTTTTATAGCCTCTGCACCCATACCTGCTTTAAAGGCGTCTTCACCGAACTTTTCCTGATGCTCTCTGTATTCCTTTTCAGTGAGAATCTGTGTTTTAATAAGATCTGTTTTGCCGGGATCGGTTACAATATACGCTGCAAAGTACAGAACCTTTTCCAGATCGCTCGGAGAAATGTTTACCATAAGTGCAAGCCTTGAAGGGCTGCCCTTAAAATACCAAATATGGCTTACAGGAGCCGCGAGCTCGATATGTCCCATTCTTTCACGGCGTACCTTTGCTCTTGTTACCTCAACGCCGCAGCGGTCGCAGACTATACCTTTAAATCTAATTCTTTTGTATTTACCGCAATGGCACTCCCAATCCTTTGTCGGACCGAAAATTCTTTCGCAGAATAAACCGTCGCGCTCCGGTTTAAGAGTACGATAGTTAATTGTTTCAGGCTTTTTAACCTCACCGTGAGACCATTCACGAATCTTTTCGGGCGAGGCAAGTCCTATTTGTATTGCTTCAAAAGTATTGAATTCTAACACATTACTACCCCCTTACCCTTAAAATTCTTCGTCTTCGTCTTCATCGTCTAAATCTTCTATATCTTCAAAATCTTCGCTGTCGTAATCATCATAGCTGTCATCATCTTCGGTTTCAGAATTTTCATCATTGATTCCGAGAGCGTTCATCAACAAATCGTCTTCGTCAACCTCGCTGAAGCCGTTCTCTCCCAAGTTCTCACCGGTTGAAACAGCCGACATTTCCTCGTTAAGCTCGTCAAGGCTGATGTCGTCCATATAATCGTCAACCGATTCGCCGATATAAACTTCTTCCATATCTTTTGAAAGAACCTTAATATCCATACAAAGGCTCTGCAGCTCCTTCAAAAGAACCTTGAACGACTCTGGGATACCCGGTTTGGGAACATTTTCGCCTTTGACGATTGACTCATATGTCTTAACTCTGCCGACAACATCGTCAGACTTAACTGTAAGAATTTCCTGCAAAGTATAAGCTGCACCGTAAGCCTCAAGAGCCCATACTTCCATCTCACCGAATCTCTGACCGCCGAACTGTGCTTTACCGCCGAGAGGCTGCTGCGTTACGAGAGAGTACGGACCGGTTGAACGCGCGTGGATCTTATCGTCAACCAAATGGTGGAGCTTTAACATATACATATATCCGACTGTAACGGGATTGTCAAAAGGCATACCCGTTCTGCCGTCATAAAGAACTGTTTTGCCGTCGCGTCTAAAGCCTGCTTCTTCGAGAGCGTCCATAATATCATCTTCATTTGCACCGTCAAATACAGGCGTTGCAACCTTCCAGCCCATCTTTTGAGCTGCACGGCCGAGGTGAACCTCAAGTACCTGTCCGATATTCATACGAGACGGCACACCCAAAGGATTAAGAACAACATCAAGCGGCGTTCCGTCGGGCAGGAACGGCATATCTTCTTCGGGGAGTATTCTTGATACAACACCCTTGTTTCCGTGACGGCCTGCCATTTTATCACCGACAGAGATCTTTCTTTTCTGTGCAATATATACTCTTACAAGCTCATTTACTCCCGGTGGAAGCTCGTCGCCGTTTTCGTGTGTAAACACTTTAACATCTACAATTATACCGCCCTCACCGTGAGGTACTCTTAATGATGTATCACGGACTTCGCGCGCCTTTTCACCGAATATTGCGCGGAGAAGTCTTTCTTCAGGCGTAAGCTCGGTCTCGCCCTTAGGCGTAACCTTGCCCACGAGAATATCGCCGCTCTTAACCTCTGCGCCTATGCGGACAATACCGCGCTCGTCAAGGTCTTTCAAAGCATCTTCGCCGACATTCGGAATATCTCTTGTTATTTCTTCAGGACCGAGCTTTGTATCTCTCGCCTCTGATTCATATTCTTCCATATGAACGGAAGTAAGTATATCTTCCTTAACGAGTCTTTCGTTAAGCAGAATAGCGTCCTCGTAGTTGTAGCCTTCCCAAGTCATAAAGCCGATAAGAACATTACGACCGAGAGCGATTTCGCCGTTGTCCGTAGAAGGACCGTCAGCGATTATGTCGCCAGCCTTAACTTCTTCCCCGTGGGAAACGATAGGCTTTTGATTTATGCAAGTACCCTGATTGGAGCGTGAAAACTTGGTAAGCTTTGATGTATGACGCTGGCCTTCTCCATCGCGAATAACGATAGAATCAGCGTCAACCTTTTCAACGATACCGTCGCAATCCGAAAGTACAACTACGCCCGAATCCTTAGCGGCTTTGTATTCCATACCCGTACCGATTACAGGAGATTCCGTTTTCAAAAGCGGAACGGCCTGACGCTGCATGTTAGAACCCATCAGCGCACGGTTAGCGTCGTCGTTTTCAAGGAACGGTATCATAGCCGTAGCAACCGAAATAACCTGCTTCGGCGATACATCCATATAATCAACCTGTGCAGGAGGAACCTCAACAAATTCGTCTCTCTTACGGCAGGTAACCTTCTTCGAAACGAAGTGTCCCTTTTCATCGAGAGGCTCGTTAGCCTGTGCAACAATATAGTTGTCCTCCACATCGGCTGTCATATATTCAATTTCGTCAAGCACCTTGCCGGTTTTTTTGTCAACCTTTCTGTAAGGCGCTTCAATAAATCCATACTCGTTTATTCTTGCGAATGTACTAAGCGAGTTAATAAGACCTATGTTAGGACCTTCAGGCGTTTCAATAGGACACATACGACCGTAATGAGTATAGTGAACATCACGCACCTGGAAGCCTGCTCTCTCACGGCTCAAACCGCCCGGACCAAGTGCCGAAAGTCTTCTCTTGTGCGTAAGCTCGCCGAGAGGGTTTGTCTGATCCATAAACTGTGAAAGCTGTGACGAGCCGAAGAACTCTTTAATAGTTGCAACAACAGGTCTTATATTTATAAGAGACTGAGGCGTAACAATGTCGAGATCCTGAATACTCATTCTCTCTCTTACGCCGCGCTCCATTCTTGCAAGACCCATACGGAACTGGTTCTGCAAAAGTTCACCGACGCCGCGCAGACGCCTGTTTCCGAGGTGGTCAATATCATCTGTTGCCCCCACGCCGTAAGAAAGGTTGAGGCAATAGTTGACAGATGCAAGAATATCCTCTACCGTAATATGACGCGGAACAAGCTCGTCTCTTCTCTGGTCGATTGCTTTCTTTATTTCTTCTTCAGTCTTGTTCTGTTCAATTATTTCTTCTATAATATGACGGCATACTCTGCTCTTTATTTTGAGGTCAGAGATGTCAAAATCAACATAGTTGTTTATGTCAACCATATTGTTAGAGAACACCTTTAGTGTTTTTTCGCCAACTGTAATTTTAACCTCGTTAATACCTGCGGCTTCGATAGCTTCTGCAGCTTCTTTGGTGATCAATTCGCCTGCCGAAACCATAATCTCTCCGGTTTCGCTGTTTACAACATCTTCGGCCGCATTGTAGCCTCTGATTCTGGCTGCTATTGCGAGCTTCTTGTTAAATTTATATCTGCCGACCTTTGCAAGGTCATATCTTCTGTTATCAAAGAAAAGTGCATTCAAAAGTGATTTTGAGCTGTCAACCGTAGGCGGCTCGCCGGGTCTGAGTCTTCTGTAAAGCTCAAAAAGTGCTTCTTCTTCATTTTTGGTATTATCCTTTTCAAATGTGGCGTAAAGCTTTTTCTCCTCTCCGAATATCTCAAGGATTTCAGCGTTTGTGCCAAGCCCGAGGCAGCGCAAAAATACGGTAATCGGAAGCTTTCTTGTCCTGTCAACTCTTACCCAGAAAACATCATTGGAATCCGTCTCATATTCCAGCCAAGCACCTCTTATCGGAATAACAGTCGATGCAAGGAGCTTTTTGCCGGTTTTATCGGGCTGTTCCGTGTAATATATACCGGGTGAGCGGACAAGCTGACTTACGATAACACGCTCGGCACCGTTTATAATAAAGGTACCCTGATTTGTCATAAGACAAAAGTCGCCCATAAAGATTTCCTGTTCTTTGATTTCGCCGGTCTCCTTGTTTATAAGGCGCACTTTTACGCGCAAAGGCGCACAGTAATTTGTGTCGCGCTCTTTGCACTCGGCAATTTCATATTTAGGCTTGTCGTCTAACGCATAGTCAATAAACTCAAGAATGAGGTTCCCCGAATAATCGGTAATAGGCGATACATCACGAAAGACCTCTCTCAAACCTTCTTCAACAAACCATTTATAAGAATTCTTTTGTACCTCAATAAGATTTGGCATTTCCAGAACTTCATCAATTTTAGAGTAGCTCATTCTGGTATTTTTGCCAAGTTTTACAGGATGTACCATTTAATCACCTCATTTAAAAATTCACTTTAACGCCTATAATCGATATATTTATAATTTGGTTATGAATAAAACAGAAACCTATTTTACATAATATACCTATTTTATCCTATAATGCAGAAACTGATTTTATCATAAAAAAAAAACCTTGTCAAGGATTTTTTTCAAATTATCAAAAATTTTTTTAGTCAATTAATTCATCTGCTAAACAAAACAGATAGCAGAACAATTACCGCTATCTGTTTTTGATTTGCATATTATTTATTGCCTTACTGTTATTTGGATTATTCAAAGCTTGTCCTTTTGAGAAATCCCGGAAGCTGTAAATCCTCGTTGCTGAAATTTGAAGGCTCTTTGCCGAAAACAGAAGGCTCAAGAGAATCCAAATCCTTTTTGTTTCCGCTTGTAAAACCTGTTGCAATAACAGTTATGGAAATTTCATCTTCCATATTGGGGTCAATAGCAGTTCCAAAGATTATGTTTGCGTTTGCGTCAGCATATTCCTGAATAATTGTTGTAGCGGCATTAACCTCAAACAATGTCAAGTCAGGTCCGCCTGTGATGCTGATAAGTACGCCTGTCGCGCCGTCAATAGATGTTTCGAGGAGCGGGCTTTCAATAGCTATTTTCGCAGCTTCTTCGGCTCTGTTATCGCCTTTGGCATTGCCTATGCCCATATGAGCAAGGCCTGCGTCTTTCATAACAGATGTAACATCGGCAAAGTCAACATTGATAGTACCCGGTCTGTATATAAGATCCGAAACGCCCTGAACACCCTGTCTGAGGCTTTCGTCAGCCATTTTGAACGCTTCCATAAGAGCTGTTTTAGCAGTGCTGATTGTCAAAAGACGGTCGTTAGGTATAACAATTATTGTATCAACACATTCCTGAAGGGCAGCAATACCGGACTCTGCCTGAGTCATGCGACGCCTGCCTTCAAAAGCAAAAGGCTTTGTAACGATACCTACTGTAAGTATTCCAAGCTGTTTAGCTATGTCAGCAACGATAGGAGCCGCGCCTGTGCCTGTTCCGCCGCCCATGCCTGCTGTTACAAAAATCATATTAGCGTCTTTAATTATTTTTTCTATTTCTCCGCGGCTTTCCTCTGCAGCCTTGCGACCGATTTCAGGATTTGCGCCTGCGCCCATTCCTTTTGTAATTTTTTCGCCTATTTGTATTTTCTCGGGAGCCTTTGACATCTCAAGAGCTTGTCTGTCGGTATTTACAACGACAAATTCAACGCCTTCAACCTTGGAGTCAATCATTCTGTTAACAGCGTTTGAGCCGCCGCCGCCTACACCGATTACTTTTATAATTTGAGTTCCCAAAACATCATTATTATATTCAGCCAAAATCATATTCCTCCTTCACCTATAATAATTTCATTGCGATTTATTATAAGTTTATATTTCAACATATTACATTATATATGATTTTTTATTTTTTTTCAATAGTTTTTTTAATTTTTCTACTTATTTTTTCTAAAAGTCGGCTGAGATGTATTTGTCGCGTCAAAAATTCCGCTTGTATAACCTTGCGAAATAACATTTTGCAAAAGCTTTATTTTATAATCAAGCTCGTCAGTATTGCCGAGATGCGCTTCAAGCCCTTCACGCGTCGTTATAATAATATTTGAAGTATTCTCAATGTTTATATCCGCCACAAGAGAAAGTATTTCACATTCCGCCAACTTTTCCATACAGTCTTTTGCCACACCGGAAAAATCCTTAATATTTTCCCCAGTCTGATGGTTAGCTCCAATATCCAGCCCTGTCAGAGTCATAGTACCGGCATCGTTGTTGTCAGAAATCTCAAGAACCTTTCCGTTTATGTCAACGCCTACAAAACCTTGCTCCGACTTTATGTATGCCGCAAGTTCAGATTCTACAATTTTAATTTTAACTATATTCGGGAACTTTCTGTAAATTTTAGCTTCCTTTATATAGGGTATTTTTTCAAGACGGTTTTCAGCTCTGTGTATATTTGTTCTGAAAATATTTCCACCTACCTTGATTTCCGACTGACTTATTACTTCTTCTTCCGTAAGCTTGGACACGCCGGAAACCGTAATTGTCTTTATGTTAAAAAACGGAGCCGTCATTCCCGCAACAATAATGGCTACAATTATAAGAATAATAACAAAAGCTTTTTTTCTATTACTTTTTCTGTGTTTTTTTGCCATTTTTGTACTCTCCCATAATCACAGGCAAGGGAGCTTTGCCTCACAAAGTCTCCCTTGCTGTCCAATTTTAAATATCAGCTAATTTGCTTTTTTATTTCAACTCCGAGACGCGAAAAGTCTTTTACAATGTCCTCATATCCACGCTCAATATAATTAACTCCGCTGATTTCCGTAACTCCTCTTGCCGCCGCACCTGCAATACAAAGCGCCGCCCCGCCGCGAAGCTCCTGCGCGCAGACTGTGCTTCCCGTCAATTCGCGTACTCCGCATATTACGGCGATTCGACCGTTGACTTTTATGTCTGCACCCATTTTGCAGAGCTGGGCACAATGTTTGTACCTGTTTTCAAAGATATTTTCAATAATAACGCTCGTTCCGTTTGCAACAGACAGCAAGGCGGTCATCGGAGCCTGTGCATCTGTCGGAAATCCCGGATAAGGCATTGTCCGTAAAGTGTCAATGGAACGGACTCTGCCCGACGCTTTCAGTACCATTGAGTTTTTCTTTGTTCTTATTTCCGCTCCTGTGTCCTTCAAAACCGCCGTAACCGCGTTAAGGTGACGCGGAAGCACATCAGTCAGTTCTAATGTTCCGCCTGCCATTGCAGCCGCACAAAGGTAAGTTGACGCTGCAATTCTGTCGGGTATAACCCTGTGCTCTGCACCGTGTAGCTTCGGCGTTCCTTCTATTTTTATGACGCCTGTACCTGCGCCCGAAATTTTTGCCCCCATTTTTTTAAGGAAGTCCTCAAGGTCACAAATTTCAGGTTCTTTTGCGGCGTTGTTTATTGTCGTAGTTCCCTTTGCCGTAACCGCAGCAAGCATGGCGTTTTCCGTCGCTCCCACGCTCGGAAAATCCAAATGTATATCTGCGCCGCGCATATTTTCTGCAAATGTTTCGGTATATCCGCCGTGTTCAGTAACCGATATATTAAGCTCACGGAGGGCTTTTATATGTAAATCTATCGGTCTGGGACCGAGTTCACAACCGCCCGGTGAGCTGATTTTTGCTCTTTTGCAGCGCGCGGTAACAGCACCTAAAAATGTCACTGACGAGCGCATTTTACGCATAAGTGAATCCGGTATGTCCGCACAACTTACAGCCTGTGGATTTACCGTTACCGTACTGCCCTCGCGCCACACCTTGCAGCCGAGGTATTCAAGTATTTCTATTGCCGCATTGACATCGCTGAGGTTAGGACATCCCATAACGGTGCATTCTCCGTCGGCAAGAACTGTTGCCGCGAGAATAGGCAGAACTGAATTTTTTGCTCCCTGCACCGCCGTACTGCCGTCAAGCCGCCTTCCTCCGTTTATTATAATTTTACACATCATACACCTCCGGGATTTGACATCCCGATTACAATATATGCGTGATGTGATTTTACTGTTACGCTTTAAATCTTTCGCATATCTAAATCAACTCTCTGCACAGTTCGTAAATTTTTTCGGAGGCATTTGTAATACCTATTTCAAGTCCGGCTCTGTGCATTTCGTTAAGCTTTTTTTCCGATGCCAAAAGTTCCTTTATTTTATCTGCAAGAATATTGCCGCTCAGGTTTTCTTCCTTTATCATAACAGCAGCGCCCTTGTCAGCCATAAATTCAGCGTTTTTGGTCTGATGGTCGTGTGCGACATTCGGGCTCGGTATAACGATCGCGGGCTTTCCTATTGCGCACAGCTCGCTGACTGTTATTGCCCCTGCGCGAGTAACAGCTATTTTTGCTTTTGCAAGAGCCTCGTCCATATTGTATATGTAAGGCATTACCGTCTTGCCTTCAGGTAAATCTATATTGTTGTCTTTAAGCTTTTGCATAAATCCGTCGTAGTACCGCTTGCCCACAGACGCCAAAATATCGTAACCGTCTTGTCCCGACATTGTCAAAAGCTCGTATAAAGCGTCATTTATTCTCGCCGCGCCCAAACTTCCTCCGCTTACAAGCACAAGCGGCTTTGCCGTATGTATGGGACTTATATTAAGTATTCCCTCTCTTATCGGATTGCCTGTCAGGACAACTCTTTTTGCATTTTTAAGGTATTTTCTTGTCTCTTCAAAGCTTATCGCTGTAATATCGACGCTCGGAGCTATTTTTCTCACAACAAGTCCGGGCGGAACATTTTGTTCGTGTATAATTGACGGAATTTTCAGTTTTTGTGCAGCCATCATAACGGGTCCGCACACATATCCGCCCGTTCCTATTACCACATCAGGCTTAAATTCCTTCAAAATTTTTACAGAATCACGCGATGATTTTACTAATTTAACTGCGGTTTTGACATTTTCAAGTGTAATGCGCCGTTTTAGATTGTCAATGTCAATATATTCCATTTCAAAACCGGCTTTTGGAATAAGCGTCGCCTCCATGCCGGCTTTTGTGCCGATAAAGAGAATTTCGCTTTCTTTTTCATGCTTTTGAATATATTTGGCTATTGCCAATGCAGGATTTATGTGTCCTGCGGTGCCTCCGCCCGACAATACCACTCTCATCAGGTTAGTTCATCGTCCTTTTTAGTATATTTTGATATGTTAAACACTACCCCCATAGCCGCCATCATAAATACAAGTGAAGACCCCCCGGCACTGAAAAACGGAAGCTGCATACCCGTATTCGGAAAAGTTGATGTTACAACACCAATGTTAATAACATATTGCATTGCTATAAGCGCGGTTATGCCGAAAACCGTCAGCTTTGAAAATGTATCGGGCGCACGCATAGCGATTATAATACACCGCGTTATCAACGCCGCAAAAAGCAAAGCTACTGCTATTGCACCGATAAAACCGAGTTCCTCGCAAAGTATTGCGTAAATGTAATCATTATGTGCCTCCGGCACATATAAAAATTTTTGTCTCGACTGTCCGAGTCCTCTGCCGAACAAACCGCCCGAAGCTATTGCATAAAGCCCCTGAACGATCTGCCAGCCCTCTTTCATTTTAAGTCCGAAAGGATCCATAAACGCCATTATTCTGTCAGTACGGAACGAAGTAAACATAGTCAGCGCAACAAATCCGAAGCCCGCCAGAAGTACCGTTCCAACGATATGCTTAATCTTTGCTCCGGCGGCATACAACACAATCATAATAACGGCAAATGTAACAATCATAGCACTCAGATGCCTCTGAACCATCATCAGCACTTCAATTACGCCGAGTGCGCTAACGCACGGCAAATACCCATTGCGAAATCTTCTTACACCGCCTTGCGGCATTTTGGAAATCCTGTTTGCAACATAAAAAATCAACGCAAGTTTTGAAACCTCAGACGGCTGGAATGTCAAAGAGCCAAATCCGAGCCATCGTTTTGCTCCGTTTATTTCGACGCCTGCAATCGGCACCAAAATCATCATACATACCGCAGCAATATAAAAAGTACCGGACCATTTCTTGATGTTCTTATAATCTATACCGGAAACTATCATCATAACAACAAAGCCTATTGCAGTCCACATAAGCTGTTTTTTTATGTAATAAAATTGGTCGTTCTGCTGGTAAAAAGCAGACGGTGATGATGCGCTGAACACCATAATCAGACCAAATGCAATCATAATCATAAGAATAGAGAACAGCGTCATATCAATACCGCCGGTTCTTTTTATTTTTTTCTTTCTTTTAGCAGCGGGCATTGATTAACCTCCTCACATTCCCATATAAGCCACGGCGCATAGAATAACGGTCACAAGAGTAAAAAGCGCCACAATTTTGGTCTCTTTAAACCCGCACATTTCAAAGTGGTGATGCAAAGGGCTCATTTTAAAAATGCGCTTACCCGTAAGTTTAAAAGAAGTGACCTGAATAATAACCGAGAGCGTTTCCATCACAAAAACGCCGCCGCATATAATAAGTATCAGTTCAAAGCCGTAACGGACTGCAAATGCCGAAATAAATCCGCCGAGAAAAAGACTTCCCGTATCGCCCATAAAGACCTTTGCAGGATATACATTGTAGATAAGAAATCCAATAAGCCCTCCGCAAAGAGCGGCGCACGCAACAGCTGCACCTTCAAATCCGGCCTTTTTTGCAATAATCACAAAAAACGCGCTCACCGCCAAAGTGATAAAAGAAGCAAGTCCGTCAAGACCGTCTGTAAGATTAACGCTGTTAACGGTTCCGACTATAACAAATACAGCAAACGGCATATACCATATACCAAAGCTCACGCTTTTGTTTTTAAACGGTAATAAAACATCTGCGTTTAGCCCTTTATACATAAGCAAAAGCGCAAATGCCGCCGCAATAAAAAGCTGAGCCAAAAATTTTTGCTTTGCGGTCAATCCCAGATTTCTCTTTTTCACTACCTTTATGTAGTCGTCTGTAAATCCTATAAGACCGAATAAAAGCGCACAGCCTACGATAAGGAGCGCATCAAAGCTGCGCGTAATTGCAAATGTTGCCGCAAGCGTACTTAAAATAAATATAATTCCGCCCATAGTCGGAGTTCCGCTCTTTTTCTGATGCCACTTCGGTCCTTCCTCGCGGATACTCTGACCAAATTTAAGCCTGTGCAGAAGCGGCACCATAACATATCCGAGCACCGCAGAAATTATCAATCCCGTCACCGCGCTTATAATCAAGTTCATTATGTCCGTCACCTCATAATTTGTTCGTAAACATCTTCCATTTTCATACCCCTTGAGCCTTTTATAAGCACAAAGTCTCCGGGCTTAAGGAATTTTATAAGATAATCCGAAAGCTTTTGCTTGTCGGAAAAATGAATGGCGTTTAAAAGTCCTGCTTCAGCCGCGCCTTCGATTATTGCGACAGATTTTTCACCGTATGTAAAAAGATAGTCTATAGAATTTTGCGCCGCAGCCTTTCCGACATCTCTGTGGCTTTGCTCCGAAAGATGCCCAAGCTCCAGCATATCACCGAGAACAGCTATTTTTCTGCCGTCTTTTTTTGCAAGCAGTCCAAGTGCCGCCGTAACTGATTGCGGAGCGGCATTGTACCAGTCGCACAGTATTGTAACTCCCTGCGGAGACACGACCGTCGTCTGCCTTATACCGTCGGGGCGGTAATTTTCAAGACTTTTTGCCGATATGGCAGGCGGCAATCCAAGCTCAGTAGCAACCGCCATAGCAGCGCAAGCATTTAACAGATTATGGCGACCTTCAACAGACAGCTTAATTGTCTCGCCGCAAATTTTTACAATGTTGTCCGATATTTCTTCACCGCAAATATCGTAAGTGTCTCCAAGTCCGTAATCTACAATTTTATATTTGTCTGATTTGACGGTTCTGAGAAACTCATCTTCACCGTTCAAAATAAGTGTTCCGCCCTCTTTTAAACCGTCTAAAATCTCAAGCTTAGCTTTTAAAATATTTTCGCGGCTTCCGAGATTTTCTATGTGGCTTATACCTATATTCGTAATAACCGCTATGTCAGGTTTGGCTGTTTTGGAAAGGCGCGAAAGCTCTCCAAAGTGATTCATTCCCATTTCAATAACGGCAGCTCCGTATGTATCATCAAGGCGGAAAAGCGTATGCGGCATACCTATTTCGTTGTTAAAATTACCCTCTGTTTTAAGCGTTTTAAAGCCGCCCTCAAGCGCACACGCAATCATTTCCTTTGTAGTTGTTTTTCCAACGCTTCCCGTTACCCCCACAAGATGAACATCAAACCTGTCGCGGTAATTGCCTGCAAGCTCCAAAAGTGCCTTGCCCGTATCCTTTACAATAATTTCCGCTTTGCCTTCAGGGACATCTGTCTCACGGTTTGTAACGCAAATCGCTGCACCCTTTTCAAACGCCTGCAATATAAAATCGTTTCCGTCAAATTTTTCACCGCAAAGCGCGATAAATAAATCTCCGTCAGATATTTTTCTTGTATCCGTATTTATTTTAAAAGCTTCTGCCGTGCCACTTCCGTTAAGACGGCCGCCTGTAATGCTGCTTACCTGTGCCCCCGTAAACATAGCTTCTGTCCTTTCAGTTCATTGATTCAAATAACTCTCTTAATATTTTTCTCTCGTCAAAATCTATTGTTTTGTCTTTTAATATCTGGTATGTTTCGTGTCCCTTGCCTGCGAGAATAATAACATCATTGTCTTTTGCAATTTTTAAGGCGCGCCCTATTGCCTTTGTCCTGTCAGGCTCAACCTCATAATTTGTAAACTCCGTCATTCCCTCTAAAATGTCTTTTATAATAGCGTCGGGATCTTCTGTACGCGGATTGTCGCTTGTCACTATAACATAATCGGACAGCTTGCCTGCAATAGCTCCCATTTTTGGACGCTTTGTTTTGTCTCGGTCGCCGCCGCAGCCGAATACCGTGATCACATCACCGCTTGCAAAATCCTGAACGGTATTTATTATGTTTTCAAGTCCGTCGGGAGTGTGCGCGTAATCAATCAGCACCGTATATCCTGCGGGAAGCGGCACGATTTCCGCTCTGCCTTTTACGCCCTTGGCAAGTACAAGCCCCTTCGCGATTTCCTCAAATCCAATGCCGAGCTGTAAGCACGCCCCTATTGCCGATAATGCGTTGTAAACCGAAAACTTTCCCGGGATACCAAGCTTTATATTCTGAACTTCGCCATTATATACAGCGTCAAAAATAACGCCTTTTTCGCTCATTTTAACATTTTCGGCTTTCAAATCAGCCTCAGCGTCTATACCGTATGTAATTGCCGGACAGCCCGAATTTTTAATTATGCTTTTGCCCCATTTGTCATCAATATTTATAACGCCTTTTTTGGACTGACTGAACAAAATCGCCTTTGCCTTGCAGTATTCCTCCATAGTTTTGTGAAAATCAAGATGATCCTGCGTAAGATTTGTAAAAACGCCAACCTCAAAGTTTATACCGTGTGTCCTGTTAAGTACCAAAGCGTGTGATGAAACTTCCATCACAACATGCGTTACGCCTTTTGCCTCCATCTCGTTAAAAAGAGCGTGTAAGTCACAGGATTCAGGAGTTGTTCTCTCGGTTTTTATAACTTCATCGCCAATCATATTCTGGTTAGTACCGATAAGACCTGTTTTGTATCCCTTAAGTTCAAGAATATTTTTTATAAGCGTCGTTGTGGTCGTCTTGCCGTTAGTTCCCGTAACGCCGATAATTTTCAACCGCGACGCACTGTTTTCATAAAAGTTTGCCGCAGCGATGCTGAGACCGATACGCGTATCAGCACATTTTGCAAAAGAACCCCCCTGCTTTGCTTCGCCTTCTTCAAACAGTATAGCCGAGGCACCGTTCTCAATCGCCTTGTCTATATATAAATGTCCGTCTGTCTGAAACCCCTTTATGGCAACAAATAAACTCCCTGCCTTCACTCTGCGTGAATCGTATTCAATAGATGTTATATCCGCATCGTTTCCCGTAAGAGTATAGTCAAGTCCTTTCAAAACATCGCTGAGTTTCACTTTTCTCGTTCCTTTCCCAAAAATTATTCCGCACTCGCGTACCTGAACTGCACATAAACGATTGTACCCATCGGCACTTCCGTTCCGGGTGCCGGATCCTGTCCTGCCGCCAACGCCATACCGCCGCCGTCAGTCTTGCCGGGACCGGAAACTCTAAAGTTAAGTCCTGCTCCCGTCAGTAAAATGTTACAGTCAACGGCAGAATATCCCGTAAGATCAGGCACCGTAACCGTTGCTTCCGAATCCATTGCTTCTGTGTAAAGTATGCCGACAGCGCCCTGATTAAGTCCTACACCGGGCTTTGGAGTTTGGTCAACTACGCTGTCGCCGCCACCTATTATCTGATACTTCAGCCCTGTGTTAGTTATAATCTGCTGTGCCTCTGCAAGGCTCTTTCCTCTAACTTCAGGCATCAGAATATCTCTTGACTGCATTTCTGTTTCTGTATATTGCGGGTCTATACCGAGGTATCTCAGAGTATCCTCAACGATATTTCCCACAACAGGAGCGGCGATCATACCGCCGTAGTACTCGTTTCCCTGCGGATTGTCAAGTAAAACAAGACACACGATCTGAGGGTCGTTTGCCGGAGCAAATCCGATAAATGAGGCTATATACTGATGCGAGCCTCTGGGCAGCTTTTCACTTGTACCTGTTTTACCGGCTATTCTGTAACCCGGCACATATGCATTTTTACCGCCGCCCTGCGAGACAACGCCTTCAAGAATTTCACGCATAGTTTTGCTTGTTTTATCGGATATAACCTGCCTTACCACCTGCGGCTCAACATTTTTAATTATGTTTCCGTTGCCGTCTATAACCTGCTTAACGATGTAAGGCTTCATAAGATAACCGCCGTTTGCTATCGAGCTAAACGCCGTAATCATCTGGAGGGGTGTCACGGTAAAGCTCTGCCCGAACGAGCTTGTAGCAAGGTCGATTTGCTTCATATCTTCTTTTTTGTGGTAGCTGCCGATGGACTCACCTGGCAATTCAAAGCCTGTTTTTTCCGTAAACCCAAACGCCGCAAAATATCTTGAAAAGTTTTCAATACCAAGACTCAATCCGATTTCGATAAACGCCGGGTTGCAGGAATTATAAACTGCGTGAACAAAGTCCTGCGCGCCGTGACCGCCTGTTTTGTGGCAATGGATTTCCCAGTCGGAAACTACCTTTGAGCCGCCGCAGAAGAACTGATCTTCAAGCCTTGATGTGTTTTCTTCCAATGCTGATGATGCCGTAAACGCCTTAAAAGTCGAACCGGGCTCGTATGTATCGGAAACAGCCTTGTTCCTCCAAATTTTATTAAGCTCTTCCGAAAACTTCTTGTCGTATTCTTCTCCCGAATAGCCTGACAGCATTTCCAAAGTTTCGGGATTTGTAATTGCCATAGGGTTGTTAAGGTCGTAGTCAGGCTTAACCGCCATTGCGAGTATTTCGCCTGTTTTCGGGTTCATAACGATAGCTGCCGCTCCGTCAACAGCCTGATTGTTTATCCACGCTGTTTCGAGATGCTTTTCCACAAAATGCTGAATAACCTCGTCAATGGTGAGAATAACATCACTGCCCGCGATAGGGTCAAGGTATTGCTCATATTCGTACGGCATATCTGTTCCGTTTGCATTTTTTGCCGTTTTTATTCTGCCCGAAATACCCTTGAGAGCGTCATCATATACGATTTCGACACCGCCAAGTCCCTGATTATCGCTACCCGTAAATCCGATAATGTGCGATGCAAGCGTACCGCCCGGATAATAACGCTTTGTGTCCTCGTCAAGTCGTATTCCGTCGAGCTTAAGCTCTCGGATTTTGTCGGCAGTTTCTTTTTCTACCTTTTTTTTGATTATTTCATAGTATGAATCTTTTTGAGTTTTTTGATATACAAAGTCGTAATCCACGCCGAGAATTTCGCTGAGCTTGCCTGCGACTTCTTCTGCATTGCCTGCTCTTTTGATGTCAACAGGCACAATGCAAACCATTTCCGCGCTGGCACTTTGCGCGAGAATTTTTTGATTTCTGTCGTATATGCTTCCCCTCTTGGGGCTTACCATACTGTCGCGCATTTGCTGCTGTTCTGCTTCCTCTTTCAGCTCTGCGCCCCTTATGATCTGCCAATACGCCGTGCGACCGAGAAGTATCAACATTAAAACCAAAAATATTCCGTAAAATGTTATCATTCGTTTACGGATGTTAACTCTTTTTTTGGCCAAATATGCTCCCTCCTGTTCGCTCAGCGTTAATAATTATAAAATCTTAAAAACTCCCGGTAAAATCCAAATTTAATTTTACTCAGGAGTTTTACAAATCCTGTCTATTTATATATAGATACTTTTTAATTAAAATATTCCCATAGCTTTTCCCAAGCGCCTGTAATTACTGCCAAAAGTCCGCCGTTTTTTGATTCGTTAACGGAAGCGCTTTCTATGTAGTCTGTGTTTTGCATATCCACATAAACTATCTGGTGCTTTTCGGGTCTTTGCATACCAAGCTCGCCCGTTGCAATTTCCTCAACCTTTTTAAGGTCAACTTCCTGCTCCAGTTCAAAATCCTTTGCAACAGCCACACTTTGCAGCTCATCATACTTGCCCTTTAAATCCGCAAGACGCGAACTCATTTCCGTAATACAAGCATATCTGAAAAGCAGTATAAAAGCCAATCCTGTCACCGCAATAACTGCAAGTGCATTAGAGCCTAATTTTTTAGTATGGTGTTTTTTTACTGCGCCCTTTTTTGCCTTTTTCTTGGGTTCGTCGTAATACCTTTCATATTTATAAGCGCTGGAACCGTTTGTTGGCACTCTCAACCCCTACACTCCCTTTCAGTAATACTGATTTTTTCTGCTATCCGTAACTTTGCGCTTCTGCTGCGCGGATTTGCCTCAAGCTCATCCGCAGACGGCAGAATAGGCTTTTTCGTAATTATTTTAACCTGCGGTGTCCTGCCGCATTGACATACCGGAAAATCCGGCGGACAAACACATCCGACGCTGAGCTCCTTAAAAGTGTTTTTTACAATTCTGTCCTCAAGCGAATGAAAAGTTATTATCCCTATCCGCCCTCCGTCTTTCAGAGTGCTGACAGCGTCTTTGACGGCGTTTTCAAGTATTTTCAGTTCGCCGTTCACTTCTATTCTGATCGCCTGAAATGTCCGTTTTGCGGGGTGCGGGCCGTCTTGCCTTGCGCCCTTCGGCACCGCCGCCTTTATAATCGAAACAAGCTCGCCTGTTGTGGTGATTCTCTTATCCTTTCTTGCTTCGGCAATAAACTGCGCTATTCTTTTTGCCCAGCGTTCCTCTCCGTAAGAAAATATTATTTCCGCAAGCTTGTCCTCGCCATACTCATTTACAACGGTTTCTGCCGAAAAATCGCCGTCCCTGTCCATTCTCATATCCAGCGGCGCGTCGTGCATATACGAAAACCCTCTTCCGGGCTCGTCCAATTGGTACGAAGAAACGCCCAAATCCGCTATAATTCCGTCAACTTCTTTGATATCCAAGCCGTCAAGCACGGTTTTTATTTCGCTGAAGTTGCTTTTTACAAGCGAAAACCTGTCCTCTTTTATATTTATAGAAGAAAAATATTTTTTTGCGGCTTCGATAGCGTCGCTGTCCTGATCTATTCCGATAAGCCGCCCTCCGCGTTTTAATATTTCACCGCTGTGTCCGCCGCCGCCGAGCGTCATATCAACATATATGCCGTTGCCGCGCATCACGCCGCCGACAAGCTCGTCCTTTAAAACCGAAATGTGTTCAAATTCCATAGCCATACCTTACAGTCCGAGCTCTGCAAGCTTTTCACCGGCTTCTTCTATAACAATATCCTCGGTATATTTCTTCCAGTTTTCTGCACTCCAAACATCTATTTTCTCGATAGCGCCCACAACGACAACATCTGTCGAATCTTCGGGAAGCTCCAAAAATGAGCGCAGATTTGGCGGAATAACTATTCTGCCCTGCTTGTCCATATCACATTCCGCAGCAGAAGATGCAAAAAAGCGTCTTATCTGTCTTGCAGCGGCATTGTGAACGCTGAGAGTCGCAAGCTTTTCAATAAACTTTGTCCATTCTTCAACTGTATATATGCTGAGCGTTTTGTCGTACCCTTTGCTGATAAAGCATTTGCCTTCAAACTCTCCTCTGAAGCGCGAAGGCAATATCAATCTGCCCTTCGCGTCCAAGCTGTGATTAAATTCTCCGACAAAGCCTGTTGTCATTGCCTTCACCTCCACTTTATGGAATTTTGTGGTATTTTGAACCACTTTTCTTAAATTTTAACCTATTTTTGGAATAAATTCAAGTCTTTTTTTAAATTTTTTTAAAATTTTTTTAATTTTTTTTTATTTTTATTGTAATTTTAGTGAAATTTTTGATCAAATCACAATATATGCGGTTTCATATTTTGATATATACGATATATAGGAACAAAAAAATCCGCATACTTTTTCCAAAAAATATTGACATTCCGCCGCTCTTATGCTACAATATAGTTTATCCGCATGAGAAGGGTCTAAAAGTATGCCTACTTGCCCGAATCAGCGAGACCTGATAAAAATGGGAGGTGTATTCAATGTACGCAATTATTGAAACTGGCGGAAAGCAGTATAAGGTTTCCGAAGGCGATGTAATTTATGTTGAAAAGCTTGATGTTGAAGTTGACGGTAAAGTTTCTTTTGACAAGGTTCTCGCAGTAGGTGAAGAAGGTTCGTTAAACTTCGGCACACCGTATGTTGCTGACGCAAAGGTAAGCGGCAAGGTTCTTAAGAACGGTAAAGCCAAAAAAATCATTGTATTCAAGTACAAGCCTAAAAAGGGTTACCGCAGAAAACAGGGACACCGTCAGCCTTACACAAAAATCCAGATCGAGAAAATAGGTTAATGATTAAGGTAAGCTTTAAAAAGCAAAACGGGAGTTTCTCCTATGTTGAGGTATCAGGTCACAGCGGATTTGCATATGAGGGCGACGATATTGTATGCTCAGCCGTGTCATCGGTGTTATGGTGCATTACAAACTCGCTCACAAATGTTTTGAATATACCGCTTGATATAACAGAAAAAAGTGGTTATGTATCGTATAGTATTCCGCAGCTTGATCCCGAAAAAACAGAAAAAGCAGATTTGTTAATAGAAAGTATGCGTCTTTTTTTCAAAGAGCTTCAATTACAATACTGCGACTTTATACAAGTAATGGAGGTGTAACTTATGTATAAATTGAATCTTCAGTTATTTGCACATAAAAAGGGTGTTGGTAGCACAAAGAACGGCCGCGACAGCGAAAGCAAACGCCTTGGCGTTAAGAGAGCTGACGGTCAGCATGTACTCGCAGGCAATATTTTGGTAAGACAGCGCGGTACAAAGATCCATCCCGGCGTAAATGTAGGCAAGGGCGGCGACGACACCTTGTTTGCACTTGCTGACGGCAAAGTTAAGTTTGAAAGACTTGGCAGAGACAAAAAGAAGGTCAGCGTTTACGCAGCACAATAACAAATAAAAAACCTCAGTGTTTTTATGCTGGGGTTTTTTCTTTGGAATGTAAAATTGCTTTTAGGTGATATTATATGTTTGTAGATACAGCTAAAATTTTTCTTTCGGCAGGTAAAGGCGGAAACGGTCATATTTCGTTCCGCCGTGAAAAGTATGTACCTGCAGGCGGACCTGACGGCGGAGACGGCGGCAACGGCGGCAATATAGTTTTTGAAGCCGACTCCTCTATGACTACCCTTATGGATTTCAGGTATAAAAAGAAATATAAGGCGCAAAACGGAGAAGAAGGCAAAGCGCTTAACTGCAAAGGTAAAAGTGCGCCCGACCTTGTAATAAAAGTCCCCAACGGCACAATAGTCCGCGATGCCGCGACAAACCGCATAATCGCGGATATGACGGGCGAAGGTAAAACCTTTACCGTAGCGCGCGGAGGCAACGGCGGCTGGGGTAATCAGCGTTTTGCAACGCCCACAAGACAAGCTCCCAAATTTGCAAAGCCGGGCCAGCCCGGTCAGGAACGCGAGGTCGTTCTTGAGCTTAAGCTCCTTGCAGATGTCGGTCTTGTCGGCTTTCCAAATGTCGGCAAGTCAACGCTTCTCTCCAATGTTAGCAAGGCGCGCCCTAAAATTGCAAACTACCACTTCACAACGCTTCAGCCAAATCTCGGCGTTATTTCGTGGCGCGATAAATCATTTGTAATGGCTGATATCCCCGGCCTTATCGAAGGCGCTTCCGAGGGCGCAGGGCTCGGCCTTGACTTTCTCCGCCATATCGAGCGCACACGCCTTTTGGTGCATATTGTAGATATTTCAGGCATCGAGGGCAGAGACCCTATCGAGGATTTCACCGTTATTTGCCGCGAGCTTGAAAATTACAGTCCCCTGCTTTTGACGCGCGAACAAATAATAGTCGGCAATAAGGCCGATTTGGTGTCCGACCCGGAATTGTATAAAGAATTCCGTGATTTCGTAATGGAGTCGGGTTATAGCTTTTTTGATATAAGCGCCGTGACAGGCAAGGGCGTTGACAAACTGCTTGACTTTATAGTTCAGAAGCTTGATACGCTTCCACCCTCTCCTGTTTATGAGAGCGAGATGGTTATCGAAGAAGACGAAGAAATCGACCGCAACGCATATGAAATCAAAAACAATAACGGCGTATATGAAGTCAGCGGTCCTTTTGTGGACAGGCTTATTGCGTCTGTCAATTTCGGAGATGACGATTCGCTCGCATATTTTCAGCGCAGTATCAAAAAACGCGGTATTATTGAAGACTTAGAACAGCGCGGAATCAAAGAGGGCGACACCGTACGCTTTGGCGATATAGAATTTGATTTTGTGCTGTAACGGAGTAATAATATGAAAAAAACAGGACTTTTCGGCGGAACATTTGACCCCGTTCATAAAGCTCATATTGCAATCGCGGAAAAGGCTCTCGAAGTTTTGGCTTTGGATAAGGTAATATTTGTCGTTGCAGGCGAGCCGCCGCATAAAAGCGGAGATTACCGCACAGGCGCGCTTCATAGGCTTAAAATGGTCGAATCAGCAACCGCGAACAACAGCAAGTTTGAGGTCTCCGATTATGAAATCTCAAAACAGGGAAAAAGCTATTCGTATCAAACCGCAGCCCACTTTAAAAAGAAATATCCTGACTCGGAGTTTTATTTTATAATCGGTGATGACGCATACTGCGAGCTTCCGACTTGGAAGTGTCCCGAAAAGCTCCGCACTCTTGTAAAGTTTGCAGTTTTTCCGAGAGTTGGCTGTAAGGTTACAGGCAATTGTATCAAAATCGGCATTGAGCCTATTAAAATATCTTCAACACAAATCAGAGAGCTGCTTTTAAACGGCAAAGACGCGTCTGACCTTTTGCCCGAAAGCGTAACAACATACATTAAGGAAAACAACTTATATAAAGGGTGATAATTTTGACTGAACAAGAAATGATAGAAAAGCTCAGTTTCACGCTCAAGCCGTCGCGCTTTAAGCATAGCCTCGGCGTGCGTGATACGGCAGTGCTTCTTGCAAAGCATTACGGCGCAGATTGTGAAAAGGCGCGCCTTGCAGGGCTTTTGCATGACTGCGCCAAAAATATGGCATTTGAGGACTCAATTAAGTATTGCAGAGAAAACCATTATAGATTAAAAGAGGTCTGCTTTTTTGAACCGACTTTGATCCACGCTCCTCTCGGCTCTCTTATGGCGCAGAGAGAATACGGCGTGACCGACCCCGAAGTTCTTGACGCAATATATTATCATACTACCGGTCACGAAAATATGCCGCTTTTGACAAAGATAATTTATCTTGCCGATACAATCGAGCCAAACCGCACACAGGCGGGCGTTGAGCAACTGCGCGTGACGGCGTTTGAAAGCCTTGACGAAGCACTTATCCGCGCAATAGACGCAACTGTAAGACATATAATAAATAAAGGCGGAATACTTGATACAGATACTGTTGCCGCCCGTAATTACTTAATTACAGAAAGAAAAAATGTCGAAAAATAAAGCTTTAAAATTATATAATTATAAAAAACGCGCATAACGGAATGAAAACAAATACTCCTTGCACATTCCTGATATGCGCGCTTTTTATTTACTTATTAAGTCCTTTATGACCTCTCCGCCTATAATAAGTCCAGCAACCGCAGGAACAAATGCGCAAGACGCGGGAACGCTCCTCCGCGGTGAATCCGGCTCAGCGCAGTCGCAGCGAATAGGCTCTTCCTTTGAATACACAACCTTCAGTTTTTTTACACCGCGCTTTTTTAGCTCACGGCGCATAGTTTTCGCTAACGGACAAACTGATGTTTTATAAATATCCGCAACTTCAAACGCGGCAGGATCTGTTTTGTTCCCCGCCCCCATTGAGCTTATAACAGGCACACCCGCCTCCTGCGCGTTCACGGCAATCGCAATTTTTCCCGTAACGGTATCAATCGCATCAATGATGTAGTCATATATCGTAAAATCAAACTCACTTTCAGTATCAGGCATGTAAAAAGTCTTGTATGTCGTCACCTTGCAATCGGGATTTATATCCAAAATTCGCTCCTTCGCAGCATCGACCTTGTACTGACCTACCGTCGAATGTAAGGCAATGATCTGCCTGTTAAGATTTGTGATGCAAACCTTGTCGTTGTCAATCAAATCCAGCGCACCTATACCCGACCGGGCAAGAGCCTCAACGGTGTAGCCACCCACGCCGCCTATTCCAAAAACGGCAACACGCGCATTTTTTATTTTTTCCATATTTTCTTTTCCAAATAAGATCTCAGTCCGCGAAAATTGATTTTCCAACTTGCCATCTCCCGCTTTTCTTATATTTCAAGGTTTTCTGCCGTTTTTCAGGCGTTGTTATTTATGTATTTTATTATTTTTTGTAAAAAAAGTCAATAAATTTCCAAAAATATGTTGACAAACAAAAAAAAGCGTGTTATTATAATAACTATAAAACAAGTAGGTATTATAGGTTATGAAAATGCTTTGCTTGAATTTTAAAAAGGAGTAGATTTTTATGAAGGTTTATGAAAAAATCACGGATTTAATAGGCAACACTCCCCTTTTGGAGCTTAAAAATTACGAAAAGTCAAACGCTCTTGAGGCAACAGTTCTCGCCAAGCTGGAATATTTCAATCCCGCAGGTAGCGTAAAAGACAGAATTGCCAAGGCGATGATTGACGATGCCGAGGCTCGCGGCATATTAAAGCCCAACGCCGTTATAATTGAACCGACAAGCGGCAATACGGGCATAGGACTTGCGGCTGTTGCGGCTGCAAGAGGCTATCGTATTATCCTCACAATGCCTGAAACAATGAGCGTTGAGCGTAGAAATCTTTTAAAGGCATACGGTGCCGAGCTTGTTCTGACTGACGGCTCAAAGGGTATGAAGGGCGCGATAGAAAAAGCGCAGGAGCTTGCCGAAAACACGCCAAACAGCTTTATTCCGAGCCAGTTTACAAATATGGTAAATCCTGCGGCACATAAAAGCACAACAGGTCCCGAGATATGGAACGACACCGACGGAAAGGTTGATATATTCGTAGCAGGCGTAGGCACAGGCGGAACGGTATCAGGCGTGGGCGAATACCTAAAGTCCAAAAACCCTGACATCAAAATATACGCAGTTGAGCCTGCAAGCTCGCCTGTGCTTTCCAAGGGCACTCCCGGACCGCATAAGATCCAGGGCATCGGCGCAGGATTTGTTCCGGAAACACTTGACACAAAGATTTATGATGAAGTCATCACAGTCGAAAACGAAGAAGCCTTTGCAACAGGCAAAGCGCTTGCCAAAACAGAGGGACTTCTTGTCGGTATTTCGTCGGGCGCGTCTGTTTTTGCGGCGACTAAGCTCGCTAAAAGACCCGAAAATACGGGCAAAATCATTGTTGCACTTCTGCCCGACACAGGCGAGAGATACCTCTCAACCCCAATGTTTTCTGAATAAACACATACAAAAAGGCGGAGTTAGGCGGAGTTTTGCTCCGCCTTTATTTTTTCGGCATTTTGCCGCATATAATAAAAACCCAAAAAAAATCAAAAAAAGCTTGACAAAGCGTTAATTATATAGTACAATATGCAAGGTGTAAAACAAAAATGCTTTACAGCAGTAGGGGCTGATAAAATGGAAAAAGATCTTAACATCAGCATTTTGCTTGATTTTTACGGTTCACTTCTGACAGAAAAGCAATATACCGCGCTGGATATGTACCATAATATGGATTATTCCCTTGCGGAAATTTCAGAAAACCTGTCGGTCACGCGCCAATGTGCAAGAGATTTCATAAAAAAGGGCGAATCCAAGCTTTTGCAGTATGAGGATATGCTCCGCCTCAGTCAAAAAATCCGCACAATAGCGACAGAGGCAGATAAAATACGGGATTTGTTGTCCTCCCTGCCCGCTTCAAGAGGGGAGATTGAAAAATCCCTTGACATAATTTCAAATCTATGCTGAGAGGTAAAAAATGGCATTTGAAGGATTAAGCGATAAGCTTCAGGCGACATTTAAAAAGCTCCGCGGAAAGGGCAAGGTCAGCGAAAAGGATATAAAAGACGCAATGCGCGAGGTGCGCGTAGCTCTTTTGGAGGCTGATGTCAATTTTAAAGTTGCCAAAAGTTTTATAAATTCCGTATCGGAAAAGGCATTAAAGGCCGAAATTTTAGAAAGTCTCACCCCCGCGCAGCAGATCATCAAAATCGTGCGTGATGAGCTTACAGAGCTTATGGGCGGCAATGATGCAAAGCTCGCGGTTTCGCCAAAGCTGCCGACTGTTATTTTAATGGCAGGTCTTAACGGCGCAGGTAAGACAACGACCGCGGCAAAGCTTGCAGGACTTCTCAAAAAGCAGGGCAAACGCCCTATTCTCGCCGCTTGCGACACCTACCGCCCCGCTGCCGTAAAACAGCTTGAGGTTGTCGGTGGTCAGGTCGGCGTTCCCGTTTATAAAGAAGACGGCTGCAAAGACCCTGTTGCAATTGCAAAAAGAGCAGTTGAGACTTGCGACACATCGCTTTACGATACAGTTATAATAGATACGGCAGGCAGACTTCAGATAGATGAAGATCTTATGACCGAGCTTGTTAATATAAAAGAAGCCACAAATCCCGATGAGGTTTTGCTTGTTGTCGATGCGATGACAGGACAGGATTCCGTAAATATAGCCAAAGGCTTTGATGAAGCTCTCAATATAACAGGCGTTATTCTTTCAAAGCTTGACGGCGACACAAGGGGCGGCGCTGCGCTTTCCGTTAAGGCAGTCACAGGAAAGCCTATCAAGTTTTGCTGCATCGGAGAAAAGCTCAGCGATATAGAAACATTTTACCCTGACCGCATGGCGTCGCGCATTCTCGGTATGGGCGATGTTTTAACGCTTATTGATAAGGCACAGGAGGCGTTTGACGAAAAGCAGGCTGCTGAGCTTGAACAGAAAATCCGAAAGCAAAATTTTGATTTAAACGACTTTCTTGAGCAAATGGAGCAGATGAAGAACATGGGCTCTCTGTCAAGTATTATAAATATGATTCCCGGCATAAACCAAAAAGCTCTTAAAGGCGTTGACCTTGATGACAGGCAGATAGACAGAACTGCGGCAATTATAAAATCTATGACCCCCGCCGAGCGTGAAAACCCATCAATTATAAACTCCAGCCGTAAGCAGAGAATAGCAAAGGGCTGCGGAATGGAGACAAGCGATGTCAACCGCCTTTTAAAGCAGTTTGACGATATGCGTAAGATGATGAAGCAGTTTATGGGCAAGGGCGGAAAAAAGAAGTTCCGTTTCCCTATGATGTAGTTTTCAAAATGCTGAAACGCATTTGAATATAAAAATAAACTTTTTGGAGGTGAAATAAATGGCAGTAAAAATCAGACTCAGAAGAATGGGCGCAAAAAAAGCTCCTTTTTACAGACTTGTTGTAGCTGATTCGCGTTATCCGCGTGATGGCAGATTTATCGAAGAGGTAGGCACATACAATCCTATGACCGAACCCGCAGAGATAAAAATCGATAAGGAAAAGGTAGAAAAATGGCTTGCAACAGGCGCACAGCCTACTGACAGCGTAAAATCCCTTTTAAAGAAAAGCGGAATAACACAGTAATTTCCCTGAATCTGCCGTCGCCCGTCGGCAGATTCACAGAAACTCCCACGGGCAGAAAGGCTGTATGACTATGAAGGAATTATTAGTCTATATTGCACAGTCCTTGGTTGAGCATCCCGAAGCCGTTTCCGTTGATGAGACCGAAACAGAATACGGTCTTGTTCTCGACCTTCATGTTCACGAAAGCGATATGGGAAAGGTCATCGGCAAGCAGGGTAAAATAGCAAAGGCTATCCGCTCTGTTGTGAAGGCTGCCGCAAGCAAGGAAAATATAAAGGTTACAGTAAACATTGTATAATTTATCACCGGCTGTCGGATATTTTCGGACAGCCTTTTTTCACGGAGGATATAATATATGCTTTTATGTGCTGAAATTGTAAACACTCACGGTATCCGCGGTGAGGTCAAGGCTCTCCCCTATGCAGATAACGCAGGTTTTTTTGACGGTATAAAACGCTTTAAAACAGATGACGGACAAACGCTCACACTTCAGAGCTTCCGTACACATAAAGGCGCGCTTATTATGAAGTTTGCCGAAATTCCATCAATTACCGAAGCCGAAGGCTATAAAGGCAAAAAGCTATATATAGACAGAAAAGATGCACCAAAGCCGCCCGAAGGCCGCTACTTCATAGTAGATATAATAGGCTGCAAGGTCGTGACCGATACCGGCAGAGAGCTCGGCAAGGTCGTAGATGTCCTGCAGGCAGGCGCAAACGATGTATATACCGTAAAGTCCGCAAAGGGCAAGGAATACCTTATCCCCGTTATCAACGATGTCGTGCAAAAAATTGATGTTGAAAATAAACAAATCCTGATTACTCCTTTAAAAGGACTGCTTGACGATGAAAATTGATATACTGACTCTATTCCCAAATATGTTTGAAGCCGTGTTCGGTGACAGTATAATAGGCAGAGCGAGGGCAAAAGGGCTGCTTGAAATCAACTTCACGGATATCCGAAGCTATACTCTTGACAAGCACGGCAAGGTTGACGATTATCCCTACGGTGCAGGCGGCGGTATGGTTATGGCTCCTCAACCTATTTTTGACGCGTATAAAAGCGTTTGTAAAAACGGCGAAAAGCCGTATGTTATCTATATGTCGCCGCAGGGCAGTGTGTTTAATCAAAAAAAGGCGTCAGACCTTGCCCAAAAGGAGCATATTGTGCTTTTGTGCGGTCACTACGAGGGTGTTGACGAGCGTATTTTGGAAGAAATAGTTGACGAAGAAATTTCAATAGGTGACTATGTTCTGACAGGAGGCGAGATTGCCGCAATGGCAGTAACAGACGCCGTTGCGCGTATGATAAGCGGCGTTGTACAAAACGGTAATTCGCTGACAGAATCCCACTCGGACGGGCTTTTGGAATATCCGCAGTACACCCGCCCTCCCGAGTTCCACGGGCGAACTGTTCCCGAAATACTTCTTTCAGGACATGACGCAAATATAAAAAAATGGCGCAGAAAGCAGTCGCTTTTGCGCACCAAAGCAAAACGCCCCGATATGTTTGAAAAATACCAGCTTACGGAAGAAGATAAAAAGCTTTTGGAAGATTGATTTTCTTAAAAAATTTATTCACTTTACTTGACTAAACTAAAACTCTGTGCTATACTTAGTTCAAACGATGGCAAATGTGGCTTGAACACAAATCGGTTTTAACAGGCGAATTTCCGCCCATACTTCGTCAAATGCCTTGCAAATACGAAAGTATTCACTGCGGCATTTTCCTTGCCTTGACAAAAATTCGTACTGTTAAAACTGCTACGCACCTTTAAGCCGGAAAGATTTGAGATAATTTTGGTGCGGAGGACGCAAATTTGCTGTCGCAAATTAAGGACGACAAGGCAAAAGAATCCGGATATATCCGCTTAAAGGCGGTTCGGGTTCAATTCACATTTGCCATACCGGAGGATATTATGTTTCAATATAAAAACAGCGACTTTTTGACAGCTCTTTATTCTCTTTATGAAAAAACGGGCTATAAAAAATATAAAATGAGCAAGTTTGAGGAATACAGTCTGTACCTCGATAATAAGAGCTTTTTGTCCGACGGTGCAATTATAACATTTAACGACCCTGACGGTAAACTGCTCGCGCTTAAGCCTGATGTTACGCTTTCAATAGCCAAGAACACATCTGCGGGCGGCAAGCGTAGTGAAAAGCTCTATTATACCGAAAATGTTTACCGCATTTCCGATTCGTCGCGCCAACTTAAAGAAATAATGCAAATGGGGCTTGAATATATAGGCGAAGTCGATTTGTATGTTTTGTGTGAGGTTATTTTCCTCGCTTGTATGAGCCTTTCGGAAATCAGCGAAAGCTATACACTTGATATATCGCATATGGGCTTTGTCACAGGGCTTTTGGAGGGCGCAGGCATAAATGAAGAAAAGCGCCGCCGCATACTTGAGGCAGTAAGCCGCAAGTCGTCTCACGAAATCGAACATATCTGCAAAAAGTCAGGTGCAGACGCAGAATATACCGAAAAAATCAAATCGCTTTGCACTCTTTACGGCAGCTTTGATACTGTACTTAAAAAGGCAAAAGCGCTTGTTGTAAACGATAAAACCGCCGATTCATTATCGGAGCTTGAAAGCATCTATAATGCACTTTCGGCGTTTGACAATAAATTTAATTTAAACCTCGACTTTTCAGTTGTAAACGATATGAGCTACTATAACGGCATCATATTCCGCGGCTATATTGAGGGCGCGGCGTCAAGTGTTCTGTCGGGCGGCAGGTACGATAATCTCATGCTCCGCCTCGGTAATAACACGGGCGCTATCGGCTTTGCGATAAATCTCGACACAGTTTCCATGTATGCGGAAAACGACGAAGAATACGACACAGATGTTCTTCTTTTGTATTCTGATTCCGACTCCCCTGCCGAAGTCTTAAGCTGGGTAAACAGCCTTGTGCAGTCGGGTACTGCGGTACGCGCGGCAAAGCAAAACGACGGGCATATACGCTGCCGTGAAGTAATTGAATTTGAAAAGAGGAAGAACAATGGATAACTATATAAATATTGCCCTTCCGAAAGGCAGGCTCGGAGAAAATGCGTATAACCTTTTGGAAGAAGCAGGATACGCCTGTCCCGAAATAAAAAATCCGGGCAGAAAGCTTATTTTTGAAAACTCTGAAACGCGCGTAAGATACTTTTGGGTAAAGCCCTCCGATGTTTCGATTTATGTCGAAAAGCAGGCGGCTGATGTCGGCATTGTCGGGCTTGATATTCTGCTCGAATCCAAGCCTGATATTTATGAGCTTTTAAACCTCGGCATAGGCAAATGCCGTATGGCAATTGCCTCCAAAAAGGGAGCGCATTTTCCTCTTGATAAAACGCTCCGCGTTGCAACAAAGTTCCCGAATATTGCAAAAAATTACTATGCCAATCTCGGCAGAGATATAGATATTATAAAGCTTAACGGTTCAATTGAGCTTGCGCCTATTCTCGGACTTTCCGATGTCATCGTCGATATCGTGGAAACAGGCAAAACTCTTTATGCAAATAACCTTGAGGTTGTCGAGGATATAGTAACTATCAGCGCAAGATTCGTTGCAAATAAGTCCTCTTTCAAATTTAAGACAAAAGAAATCCAGAAAATGACAGAAAAGCTCAGCTTGCTATGTGATGCTAAAGGAGAAGTTCAATGATAAAAATAAAAAATCTCCGCGATATAACTCCGTCTGATGTTCTTAAGCGCTCTCCCGAAACCGTTGATGTCAGCGGCGTGGTAAAAGACATAATAGACGATGTTATAAAAAACGGCGATAATGCTTTATTAAAATACGGAGAAAAATTTGACCGTGCCCACCTTACCTCACTGCGCGTCTCGCAGGAAGAAATAGATAAATCCGTGTCAGAATCCGACCCCGTATTTATAGAAATCTTAACAGAAGCCGCAGAAAACATAAGAGAATATCATAAGATGCAGCTCCGACAGGGATATAAAATAGAAAAAAGCGGAATAACTCTCGGACAGCGCATAATGCCGCTTGAGAGAGTAGGACTGTATGTTCCGGGCGGAACGGCGGCGTATCCGTCAACAGTTCTGATGGACGCGATACCCGCAAAAATTGCAGGTGTCAAAGAAATCGCAATGGTAACCCCTCCCCGTTCCGACGGCTCTGTAAACCCTGATGTTCTGGCTGCAGCGCATATCGCAGGCGTGACCGAAATTTATAAAACAGGCGGCGCTGCGGCTATTGCTGCTTTATGCTACGGCACAGAGTCTATAAAGCGCGTAGATAAAATAGTGGGCCCCGGCAATATGTATGTTGCCGAAGCCAAAAGACAGGTTTTCGGTAATGTAAGTATAGATATGATTGCAGGACCGAGCGAGATCCTCATAATTGCTGACGAAACCGCAAACCCCGCATTTGTGGCGGCCGATTTGCTGTCTCAGGCGGAACATGATAAAATGGCAGCAGCTATACTGATAACCACAAGCCAGTCTCTTGCAGAAAAAACCGCCCTTGAGATCGAGCGTCAGCTTGCGCTTTTGCCGAGGCGCGAAATCGCCGAAGCGTCTGTCAATACATACTCAATGATATTGCTTACAAACACGATGGAAGAAGCGACACAGGCGGCAAACGAAATCGCCCCCGAACATCTTGAACTGTGCGTTGACGAGCCTTTTGAGCTTTTGCCCCAAATCCGTAACGCAGGCTCCGTTTTCCTCGGCAAATATTGCCCCGAGGCTCTCGGCGACTACTTTGCAGGCACAAACCACACTCTGCCTACAAACGGCACGGCGCGCTTTGCAAGTCCGCTTTCCGTTGATGATTTTGTAAAGAAGTCGTCGTATATGTATTACACAGACGACGCTCTTGAAAAGGTATATAAAAAAATTGATTATTTTGCAAAAAAAGAAGGCTTGACCGCGCACGCAAAAAGCGCGTCGATCCGCTTTGAAGGTGAACCGAATGAGTAAATTTTTAAAGTCCGAATTTGCAGGGCTTAAAGAATACACCCCCGGCGAACAGCCACGGGACAAAAAATATGTAAAGCTTAATACAAACGAATCCCCTTTCCATCCGTCAAAAAAGGCACTGGAGCTTGCAATAGCGGAAGCGGAAAATTCCAACCTGTACCCCGACCCGGAATGTAAACTGCTTAAAGAGGCTATTGCAGATAATATGGGAGTAAATCTCGACAATATTTTTATAGGCAACGGCTCTGACGAGGTTTTGTCGTTCTCGTTTATGGCGTTTTTTTCGGGTTTACCCGTTATATTTCCGGAGATTTCATACGGATTTTATAAGGTTTATGCACAATTATATGGCTGTAAGTCCGTATTTGCACCGCTTAAAACGGACTTTTCCATTGACATAAACGATTACATTGCAAAAAATTCCCACATAGTTATCGCAAATCCAAACGCTCCTACGGGAATGTTGCTTGCGTTAAACGATATAGAAGAAATTATTAAGTCCAACCCCGATAAAATCGTAATAATAGATGAAGCGTATATAGATTTCGGTGGAAAAAGCGCCGTACCGCTTGTAAAAAAATATGATAACCTGATTGTTTCGCGCACTTTTTCAAAATCCCGCTCCCTTGCAGGAGCAAGGCTTGGCTTTGCCGTTGCCGACGCGGCAATTATACGCGACCTCGAAAAAATCAAATTTTCCACAAATCCGTATAATATCAACCGCACAACGCTTGCTCTCGGTCTCGGTGCAATAAAGGACACAGCGTATTTTGACGAATGCTGCGCCAAAATTATCAAAAACCGCACATATACCGCACTGCAGCTTAAAAAGCTCGGCTTTACAATGACAGATTCGTATGCAAACTTCATTTTTGCAAAGCACCCTGATATTTCAGGCGAAGAGCTTTATCTCGCACTTAAAGAAAAGGGCGTTTTGGTGCGCCACTTCACAGACCCCAAGATAACAGATTATAACCGCATAACAATCGGCACACGCGAGGAAACAGATATTCTCATTGCAAAAATTTCTGAAATTCTGGAGGAACAAAAATGACTCAACAAGAAATTACCAGAAAAACCAAAGAAACCGATATTTATTTAAAGTTCACACCTGACGGCAAGGGTATCGCTGAAATCGACACAGGCTGCGGCTTTCTTGACCATATGCTGACGCTTTTTTGCACTCACTCGCGCTTTTCCTTAAAGCTAACCTGCCGCGGCGATATGCAGGTTGACGCGCATCACACGACAGAGGATATCGGCATCGTGCTCGGCACGGCATTTTTGCATTCTCTCGGTGACAAGCGCGGCATAGCGCGCTACGCTGATATAATTCTGCCGATGGACGAGGCTCTTGTTCTCTGCGCGGTTGATATAAGCGGCAGAGCGCATTTGTCGTACAGTGCAAATCTGCGTGCAAAAAGGATAGGTAATTTTGATACCGAACTTGCCGAAGAATTTTTTGAAGCATTTGTGCGCGCGTCCAAAATCACGCTCCACATAAAGCAGCTTGACGGCAAAAACACGCATCACATTATCGAGGGAATGTTCAAAGCGTTTGCCAGAGTGTTAAAGGCTGCGTCTGAACAGGATTTGACAGTTTCGGGTGAAATCCCGTCAAGCAAAGGAGTCATATAATGATCACGATAATTGACTACGGCGTCGGCAATATATTTTCGCTGTATCAGTCCTTTAAGGCGATTGGCGCAGATGTTGAGCTGACGGGCGATTTTGAAAAAATAAAAAACTCTGACAAAATAGTTTTGCCCGGCGTCGGCGCGTTTGGTGACGCGGCAAAAATACTTTTTGACACAGGTCTTGCCAACCTTATTAAAAATGAAGTCAATAACGGCAAACCGCTCCTTGGTATATGCCTCGGTATGCAGCTTTTGTTTGAAAAAAGCTACGAATACGGAGAATACGAGGGTTTGGGACTTATAAAAGGCAGCGTAAAGCCGATTGCAGATGTTATTTCCAGTGATTTTAAAATACCGCATATCGGCTGGAACTCTCTGACATATCCGAATAAAAGCCGCCTGTTTGAGACCACGCCCGAAGGTAGCTTTGTGTATTTTGTCCATTCATTTTATGCCGACACGCCTGAAGAAAATATTATAGCTATGACAGAATACGGTGCGCCGCTTACTGCGGCAGTTGCAAACGAGAATATCTACGGCGCGCAGTTCCACCCTGAAAAAAGCGGCGATGTCGGTCTCGGCATTTTAAAAGCATTTTACGAAAGGACTTGATCGTATGTACATTTTGCCGGCAATAGATTTGCGCGGAGGCAATGTTGTCAGGCTTTTCCGCGGCGACTACGGCAAAGAAAATATATATTCCGACTCCCCTCTCTCGGTAGCCAAGAGCTTTGAGGAAAAGGGCGCATCGCATCTTCATACCGTTGACCTTGACGGTGCGCTTTCGGGCGGCAACGAAAATTATGATAAAATAGCCGAAATTATTAAAAATACCAATCTGTCCGTTGAGATAGGCGGCGGAATCCGTGATATGAATGCGGTCGAAAAATATGTCTCCGCAGGCGCGGCGCGTGTTATAATCGGCACGGCGGCGGTTAAAAATCCCGCCTTTTTAAAGCAAGCGGTCTCCGAATACGGCGATAAAATAGCTGTCGGCGTTGATATAAAGGGCGATAAGGTCGCGACGCACGGCTGGACTGTCACATCTGATGAAAATTATATGGATTTCTGCAAAAAATTACAGGACATAGGAGTTAAAACCGTTATTTGCACAGACATTTCAAAAGACGGAGCAATGCAGGGCACAAACCGCGCTCTTTATAAGGAGCTTTGCTCGCACTTTGACATTAACTTTATTGCTTCAGGCGGAATCAGCACACTTGATGACCTGCGCGCCGTAAAAGCGGCAGGCGTATGGGGCGCGATACTCGGTAAGGCTCTTTACACGGGTAATGTTGACCTTTCCGCCGCGTTGGAGGTGCAATAGGTGATAACAAAAAGAATTATTCCCTGCCTTGATGTAAAAAACGGCAGAGTTGTAAAAGGTGTAAACTTTGAAAATTTAAATGATGTATCCTCGCCCGTAGATTTGGCTCAGTTTTATTCCTCCTGCGGCGCAGATGAACTTGTATTTTACGATATTACCGCGTCCTCTGACGGAAGAGCGATTTTTACGGATATTCTTAAGGAGACCGCCTCAAAGGTTTTTATTCCTCTTACGGTCGGCGGCGGCATAAACACGCTTGACGATTTTGACCGCGTTTTAAAATGCGGCGCAGATAAGGTCAGCGTCAATTCGGGCGCGATTAAAAATCCAAGCCTGATACCAATGGCGGCTGAAAAGTACGGCAGTCAATGCGTTGTTCTCTCCGCAGATGTCAAAAGAGTTGACGGACGCTTTACGCTTTTTGCCAAGGGCGGGCGCGAAAACACGGGCATCGACGCGCTCGAATGGATAAAACAAGGCGTCGAAAACGGCGCAGGCGAAATAGTTTTAAACAGCATTGATACAGACGGCGTCAAAAACGGCTTTGATATTGAAATGCTTGAGGCCGTTTCGGATATAGTTTCCGTGCCTGTAATAGCGTCAGGCGGCGCAGGCTGTATTGAGGATTTTGTCACGCTTTTTAAAACTCTCCCCAAGGTTGACGCAGGACTTGCGGCTTCTATATTCCACTTTGGAGAAGTACAAATCCCCGAACTTAAAAAAGTTTTGAAACAGAATAAAATAAATGTGAGGTTGTAAAATGATTGATCCAAATACTCTTAAATTTGACGAAAAAGGTCTTATTCCTGCAATAGTTGTAGATTTTTATACAAAAAAGGTTCTCACTCTCGCTTATATGAACAGAGAAAGCCTTGAAATCACGCTTAAAGAAGGTAAAACCTGCTTTTTCTCGCGCTCCCGTCAAAAGCTTTGGCGAAAGGGCGAGACATCGGGCAATTTTCAGAATGTTATCGCGATCAAGCCTGACTGCGACCGCGACGCGTTGACGGTTATAGTCAAAAAGGCAGGTCCCGCCTGCCATACGGGTACAGATTCATGCTTTGACGGAGATTTCCTGACGGGTGATGAAAACGCCGAATTTTCACTCCGTGATCTTATGAAGCTTATCGAAGGCAGAAAAACAGAAAAAAAAGAAGGCTCATACACGACATACCTTTTTGAAAAGGGACTCGATAAAATCCTTAAAAAGGTCGGAGAAGAATCTACAGAGGTCATAATAGCAGGCAAGGCCGAGGACAAAAAGGAGACAATATACGAAATTGCGGACCTCGCATATCATATCCTTGTTTTAATGGTGGAGCTTGGTATCTCGTGTGACGATATTATAGACGAGCTTGCCTCACGCCATGTTATAGACCACAAAGTAAAGCAAGAAAAAATGACAAAATAATCGCAAAAGCGATATTTAAAATAAAAAGGAGGAAAATTATGTATTGCGAAAATTGCGGAAGCAAACTTGATGAAAATGCAAAATTCTGTACAATTTGCGGTGCGGCGGTAGAAGACGAACAGCCGCAGGCGGAGCAACAGCCAACACAGCAGCCGCCAATACAACAGCAGCCAACACAGCAACAGCCTGTGCAAAATGTATGGAACGCTACAAACCCACAGTATGGCAGCCAATATGCAGGAGGAACGAATGCTCAGCGTTCTTCAAACGGCGCACGCAAAACAATCATTATTCTCGTAATTGTAATTGTTGTGTTAATTGCCGCCGCGGCAGTAGCTGCTGTTCTTCTGTTAGGCAGAAAAAACGATACGCCTGCCGACAGCATTAAGACAGAGCAATCACAAACAGAGACAAAAGAAGAGGAGCAAGCCGAACAGGAACCCGAAGCACCGCACGAAATGACATTTGAAGAAGCACAGCAGATAGCTGCAGGTTTTTCCACTGCTGAACTTCCCGATTTGGCAGCCTTTGATTGGTACACGCCTTCAATAGGTTCAGGTGCCGCTCCCGGTTTTCTTAACGGCGCAGCTCCCATCACTAACCCCACTCTTGTTGAAGGCGGCTGGAAAATGCTTGTCGTTTGGGATCCGCAAAGAGTAAGAGGCGCATATTGCTGGGATGTAGAAAATGCCCAGATTTGGAATCAGGGCGGCGACAGCGCTTCCATGAATGTTACACCGTATATATTCTATGAACCCGATTTAGGTTATACAACCGATATGTCAAATCAACCGCCGGTAAATTACTTGGGTAATTGGGCAAACGATGCTCTCCATGTTTCGGTAAGTTATACTTACATGGACATAAATTACTTTTACGAATACGAAGGCAAGCAATATGCAATAGGTACTATTCTTGCTCCCGACGGCACACCAGGTGAGGTTGCACTTGTAAGACCGTAAACATAACTATAAAAACCCTTTGACAAAGCTGTCAAAGGGTTTTTTGTTCCTGTATTTATGTTGTATTACTGCCTCACCGGTCTTCTCTGAAGTATGATAATCCAAGACTTTCAGGCGGTTGATTTTCCTTCTTTTTACGAAGGCTCGTAATAATCAAAACAGCTACCGTTACGACATATGGCAGTATCTTATAAATCTCGCTCGGTATAGGCAATCTGACTCGGAGATACATAATAAGTAACGCGCCGAAAAGCGTTGAGCCCCACATAGCGCTGATAGGCTTCCAGAGGCAGAATATAACAAGCGCAACCGCAAGCCAGCCTTCGCCTGCAAGCCCCTCGTGATTCCATACACAGCCTGCAATAGTCATAATATATACCATACCGCCGATAGCGGATATTCCACCGCCGATAACCGTTGCAAGGTACTTGTAACGCGTTACATTTATTCCTGCGGCGTCAGCCGTTGCAGGTGATTCTCCCACAGCACGCAAGTTAAGTCCAAATCTGGTACGGTTCATATAAATCGCCATAATAACCGCTATTATAATTCCCAGGTAAACAAAAATATTATGTCCGAAAATCAGTTTACCTGCAACGGGAATATCCTGTAACGCCTTTGGAAACGGCGATGCCTGGAAAAAGTTTTTAAGTCCGTTTCCGACAACAACATATCCGCCTTCCTTTGTACGCATATACTCGCCAATAAACTGTCCTACGCCCGTGCCGAAGATCGTAAGCGCAAGGCCTGTTACATTTTGATTTGCGCGCATTGAAATCGTAATAAAGCTGAAAATCAAAGCTCCGATTGCACCTGCAATAAAAGCGAGCAAAAGAGCAATTAAAATAGCAACGATGCCGTTTGCGGCAGACCCTGCCATCTTTTCGTAGTAAAAAGCACCTGCAAGTCCAATTGCGCCGCCCATATACATCATACCCTCAACGCCGAGGTTTAAGTTACCCGACTTTTCCGTGAGGACTTCTCCCATAGTACCGAACATAAGAGGCGTGCCGTTTAAGACAGCATTGTAAAGCAAAGAAACTATTGTATTCATTTTGCGGCCTCCTTTTTATGAGATTTTGTAAATATGATCCTGTAATTTATAAAGAACTCGCTTGCCAGCATACAGAACAGGAAAACACCGGTTATAATATCCGATATAGACGACGGAACTCCCATTCTTGTTTGTAATTCGCCCGAGCCCTTGTCCAAAATAGCGAGCAAAAGCGAAATCACAATCATAACAAACGGTTTAAGCTGTGCCAGCCATGCTACTGTGATAGCCGTAAATCCAACGCCGTCAGCAACATTGTGATACAGTGTTTTGTTTGCTCCCGAAGCTACCATAAACCCAACCAGACCGCAAATAGCGCCTGAAAGCAGCATTGTGCGTATCGTAATTTTGGCAACATTCATTCCTGCGTATTTGGCAGTGTTGTGGCTTTCTCCGACAACGGCAATTTCGTAACCGTGCTTTGAATACTTCATATACACATACATAAAAATTGTCAAAGCAAGAACGATTATCCAGCCGCAATGAATACGGAAAACCTCCGGCAATACAGCGTCAGGATTAAAATTCGGTATGATCTGACTGCCCGGCTTGCCTTCCCACGGGCCGCCCTGAAGCCATCTTACAAAGCCTATGACAATGTAGTTCATCATAAGTGTAAACAGCGTTTCGTTTGTTCCCCACTTTGCCTTAAAAACAGCAGGTATCAACGCCCAGAACGCGCCGCACAAAGCGCCTGCGATACCCATTGATAAAAGTAGTGGCATAGAGGGTATTTTTCCTGCAAAGTTAAGTGCAAAAAATGTTGCGCCGATTGCACCTGCTGTAATTTGCCCTTCTGCCCCTATATTCCAAAATCGCATCTTAAAGCACGGTGCAATAGCTATTGCCGTTCCGAGGAGCGGTACGGCAATTTTGATCGTCTGCCTTAATGCCACAGACTTTCCGAGAGAGCCTGTTATAATAGATTGGTACGCCTCAAACGGATTTTGTCCGAGCAATACAAAAATCAGACCTCCGATAATAATTGCCGCCAAAAACGACCCGAGCCTTATCAGCCATGCGCCTGAACGCGATAGATTAGTTCTCTTGGTCAGGTGAAACAAAGGAGTATGTACTTTATTCATTTTTTTCGCCCCCTTCGCCTTCAAAACGGGTCATCATAAGACCGATTTGTTCTTTTGTTGCGGTTCTGCCGTCAACTATTCCCGAAACCTTGCCGTCATACAAAACCAAAATCCTGTCGCACAGCTCAAGAAGTACATCGAGGTCTTCGCCGACAAATATTACTGCCGTGCCTTTCATTTTCTGTGTTGTCATAAGGTTGTATATCGTATAAGAAGTATTAATATCAAGTCCGCGTACTGCATATGCACTCATCATAACCGACGGAGCCGTTGCAATTTCACGGCCTACAAGGACCTTTTGAACATTACCGCCGGAAAGCCGCCTTACGGGATAATTTATATCAGGCGTCATGACTTCAAGCTTTTCCTTTATCTCCTCTGCAAGAGCCGTGGGGTCGCTTCTGTGAACAAACATTCCCTTTCCTTTTTGCCACGAGCGAAGCATCATATTGCCCGTCATACCCATTCCTCCGACAAGACCCATACCAAGTCTGTCCTCCGGCACAAATGCGAGCGCAACACCTGCATTCTTTATCTGCATCGGTGTTTTTCCTACCAAGTCCTCCGACTCGCCGTTTTCAGGCGTATATATAATTGAACCCGATTTAATCGGCTGAAGTCCTGCAACAGCTTCAAGCAGCTCCTTCTGCCCCGAGCCTGCAATGCCGGCAATACCGAGTATTTCACCGCCCATAGCGGTAAACGAAACATTGTCAAGCTTTTTGACACCGTCTTCGTTTATAACCGTTAACCCCTGAATATTAAGCCTTTCCGTCGGGTTAACAGGCTCCGGTCTGTCAATGTTGAGCATAACAGTACGCCCAACCATCATATTTGTCATTTCCTGCGGGTTTGTGTCCTTGACCATAAGCTCGCCAACAAATTTACCCTTTCGCAAAACCGCAACTCTGTCAGCAAGCTCCATAACCTCATGCAGCTTGTGCGTTATAATTACAATTGCCTTGCCGTCTTTTCTCATCTCGCGCAGCACATCAAAAAGTCTTTCAGTTTCCTGCGGCGTTAAGACGGCTGTCGGCTCGTCAAGAATCAAAACATCGGCGTCACGGTACAATACCTTTATAATTTCAAGCGTCTGTTTTTCTGAAACCGACATATCGTAAACTTTTTTGTCAGGGTCAACATTAAAATGATAACGCTCGCATATTTCGGTGATTTTTCTGCTGACCTCTTTCATATCCAGCATAAGCGAGCCGTCGAGCCCAAGTATAACATTTTCCGCGGCGGATAAAACGCTCACCAGTTTAAAATGCTGGTGTATCATTCCTATACCCTGCTTCAATGCGTCCTTTGGAGATGTTATCGAAGCCGGTTTACCGTTTACAAAAATCTGACCTTCATCAGGAAAATATATACCTGACAGCATATTCATAAGCGTTGTTTTACCCGAGCCGTTTTCTCCGAGCAGGGATAAAATTTCACCTTTGTATATTTTCAGCGAAACATCTTGATTTGCTTTAATCCTGCCGAATGTCTTTGAGACATTCCGCATTTCTATTGAGCAATTGTCCTGCAAAAAGCATCTTCCTTTCTCTTGTGTAATGTACTTTCATAAAATAGCCGCAACGGGCTTTTTTGTGAAAATACAGGAGCTATCCGCGCGGACAGCTCCCGTAAATTTAATTTTTATTAAAATGCTTCGTTAAGTCTTGTGATGCCGTCAATAGAAAGGTTAAAGTACGGTGCGGACATAAGATCCGGAACAGCGCTCTCGTGGAACTCTCCATCCCAGATAGCCTCGCCCTCGTCAGGTGTAAAGTCACCGTCTACATCAATAGCGAAGCATGTTGTAACCTCTTTGCCTTCAACCGTGAATTTAGATGTATCAAATATTTTGATTTCACCATTAGCGATTTGATCCATAACTTCTTTTATTTTATCAGCAGTACCTTTAGCAGCTATTTTTTCATTAAGCTCTGTCAAAACAACTTCGCCTTCTGCAATACCGTGGCTATAGTCCTGATCAAACTTTTCACCGTTAGCAACGGCCTTTATAGCATATACAAAGTAGTTTGTCCAGTCAATGCGTGTAGAGATAATTGATGCAGCAGGAGCAGCAGAAATCATATCAGCATTGTATCCTGTGTGGAATACGCCGGCTTTTTCAGCTGTTGTAGCAGGAGTTGTGTTGTCAGAGTGCTGAGAAATCATAACGCAGCCTTCATCGATAAGAGCCTGAGCGGCATTAGCTTCGAGAGTAGCATCAGACCAAGAACCAACGAATTGAACCTTCATTGTTACAGACGGGCAAACCGAGCGTGCACCGAGGAAGTAAGCAGTATAGCCGGAAACAACTTCTGCAAATGAGTAAGCACCAACATAACCTATGATAGCTTCGTCTTCTTTGATGTCGCCGTTGTCAATCATTTCCTGAAGCTTCATACCTGCAACAACGCCGGCAACATAACGACCTTCGTGTATGCGTGCAAAAGCATTATGAGTGTTTTCTAAATCATCTTTCCAGCTTCCTTCATTTGTAAGACCTACAAACTGAACATCGGGATAGTTCGGAGCAACCTCAAGCATAGCAGGTTCCTGACCGTAAGAGTTGTTAAATACGATTGCACAGCCTTCTTCTGCAAGTTCTTCGTTAGCAACCTTAACAGGCTCGCCTTCGATAAGATTATACTTGATAATCCATTCAACATTGATACCGTCTTTTGCAAGTTCCTCTTTAGCTGTTTCTGTTGCGCGAACAAAATTGTATGTATAACCCTGGTCGTTTTCATCGCCTATACATACGAGACCAACCTTAATGGTTGCGCCGTCAGCATTGTCTGCGCCGCCGGCAGATTCGTCTGTTTTGTTTCCGCAAGCTGCCAAAGTGAACATCAAAGCTGCTGCGATAAGTACTGCAATAAGTTTTTTCATTTTTTGTACCTCCAAAAATTTTTTTATGTAAAAAATTTTACATTCAGAAAAAGAAAAAAAGACTTTGTAAAAAAGCCTTTGCAAATATAGGTATCCACAAAAAGCCAATAGTCGTGACTGTACGGTGTCACGGTAGAAACATTCGAACCATCTACTCGAACCTATATCAGCAAAAAATATCCCCTATTATGTTAGTATTATACACAATACGACAAAAATTGTCAAGACCGAAAAATGGATTTTTAAAAATTTTATTAAAAAAATGTTTTACTGTAATTTTCTGATACAAACAAACTCCCAAAACAATGTTTCAGGAGTTTGTTTAATCATATTTAAGTGATTTTTAAATACAAATTTGTTTTTTATCAGAACTTTCCTCCTCCGCCGCCGTGCGTTGAACCGGAAGACGAAGTATGCGTGCTGCTTCCGCCGGAGCTTCGTTCACTTTCCCTTTCCGTACGGTCGATGTGTGAGTAAAGGAAAATATCATCGTATTTTGTCAGTTTAAGCGAATCGCTTTTTACATAGTTTGCCGCGGAACGGTAATATACCGATTTCAGCTTTGACTTCATTGATCCCGTAACGATAATCGCGGCTACAATGCCGAATACAAGCGCATACACGATCCACTTTTCGTCAAGTGTTTTGTTTTTTGGGATATTACCTATGTCGTAGGGATTTCCTTTTCTTGCCTGTATAATAAATTCCTCACAGGAATCTGCGAAAATATTAAACGCTTTATAGTATTTGCCGTTTGATAAATCGTTTAAAAAGCGTTCTGACATATAATCAAGTCCGGCGTCTGTTATTGCCGTGATACATTCACCACTTGTCGAGATATACCAATCTCTGTCCTCCATACTGATAAGCAGGAGCGCACCGTCTTGCGAATATCCGTGGTAGTCGTAATAGTCGTCTGCATATTCCATCGGGGATTTTCCGACAAGCGTATTTGTTGTTACAACAACAATATCACAGCCGAGCCGCTCACTTGTTTCGTCAAGCTTTTGTGTGAGCATACTTTCCTCGTCGGCAGTCAGTAAATCAGCCTCATCGACAAGTCTTGAGATGCCGGCAGCATCTGCATCTCCCTCTGCTTCAGTGACTTCGCTTTTAAAGATTCCCCCTGCGGTGTCTATATACGCGGCTATGCAGTTATACCATGTATCGTCGCCGTTTACCAGATTCCAGAGAGTTTCTTCCCTGTCCTCCGTAATTATCGTATCAGCTTTGCCCGAACAGTAAAAGCTGCCTTTTTGCTTTTCGGTATCGATTCCGATCGCTATGCCGTTTTCTTCGCCTGCAGCAGCTTTGTATTTCTTTTCGATATAATCATAAACATAGTCATCGCCAGTATCATCCGTTAACAAAAAGCACACATTAAAGCCTGTCGAATTATATATTTCCGCCGCTTTGGCGTTAAGCTCTGCAACTTCCCCGTCAGTCAGGCTGCCGTTGTTTTCAAGTATGTAATTACCGTCATATACGGCTCCCACCGCAGCAGGTATAAAAAGCACTATTATTAAGGAGACGCAGAGAAATGCTAAAATTAACTTTTTCATTTTTTGCCCTCCTATAATAAATTTAAAAGCCACGCCACGCTGTAAAAAGCTGCGGTGCCTATAACTGCAACAAGCATAAACCAACGCCAGAACGCGCCCTTGTCCATAGGCAGATTTCCTACAAATTTGCCCGTCTGACCGTTCATTGCAAAAGTGTACCTGTTGCCTTTCCATGTTGTGTTAAGGAGCCACACGGGATACAGCGCGTAGCTTGCCCTGCTGTTTTTAAGGCTTACGCTTGTATATTCCGGCGTCACGGTAGCATAACCCTCTACGGTGTTTGCGAATGCCGTCTCGCTGGCTTCTTTGATGCGGCTGTTTGCACGGCCAATGCTTTGCTCTGCCGTAACATCATACTTGTCTGCAAAATATCCCGCAAGATACGCCGTCTGAAAGTCAACAGCGTCAGATAAATCAAAAGGTTCGACAGATTCCATCAAATCGTCAGCCATCTTTGAAGACCCGTCAACAGGCACCGCGTCAAACGACAGGCTGCCCTCGCGTATTACAGAAAAAAAGCTCGTCTTTGTATAGTTGTATTTGCTGTCGCTCCACGCAGAAACGCGCGTCGCACGGTATCTTATATTTGCGTCTGCATCTGCGTCAAATAGCCAAAAAGGAACATATACGCCTTTTATCTCGTCAATATGATTGTCGCTTTTAAATACCTTCGGCAAAAGCCGTTTACCCTTTAAGTGATTTGCAAAAGCTTCTTTTGCCGCGTTTTTGTCAAGCTTAAACGGTATTACAATGTCAGGCTTGAGAGTTCCGCTCACATTGCCGGAGACAACAACTGCGTTTCCGCAAAACGGACATTCCGTTGCGGCTGTGTTTTTGTCGCCGACAATTGTTCCGCCGCACGAGTTGCAAACAAATTCACATATTTCGCTTTCTTCGTCCTGCCCCCACTTGCTGCCGGCGTTTGTTTCCCAATTAAGATTGTCCTGCTTATCCTGATTTAAAACAGAATCATACGCTTTGAGCGTTTCCATTTCAAATTCGGTGTCGCAGTACGGACATTTCATTTTTTGTATTGAGCTGTCAAACGAAATAGCCCCTCCGCAGCACGGACATTTATATTCAAGCAGTTCTGCCAAATGCGTTCACTCCTTTAAAATCATTCTTTATCGTTATCGTCAAACGGGTCACCGCAATCAGGACAGAATTTCGGCGGATTTTTCGGGTCCTGCGGTCTCCAGCCGCATTTGTCACAACGGTAAAGTGGCGCGTCTGCCGGTCTCTTTGCGCCGCAGTTTGTGCAGAAATTGCCTTGATTTTCAGCTCCGCACACGCATTTCCAGCCGTTTGCAGCAGGAGCAGCTGCCGGCTGTGCAGGCTGCTGAGGCTGTGCCTGCTGTCCCATAGCAAACAGATTTCCTGCGTTTGCGCCGCCTGCGTTCATAGCCATTCCCATTCCCATAAAGCCTGTCATAGCTCCGTTTTCGTTTGCCGCAGCCGTCTGCATAGCCTCCGCCTGAGCGCCGACTATTGTAGCTGCCGCCATATTCGGATTGCGAAGAGCCGCGTTGCGCTGAAGCTTTTTGATCATCTCAGCGTCCTCATCAGGCAATGTTACAGAGCCGAGGGCAACCGAAACCACCTTAAGTCCGCGCAGCTCGCCCCATTTAGCCGAAAGTGCCTCGTTCATAGCGGCTTCAAGGTCTGCATTGTGTGTCACGATCTGGTTAGGACGGAGCTGCAAATCCGAAAGCTTTCCAAAAGCAGGCTGCAGTGCACTTATAAATTCTGTTTTAAGCTGATCCTCTATTTCGTCACGGCGGTATTCCTGTTCAACATTACCGCTTACATTGGTGTAGAACAATAGCGGGTCTGCAATTTTGTACGAATATACGCCCGAGCAGCGAATCGAAACATCAAGGTCAAGCCCGATAGATGAATCAACAACGCGGAACGGAATCGGATTCGGCGTACCGAATTTATTATCAATAAGCTCTTTTGTGTTAAAATAATAAATTCTCTGATCCTTTCCCGTGTCGCCGCCGTATGTAAATCTTTTTCCTATAACTTTAAAGGTTTCTTTTATGCTCTGACCGAGATTTCCCGTAAAAATACTCGGCTCGGTCGATGCGTCATATGTGAACTCACCTGGCTCGGCGCAAACTTCAACGACCTTACCCTGTTCCACAATTATCATACATTGACCGTCGGCAACGGCAATGCCCGAACCGTTTGAAATTATATTGTCGTTCCCTTTTGTATTTGATGAACGACCGCCTATTCTTTTTTGTCCTTTTACAACCAAAGTGTCCTTATCCATAGCGTCACAGTAGAAAAACTCTTTCCACTGGTCTGCCAAAGTGCCTCCCAAAGCACCTATTCCTGCCTTAATAAGTCCCATAAATAAACACTCCTTTATATTTAATTTATCGGTAATTACTTTATGTATTTATTATATAAAAAAACTGCCTTCAAGTCAAGGATTATGAAAAAATACAATAAATTGCGCGATATTATATACTTCTTGCTATTTTCAAAATTTTGTGATAAAATTACAATATAAATAAAAAGGAGGATTATAAAATGAAAAAATATGCTTGTCCCTGCGGCTATGTTTATGACCCGGCAGTAGGCGATCCCGACGGCGGAATTGCTCCCGGTACTGCTTTTGAGGATATCCCCGAAGATTGGGTATGCCCTGTATGCGGTCTTGGCAAAGATGCTTTTGAAGCTGAATAAAAAAGCAGAAAAGCGGTTGTCCTTAAACAAGGATAACCGCTCTTTTTAATAGTTGCCTGACTGCATTTTGGAAATATATTCACTATATGAAGGCTTTGATGCCAAAAGCTGCGCCCTTATGCTGTTTGTAGTTTCATTTGTATATCCGTTTGTAATAACAACGCTGAGTCCTCTGCAATTTTGGTGAATAAACTTTGAGTCCTCCGCCAAAAGTCTTATACAGCCATGCGATGCGGGACTTCCGAGAACCGAATATCCCGCCGCACTCATTGAAGCAAATGAATATCCGTTATGCGGAATACTGTGGAAGCATACATCTCCCACAATCTGAGATGCATAGAGCACATAACACTTGAATTTTGAAAAGAAATACCACTCTCCTCCGAGCGGTGAAACTCTGAATGTCCCACTCGGTGTGGAATTATTAACTCCCGTACTGCAAAGCATATACCTTACAGGCTCAATATTGCCTGACGGATCTTTTCCGTAAACCGTTACGAGCTGCGCCGCCTTATTAACCTCAAGGCTTGTCAGGGTATAAGGTGTCTTTTCGCGTTTTAATGTCATTTGTCCGGGCGGATAATCCTCTTTTACCTCAAACTCCCCTTTGTATCCGATAACAGAAGCATACGGTTCAAGTGGAATCATAACCTCACCCGATTCTTCCGAAATATACGGTGCGGGATTTTCGTAAGCCACATTGTCTATATAAAGGTCCGTAACTCCAACGCCCTGCCATATAGTCTTGTCCGCAAAACTGACAAAAACAGAATTTTCGTCGGGATTAAAGAATGTATAGCATCTGAACGCGCCTCCGAAGTCCTCAAGCGAAATATATAAAACATCACCTGTTCTTTCCGCATAGTGCTTTCCGTTTATCCAGACATCGTCTTTTATGTACCACGGCGAAGCATTATGAAAGGTTATTTCAGACCCTTCCTTATATACGACTGCCGCCTCTGCGTATAAAGGTAAAAGAAACGCCACCATAAATGCCACAGTCGCAATTTTAAGAACGCACCTTTTTAGCATTACCCGAACTCCTTTTTATTTTTAAATTATAAGCAAGCCGTTTTGTTAAATATTATGCGGCTTGTACTTTATTTATTCTTCTGAGCCGTCAGGTCTCAAATCGTCTTTTTTACATATTCGATGTCTTTTCTTATCTGGCATATCAGTCCGTCAACCGAATCAAATTTTATCTCCGGCCGTATCATTTCACAAAAAGTTATCTCTATATATTTACCGTACAAATCTCCGTTAAAGTCTATAATATGCGTTTCACTGCGCGGTTTTGCGTGTTCCACAGTGGGATTTGTGCCGATATTTGTAACGCTCTTATACTGTTTTCCGTCTATTAAAGTTTTTGTAAGATAAACTCCGCGCTTCGGCGTCAAAAGCATATCAGGTATCTCAACATTCGCGGTTGCAATGCCCCAGCTTGTTCCGAGATGCTTCCCTCCTGAAACAACTCCGCAGACAGCATATGGCTTACACATCAGGTTATTTGCCGCATCGACTTCCCCGTTTGCAATATATTTCCTCAAAAGACTGCTTGAAATATCCTGCCCGTCTTTAGTTATCCTGTCTGTGATTATTACCTCAAAGCCGTACTTTCTTCCAAGTTTTTCAAGAGCTTTCGCGTCACCCTCTCCGCCTTTGCCAAAGCGGTAATTATAACCGACCGAAACATATTTTGCGCCAAACCTGCACGACAAAATATCCCTCGCGAAATTCTCAGGCGTCATAGACAGTATATCAGCCGTTGTTTTCTCATAATATATTGTATCTGCGCCAAGCCCTTTAATTATCTCGCTCTTACGCGTATTGTCCGTTATTGTTTTAAAGTTCTTGTCACCAAGCACAAATTGCGGATGTGTTTCAAACATATAAGCAAGACTTTTAAGTCCGCTTTTTTCCGCGCACACGACTGCATTTTCTATTATTTTTTTGTGAGCAATATGTACTCCGTCAAAATTGCCGAGTGCAATCGCAGTATTGTGATTATCCATATTTTTCAACTTTCAATAAAAACTTTTTAACATCTTCAAAATTTGCCAATTGCCGTCTTGCGCTCCTTCTGACAGACAAAGCAGATTTCCGTCTTCATCATACACGCGGTATTTTACACCCAATTCGCATTTGCGGCGCACGGGAACTCCGTTTAAAACGCGCGCTTTTTCCGTCGGATTTAAAACAACCTTTTCACAGTTCTCAAACATTGCGTCAATAGGAATAAGCTTGTCCTCCGAAATTTCCTCAATCGGGATACAGTTTTCAAGCGTAAACACACCGCTCCGCGTTCTTTTGAGCGCACTCATATATGCCAAAGTGCCTGTTTTTCTGCCAATATCCTCGCAAAGCGTGCGGATATATGTACCCTTGGAGCATCTTACGAGTATGTCGGCGCAGTCTTTTTCGTATTTTATAATGTCAATCCCGAAAACAGTAATTTCACGCGGCTGCCGTTCAACCTCTATCCCTTGCCGCGCAAGCTTATAAAGCCTTTCGCCATTGTGGTGGACTGCCGAATACATCGGCGGTATCTGCTTTATGCTTCCGACAAACAATGTCAGCGTTTCTTCAAATTCCACGCGTGTGATCCGCTTTTCGCTCGATGCCGTAACGCTTCCCGTAATATCCTGAGTATCTGTTTCCGCGCCAAAATTTATGGTGCACAAATACTCCTTTTCCGCCGCCATAATGTATTCCACGATCTTTGTCGCCTTGCCGACGCATATGGGCAAAACACCTTCGGCAAGCGGGTCAAGAGTGCCTGTGTGACCGACTTTGCGCGTATTCAAAGCGCGCCTGACCTTGTATATCACATCGTGGCTCGAAACGCCTTTTGGCTTATACGCATTAACTATTCCGTTCATATGAGTCTCCTATTTCGGGAATAATTTTTTCTTTTATTTGTTCCGCGGTCAAATTGCTTGTAGCGCCTGCCGCGCGCGCGTGTCCACCGCCTCCGAAAAGCCCGCAAATTTCAGCAACATTCACGCTTTCGTCGGAGCGCATCGAAATTTTTATAACGCCGTTTTTGTCCTTGAGCGACGCTGCAGCGCTTACCCCCTCTATGCTTCTCAAAATCGACGAGATGTTATTCATATCGCCGTCTGTTGCGCCTGTTTTGTCTATCATTTCCTGCGTTACATGAGTTATCACGGTTCTGCCCGAATGATAAAATTCAACATTTGCTATCGCCGCCGCCTCTATTTTTAGCTGCTGGATGCGCTTGGATTCAAACACATTTGAGCAGATTTTACTGAAATTTATGCCCGTTTTTATAAGATTTGACGCGATTTCAAAGGTTTTTAAAGTCGTATTTGAGAAGCGAAATCCACCCGTGTCGGTAACAATTCCCGTGTAAAGAAATTTTGCCGTTTCCTCCGAAACGGGAACATCAAAATTTTCAAAAAATGTGTAAATTATTTCACAGGTCGCCGCGCTTTCGGGCGAAACGATATAAAGGTCTCCGAAGCCGTGGTTCGTTTCGTGATGGTCAATTACGATTTTGGTCTTTGCACCGTTATATATATGCGCCCTGTTTTCAAAGCGGTCTGTACTTCCACAGTCAACCGCAACGGCAACATCGAACACGGGGAGACTGATATCTTTGTCGTAAAGAACATAATCATCTCCGAGGAATTTGAGGTTTGAAGGAATGTCTCCTTCGGCGATCACCGTTGCATCTCCTCCGACCGCCGTTATAAAATTTTTAAGTGCGAGGCACGACGCAAGAGCGTCGCCGTCTATGTTCTCATGCGGAAGAAGCGCAATCTTATGCGCTTCTTTAAATACATTATAAATCCTGTTCTGCATTTTCAGCTCCTCCGCGGTTTTCGTCTTGAGACAGTACATCTGTTATAAGTTTATTTATATGCGCGCCATGTTCTATTGAATTATCCGCCTTGAACAAAAACTGCGGCGTATGGCGCAAATTGAGTCTCTGACCGATTTCCTTTCTGATAAAGCCTGCGGCGCTGTTTATACCTAGCATTGTGTCGCTCTGCTGTTTTGGAGTTCCCAAAACGCTGATATATGCCTTAGCAAAGCTCAAATCCTTTGTCACCTTAACGGCGACAACACTCACAACGCCCGAAATACGCGGGTCTTTTAATTCCCGTATGACCGCGCCAAGCTCTCTTTTAACTTCTTCATCTATTCTGCCACTTCTGTAAGAAGCCATATTTTCCTCCTATCTTTCAACTTCCTCCATAACAAAGCACTCGATTATATCGCCTTCTTTAAGGTCGTTATATTTTTCAAAGCCCATACCGCATTCATAGCCCTGCGCGACCTCGCGCGCGTCATCTTTAAAGCGTTTGAGCGAGCTGAGTTCGCCTTCGTGTATAACGATACCGTCGCGGACTATACGCACTCCTGCATTACGCTGCACCTTACCGTCCTGAATATAACAACCTGCAATAGTGCCGACGCCGCTTACCTTAAAGATACTTCTGACCTCAGCGTGACCGAGCAGAACTTCCTTAAACGCAGGTGCAAGCATACCCTTCATAGCGGCTTCGATTTCCTCGATTGCATCGTAAATAACTCTGTACATTCTCATATCGACCTTATGCATATCCGCAGCTGCCAAAGCGCCCGAATCAGGGCGTACATTAAAGCCGACAATAATTGCGTTAGAGGCTGTTGCAAGCATAACATCGGACTCTGTTACAGCACCTACGCCGCCGTGTATTACTCTTACGCGGACTTCGTCGTTTGAAAGCTTTTCAAGTGACTGTTTAACAGCTTCAACGCTTCCCATAACATCTGCTTTAACAATAATATTAAGGTCTTTGATTTCGCCCTCTTTTATCTGATTAAAGAGGTCGTCAAGACTTACTGCGCCTGCAGTTTTCTGCATCTGGTCTTTTATCTTTTGTTTTCTTTGTTCTACAACGCTCTTTGCCATCTTTTCATCTGTTACGGCATAGAACAGGTCGCCGCCCTCCGGAACATCGGAAAGTCCCGTGATTTCAACAGGTACGGAAGGTCCTGCCGACTTTACTCTTTCGCCGCTGTCACTTATCATCGCGCGGACTCTGCCTACGGAAGTGCCTGCAACTATCGTATCGCCGACATTGAGAGTGCCGTTCTGAACGAGTACGGTTGCAACGGGTCCGCGTCCCTTATCAAGCTTTGCCTCAATAACGGTACCTCTTGCAAGGCGGTCGGGATTAGCGCGGAGTTCCTTCATTTCCGAAACGAGTATTACCATTTCCAAAAGTCCGTCTATATTCTGCTTTTGCTTTGCGGAAACCTTTACACAGACCGTATCGCCGCCCCATTCCTCGGGAACGAGATTATGCTCCGTAAGTTCCTGCATAACCCTGTCAACATTTGCGTTTTCTTTATCTATCTTATTTATTGCTATTATAATGCTTACATTTGCGGCTTTGGCATGGTTTATCGCCTCGACCGTCTGCGGCATAATTCCATCATCAGCCGCAACAACGATTATTGCGACATCGGTTACCTGCGCTCCTCTTGCACGCATAGATGTAAAAGCTTCGTGCCCGGGTGTATCAAGGAATGTTATCTTTTTATCGTTAATATCCACGCAGTAAGCACCTATATGCTGAGTAATACCGCCGGCTTCTGTATCCGTAACATTGGCGTGGCGTATTGCGTCAAGCAGCGAAGTTTTACCGTGGTCAACATGTCCCATTACAACAACAACGGGATAACGCGGTTTGAGGTCTTCTTCTTTATCTTCTTCATCTGCAAACAAAATATCCTCATCTGTCACAATTATTTCTTTTTCTACGATCAAGTTCAAATCGTCGCCTATGAGCTGCGCCGTGTCAAAATCTATATTCTGGCTTACAGACGCCATAATGCCGAGTTCCATAAGCTTTTTAATAATTTCTGTCGGCGCAAGCTTTGCACGCTCTGCAAAATCGCCTACCGAAATTTCATCCGGGACAAGCACTTTTACCTTTTCAACCTTTTTGGGCTTTTCGGGCTCTTTACGGATCTCTTCCTGATGAGTTCCTTTATTCGGTCTGTTCTTTTTCTTCTTGATTTTTTGTTTGCCCGCTCCCGAATTATCCTTCATAGCGTCTTCGCCGAGCATTGCTTCTATTTGTTCGGTCTTATCAATCTTATCAAGGTCAACATTGCTTGAACGCGTATCAACATAACGGCTCTTTGCCTTTTTGATTTCAGCAGGCTTTTCTTCTTCCTGTTCCTTGTTCTGCTTTTTGGCAGGCTTTTCCAGAGCGGGCTTTACTTCTTCCTTTTGCTCATCCTGCTTTAAAAATTCGCTTATGTCAGAGCCGTCGTCAAACTTAATTGTATAATAATCAAAAATTATGTCCATGTCGGCAGGGGTGAGCGTACTCATATGATTTTTTGTACCCATACCGTACTTTTCAAGTATTGTGATAAGCTCCTTATTATTTATTCCCAATTCTTTGGCAACCGAATGTATTCTCGGCTTATTTGTTTTTGTAGCCATTCAAAACCATTCCTTTCTGTTTTATTTATGACTAACATCTATTTTCTTAAAAATCGCTTTGGCAAAGCCTTCGTCACTGACGCTGACAACAGAGACAGCCCCTTTACCTACCGCCTTGCTCAAAGACTCGATATCAGCGTACTCGCAAAGCGGTATATTATTAGACGCGCATTTATTTTGCATAAGCTTTTTTGTATTGTCTGCCGCATCGCACGCAACGATAACAAGCTTTGCCCGTCTGCTTCTTGCGGCGTTACTGCCGGCTTCACTCCCGTATATGAGCCTGCCGGCTTTTGCGGCGAGCCCTAAAAAGCTAAGTACACTATCCTTCATCTTCAGCCTCCGCAGACAGCTTGCCATAAAAATCTGCGTCACACGCACCGACAACGCGTTCTATGCGCTTTGCCTTAGCCGCACGCGCAATACAATCCTTATTACGACAAATATATGCTCCTCTGCCGCCGCTCTTAAAACTGCGGTCAAGCTCCACGCCGCCGTCCTGCGCCACATATATCCTGAACAGTTCAGCTTTTGGCTTCATCTCTCCGCAAGCAAGACATTTACGCAAAGGAATATGCTTTTCTTTTTTCATAAAACCGCCTCCGAAATTTGCTGATTTGGCGTCCTTTAATTATTGCTCTTTATATCTATCTTCCAACCTGTGAGCTTTGCGGCAAGGCGCGCGTTTTGTCCCTCGCGCCCGATTGCAAGCGAAAGTTGGAAGTCCGGAACAACAACCTCCGCCGACTTGGTATCCTCGTGTATAACTACGCTTTCAACCTTTGCCGGACTTAAAGCTTCTGTTATATATGCTACGGGGTCCTCGCTGTACTTTATAATATCTATCTTTTCATTGCCGAGGCTTCTGAGTACATTTGACACTCTGGCGCCCTTTTGTCCAACGCACGAGCCTATCGGGTCAACCTTTTCGTTCTCGGCATAAACCGAAATTTTACTCCTTGAGCCTGCTTCACGCGCAACACTCTTTATTTCTACCGTTCCGTCGGCAATTTCGGGAACTTCGCGCTCAAAAAGCTTGCGTACAAGTCCGGGGTGTGTACGCGATACAAGTATCTGAACGCCTTTTGTTGTATTTTTGACTTCAAGAACATAAACAGGAATTCTGTCGCCTGTTTTATATGTCTCTCCGGGCACCTGTTCGTGCAGCGGCATAAGAGTTTCTACATTGCCGATTTCAAGAAGCACTCCGCGTCTGTCGTGCTTTTGCACGGTCGCTGTAACGATATCGTTCTGCTTATCTACAAATTCTTTGTAAACCTTGCCGCGTTCAGCCTCTCTGATGTACTGTACCATCATCTGCTTTGCGTTCTGCGCCGCAATCCTGCCGAAGTCCTTTGGCTTTGTAACGATTTCAACAACCTCGCCCACAGCGGCGTTTTTATTGATCGTCAACGCTTCATCAAGCGTTATCTCGCTGTCGTAATCTTCGACTTCTTCTACAACGGTCTTTTTTTCGTGTACCGTTATGACGCCGTTACCGTCAATATCTACGAACACATTCTCTCCTGCGCCGTAATACTTTCTGTATGCCGTGATAAGCGGCTGCTTGAGTGCCTCCAGCAAATCCTCTTTTTTGATATTTTTTTCTTTTTCCAGCAGTTCCAATGCTGCCATAAGTTCGTTAGCCACTTTCCAAAACAACTCCTATCCTTCAAATTTAATTTTTACCTGTGATGTTTTTTCTTTGTCTATTTCATAATGATTGCCGTCTTCCGCAGTCATAAAAATTACGCCGTTTTCAAATTTATCAAGCGTTCCCGTAAGGTTCTTTTTGCCGTCAATGGCGCTATACAGCTTTACGGTAATCGGTTCTCCTATCGCCGTTTCATAATGGCGTGCCGTCTTTAAAACGCGCTCTATGCCAGGCGATGACACCTCAAGATAATATGCCGTATCGATTATATCGATCTCGTCAAGCTTATCTGAAAGCTTTCGGCTCACAGCCTCGCAATCGTCTACCGTAATGCCGCGCTCCGAGTACAAAAAAACTCTCAAAAACCAATCGGGGCCTTCTTTTTTATACTCGACATCGTAAATCTCAACGCCTGCTTCTTCGGCAAAGGGTACGGAAATTTCATAAACCTTTTCTTCTATTTTGGACATTTATGTCACCTCTTTATTTATCCGTTTCCGTTAACTTTCTTTTTTAACGACGAGAGAGTGGGTCGATACCCACTCTCTCTTTTGCCATATTCCATTATACAATACTTTATTTGAAAAATCAATACATTTTTGCATATTTTGGAAATTATTTTTTTATATGCGTTGAGGCATATCTCCACGCGTCCTCACACATCTCATTTATTTCTCTCTCCGCCTTCCAGCCGAGCTCGCGAAGAGCCTTTGACGCGTCAGCATAGCACATCGCTATATCGCCCGGCCGTCTGGGTGCAATTTTATAATTTACCTTTTTGCCCGTCGCCTTTTCAAACGCCTTTACGACTTCCAGAACGCTGTATCCGTTGCCTGTTCCGAGGTTATATATATGTACGCCGTTTTCCTTTTCCAGCTTTTGTACAGCCTTAACATGGCCGAGTGAAAGGTCAACGACATGGATATAATCACGCACTCCCGTTCCGTCAGGCGTATCATAATCGTCACCGAACACGCTGAGGCACTCGAGTTCACCCGTTGCCACCTTGGCAACATACGGCAGTAGATTATTAGGAATACCGTTGGGGTCTTCTCCGATAAGTCCGCTTTTATGCGCGCCGATCGGATTAAAATAACGGAGAAGAACAATGCCCCATTCATTGTCAGACACATAAATATCCTGCAAAATATTTTCTATCATAAGCTTTGTGGAGCCGTACGGGTTTGTCGTATGCAGCGGAAAATCCTCCAAAATAGGCACGCCGGCAGGATCGCCGTATACCGTCGCAGACGACGAAAAAACTATATTCTTACAGCCGTGCTCTGCCATTACACCGCATAAAACAAGCGTACTGAGAATATTATTATAATAGTATCTTAAAGGCTGTGCCACGGATTCTCCTACTGCCTTAAGTCCGGCAAAATGAATGACACACGAAATTTCATTTTCTTCAAAAATTTGCTCGACCTTTTCTCTGCAGCAAAGGTCAGCCTCATAAAACCTGAAGTCCTTGCCGGTAATTTCTTTTATATGTTCAAGCGCGGAAGGCTTGGAATTTGAAAAATTATCTACGACAACTATGTCATACCCTGCCGACAAAAGCTCGACGCATGTATGGGAGCCTATGTATCCCGCTCCGCCTGTAACTAAAACTTTCATATTTTCATACCTTCTTTCTAACATTATTTTACTACAAAAAAGATTTTTTGTAAACAATAATTTTATAAATAACTACTCACATTGACGGTGACTGCAATGAAATTTAAAAAGACATTGAAAAATTTTTTATTCTTAACGCTTTTGTTTTCAACCGGTTATTCGGTTTACAACTTTATTACTGCGCCGTCAGGCGGCGCACTGCATATAAAAAGCGATTACCTTCTTATGACGCTGCAATGCGTGCTCGGGCTTTTGTTGATGACTGTGCCGAGCATTATAGAAAAACGGTTGTCGCTGAATATTCCAAACAAAATGACTGTAATTTATTTTGTTTTTCTTTACTGTGCCATATACTTGGGTGAGGTGCGGAATTTTTACTATATTATTCCGTATTGGGATTCTTTTTTGCACTGCTTAAGCGGCGCAATGCTCGGATTTTTGGGGTTTCTTATTGTCCGTCTTTTTAACGAGTCGGAAAAGGTATCCGTGCGGCTTAGTCCGCTCTTTTTGGCGGTTTTTGCGTTCTGCTTTTCGCTCGCGCTCGGCACTTTATGGGAAATTTACGAATTTACCGGCGACTTTGTTTTTGGTCTTAATATGCAAAAATACAGAACAGCTGAGGGGGTTTTGCTTTTAGGGCGTGCGGCACTCAGCGACACTATGAAGGATATGATAGTTGACGCCATCGGTGCCCTCGTTATATCTGTCTTTGGGTATTTTTTTATAAAAAAACGGTCATAGTCACTCCATCAGAACAAAACCCATATGCTCCTGCAATGCAGGCGTTACCGTATTGGTGACGGTCAAGCCGTTATCGCGCTGGTATTTATTAAGTGCGTTTTGCGTCAGGCTCATATATCTGCCGTCGATACTGCCGTTATAGTAGCCAAGCTCGGCAAGTCTTTTTTGTATCCGCATCACATCTGAGCCGTATCCGCCCGGTTTGATATAGCGGAAGCCGTTGCCAAAGTCACCGTAAACACCAAAAGCAACCGTTACCTTTGTTCCGACAGGTACAATATCGTAAAGCTTTTCAACATCTTTATTGAGCATACGGAAGCAGCCGTGTGACGAGCTCCAGCCGATCGAATTCGGAAATATCGTGCCGTGTATTCCGAACTTGCCCCATTTGCAGTTTATCCCAAGCCATCTGCCGCCAAACCCACTGCCCCAATGAGCTTTTTCAGTTATGTAAAATGTTCCTATCGGAGACGGCGTATCGGGCTTGCCCACCGCGCAGCGGAACTTTTGCACGCATTGTCCGCCTTCGATAAGGTAAAGCGTTGCCTCGTCACCGTCAATAAATATTTCATAAGGGTTTGCGCTTTCTGCGCCGGACAAGAGCAGAAAACAACACAAAAACACTGCAAAAAGGCAAAACCTTTTCATACGCGTAATCACCTCTTTGCTATTATATGAAAAAAACGGCTCAGCTATGCTGAACCGTTTTTTATTCTATATTTCGGGAACTACCGGTCTTGTGGCGTCATATACCTGACTGACATCAAACAAATCTTCAAGCATCTGCGGATAGTAATACATACGGTAGCCGTCAATGTTGCGCCGACCCTGACGCACATAATCCTTGCCTATCTGAACCCACGATATATGCGAATCAACATTGCAGAAGTAATTAAACCCAAACGATTTAAGCACATTGAATGTATCGCCAGAATATTCTTCTATCCCTGCAATATCGTCGCCATGCGCGTATATGAGAATATCTGTTTCGCCGATTATCGGCTTGACTTCGTTTTCCCATTTTTGGGCGTCTTCCCCGACTTCTTCAGCCGATATCTGTCCGTAACGGCGGTGTCCCCAGCTATGGCTTGCAAATACCCAGCCAAGCTCCTTCATACGGTCGGCAACTGCCTTTGCCTTTGGAATATCGTCTTCTGTATATCCCTCGCCCGACGGACATGTTCTATAACCCAAAACGCCGTCGTATCCCGTTATGGCAAGCGTTGCTCTCGCTCCACGGTACGAAAAATCCGGGTGCTCGTGTATAAAGTTCTCCAAAATCGGCACAAGGTCATATTCACCGTAAGAAGCCGTGCCGTCGTCCTGTATGTATTCACAAGTGGGGTAGCCGTCTTCGCCTATAACGATCTTGGAGGCAAAGCCGTCGCCCTGCATATATCTGTAATAGCACACATCATCCTGCGATATTACCATTGGCTTTTTGCCCTCCGGCAGCCATATTTCACCGGGTACGAATTTGGCGTTGCCGTTTTCATCTATCTGTTGTACGGCAATGTCGTGCAGATTTACGAGTACAAAATCGCGGTTATAAAATTCCTCGAGCATTTTTTTGAACTCGTCTACGGTTACCATATATTGATTGTATCCGTCCTGCGTATACTCGCCGTCAAACGCTTTGGCGCTATCGGCTATAAGCGCGTGGAAAAACACATGCGTAACATCGTGAACATCTTCAAACTTTACCATTGTTGCCTTTGCGTTTTCGTACCGCCCTATCGCGTCTGTCAGTTCGGGCTTTTCGATGTAGTCCTCGCCGTAAGATTTGATATGCTCTATCGCCTTGTCAAAGTCATAGCTCGCCGCAAGCATATCTCCGTCTGCGATAAGCTGTTCGACAGACGGCCTAACCGGTTTGGGCTTGGGAGTTAAAACATAAACAAGTCCTTTAATGCCCGAAACCAATCCCCACACAACAAGCACCAGCACAAGCAGAGCTGCGCCGTAATAAATCGCCGCCTGTTTGAGCTTTCTTATCTTTCTTTTTCTAATCCGTTCTTTTGGAATATTTCTTTCGTAATCAGGCATAATCTTCCACATCCTCATAATATATTATATTATTTTAATATAGGAAAATCAATACTCTTTATATTAAGTTTTTATGACAACAAACCGGCGCAAAAGCCAAAAAAGACCGCAAAAGCGGTCTTGAATCTGTAAAATGATTAAAAAATTATTGACAAATTATAACAAATGCATATTAAGCGTTCTCATAGAATTGAGGATAGCCACAACTGCGACGCCGACATCGGCAACAACTGCGAGCCACATATTTGCAATTCCCAATGTTCCGAGAACGAGGACCACGGCTTTAACTCCAAGCGCCAGAATAATGTTTTGCCTTATGATTTTTACGGTTTTTACGGCTATTTTTACGGTTTTTGCAATTTTACTCAAATCATCGTCCATTATTACGATATCGGCCGCTTCGATCGCCGCGTCGGAGCCCATCGTCCCCATTGCAATCCCTATATCGGCTATCGAAAGCACAGGAGCGTCGTTTACACCGTCGCCTACGAAAGCGATTTTGTCCTTTGCTCCTTTTTGATCGAGCATTTCTTCAACAAGCTCTACTTTATCCGCAGGCATAAGGTGTGCGTACACCTCATCTATTCCGAGCGTACGACCGACTGCGTCTGCAACGCTTTGTCTGTCGCCCGAGAGCATAACGCATTTTTTTACGCCTTCGGATTTAAGCGCGCTTATTGCAGCTTTGGCATCATCTTTAATTTCATCTGCAATAACGACAGTCCCCATAAAAACGCCTTCACACGCGACATACATTACGGTTCCTATATTATCGGCTTTATTAAAGGTTATGCCGTTTTCTTCCATAAGCTTTTCATTTCCGACAAGTACGGCTTTGCCGTCAACAACAGCCGAAACTCCCTGTCCTGCGGCTTCGCAGGCTTCCGCAACTCTGTCCGTTGCGACATCCTTACCGTATGCCGCGCGCACAGAAACTGCGGCGGGGTGATTGGAATAAGCTTCCGCCAGCGCTGCAAGTTCAAGTAATTCAGCGGCTTCAACGCCGTTTGGTATAATGTCTGTAACCTTAAACTCCCCTTTTGTAAGAGTTCCCGTTTTATCAAACACAACAGTTTTTATATATGAGCAAGCTTCAAGAAAATTACTGCCCTTTACAAGAACTCCGATACGCGACGCCGCTCCTATACCGCCAAAAAATCCGAGCGGTACGGATATTACAAGCGCGCACGGGCAGGAAATAACGAGAAAAATACAAGCTCTTTTTATCCATTCGCCCCAGTCACCTGTAATAAATGACGGAATAAGCGCCAAGAGTACGGCGCAGCCTGTAACTACGGGCGTATATATACGCGCAAAGTGCGTTGTAAAATTCTCAATTTTTGCTTTTTTGCTTGCGGCGTTTTCTACAAGCTCTAAAATTTTTGCGGCTGTTGAGTCCTCAAACGCTTTAGTTGTACGCACTTTTAATGTCCCCGAGCCGTTTAAGCACCCCGAAAACACCTCGCTCCCGACACTTACGCTTTGCGGAACAGACTCGCCTGTGAGTGCCGCGGTATCGACAAAGCTTTCTCCCTCTGATACTATACCATCTATCGGGATCTTTTCGCCCACTTTGATTATAATTTCAGTTCCGACAGGTATATCATCGGGGTCTTTTTGAACGATAACTCCGTTTTCTTCTAAATTTACATATTCGGGTACAATATCCATCATATCTGAAATTGACTTTCTTGATTTGCCAACGGCATAGCCTTGAAAAAACTCTCCGACCTGATAAAAGAGCATTACGGCAACGGCTTCGGAGTATTCCCCCAAAGCAAAAGCGGCAAAAGAGGCGACTGTCATCAGGAAATTTTCATCAAAAACCTGACCGTTTATTATGTTTCGCGCCGCCTTGAATACGACATCGTATGCAACTATAAAATAAGGCACAAAAAACAGTACGGGAAGAACATATCCGTTATGTATAAACCTCGCTGAAATCAACACAGCCGCATACAAAACGGCTCCTATTATAATACGGTATAAATTCTTGCGTTGTTTTCCTGTCAACAAAAACACTCCTCACGCTTTAGCGGATATTAAACCAATATTTTACAGTCAGGTTCGATTTTTGAACATATTTTTTGTGCCTCTGCAATTATACTATCAAAGTTTTCAGGATCTGCGTCAATCGTCATACGCTGCGTCATAAAGCTTATGACAACCTCATTTACTCCCGGTATTTTGCTTATTGCATTTTCCATTTTTGCGCCGCATTCGGCACAGTCCAAATCCTGAAGTCTGAATTTCTTTTTCATTGTTACCCCTTCTTTTTGTATGATTGTTCAATCATTCAACTATTAGCTTAAAATTTAACCGGAACAGCAAAGCTTTAGATATTCCGGTTTAATCCTTTTCGGTTACATGTGCAAAACCGTTATTAAAAATCAGCTCAACATGCTCATCGGCAAGCGAATAGTATATAACCCTACCGTCTTTTCTGTATTTGACAAGATTTGATTGTCTTAAAATACGGAGCTGATGGGAAACCGATGATTTTGTCATACCGAGAAGTGCCGAAATATCACAAACGCACATTTCGGACTTCATCAGTGCGCACAGTATCTTGATACGCGTTGAATCGCTGAAAACCTTAAAAGTATCTGCAATATTCAAAAGTGTATCGTCATCGGGCATATTGGAACGCACCTGCTCCACGATATTTTCGTGAATTATATTACAATCGCATCTGTCAATTTCAATATAATCTTTTTCCACCGTTTGCCTCCAAATAAATGAATAGTTGAACTACCTTTCAACTATATTATATGATATATTTTGCCGATTGTCAATAATTTTGATAAAAAACAGTGAGATTATAACTCACTGCTTTTAGCTTGATTTTAATCAAGTGCTTTTATCATATTTTCCAAAACGCTGACGCAATCACCGACAATTTTATAATCAGCCACATCAAAGATAGGCGCTTTCGGGTCGGTATTTATAGCTATAACCGTCTTTGCGCCGCCTATCCCCGCCAAGTGCTGAACTGCACCTGAAATACCGCAACAAATAAGCAAATCCGGGGCTACGCTGTAACCTGTCTGCCCTATTTGACTGCTATACGGGCAAAAGCCCATATCAACAAGCGGTCGCGACGCGCCCACCTGACCGCCGAGCTTATCGGCAAGCGCCTGAACGAGCTTTAAGTTTTTCTTTTGTCCTATACCGCGTCCGGCTGAAACTATTATCTTGCTTTGGCTTATATCCGCGCCGCGGTTTATAGTCTTTTCCTTTAATAGCTTAACCACGCCTGCCTGACCGTTATAATCTATTATTACAGGCTCGCGGTAAGAAACTTCCGCAGGCTCGGGAAGCGGTAACACGCCGGGGCGTACGGTGGCCATCTGCGGGCGGCTATCCGCCGTGCGTATCGTTGCCATCATATTGCCGCCGAATGCAGGGCGGGTTTGAAGCAGTAAACCACTTTCGGCATCTATGCTGAGTTCGGTACAATCCGCCGTCAGACCTGTACCGAGCGCAGCCGCTACCCTCGGCGCAAAAGCACGTCCGAAGGGCGTAGCTCCCACAAGAAGAATATCCGGTTCGAACTGCTTTGAAAGGCTTATCAAGCTATCTGCGTACGGCTGTTCGAGCTTTTCTTCCAAAGCCGCGCCGGCACTGCATATAACTTCATTTGCTCCGCTTGCGTACAAAAGTTTTATGCTATCCTGTGAAATTTTGCCCAATACAACAGCGTAAAGCGGGCGGTTGCTTTCTTCTGCCAGTGTTTTGGCTCTGCCCAATAGCTGCAAGCCTTCTTCTTTTAAAGTTGTGTCATACAGCTCAAGAAGTTCCTCAAAATATTCATCTGGAACAGCCATATCCCCGCCGACCTTTGTGACCTCAGGATAAGTGTGCTTTGTGCGTTCTACCTGCATATTGACGCTTTCCGGAACAGCGTGGCGGAAGAAGTACAGCATATCGCGGTCGCTGTCACTGCAAGCCACCCAAGTCATATCTGGATCGCCGCCTGCCTTGACGCAAAACCCGCTGAGAGATTCAAGCAACTCATATTCCTGCTCTTCTGTGTCACAATGAAGCTCCGTATATACGGCGCAGCCGTATGTATCAGGCAAAAACGGCAATCCTGCAAAGGCAGTGTTTTCTGCCTTTTGTCTGCGCAATATATCAAGCGCACACGGGTCGAAGTATTCAATTGATACTATTCCCTGTTTGATCTGCTTTGCAAGCTTTGTATATGAAACCGCTTGTGATTCTTGCGCAAAAAATGCGGTTGCGCCCCATGTGAGCGCAGGAACAGGCAGTAAAGACAGCTCTATCTCAGTGAAAACCACGAGCGTTCCGTCGCTGCCTATCAAAAGATCCAAGGCGTCCATATTCGCGCAGCAATAGTAACCGGAAGCATTTTTACAGTTTGGCATTTTATATGAAGGCAAAGTCACGGAAACCGTACCGCCCTGCTCCGTCGGCAAGGTGAGGTTAGTTCCGTTTGCCTTTATTTGCCCTCTGTGGAGAGAGATGCCTTGTCCGTTTGCCAAAACGCCGCGAACAGCCTGAATATGCTTGCGTGTTGCGCCGTAATAATAACTGCGCGCGCCTGAAGCATTGCAGGCTACCATTCCGCCGATAGTTGCCGTACTCTCTGTCGGATCCGGCGTAAACATCTGAACAGATGCTTTGCAGAACGATTTATATGCTTTTTGAGACGCTTCGTCCCAATTCCCGGTGTCAAAAGAACGCGCGGCTATTGCCTTATTTAGTTTTTGCAGAATTACACCCGGTTGAACGGTGATATAAAAATGACCGTCCTCCTCACGCATACCGAGTACCTTATCCATTCTGGACATATTGAGCACATGACCTCCGAACGGCACTGCCGCAGCCGCTAACCCTGTACGGCTGCCCTGTACTGTAACGGGAGTCCCCGTCTCATAAAGCTGCGCCATAATTTGGCTCACCTGCTCATGAGTTTCAGGAAAAGAAATGCTTTCTGCGTGACCGATTTTTTTTGATTCATCACGCAGATATTCTTCATCTGCGCTGACAAGTTTACGAATAAGCGTTTGATCCATATTTTCACCTCTGGGTTTATTGTAAATATTATAGCAGATCATTCTTTGACCATCTGCAGCGCATTATAAATAATAGGCCAATGTTCAGCAGGGCGTTTGCCCCAAACAACCATCATACAGTCAACGAGCTCCTTAATGCCCTTATCGCTGATATCAAGCCCCAATTCTTTTAGTGACATCGGCTGTCCGATAGCCCTCATAAAGCGGGCAAAATTCTTTCTCTCAAACTCACCGCGCTCATAAGCAAACATCAACGCCTGACATCCCAAGCCTACGATTTCTCCGTGCAGCCATTCGCTTGTTTCTTCGGTATACTTTGCCTTACAAGCGTAATAAAGAGCGTGTGCAAATGTTGCTCCTTTGCCGTTGCCGCTATGTATTAACGAATGATTGCCGTAGTTAACGGCAGCCGCAATAGCTGTTGTTGCGACATTTGCAAATACGCAAGCGTCAAGATCGTCTGTTACCTTATGTTCAACACAATCACGTTATGCCTGTTCACCGCGGTTTAAGATGATCTCGTTAGTTGTGCCTGCCATAACCTTAGATGTGTACATTCCGACAGGCGTATTATTGACGGTATACGACTCGTCCATAAAGCCTGTTTCTATATACTTTGCAAAAGCATCAGTCATACCCGAAGCAAACAGCTTGACCGGTGCGTTTGCAATAACCTGTGTGTCAATAACAACCGCGTTTATTTCGGTTGAATGCCATATACGGTCGATAGGCTTATGGTCGGGAGTATACATAACGCTCATAGCCGACCAGCAGTTGAATGTTGCAACAGATGTCGGAACATTCAAAACAGGCAAACCGCTGCACTTACCCGAAGCTTTTGCCATATCTATAACCTTACCGCCGCCTGAGCCGATTACCAAATCTGCCTTTTGCTGCGGGATCAATGTGTTTTGAAGGTAGTCTAAAGTCTCATAAGTGCAGTCCGAAGTCATAGTGTAGAAATACGGCTCTACTCCTGCTTCTTTGAGGCTGGCTTCCATTTTGGCACCTACGGAATCAAGTGCCTTTTTGCCGCCGACAACGACCGCCTTACGGCTTTTAAGCATTGCGGCTTCTCTGCCTACAACTTCAATAGCACCCGGTGCCTGAACATATCTGCCGCAACCAAACTTCATAGGTTTAAATTCATTGCCCATAACAGTATTCTCCTTATTAAAATACAGATTAAAGCTCCACACTGGCTATACGGGGTTCAAAGCAGCAACCCGGTCGCATAGCAACTACGCGCACGCCGCTTGCACGCTGAGGTCCTACCTTCATAAATGTTGCAAGCACGGTTGTCTTTCCGTTAAGTCCCAGAGGACCTACATCGGTTTCATTAACCTTGTCTGTAATATACTGTTCCATTGGACTCTGTTTACCGAAATTGCCATAAACCATAGCCTCCATCATAAGAGCAGTGGCTTCGTACTGTGAACGGCCCACGCCGATAGCAACAGCACAAGGCGTACAGCCGAGCATTTTGGTAGCATCTTTTGTGCGTGCGACTATTTCATCAAGCACAACATCAATACTATGCTTATGGAATATACGGTGTGTTATTCCGCGTATAGCAGGTCCTCCGCCCAGCATCAGCACATGAACGCGCAAAACATCTTCATCAACCTCTTTGATGAGAAACGGTGCTGTGGCAAGCGCGTCGCTATCAGGGCTGATGCCGCCGCTCATATCTATTCTTGCCTTATCGTCACCCATTATTGCCATCGGGCGACCCGGCAGCGTGCGCAAGCCCTCGCGCACACCGTCTTGTATTGCAGACATAAGGCTGCCTGTTACGGCGCGGTTAGGTCCTACTTCAATAAACACATGGGGTATGCCCGTATCGTCGCACAACGGACTGCGGTTACACTGGGCAACCTCAGCATTTTCCAGAATCGTTTCAAGATTCCATTTTGCGCGGGGCAACTCCTCTGACGCGATGGCACGGCGGTAAGCCTCTTTTTTATCCTCACGGAAGGTAGAGCCTGCTCTGACAAGAGTATCCGCCACCTTTGCAACTACTTCATTGTAATCAAAAGACATACGAATTTTCCTCCTTAAAACATACTCTGACCGTGAGCGGCCGCAATAATGCAGGGGAACTCCTCCACCTGCAGCTCGTAAAAGGCTTCCATTCCGAGCTCAGGGTGTGCTACGCAGCGTTTAGCCTTTACCTTACTGTTAAGCAGTGCCGTGACGGGAGCAATGACCGCATAAACGGCATTGTATTTATCAAACATTTCAATAGTTTCTTTTTTTAATGCGCCCTTACCCAAATGCATTCTGATACCTGCGGCTGTAAGCTGCGGCATAGTACCCTCTATCTCCAGCTTATTGCTTGAGGTAGGTCCTACGCCTGCCGGACTGACAGCTGTGTGAAAAATCACACTGCCCTGCAGATGAATGTCATTTTGCTCCAGTGTGCCTTCATCAATCATTTCTACTATCTTGGGAAGCACTGCGTCGCGGCCTGCGTATATTATGCCGGATACATTCACAATGTCTCCAACCTTAAGCTGACTTAGCACTTCATCGGTAAAAGGTGCTGTTATTGTTTTAATTTCCATTTTTGTATCCCTTTCTGTTGGCATATTTGGGGGACTGCAACTTTTATTAGTGGTTTAATGAGCCTTTTGGCGAATATAATGCATCCGGATAATAAGCGTCGATTACGCGCTTAACGAGCAACACCTGTTTTGCACGCTTTTTAGCGTCCGCCTCAGTAGAATCCCAGCTATGAGTCTGTGCTACCGAGCCGCCTGTCTTAAGGTATATCGGAGCTGCAACGCGGATCATCTCGGGAACTTCGTAGTGACGGATAAATCCGCCTGAAGAAGTCGGGTTTTCTGTATGGCAGTCTATTGGAATATCAATAGCAGAACGGACTGCAGCTAAATGCTGTAACTGATAGTCTCTTACGATATTAAATGAATCAGCTCCTATATCCTGAAGCAGTTTAGCGGAGCAGGGATTGCCATGGCCTGAATGAGCAGACATTTTGAATTTGCAGTCTTCGGGAAGAAGTCCTGCTTTGCGGGCCTTACCCAATGCCCACAGGCAACCCTCATCATATACGAGGAAAGTACGCACGCCAAGACGAGCTGCACGGCGTACATCTTCGATAGCTCTTACTACCTGATCCTGACCGCGCAGGCGGTAACCCATACGCATACCCTCGGGTGTTTTAACAGATGCGCTTGTGTCGGTTGTTGCACGCGGACCTATTGCCAAAACCAGTTCTACCTGATACTGTTTAGCCAAGTCAACCATAGCGCTGATCTCGCTGTCGGAAAGCGTCCAAATACCTTTTGTCTGTGTTACGCGGTGAATGTAAAAGCCAAGTCTGTCAACTTCTTCAAGCAATGCCTTCATAACGCCGGGGCTCTGAATTCCGGGAACCTCAAAACGGTATTGGCAACCGTCGTCAAAACGCTTTTCCGAATCGGGAAGGTTATACAAATCTCCTCCCGGTTGTCCAATGGATTCTAAAAATGCTCTTGTTTCCTGCATAGTGTTCATAATATTTGCCTCCTATTTTTTATATATATTTTTTTAATCTCTTTTTATCTGACGGATAACATCAATTACCGTTCCGTCGCGGTATTCTACGATACAAGTTATCTTATCGGTAGTTTCAATAGGCTTTGGCACGCCTGTAAGAGAGTATGCTATTTTAAGCAGATCCTCGATAGAAACCGTTTTAATTCCGGCTTTTTTAGGGTCTTCTTTCAGCATGTCATAGCTTTTATGCTTTGGGTTAAGCGCGATGCCGGCTTCGGTAACCACAACCGCTACCGAGGAACCGGGTGTGCAGCAGGTAAATACCTTATTTACAACAGACGGAATCCTTCCGCGTACAATCGGCAGAGTTACGATAGAAATATCTGCGCCGTCTGCAACATCGGGTCCGCCGCCAAGTCCCGACATCATCTCGCCGTTTGAGCCTGTTAAAATATTGATATTAAAGTCAACATCAATTTCAAGCGCGCCCAAAACACCGAAATTAAGCTTATTGAGAGCGCAGCTCTTGTTAAACATATTGGCATACATCGAATTGTCAATTTCTATTATGTTTGGGTTGTCCACGATTGCCCTTGCGGCAACAGCGTCAAATGACTGTGAACACAAAAGCGCGCGCACAAGCCCTTTTTTGTGCATTTCAACTATATTTGCGGTCATTCCTCCAAGCGCGTAGCTGGCTTGAATACCTGCCTTTTCTGTGTGTTCCGCCAAAAAGTCGGTACAAGCAATGCTGATTGCCCCTGCGCCTGTCTGGAAGGAGTATCCGTCTTTAAACAGTCTGCTGGCAGCCATAACATCAGCTGCGCGCTGTGCTATCAATAGGTCTCGCGGATTTTTTGTTTTGCGCGCCGCTCCTGCTCCTATTTTTGCGGAATCACCGATTTGTTCTACCTTGACAACATAATCTACATACATCTGAGAAATAGAAATCGGAACGCAAGGATAATCTACCAAATTATCTGTGATAACGACTACATTTTCTGCGCAGATTGCGTCAACAAACGAATATCCCAAAGAGCCGCAGGCGTTTTGCCCTATCTGACCTGTGCAGTTACCGAATTCGTCAGCCGCCGACGCGCCGATAAACGCCACATCTATTGAGAGGTCTCCTGTTTCAATAGCGTGTGGGCGCGCCCCGTGGGGGCGAAGTATAACAGGCTCGGCAAGCTCCAAGCCGTCTACAACCGCGTCACCAAGCTCGCCGCGGATACCGCTTGCCTGAATCCGATTTATTGTGCCGTCTTTGACGAAGTCTACGATAGACGGGTTTTTGATATTTACAACTGCGCTTGGCGCAAAGCGCAAGCCGCGGATTCCAAGCTCTTTAATAGCAGAAAGAACTTGTACTATTATCTGGTCGCCTTCTCTGAAGCTGTGATGGAACGATATTGTCATTCCGTCTGCGAGCCCCGTCGCCTTAATTGCCGCCTTCAGATCAGGCAAAAGCTTTGTGCCCAAGGCGGTGCGTTTAGACGGTTTTCTTCGGGAGCATACCGTATGTTCAGCTTGAATCGTCTCTTTTGGCCCTGCATAAGGCTTTACTATATAATTACCGATTTTTTCGGGCAGTTCACGCCCTACTGCATTTATCACAGTAATTCCTCCTCTACATTGATTCCTGCGGCTTCTGCCTGTGCCAATGTTGTTCCGGCACGCAGTTCCATAGGCTTATCTATCATACTGCCGTCTAATGTCACAGCGCCCTTCTTTTGCTTTTTGCCTTCTTCAACCGCCTGCAGCACGCGCAGGGCGTATTTGATTTCTTTTTGGCTGGGTGTAAAGAAAGAATTAACAATATCAATCTGCCTCGGATGAACGCAAGTCTTGCCGTCAAACCCCAGATTGCGTGTAAGTGCGGTGTCTTCTTTAAGACCTTCTACATCGTTAATATCGGAGAAAACAGCGTCGATAGCTTCAACTCCGGCGTGGCGGCAAGCCGTGAGCAGCGCATTACGGGCATAAAATATTTCAAGCCCTTCTTTTGTGCGGTGCGACTTCATACTTGCCGTAAAGTCCTCCGCCCCTAAAGCCAGCGCAACGACACGCGGATCCGCCGTTGCAATATCGTAAGCGTTTATCAGACCTAAATATGACTCAATATTGCACCAAACTTCGATTTTGCCGACTTCCATACCTGCGGCGGTTTCTATATCCGTTATACGCTGACAAATGCGCGTGACTTCTTCTTTATATTCCACTTTTGGAATACGGATCGCATCGGGATTTGCGCGAACGGCTGCTTCCAGATCCTCGTCTATGTATTCTGAATAAATACCGTTTACACGGATAATAACATACTTGCCCGCCGGTCTGTGATAACGCACCGTATTATAAACTATCAGTCGTGCGGCGTCCTTTTCCGAGTTCGGAACAGAATCCTCGAGGTCATAAACAAGGCAGTCCTCATTATAAAACGCAGCCTGTATCATATTAACGGGGCTCGCGCCGCTGACATAAAGAGAAGTTCTTTTAAGTTTAGCTGTTTGCATTACTTATCCTCCCCTTTCCAATCAAATTTTGTCCCCGTGGCATAGCAGCAAACAGCCTGAGTTCTGGCACGGATTATCCATTCCAACGCACCCCTATCTACAGCTTCCACAATCGCGTCTTTAATACCAAAGGATTCCAAAACCTCTTTTATTGTAGCAACAATAGAATCACCAAATTGTGCTTTTACAACGCTTTGGAGCTGAATATCCAAGCCCTTGCCCGGATTTGGCGAAATACTGATTTGAATATCGCTGGATTCCAGTGTTCCGACCATTGCGGTCTGCTTAATTTCCATTAACAACACAACCTTTAAATAAATTTTCGACAAAGCTTTATATTACATAAAGTCACACTATACTTTATATGATACATTATTTTTACATTTACGCCAATTCTCTATATTCATTTTTTACTTCTCAATATTATGCTTTTATGAAAATTTATTTTAAAGGTAAAAAAGGCGGGTCTATGACCCGCCGATATTTATATTATTTAAGGAATTTTAAACCTTTTATAATTGCAGGTTCTTTAGCTTTGCCGGAGCAAATCTGGAAGAAGCAAATAATTTTTATAACTTCAAGAACTCCAAGGAATATAGCACCTGCAATAGGAACAATTATTGTCCAGCATAGTACAAGCGAAACAATAACTGTCAATATTTCTACAACAGTAAACTTAAGTCCCTGACGAACATGGAATCTGGCATAAGGAGATGTATTGCTTGCAAGCAGGGCAATTATTACGCCGATAGTGCCAAGTAAGTAAACAAGCATTGCAAAGACCTTATTTTCAGAAATATCTTTGGTATCAAATTCTGCCGTATGGTCATACGGATCATACGCAGGCGCATAGGGCTGTGGATTTACAAAACCTTGTGTAGGCTGCTGCGGTGCGCCAAGCTGTGCTCCGCAAGCTGCGCAAAAAACAGCGTTGTCATCAAGTTGAGTGTTGCAATTTGGACAGTTTTTCATTTTTTCTACCTCTCTTCTATTTTTATATATCATATTTTAGCATAAAATCCTTTTTTAGTCAAGTATTATGTGTTTTTCTACAAATAACAAAACATCTATTTGACATCTTTTATTTTTTAATATATAATTATAGCATATTTGCAAAAAGGAAGAGATAACAACATGAAAACAATTTACCTTGACTGCTCTATGGGTGTATCTGCCGACAGGCTCGCATCTGTACTATACGAGCTGACAGATGACAAAGACAGTTTTATTAAAAACATCAATTCCGCCGGTCTCAAAGGTGTGCGCGTAGCCGCGCGCAAAGAAATAAAAGGCAGTCTTGAAGGCACAAGGCTAAGCGTGCGTATTATGGAAAGCGGTAAAAACGCAAAGCAAACAGATTCCGGCAGTTCCGGAGGAAGTTCTTTGCATAAGCATCGCAACCGTTCTTTACATGATATTGAAGAAATAATTTCAGAACTCAGGCTTTCACCAAAAGTGCAGAAAGATGTTGTCGCAATTTACAAGCTGATTGCAAATGCCAAAAGCCAAACTCACGGCAAGGCGGTAAGTGATATTCATCTTCATAAAGACGGTGCCCGCGATACGATAGCCAACATAACAATGGTATCAATGCTTATCGAGCAGATTGCAGCGCAAAAAATATTATCTTCTCCAATAAATATTGGCAGCGACGGGCAGAGCGATAGTGCAACATCTGTTCCCACGCCGACAATGCTTCACATTTTGCGCGGTATGCCCATATACAGTGAAAATGCGGGCGGGCAAAGCACGCCGGCAGGAGCCGCATTATTAAAATATTATGTAAATGAATTTGGAAATATGCCTGTAATTAAAACCGAAAAAGTCGGCTATGGTATGGGTAGTAAAAACTCAAACGACAATAATTATATCCGTGCTATTTTAGGTGAAATGCCGGATAAATCTTCTGATTTATCGGAGCTGCACTGTGCCGTTAACGATATGACGGCAGAGCAAATTGCATACGCTATGCAAATCTTTTTTGATGCAGGCGCGATTGAGGCGTACACAATGCCAATTGGAATGAAAAATTCGCGTGCCGGAACTTTAATATGTGTAGTATGTGACTCGGAAGAAAAAGAAAAATTTATTCCTCTTATATTTAAGCACACCTCAACAACCAATATAAAAGAAAGTTTATGCAGGAATTATGCATTGAGCTGCCGTGAAGAAACCAAAAACTCATCAATCGGTCCTGTTAAAAAGGAAATTGCACAGGGGTATGGCGTTGTAAAAACAAAGTATAACTTTGATGATTTGGTGGAAATAGCCGAAAAATACAATATGAGTGTTTCAGAAGTTTTGAAGCATATATCAATATAACATATTAGATAAAAAAAGGGCTGTGACAAAATGCACAGAGCGCATAAAGCATCAAAAAAATTGACATAAAAGCATTTTAATACCATGATATAAGTCCAAACAAAATGGAAAAATTCGCTAAGCAGCGAATTTTTTTATTTTAATGCTTTATGCTACGAACAAACTTTGTCACTCGCGGTATCTATATACCGCTTCGGATAACCCCAAGCTGTACTAATGGGATCCCAAAAGGGCTGTTGACTTTTTGGGATAAGGAGGAGTCGCAGTACGGGCGGAAAACCGACCGTTAAGGGAGGATTGTAGCTAAGTTGACTACGGACTCCGACGCGTTTGTCCGTTCTGCACTATTTTCTCTTCGTCCCAAAACGGGAGTGTAAAAAGAACGGCGCTTTAAGCGCCGTTCTGATTTGGATTAAGTTAATAGAGTCAGATTATTCTCTGCTGTACTCTGTACCCTTGAATGTGGATCTGTAAACTACGATATCGTAAACATCGCCATCATACTGACGGATATAAACCTGATCCATGTTTTCGCCGTTGTAAATTGTCTTTGCTACATCGATAGAAGCATAGTCAGAAACGGAAACAGTAGGTGTAGATCTGTTGATATTTACTTCATATACATTGTATGTGCCTTTTACTGTAAATACATCATCTTTAGCAGCTGTTCCCTTAAGGTCAACTGTGAGGTTGCCGCCGGAAGCCTTCTGATTAGCAACACCGAATGCGTTTATAACTTCTTCCTTAGCGAAGTCGTCTTCATCGCTGTACCAAGCTGTTGTTCCCAAAGCCTTAGCCTTATCTGCTGTGAAGAGAACCTGGATCTTGTCAATGTTGCCGGCACCGTCGAGGTTGAAGATAACAGCGTCACCGGCTTTGAGCTCAGGTGCATTAGTCATTGCCTTACCTTTAACATCATAGTAGTCAACGCCATCTTCAGAAGCATCTGCGGAAACGCTTACGCCTTCCTGATAACCGTAGAACTTGTCAACAGGAATATCGTTTGCATTTCTGCCCTTAGCAACGCTTGTGATAACAAGTACTCTTGTCGAAGAATCGATTATAGCCTCGCCACCATATACTACGATAACTGAAGGATAATCTCCATCCATATCGAAAGCTTCATATTTGAATGTATCATCTTCATTAAATGTTGCTCTTGCATTGGAAATGTAGAAATCTTTTTCATCAGAAGTTGTTGAAGGATCTTCAGGAACTCTGAATACCAAAGTATTGTCTTCTACAAATACTTTACCGAGCTTCTTGGAGCTTGCCTTGTAGCTTGCAGCTGTATCATCCTTATCCAATGAGAAGTTGTCATCATCTTTGCCGTTTGCTGCGAGATAAATGTTCTTTACTTCGCCTGCAGAGTTGGTTGTGAACTTAATAAGCTGCTTTATAGCATTTGTTCCATCGAACAATGCATTAAATGAATCGTTTGACTCTTTATACGGATCAATTGCTTTTTCTTCATCATTACCCTTATGCATAATGAGCTTAGATGCAAGGTCTTTTTGTTCAAACTTACCGTCAGCTGTGAGGTATTTGATCTGTACCTTTTCATCATCAGTAATCTTCTTTATCTTAATAACATAAGCGTATGTGCCAGCTGTGCTGCCTGTTGAAGTATCCTTAGCAACGATTCTGTTATCAACATTGAGATAGAATGTGCCGCTGTCGCCAGTTGCAATAGAGGCAGGTCCATTGATCAGAGATTTTCTGTAGAGGTTACCATCTATCTTGTAGTATGCATCACTCTCATTTGTTTTTTCAGAAACAGTACCTGTTACGGACTTTGAGCTGATATAAACTGTTATAAGGCTTGCATTGGATTTGCTGCTCTTTGCAAGTGTAAGAACATCGCCAACTTTGATATCATCAAATGTTGCAAGCTCGCCGTCTTTATAAATTGTATAAATAACGCCGTCTTTGTCAAAGTCAACCTTGTAGTTACCGTCTTTGTCTGTTGCTGTCATTCTGGAAGCATTAACTTCGTCAACAAGGAAATCATCTGTGTACTCTGTAACAAATACAAAGTTGTAATCGTCACTGTCTGTACCGGTGCTTAAGAATTTAACCTTACCGCCTGTTGTAACTGCATCATCGGCAATTGCCTTTAAGAAAGCTTTTGCAAGTTTAGCATTTTCCTGACCGTTCCAGAAGTAGGTAGCATTCTTGGAGATGTCGAGATCGTCATCATCATCGCCGTATTCAATTTCTATAGGAACAAGCTTTTCAGTGTCAGTTTCTGTTTTGTCAACAAAATCAACTTTGTTGATGTCAGCATAGTCTAATTCAACAACATCATTTTTGCCTGACTTCGGAGCAACTGCGAGGATTACCATATCGTCTGTTGCATCGTCGAGTTCAGCATAAACTGTTACATTGTAGCCGAGGTAATCAGCTGCATTTGTTTTGCCGAAAGAATCGAATATTATGTTACCGCCGGAAGTGCTTGCATAACCGTCAAAACCGTTCTTCTGGCTTGTGTACTTCATATCGATAGTTTCTTTGTCAGCATTGCCCTTAGAAGCATATGTGCCTGTGATGTCACCTTCATACTTGGAAACACCAAGATCATGGAGGAGGTAACGAGGCGGATTGCATTCTTTGAATTCTTCAGAATCCTTTGTGAATACTGTCTGCTCCATCATGTTAACATCAAGTGCATTGTATATGAGACGAGCAACTGTCTTTCTGGGAGCAGCATCGCCTGCATTGCCTGTAGCTCCCTTTGTAATGTTCTTCTGAGAAGCGATTACAAGGTAACCTGTGGGATAGCCGCCGTTTGCTTCAGCCTTCGGTGTGTAACCGAGAGCAGCAACGATAAGCTTAACCATCTGCTCATATGTTACAGGATTTGAAGGACCGAATGTGCCGTCGCCATAACCTGCAACTATACCGCTCTGTGTAGCGATATTGATATAGCCCGATGCCCAGTGATCAGCAGGAACATCTGTGAATGCTGTTGTGCCAACAGCACCTGCAGCAGCATTGTCCAAGCCTTTAGCTCTTACAATAACTGTAGCAGCTTCTGCTCTTGTGATAGACTGATCGGGATTAAAATTGCCCTCATTGTCACCAATCATGAGACCGAGAGCGTTCAGAATTGTTACTGCTTCTGCATAAGATGCGTCATCTGCTACATCCTTGAAGGAGCTTGCAGATACTGCCATTGTGAACATCATTGCAAAAACAACAACAAATGCCAGAACTTTTTTGAGATTTTTCATTTCTCAAATCCTCCTTAAAAATATTTTTTTGTGAAAGAGATGTGGTTTTGCACTTGCCGCATCTCTTTCATATGCGACCGTGCTAAGGAAACAAGCTATACTGCCTCCTGTGGTTTAGATTATAGCATTGACTTTTTTGTTCGTCAATGGTCTTTTTTCAGTTGTAACAAAACTGTAAAATTCAATTTACAGAAGTGCCACAAAAGAATCCGACCGTATTAACCGACCACCGGAACCCCCATAACTTTTCTCCTTGTATCAGTTTATCGCAAATTTCGACATTTGTCAAGACTTTATATAAAAAGTTATATGTTAATTTATATATTTTTTTCAAAAAAGTGCGTTTTAAAATTTGCATATCAAAACAGGTGCATGAGCTATACATATATAATAGAAGAAACTCGGTAAAAAAGCCGTGAAAAATCGAATTTTTCGCGGCTTTTATTGATATTTTTATTTTAAATTCAATTCTCCCAAGTTTGCTGCCTTGAGATAAGCGTTTATAAATCCGTCAAGGTCGCCGTCCATCACGGCTGTTGTGTTACCTGTTTCATATGAAGTTCTATGGTCCTTTACCATATTATAAGGATGGAACACATACGAGCGTATCTGACTGCCCCAGGCAATTTCTTTTTGAACGCCTTTAATATCCTCGATTTTTTCTTTTTGCTCGCGCTCGGCAATTTCAACAAGCTTTGCCTTGAGCATCTTCATTGCAACATCTCTGTTCTGATGCTGTGAGCGTTCATTCTGGCAGGACACCACTATTCCCGTCGGGATATGAGTTATGCGTATCGCAGATTCTGTTTTATTGACATGCTGTCCGCCCGCACCGCTGGAACGGAAGGTATCTACCTTTAAATCCTCTGGATTTATCGTGATGTCGATATCATCTTCAATATCGGGCATTACATCAAGCGACGCAAAGGAAGTGTGCCGTCTGCCCGAAGCGTCAAACGGGGAAATACGCACAAGGCGGTGAACGCCTTTTTCGCATTTAAGGTAGCCGTACGCATTTAAACCTTCTATAAGTATAGTTGCACTTTTAACGCCGGCTTCGTCTCCGTCAAGATAATCCAGCGTGCTGACCTTATATCCGCGCCGCTCCGAAAAGCGTTGGTACATTCGCAAAAGCATCTGCGCCCAATCCTGTGCCTCTGTTCCGCCTGCCCCTGCGTGTATTGAAATAATCGCATTGCTTTTATCGTAAGGTCCTGACAAAAGTGTTGCAAGCTTTGTCTCCTGCAGCGAGGTTTCAAGCTCCTTATACGCGGACTTCACTTCGTCGATAACGCTCTCATCGTCCTCGTCCATAGCCAGCTCGACAAGAGTTGACAAATCCTCCCACTTGCTTTTAAGGGTTTCATAGCTTGCGATAATGTCCTTTGACTCTTTTATTTTACGAAGGATCTTTTGCGATGCTTCCAAATCGTTATAAAAGCTCGGATCCATACTTTGTTTTTCAAGCTCGGCAAGTTTGCCGCGTTCTCTTTCGACTCCGAGTGCGCTATAAAGCTCATCAAGTTCGGGCTCCATCGCCGCGAGGTCGAGTTTATATTGCTCAAGCTCCAGCATCTAATCATTCCTTTCTATTCGTTCGCGCCGCAGCATTTTTTATATTTTTTGCCGCTGCCACACGGACACGGGTCGTTTCTGCCGACCTTTTCCGCCTTTCTGACGGGCTTTTTAGCCTCTGTTCCGTCACCGCCGTGCGACGCCGATGTGGGCTTTGCAACCTGCTCGCGTTCTATTTTTTGTGCGACGCCGGCACGGAGAATATATTTAACGGTATCTTCGCGTATTGAGGCAATCATTTCATCAAACATATCAAATCCAATAAACTTGTATTCTTCAACAGGATTACGCTGTCCGTATGCGACAAGTCCGATGGAATGCTTAAGCTGTTCCATCTCGTCGATATGAGTCATCCATCTGCTGTCAACCGCACGCAACAGGATTACGCGCTCAATCTCGCGCATAAGGTCGCCACATTCAACTTCCTTTTCTTCATAACGCTCACGCGCTTTTTTTGTAAAGAAATCTATAAGGCTCTCTTTATAAAAATCGTTCTTTTCGCTTTCCGTAAGCTCCAATGGCGGATTCATTGCAAATTCGTTATTGAAATATTCTATCATTCCGAGCCAATTCCATTCTTCAGGCTCATCTGTATTTGCGGTATATCGCGCAACCATATCCGCAACAATCGAATCGCACATTTTGAGAATTACTTCACGGACATTTTCATCATTCAAAACGGTCTGACGCTGCGAATAAATAATTTCACGCTGCTTGTTCATAACATCGTCATATTGGAGGACATACTTTCTTGACTGGAAGTTATTGCCCTCTATGCGCTTTTGGGCGTTTTCAATTGCCTTTGACAGCATCTTATGCTCGATAACATCGTCTTCGCCGAGTCCGAGAGTTGAAACTATCGTCTCAAGTCTTTCCGAGCCGAAAAGACGCATCAAGTCGTCTTGAAGCGATATATAAAAGCACGAGTTGCCCGGGTCGCCCTGTCTGCCTGCGCGCCCACGGAGCTGGTTATCTATACGCCGTGACTCGTGGCGTTCCGTGCCTATGATGGCAAGCCCGCCGAGCGCAACGACTTCTTCGTGTTCCCTGTCAACATCAATTTTATGCTTATCGTAAAGCTCGCGGTATTTTGCACGCGCTTCAAGGATTTCTTCATCATTTGTATCGGCGTAGCTTGTTGCTTCTGCGATAAGTTCATCGCGGTAGCCAAGCTTTGACATTTCATTTTTTGCCATATACTCGGCGTTGCCGCCAAGCACGATATCCGTACCTCTGCCTGCCATATTGGTAGCGATTGTCACGGCATTCTTCTTACCTGCCTGCGCGATGATCTGCGCTTCTTTTTCGTGGTACTTGGCATTGAGCACCTGATGCGGTACTCCGCGTTTTTTGAGAATACTGCTTAAATGCTCGGACTTTTCTATCGTAATTGTACCTACAAGTACGGGCTGTCCGCTGGAGTGACGCTGTTCAATATCGTTTGCAACCGCGCGCAGTTTAGCTTCTTCCGTCTTATAAACGCGGTCGGGCTCGTCGTTTCTTTTGAGTTCTTTATTTGTAGGTATCTCGACAACATCAAGGTTATATATTGTCTGGAATTCGCTCTCCTCCGTCTTTGCTGTACCCGTCATACCCGACAGCTTTTTATAAAGGCGGAAATAATTCTGGAATGTAATTGTTGCAAGCGTTTTATTTTCTCTCTCGACCTTAACGCCTTCTTTTGCCTCGATCGCCTGATGCAGACCGTCGCTGTACCGTCTGCCTATCATAATACGCCCTGTAAATTCATCGACGATAAGCACCTGTCCGTCTTTGACAACATAATCCTTATCGCGTTCCATAATTCCCCACGCGCGTATTGCCTGATTTATATGGTGCGAGAGCGTCATATTCTCGGCGTCTGCAAGGTTTTCTATCCCAAACGCCTGCTCCGCCTTTTTTGTGCCGCGCGCTGTGAGCGTAACGCTGCGTGCCTTTTCGTCAACGATATAATCCGCGTCTATATCGTCGTGAAGCTGTTTTTGGTCAAGCTCAACTATCTTTATGCGTTTAAGCCCTCTGACAAAATGATTTACAGTTTCATAAAGCGAGGTTGACTTATCTCCCATTCCGCTTATAATGAGCGGCGTTCTCGCTTCATCAATCAATATGGAATCGACCTCATCGACAATCGCAAACGCGTGACCGCGCTGAACCATATCGTTTTTGTAAATAACCATATTGTCACGAAGATAGTCAAAGCCCATCTCGTTATTTGTTCCGTATGTTATATCCGCGGCGTACGACTTCTGGCGATCCTTGTTTTCCATTTGATTTACAACCAGCCCGACAGTCAGACCGAGGAACTTATATACCTTACCCATCCACTCGCTGTCGCGGCGGGCAAGGTAATCATTGACGGTTACGATATGCACGCCGTTGCCTGTGAGAGCGTTTAAATACGCAGGCAAAGTCGCAACAAGCGTTTTACCTTCGCCTGTCTTCATCTCGGCAATTCTGCCCTGGTGAAGAATTATGCCGCCTATAATCTGAACAGGAAAATGACGCATACCGAGTACTCTGTCTGCGGCTTCGCGCACCGTTGCAAAAGCCTCCGGCAAAATATCGTCAAGCGTTTCGCCGTTTGCAAGCCGTTCCTTAAATTCGGGCGTTTTATGCTTTAACTGTTCATCTGTCAAAGCGCGATATTCATCTTCATACGACAGAACCTTTTCCACTATGGGGTTAACCTTTTTCAGTTCTCTTGTACTGTAATCACCGAATATTTTATCTAAAAAAGCCATTATATCCTCCAAATATATAAAATATATATTATAATTGTACCACAAAAACCAAAATTAGTAAACACTTAATTGTTAATTCTTTGTTAAAGGTGTAAATCAATACCTGCCTTTTTTGCCTGTGTATGCTGAAATTTACGCGGTATCCTATACACTCTGCCGTCCTTTAAAAAGCGCGCGCCTGTTTGCTTGAATCCGAACGACACACCCTTTACCTCGCATTGCCGTCTGATGTCCGTGACCCAAGCATAGTCGCAAATCCGCGCGTTATTGCCGGATTCGCCGCCTACTATCACCTGTTCTATATCGTGATTGAGGTACTGTTCAAGATTGATTTGGGAAAGAATAGGCTCGCAAATGATTATCTTATGCATAATCGGCGCTGACAAAAATATTGGAAGTCTGTAATCAGCCATCTGCTGATTTTCCACCGTACAGCCTACGGTCACATTATTATAGCCACCTTCCCAATCGTCGGGTATGCAAGCTCTAAAGCGGTCTATTCTTTTTGTAATAAAGAAAAATCCGAGATCGTTTCTTTCCTTTATATACTGCCATGCATCGAGCCGCCATTCGTCTGCTTTATCTATAAGAAAGTCCGATGTAAAGCAAGTAAATACGGTTTCACCCGTCGCTATTTTATACCCGCCGTTCCTTGCGCGGCGTACAGGCAAGTCAAAGGACAGCGTTTTAGTCACGATCTGCGCGTCTTTGCCGATGGATTCATCACGGCGGTAAACATAACAGTTCTGACAGCCTGCGCTTATTTTACTGCACCCGTGCCACGGATTCCACACTACGCCCATATTTTTCTCCTTCAAAAAATCGGAAGTTACCCTTTGGGCAGCTTCCGTAAAAATCAATAAATTCTGTCTTGAATTTTTTGGTAGTCTCTTTTACCTGTAACGCTTTTATAAGCAGGTCTTATTATCTTGCTCTCAACAACTGTCTCCTCAATTCTGTGCGCACACCAGCCCGCAATTCTTGACAGTGCAAATATCGGCGTGTAGAGTTCCTTCGGTATATCAAGCATTTTATACACAAATCCCGAATACAAATCGACATTTGCGCACATAACCTTTTGCTTACCGCGAACTTCTTCAAACGCGCCCTGCGTAAGGCGTTCAATAGCGTCATAAAGGTAAAATTCCGGCATATAGCCCTTTTCCTTTGCAAGCTCTTCCGCCATTGACTTCAAAATAACGGCTCTCGGATCGCTTATCGTATAAATAGCGTGTCCCATACCGTATATCAGTCCGCTTCCGTCGCCTGCTTCTTTTTTGAGTATATTAATAAGATAATTGCGTACCTCTGTATCGTTAGACCAATCCTTAACATTCTCTTCTATTTCCGACATCATCGCCATTACTTTGTTATTTGCGCCGCCGTGACGGGGACCTTTTAACGAGCACACAGCCGCCGCAATTGCAGAGTATGTATCCGTGCCGCTTGACGATACAACTCTTGTCGTAAATGCGGAGTTATTACCGCCGCCGTGTTCCGCGTGAAGGATAAGCGCCGTATCGAGAACGCGTGCCTCAAGCTTGGAATACTCATTATTTTGCCTTATCATATAAAGAAAATTCTCGGCATTGGACAAGTCCTCCCTCGGCGAATGAATGACAAGACTTTTTTTATCAAAATAGTGGATTTTAGCCTGATAAGCGTATGCCGCTATTGTAGGAAAGCGCGCTATAAGTTCAATAGCCTGACGGAGCAAATTATCTACGCTTGTGGTATCGGGATCGGCATCATACGAATATAATGTCAAAACAGATCTTGCAAGCTTGTTCATAATATCGCGGCTCGGCGCTTTTAAAATCATATCTTCCGTAAAGTTTTCGGGCAGTTCGCGGTTTTGACCTATGGCTTTTTTAAAGTTTTCAAGTTCCCTTTTGGTCGGCAATCCGCCGCACAGCAGCAAAAACGCTGCCTCCTCGTATCCAAAGCGATCCTCCGCAACGCAGCTGTCAATTATCGAGGCAACATCAACACCCCTGTATCGGAGGCAACCTGCGTCGGGTATTTTATCACCCTCGTCTGCTATATAACCGTGAACATTACCTATATTTGTAAGTCCTACCAAAACGCCTGTTCCGTCGGCGTTTCTTAATCCCCTTTTTGCATTGTATCTGCTATACATTTCGGGGGCTATTTTATAATTTGCTCTTACTCTTTCACTAAATTCCTTAAAACTCTGTTGCATTTAATTTCCTCAATTCCGTATATTACCTAATTAAACTTTCATTTTTTTCAAACGGCTCTGACAAGTCCATCTGCCCGTAGCCTTCGATTTTTTTACCTTCAGACAAAATCTGAACCTTTTTAACTTCGTCTAATTCACAAAGCGAATTTACTATCGAATATATCGCAAGCATTTCGCCCGTGCTGCTGACTGCGGCCTTTGATACAAATTCAGACGAGAAATTGACAAAGCATACTTCGTCCTTTGTCTCTGTTGACAAAACTTTTACTTCGGGGTCAATGGTAGGCAGCAATGCGCTGTTTACCGGACCTTTTAAAAGTTCGGAGACAATAAGCGTACTCATTTTTTCGCCCTCCTTAAGGGCAACATGTCTGACTTCAGGTACAAGGCGCATTGCGTTATCATCTGAAAAATACAGTGTGAGAACTACCTTATCTTTGGTAACTTGTGAATTATCTGTTATAATATCCTCCTTGCCCATAGCCGTAAGCGGCAGTCCCGTCGAAAGAGAATTAATAGTATTGCCGTCAACAAGAAGCAGTGCCTTTTCTACGCCTGCGATAGAGCAAGCCGTGTTTATCAGTGTATATCTACTCCAAAGCTGCTCAACATTGCTGCCGATATTAAACTCCGACGACAAATCTATTGTGGCAATTCCGTCTTCCAAAGTTATGGAATTGTATGACACTCCGTCGGGCAACACCTTTTTATGCAGTGCGTCCTTGGGTCCCTCAAGGAGTTTTTCAAGCGCAAAGCTCAGCTTATCGTCTGTACCGTCAGGCACAGAAACGGTTTCAACAACCATAGAATTACCGTCTGCGTTTAAAAAATACAAATCAACCGTTCCGTTTTTGGAATTATCGGGTTTTTTTGCACATCCTGCCAGAAGAATAAAAACAGATAAAAATACAGCAAATGTCTTTTTCATATAAATCACATCGCCTTTCTTTACTGCACAACCGTCGGGATTATTATGCGGAAGAGGCTTCCGACCTCCTCGCGGCTTTCAACCTCAATCTTCCCTTTATGCAGTTCTACTGCGGATCTGACAATCGACAGCCCAAGCCCTGTTCCTCCCGTTTCGCGAGCTCTTGCCTTATCCACTCTATAGAAACGGTCAAATATTTTTTCCGTTTCTTCAGCTTCCATTCCTATACCGTTATCTCCGACAGTGATAACGGCTTCTCTTTTGTCGCGGTACAATTCAACATATACCCAGCCGCCCTGGGCTGTGTATTTGATGCTGTTATCTATAATATTGTAAACGGCTTCCCATATTTTGTCGGCATCAACTCTGGCATAAACATCTTCCAAAAGATGTGTTTCTATCTTGATATGCTTTTGCCTTGCAAGCGGTTTAAGCGCCTTTACGATATTTTTGATGAGGTTACGGAGATTGATTACGGAAAAATTGATCATCTCGGTTTCTTCCGCTGCGGCGTCCATCTTTGTAAGGTTCAAAAGTTTATCTGTGATCCTTGTGAGCCTGTCAACCTCTTCGTTCATATCATTTAGGAACTCGTTTACCATTTCCGGTGAAACATCTGGATTTTGCAATATAGAATCGCATATAAGCTTAATAGAGCTGAGCGGCGTTTTTAATTCGTGCGAGGCGTTTGAAACAAACTCCTGCCTTTTTTCTTCAACAAGGTCTATTTTTTCTACCATCGAGTTAAAAGCCGCAACAAGCTCGTTTACCTCACTTGTGCCTTTGATATCAATCGGTTTTCTGATATCGTTGGCGCTCATATCGCTTATTTTAGCGGTAATATTTGACAGCGGAGCAGTCATAATATTTGAAAACGCAAGGCTCAAGACAAGCACCAGCGCGATAACGATTACCGAAATCATATAAAGATTATGTTTTATATGATTTATGTATTCCGCCATATCGTCAGCGGGGCTTTGTATGTATATAACCCCGACTGTGCGGCCGGTTTTTATAACGGGTACGGCGGCGTTTATATATGTCTTGCCGTTTTCGTTTGATATTTCGGCGTTTTCTGTACCCTCAAGGGCGTTGGCGACAAGCCCGACAGGCATTGATTTGCCTATAAGGTCGGCCGTCTCCGATGTGTCAAATAGGACTTTTGTGTCCCTGTCAAGGCAAATCACTCTTGCGTCGCCTACAATTTCTATACTTCTTTTGAGCGGTAACGCGTTAAAATTGTCGTCAAATGAGCTTTCGGCCGCAAAATTGGCAAGAATATTTGCCTTTGTAAGCAAATCCACGCGTTTATCGTTAAAAGAATAATCCTCAACTATTTTAAGGACATACATACTCATAACGCTCAAAGCTACGATAATGATAAAAACATACGCCGCAACAATACGCCATTTTATACTGGTAAAAAATAAACTAACTCTCCTTAAAATAATATCCTACCCCCCATTTGGTAAGAATATACACGGGCTTTGCGGCGTTTGGCTCTATTTTTTCTCGGAGCCTTCTCACATGAACATCAACCGTTCTTATATCGCCGGGGTAGTCGTACCCCCAAACGATGTCCAAAAGATTTTCTCTTGAATAAACCTTGCCGGCATTGTTTATAAGAAGCTCTATAAGGTCAAACTCCTTTGATGTCAGTTCAATCCATCTGCCGTCTATTTTGAGCTTTCTGAAGTTATAATCAAGCTCTATGCCTGCACTCGTAACAGTACCCTTGCTCTGATTTTCCTGCGAGGACTGCGACCTCCTGAGTATTGCCTTTACTCTGGCTTTAAGCTCAAGAATATTGAAAGGCTTTGTAAGATAATCGTCAGCTCCGTATTCCAATCCCAAAATCTTATCCATATCGTCTGCCTTTGCCGTCAGCATAATAATAGGCACGCGTGAGAAATCGCGTATTTTCTGGCAAACCGATAAACCGTCAACCTTAGGCAACATAAGATCCAGTATTATTATATCTATGCTTTTGTCCCTTGCAAGCTTTAAGGCTTCTTCGCCGTCATAGGCGGTTTCAACCATAAATCCTTCCTGCTCAAAATTAAACTTGATACCCTTTACCAAAAGCTTTTCATCGTCAACTATCAATATTTTCATAGTCATCTGCCCTTTCAACCGACTTTTATTTTATCACTTATTGTTTCATACTTGCTGTCGCTTATACCCGATACCTTTTTAATTTCTTCGGAACTTAAAAAAGCACCGTTTTTCTCTCTGTACTCAATTATCCGCTCGGCAAGCCCTTCGCCTATTCCGTCAAGCTTCATAAGTTGTTCTTTTCCTGCGGTGTTGATATTTATCCTTGCGTCGTTTATATTATCCGAGTATGACGGTATTATTATTTCCGAGCCGTCTTCCAAAAACGCGGCAAGATTGACCATATCGCTTGCGGCATCGTCTGTAAATCCGCCTGCGGCTTCGATAGCGTCATTTACTCTGCTTGCACGGGGTAAGCGGTATAACCCCGTGTTTTTTACTGCGCCCTTTATGTGGATATAAATATAGTCATTTTCTTCCTGCGTATCTTCGGTCAGCTCCGCAAGCAACGCGGTGTCATGTGCCGTTATTGCAGAACGGAACCCAAAATACACAGATACAACTGTGAATATACACAATAAAGCCAAAATAAGCTTTGTTTTATTTTCCGCAAGTTTGCTCAAAAAGGGCATTAAATTATCTCTTTTCTTTTGTAAAATTTAAAATTTTACTTGCCACAACAGAACTTTTGTTATATTATATAATATATCGGTAATTTTTTCAATAATTTTTTTAAAAATCAGGAGTTTTCTTTTATGAAAAAACGGTTATCGCTTTTTGCGCTTTTGTTTTCTCTTATAATACCGTTCAATGTTTTTGCGGAAGTTGAGATTTCCGCGCCGAGTGCGGTACTTATTGACGCCCATACGGGGCTTGCTCTTTACTCCAAAAATGCAGACAAGCAAATGTACCCTGCAAGCACAACAAAGATAATGACGGCAATATTAGCTATCGAAAACGGAAATATGGACGATATAATTACAGTAAGCGCCGACGCGGTAAATTCTATTTCTTACGACAGCAGCAAGGCTAATCTTGCGGAAGGCGAACAAGTATCGTATAAAGATTTGGTATATGCTCTTATAGTTGCCTCCGCAAACGACGCGGCAAATGTCATTGCCGAACACCTGTGCGGTTCAATAGATGAATTTGTAAATCTTATGAACGAAAAGGCGCAGGAGCTCGGTGCCTTAAACACACATTTTGTCAACACGCACGGTCTGCATGATGAAAACCACTACACAACCGCAAGCGATCTTGCCAAAATTGCCAAATACGCAATGACGCTGCCTGTTTTCAGAGACGCCGTAATGCAGTCGTCATATACGATAGCCCCAACCAACAAAAACGAGAACGAGCGCGTTATGGTAACGACAAATTTGCTCTTAAACAGATATTCGCCATATTATTACAGATATGCAACAGGTATAAAAACAGGCCATACGAGTGACGCCGGCTACTGTCTTGTCTCGTCTGCTTCAAACGGGAATATGGATCTTATATGCGTTGTTTTGGGTACAGAGATAAAAGAAAACGAGATAATGTCGTTTGCCGATACCAAGACAATTTATAGCTGGGCATATAACACGCTGTCCCCGCAAACCGTTGTCAAAAAGGGTGCTGTTATCGGCAGTGCGCCTTTAAAAAATTCATACTCGGACAGCGCAATTCTGGAAGCCGAATCTGATATCCAGGCTGTTTTGCCGGAGGGCAAAACCGTTGACGAGCTTGAAATGAAAATTTTACTCAATGAAAACATAGCCGCTCCAATCAAAGCAGGAGATAAGCTGGGCTGGGTTGATTATTGCTACAACGGCACGCCGGTAGTAGGCACAGGGCTTATTGCCGTATCATCTTATAAGGCAATACCTCTCCCGTTTATAATGAAGCCGCTTTTCAAGATTATAAGCTGGCCGGGGACATATATTATAGCTTTTATAATTTTAATATACATATATTTACGCAAGCAGAAGAAAAAAAGGCTTGAAAGGTTGAGAAAACAACACGCGCAGCAACGCGCTGAAAGGCAAAAACGGAATTGAGTCAGCAGGACTTGACACAAGATTTCTGTCGGCAACAAAATGAGCTTTTAGCCGCTGATATTTAAAAGATAAACTTATAGCAAACAGTCGGAGAAAACAAATGAAAAAAACCTATAAGGCACACGCAAAAATAAATCTGTCACTTGATGTTTTGCGTAAACGCCCCGATAATTATCACGACCTTAAATCTGTTATGCAGAGCATGTCGCTTCACGACGAAATAACTTTGGAAACCGACACGGAAAACGGGATTGAAATATCGACAAACCGTACCTTTCTCGCAACAAACGAGAAAAATATCGCCTACAAAGCGGCTGACCTTTTTTACACTGAAACAGGGCTTTCAAAAAATGTACATATTCACATAAAAAAGAATATACCTGTAGGCGCAGGACTCGGCGGAGGAAGTTCTGACGCGGCGGCTGTACTTTATGGACTCAATGAGCTGTACGGCGATCCGCTGGGCAGAGATAAGCTCCTCGCTTTAGGGCTTGCGTGCGGCGCAGATGTGCCGTTTTGCCAGACGGGAGGCACTTGCCTTGCAGAAGGTCTCGGCGAGATCCTGACCCCGTTATCACCTATACCCGAATGTATTATACTGATTGCAAAGCCGCAAATGTCCATAAGCACAAAAAGCGTTTTTGAAGCGATAGACACAAAGGCTATTCAGATGCACCCGAATACCGACGGGATAATCGACAGCTTAAACTCAAATAATTTATCAGGAATTGCTGTCAGGGTTTACAATGTTTTTGAAGACTATGTAAAGCCACGGTATAAAGAGCTTGACAAAATCAAAGGTGTTATGCTCGACTGTGGCGCTCTCGGTTCGGCTATGTCAGGCACAGGCTCTGCCGTGTTCGGGATATTTACTGATGAAAAGGCGGCTCGCAAAGCCGCAAATAAGCTGAAACGGAATAAACTGCAAACCTTTATAACATATCCCGTACAGCAAATTTTTGCAGAATAATACAAATAATTAAAGAATCCGCAAGAACGCTTTTTTCGTTCCTGCGGATTTTTTGCAATCCTTTTTAATTTATGTTTATTCTTTCAATCCGTACGGTTTTTCCGTTTTCGTCAAGTTCAATAAAAACCGCATTAAGCATAGGTTCTTTATCTGATATTTCAAACTTGGCAGGTACCGATGTTGTAAACTTACTTATTCCGACGCTGATGTCAGCACCCAAAACAGATTGCCTTGCCCCGCACATTCCGGCGTCAGAAATAAATCCGCAGCCGTTTGGCAATATCATTTCATCTGCAGTCTGCGTATGAGTATGCGTGCCTATAACAGCACTTGCCATACCGTCAACAAAATATGCAAACGCCTTTTTTTCGCTTGTTGCCTCGGCGTGAAAGTCAATTATAATATTATTTGTGTTGCTTCGGACATCCTCCAAAAGCGGCTTTATTTCCTCAAACGGATTCGATGACGGAATACTCATATAAAGCCTGCCTATTGCATTTATCACGGCTATTTTGCCGCCCTGTTTTGTCCGGCAAATCATACAGCCACGCCCCGGGTCTGTCTTTGGAAAATTAAAAGGGCGCACAATATCAAAATCGTTGCTGTCAAGAATATCAACGATTTCTTTTTTGGAATAAGTATGATTGCCCATTGTAAAAGCGTCAACGCCTGCGCGTGACAGCTCGTCTAATGTGGAGTGCGTCGCGCCAAAGCCGCCTGCGGAATTTTCGGCATTGGCAATACAAAAATCCACAGAGTACTTTTCCTTTAAATCGTAGAGATACTTAAAAACAACCCCTCTGCCGCAATTACCTGAAACATCGCCCAAAAACAAAATGTTCAAAACTATTATCCTCTCTAAAACAACGGGCTGCGTTGCCGCAGCCCTTTATCTATTATTTTGCAAAATCAACCGCACGGGTTTCTCTTATTACATTAACCTTGATCTGTCCGGGATATTCAAGTTCATCTTCAATTCTCTTAACAATATCCCTTGCCAGAAGGATTGTACTCTCATCGTTAACATCTTCGGGTTTTACCATAATGCGTATCTCTCTGCCTGCCTGAATAGCATAAGATTTTTCAACACCCTTAAACGAATCCGCAATCTCCTCAAGTTTTTCAAGACGCTTGATATATGTTTCGATATTTTCACGCCTTGCGCCCGGGCGTGCGGCTGATACAGCGTCGGCAGCCTGAACTATGCAGGCTATAACCGTCTGCGCTTCAACATCGCCGTGATGAGCGTGTATTGCGTGAATAACATCTTTGTTTTCTCTGTATTTTTTAGCTATATCAACACCTATTGTAACATGCGAGCCTTCAACCTCGTGGTCAACAGATTTACCTATGTCGTGCAAAAGACCTGCGCGCTTTGCAAGTGTGGTATCAAGTCCCATTTCACCTGCGATAAGCCCTGAAAGATGAGATACCTCTATCGAATGTTTAAGTACATTCTGTCCGTAGCTTGTTCTGTAACGAAGTCTGCCCAAAAGCTTGATAATTTCGGGATGCAGACCGTGAACTCCTGTTTCAAAGGTCGCCTGCTCGCCCTCTTGCTTAATAATAGCTTCGACTTCTTTTCTTGCCCGCTCGACCATTTCTTCAATTCTTGCAGGGTGGATTCTGCCGTCTACTATAAGCTTTTCAAGTGCAATTCTTGCGATTTCCCTTCTCACAGGGTCAAACCCTGACAGGATTACGGCCTCCGGCGTATCATCAATGATAAGATCTATGCCTGTTGCAGTTTCAAGAGCTCTGATATTTCTGCCCTCGCGACCTATTATTCTGCCCTTCATCTCATCATTTGGAAGCGGTACAACGGACACTGTTGTTTCGGCAACATGATCCGCAGCGCACTTCTGAATTGCCAGACCCAAAATATTTTTAGCCTTTTTGTCAGCCTCTTCTTTAGCTTGAGTTTCTATCTCCTTTACCATTATAGCCGTCTCATGACGAACTTCGCTTTCAATGTTTTTAAGTAAATAGTCCTTAGCTTCTTCCGCCGTTAAGCCGGAAATTTTTTCTAAAATCTCAATTTCTTTTTCTTTCAGCTTTTTAGCTTCTTCTTTAACAACATCAACTTCTTTAAGTTTTTTGTTGAGTTGTTCTTCTTTTGCCTCGATTGCCTCGGCTTTTTTATCCAGATTTTCTTCTTTTTGCTGGATCCTGCGCTCCTGACGGCTTATATCGCTGCGTCTTTCGCGCACTTCTTTTTCATATTCCACACGGTTTCTGTGAATTTCTTCTTTTGCTTCTACCAAAGCCTCGCGTTTTCTGCTTTCGGCCTTTTTGGAAGCTTCTTCTAAAATCTTTTTAGCCTCACTTTCTGCACTGCCAATTTTTGCCTCGGCAACCTTTTTTCTGTGTGACATTCCGAAAAAGTATCCGCCGACGGCAGCTGCAATGACAAGAACCAATGCGACTATATAAACTATCCAATCGATAGCTAACACCTCCTTTGTAAATTTCTTTTTAATACATATTTTTTTCAGGCATAATATACATAGGTTTCCTTAATATATACTATATTTAATTTTACTATTTTTTTTTTAACTTGTCAAGGCTTTTGTTACATAAATTACGAACGGTAATCCGCATTTATTTTAACATAGTCGTAAGTGAGGTCGCAGCCCCAAGCAGTAGCGGAAAACGCGCCACCGTGCAAATCGACCGATACCGTAACCTCGTCTGCCGATAAAATTTGAGTTGCCAGATCCTCGCTGTAACCTGTGCCTACGCCGTTTTTTACGATAACAAGCTCACCGTTTGAACTCTTGAGCGCAATTTCTGTTTTGTCGGGTTCAAATTCTCCACCGGAATATCCCAGCGCGCATAAAATTCTGCCCCAGTTGGCATCTCTGCCGAAAACAGCCGCCTTTGTGAGGTTTGAGGTTATAACGGACTTTGCGAGAATTTTAGCGTCTTCGGGGCTTACGGCGTTTTGAACTTTGACCTCCAAAAGCTTTGTCGCGCCTTCGCCGTCGGCGGCGATTTGCTTTGCGAGATATTCATTTACAAAATTAAGCGCCGCGCAGAACACTTCATAATCCTGATTTTCGCTTGTGATTTTTGCATTTTCCGCCATTCCGTTTGCAATAACAACAACCGTATCGTTTGTAGATGTATCGCCGTCAACAGATACCATATTGTATGTGTTTTCGACATCTTCCTTAAGCGCTTTGTCGAGCATTTCGTGACTTATTACTGCGTCTGTCGTTATAAAGCTGAGCATTGTGCCCATATTCGGATGGATCATACCCGAGCCCTTGCACATTCCGCCCATTCTGACGGTTTTGCCGACCAGTTCAAATTCCACGGCGATTTTTTTGGAATGTGTGTCGGTTGTCATTATGGCTTCTGCCGCAAGGTCTGCGGCTTCTTCTGTGTTATCCGCAAGCGGAACAAGCATATTTGCGCCCTTTTCTATAACCTCCATAGGCAGATTTGCACCGATAACGCCTGTCGAAGCTACCAGTATCTTTTCTTTTTCGGAGTCAATGAGCCCTGCCAATATCTGCGCCGTTTTGCTTGTGTCATCATATCCGCGCTCTCCCGTGCAGGCGTTGGCAATACCGCTGTTTATAATAACGGCTCTTGCCGTCCCCCTGTCTGTAACCTTTTTATCCCAGATAACAGGCGCCGCCTTAACGCGGTTGCGTGTATATGCGCCTGCGCACACGGCGTCTTTGTCGCTTAAAATAACAGCCATATCCTTGTTCGTTTTACCGGGCTTTATTCCTGCTCTCAGTCCGTATGCCTTAAAGCCTCGCGGCGCGATAATGCTTCCGTTGATTACTTTCATAATTTCACTTTCCTTTGCAATTTGTTTTCTATATTTTACCACATAATATATATTCCCGCAATATTTTATATTGACTTTAAGCATAAAAAATGATAATATTGTCACAGTAAAAGAAAATTTATGGTGATAAAATGAAACGACAAAAGCTTTCCGAACGCATCTTGCCCGATTATACCAAGGGTGAAGAAATATTTAATATGACATCGCATATTGTAGGCGGTGCTTTGGGAATTATAGCCACTGTTCTATGTGTTGTATTTGCCGCCAAGCATCATAATACCTACGGCGTTGTATCAAGCGCGATTTACGGCGCGTCTATGATTATTTTATATACATTTTCAAGCATTTATCACGGCTTGAGTCCGCGTCTTACGGCAAAAAAGGTGTTTCAGATAATTGACCACTGCTCGATATTTTTGCTTATTGCGGGGACATATACCCCCATCGCGCTGTGTTCTCTGCGTGAGTATAATCCGACCCTCGGCTGGGTGATATTCGGCGTTGTGTGGGCAGCGGCAGTTGTCGGAATAACATTCAATTCCATTGATTTAAAGTCTTTTCGTATCTTTTCCGCAATATGCTATTTTTTGATGGGCTGGTGCATTATTTTTGCATGGAAGCCAACGGCGCAAATGCTTACGCCCACGGGAACGCTTTTCCTGCTTCTCGGCGGAGCGGCATATACTGTCGGAGCGCTTTTCTACTACTTTTTAAAGCACACACGGTATATGCATTCGGTCTTTCATCTGTTTGTATTTTTGGGTAGCCTTATGCACTTCTTCTGCATATTGCTGTATGTTGTGTAACAAGCTTAAATTTAAGCCGCAGTTGATGTGAACAACTGCGGCTTTTTTATTATTCTTATTCTGTATATACCTTTGCAAGCCCTCCCTCGCTTGTTTCTTTGTACTCCGACGAAATGTCCTTACCTGTTTCGTACATTGTTCTTACAACGGTATCAAAAGAAATCTTGCGCGTATCGCTCAAAAAGCTTGCAAGGTTGACGGAATTTATCGCGCGCATTGCCGCAACGGCGTTACGCTCGATGCACGGAATTTGCACAAGTCCGCAAATCGGGTCGCAGGTAAGCCCCAAATGATGCTCGATAGCGATTTCCGCGGCATATTCTATTTTGTCGATATTTAGTCCGAAAAGCTCTCCCAACGCTGCGGCAGCCATAGCGCACGCGCTGCCGATTTCGACCTGACAACCACATTCCGCGCCTGAAATAGACGCGTTTGTTTTTATGAGGTTACCGATTATTCCTGCCGTTTTAAGCGCGTTTATTATTTCGTCATCGCTGTAAGAATGTTTTTGCTGCTGATAATATAATACCGAAGGCACGACGCCTGCCGAGCCGCAAGTGGGCGCGGTAACGATAGTCTCGCCTGCGGCGTTTTGTTCGCTGACGGCAAAGGCGTAAGAACAGACAATTCTGTTTTCGCGCGTTTCCTTGCTCTCGTCAATATGCTGCTGATTAAACAAAAACTTTGCCTTGCGCTGAACATTAAGTCCTCCCGGAAGTATGCCTTCCGTCTCAAGTCCCGTCTCTATCGACTCTTTCATCTGATTCCATATCTGCTCCATATATGAGTCAAATTTGTCATCTTCATTTTCGTCAACAAATTGGCATAATCTGATTTTATGCTCCTTGCAGTAAGCGGAAATATCCTTAAACGAAGATAACTGATAGCATTTTCGCGGCGGAATATAAGGGTGATTATCGTAAGCTACGCTGCCGCCTCCAATGCTGTAAGCACGGACAGAATCAACCTTTCTGCCGCTGATAAATGCCTCAATATCCATTGTGTTGGGGTGCGGTAAATCAGCAAAAGAGTAGTCAAATAAAACCTCGCATTTGGCAGGTGCGAGCGTTTTTCGGATAACCTCATCTGTTCCGTGTCCACGACCTGTTTTTGCCAGTGAACCGAAAAGCGTAACCTTAAAGAAATCCGCGTCGGGGTTTTTATTCTTAAATCTTGTGCAGATTTTTTCGGGTCCTATTGTGTGAGAGCTTGACGGTCCTCTGCCTGCCTTGTAAAGCTCCGTCAGTGATTCCATTGCTTTATCGCTTCTTGAAAAAACAGACGGCTTTGAAGTCTCAAAAAAATATTCGAGAGAAACTCCAAAAATTTGGGCAAGCATATAGAGATTTTCAATAGTCGGTTTGGAAACGCCATTTTCCCACTTTGAAATCGCCTGATTGCTTACAGAGAGCTTTTCCCCAAGTTCGGATTGCGAAATTTTTTGTTTCCGCCGTAATACGGCGAGCTTGTTATAATCAAATTTCATCTAAATCACCATATTTATTTTACGGCTATTTTCATTTAAAAGTCAATATAAATTTTGAGAGAACATAAATATTTTTCCAACCATCGGTTGGAATTTTTTTGTCGAATTTTGCAGGTTTTATTTTATTTTTTTGTTCATTTTGGAATTTTACCAAAAAATTTCCATTTTTTTACAATTTCCTCTTGATTTTATTTCCATTTTATGGTATATTTTACATATATTGTAATATACAAAACAAAAAAACATATTTGAAAGGTGGTACGAATAAAAATGTTAAATGAAATATACCAAGGAGAGGAGAAAAAAGAATTGGAAAATCAAATAACGAACACAGCTACGGTCGCAGGTGTTGTTCAGAGCGAAATGGAGTTCAGTCACGAGGTGTACGGAGAGGGATTTTATTCGTTTTTTGTAAGTGTCCCGCGCTTGTCTGAGGCTCACGATATAATCCCTGTAACGGTGTCGGAAAGGCTTATATCCCCCGACAGCCTCGCTATCGGTGACAATGTTGTAATAAGCGGTCAGTTCCGTTCCTACAACAATTACTCCGACACAGGCTCCAAGCTTGTTTTGACGCTTTTTGCAAGAGAAATAACATTTGGCGAAGCGGAAAATCAGACGCCCAACGAGATTATTTTGACGGGATTTATCTGCAAGCCTGTTGTTTACCGCCACACTCCGTTTGGGCGCGAAATTGCAGATATTTTGCTTGCGGTAAACCGTTCTTATAATAAATCCGATTACATACCTTGTATTGCGTGGGGCAGAAACGCGAGATTTTGCCAAAATTTAGAGGTTGGCAGTAAGGTAAAGCTGACGGGAAGAATCCAGTCGAGAGAATATAAAAAAAGAGTCTCCGATGACGAATTTATAACAAAAACGGCATACGAAGTCTCTGTAGTTAAATTAGAAGAGATAGATATGGCGGTTGAGGCTTGAAAAGAGGGGATGTTAAAAATGCCCAGATCGCAAAAGGCATCAATTTCATATAAAAATTTGAAAATGTATTAACAATATTTTTTATTTTAAGAAGGAAAAATCGATGATATTTCGATTTTTCCTTTGTTCATATGCCTTTTGCTACGAATAAACTTCGCCTCGCTGTATACACATACAGCTTCGGTACCCCAAAGCTGTCGCTTTGGCTCAGTTTATCCGTTCTGAAACATTTTTTCCTATCCCCTCAAAACTTGGTGTAAAATACTCTCCATTTATGTTATGTTTATTAACATTTTGTATGTTTATATTTTTAACATATCATTAGTAAGTTATTTTGTTTATAATTATCATGAGGTGACAATAATATGTCAAAATTGGTAATTAGCAGAAAGCCGTTGCAAGGCGATGATGGTTACAAGACATTTTCAGTACGAATTAAAAAAGATATTGTTAAAAATTTAGATAAATTATCAAAAGAAACTGATCGTTCCCGAAACGAAATCATCAATATTTTGTTGAATTATGCTATTGAAAACAGTATAGTCAACAAAACAAACGAGGTTGAAATTATATGAAAAAAATACTCTGTTTATTACTTATTTTACTTTTATTGCCGACAGTAAATATATCTGCCGACAAAATTGAAAACGCAAAAATTTTAATGGAGAAAGGCGAGGTCGGCGATACAGTCAAGTTATATCTTATTCCCCCAAACAGCGAGAATTTATACGCAAGCTTCATAGAACTTAATTACGACGCTCAGGTTTTGGAATATATAGATTCTGAATTTTTAAACACAAGCGGTCTGTCTGCAAATCACAGTGTAATTAATAATTGCATTAATATACATATTGAAGGAATTATAACAAAACAGATTTGCCTTATGGTATCTTTTAAGATAAAGAGTGACGGAGACCCATCATTGCATCTGACCGAAGGTTATTTGGACAATGTATATAACTTGATTTTGGAACGCTCCGGGAACGCAGAATGGGAACAGATAGAAAAAAACTCTGTGATACCTATTGATATTGTGTCTTACAGCGAGATTAAAATTTTTATACGCGACAAATACGCCCTGTTTGCCGAAGAACACGATATGAGCGGAACTATTTTGGTGGCGGTATATGACGAAAATAAAAATTTAATTGATTTTGAGTCGTACACGCCGTCTAAAAAAATTTTTCTAAAGCCGTTTTCAAAAGCAAGCTTTGTTAAAATAATGTGGTGGGATATGAAGTCGCTTTCACCTATCAGTTCAGCGAAAATGATTGACCTCAGATAAAAACAGGGACAGCCTGTTGGCTGCCCCTTGTTTAGTTGTATTATAAGAAAAGCGGGCTGACTGAAATATCAGCGTAAATTCTCTTGATAGCCTCTGCAAATAAGTCGGCAACGGAAAGAACTTTAATTTTGTCAATCTGTTTTTCTTTCGGCAAAGCAATGGTATCGAGAACAACAAGCTCTTTAATCACGGAATTTTGAATTCTTTCAATCGCAGGTCCCGACAAAACAGGGTGCGTACAGCAAGCGTAAACTTCTTTTGCGCCTCTCTCTATCAATGCACTTGCGCCGTGAACAAGTGTTCCTGCGGTATCTATCATATCATCGACCAAAATAACCTTTTTATCCTTAATATCACCGATTATATTCATAACCTCGGATACATTCGGCTTTGGTCTGCGCTTATCTATGATTGCAATGGGAGCTTCAAGTCCGCGCGCAAAATTACGCGCTCTCGTAACGCTGCCAAAGTCAGGCGATACTACAACAACATCTTCCATAGAATCCGCAAATTTTTCTTTATAATACGGATAAAGTCTCGGTACACCGAGCAGGTGGTCAACAGGAATATTGAAAAATCCCTGAATCTGCGGAGCGTGCAGATCCATTGTAAGCACTCTGTCCGCTCCTGCCGTTGCGATAAGGTCTGCAACTAGCTTTGCAGAAATCGGATCTCTCGCTTTAGCCTTTCTGTCCTGACGCGCATATCCGTAATACGGTATAACCGCCGTTATTCTGCCTGCCGATGCGCGCTTGAACGCGTCTATCATTATAAGAAGCTCCATAAGGTTATTGTTAACAGGGTCGCAGGTGGACTGAACAATAAAAACATCGCTGCCTCTTACAGTCTCGTAATTGTTTACAAAAATTTCTCCGTCGCTGAAGCAGCCGACTTCGTTTTTACCGAGAGAAATCTCGCCCATCATCGTAACGCCCGATGCCAAATCCGTTATTTTGTACTCAGAGACCTTTTGCTTTAAGGCCTCTACAATATCTGCAGCGAGCTTTGGATTTGAATTGCCGGTGAAAATTTTAATGTCTTTTCCGTGTGTAATCATTGTACTATTTGCCTTTCTGACTCACAATAATTTGTTATATGTATATCACCTGTCTGCCGTGAGCCTGACAGACTTCTGATAACGCTTTACGCGTATTTTTGCCAACACCATATTAACCGCCCCCGCAAATAAAGAAAGGCGGAAACCTTTTTATATAACCATAGGTATAAAACAAATGCTAAAAAAGGCAAGATAAACTTGCCTTTTTATTGATGAATTTAAACTTCAGCTGATTCTACGCTGTCCTCGCTTGCCTCATATGCAGCTATAATTGCACTATGAAGCTTTTCACGCATCTGCGCGTTGATGGGGTGAGCAATGTCCTTGTATTCGCCGTCCTGAGTTTTTCTGCTGGGCATTGCAACAAACACTTTTTCCTGACCTTCAATGATCTTAATGTCGTGAATAACAAAGGCTTCATCAAATGTAACTGACACTACTGCCTTCATTTTTCCCTCGGTGTTCATTTTCCTGATACGAATATCAGTAATCTCCATACTACTACGCCTCCTATGCTTTTTTGACAAAAAAACTCTTATCTACTTATATATTATCATTGTTTTTAAAATTTTTCAAGAAATTTTTGCATAAAGTATGTAATTTTTTTTTGAAATGGTGTATAATGTAAGCAGATACTTACTTTATGAAGGGAATGACCTCTTTTTGAATACATTTAATATTGATGATTTTTCGCATAATTCGCATATTCACTTTATAGGAATCGGCGGTATCAGTATGAGCGGCCTTGCTGAAATTTTACTCGGCAGAGGATATACCGTAAGCGGCTCTGATATGTCTGAATCCCCTCTTACCGAAAAGCTCCGCTCCCTCGGCGCAGAAGTCTTTATCGGTCAACGCGCATCTAACATAAAAAATTGCGACCTCATAGTCTATACCGCCGCCATATCTCCCGACAACGAGGAATTTATCGCGGCGCAGGCATCAGGCGCTGTGGTGATTGACCGTGCAACGCTTTTGGGCTCTGTTATGAAGTCGTACAAATACGCCGTCGCTGTTGCAGGCACTCACGGCAAGACTTCAACAACCTCGATGATGACGCACATAATGCTTGCGGCAGAATGCGACCCCACGGTCTCAATCGGCGGAGAACTCGCGTCAATAGGCGGCAATATCAGGGTCGGCAAATCAGATTATTTTGTCTGCGAATCCTGCGAATATCACGGGAGCTTTTTAAAGTTCTTCCCGTATATCAGCATGATTTTGAATGTTGAAGCCGACCACCTTGACTATTTTAGGGGAATAGATCACATTATCGAAACATTCCGGAGCTTTGCACTCCTTGTTCCCGATGACGGTGCAGTTGTAGCCAATATCGACAACGAAAATGTCGTAAAAACCGTATCGGGCATAGACAGGCGAATTATAACCTGCTCCGTAAAATCACCCGACGCGGACTACTACGCGCGGAACATAAAATACAATAACGGCTTTGGTGAATTTGAAATTTGCGAAAAGGGTGCTCCTCTCGGAACTATACGCCTGTCTGTACCGGGCTGTCACAATGTTTCAAACGCCGTATGCGCTGTCGCAGCCGCAAGGTACCTCGGATTGAGCATTAAAAAAATAGCGCAGGGACTTTTTGAGTATAAAGGCGTCGGCAGACGCTTTGAAATAAAAGGCGAGCGTAACGGCGCACTTTTAATAGACGACTACGCGCATCACCCGACTGAAATCAGCGCAACTCTTGCAACCGCCAAAAATATGGATTGCAAAAATATTTACTGCGTTTTCCAGCCACATACTTACACAAGAACAAAAGCGTTGTTTGACGATTTTGTAACGGCACTTTCCTGCGGAATTAACATCATCATAACGGATATTTACGCCGCGCGTGAAAAGGACACGGGCATCGTAAGCTCAAAGCAGCTTGCCGATGCGATCGACGGCGCGGTTTATATAAAAGAATTTTCTGATTGCGCCGAGTATTTAAAAGAAAAGACGCAGCCCGGCGACCTTGTTATCACTATGGGCGCAGGCAGCGTGTTCAAAATCGGCGATATGTTTTTGGAATAAGTTTTAAAGGAGCGCTCAAATGAGCCGCTCCTTTTCTATTATATTTAAGATAAGCCTTTCAAAATCCTTTGACACCCTGTCCGCAGTCTCCTGAACCTCTGCGTGGGTAAGCGGATGCTTTGCTATACCTGCCGCCAAATTGGATATACAGCTTATTCCGCATATTTTCATACCCATATGATTTGCAGCAATAGCCTCGCACGCGGTACTCATTCCCACGGCGTCAGCGCCGAGGATTTTATACATCTTTATTTCCGCGCACGATTCGTAGTTAGGCCCTGCCGTTTGGATATATACGCCTTCCTTTATATCTATGTCTTCTTCTTTTGCGCTCTCTTTGATGCGCGCAATAAGCTCCCTGTCATAAATACTGCTCATATCGGGAAATCTCACACCCAGCTCGTCGGCATTTGGCCCCCGTAAAACAGACGGCACAAAGCTTGCGATATGGTCTGTTATCACCATAAAATCACCTGCCTTGAAGCTTGGGTTTATGCCTCCTGCCGCATTTGTGAGTATAAGCGTTTTTGCACCCATAAGGCGCAGTATTCTTACGGGCAGGACAACATCTTCCATATCATAACCCTCGTAGTAGTGGACTCTGCCCTGCATCGCGGCGACCTTTACACCTCTGACCTCGCCAAATACAAACCGCCCCTCGTGTCCTAAAACGGTAGACACAGGGAAGCCTTCGATATCTTTATACGGAATAATCTGCTTGTGACCGATAAGTTCTGCAAACTGCCCGAGCCCTGAGCCCAGAACAAGCGCGATTTCCGGTATGAAATCGGTCTTCTCTCTTATTTTTGCGAGAATATCTGTAATTTTTTGATAATTCATCTAAAACACCTCGAATAAAGTTTAACACATTCTGATTAAAATTTCTACAATATTTTTTTATGATTTATATGAAAAATTAATAATTTTATCTATTGAATTTTTCAAATTATGGGAGTATTATTTATTTTAGGGTGACATAAATGGAAAAATACAGATTTTTACTCGACCTGGCGCTTATTTTAATTTCAACAAAGCTCCTCGGAATGTTAACGCGGCGGATTCAACTGCCGCAGGTGGTAGGGGCGCTTTTGGCAGGTCTGATACTCGGACCTGCGTGCCTCGGTCTTATATCAAGAACAGGATTTATAGAAAACATATCCGAGATAGGCGTAATTGTTCTTATGTTCTCGGCAGGTCTTGAAACTGATATATCGGAGCTCAAGAAAAGCGGCGGCGCATATTTTGTTATTGCGCTTTTCGGTGTTGCCGTGCCGCTTGTGTCGGGCTTTTTGCTTGCTTCGGTTTTTAAAATCTCGGATAATTTTATCGAAAATCTGTTTGTCGGCGTAATTCTTACGGCAACATCGGTAAGTATTTCTGTCGAGACATTGCGCGAATTGGGAAAGCTCTCGACAAGAACAGGCAGTGCGATTTTGGGCGCTGCGCTGATTGATGATGTTATCGGACTTATTGTTTTGACCGTGGTCTCAAGCTTTGCCGATAAAAATGTAAATGTCCTTTTGACTCTTGCTAAAATTGCGGGCTTTGTGGGTTTTTGCGCATTGCTTGCCGTACTTATCCGCAAAGTGTTAAAGCCGTGGATAGACAAGTACAGAAAGGATTTGCGCCGCTTTGCGGTTTTTGCGTTTTCAATATGCCTTTTTACGGCTTTTATTTCCGAAGCCGTATTCGGCATCTCGGATATTACGGGAGCTTTTGTGGCAGGGCTGCTTTTGTCTGACACAAAGCACACGCCGTATGTTTTAAACAGAATGAACGGCGCGTCGTTTTTGCTTTTGTCACCCGTATTTTTTGCGTCTGTCGGACTGCGTGTGGAGGTCCATTCAATGACGCTGACGCTTTTGTTTTTTACGATAGCTTTGATAATTGTCGGGTGTACCTCAAAAATCGTCGGGTGCTATACCGCGGCAAGGCTTTGCCATTATACACGCCTGCAATCCAAAAAAATCGGCGTGGGAATGATGGCTCGAAGCGAGGTTGCCCTTATTATGGCGACCAAGGGCGCGGCAATGGGTATTGTAGCACCGGCGACTATTGCGTCTGTAATTATAATGGTAATTTCTTCAACCATCATTACACCTGTTTCGCTTAAACTTATTTATAAAAAACAAGCTTCGATGGAAGCAAACGAAGAAAGCTCTCTCGTCGCGCGCCACGAAGCTAAACATAAAATTGAAGAAGCCGCACAAACGGCATATAAGCACTCGTGATTATTTGCCGCTTAGCCTGATGGCGCTAATTTGAACACGCTTTAAATGTCGATATTTCGCCGCTTTTTACCTTATCGGTCTTGAGGGGCGACAGCCCATCATCGCCCTCTGCGGCAAAAATCGTCTGAAATCTCATAATTTAAAGTCC
>JAFSYJ010000005.1 GCA_017450025.1 Clostridia bacterium | reverse complement strand
CCTTATAAGTAATCCGAAAGAGAGGTAAACACTAATGGCAAGAGTAAAAGGTGCATTAAGTACAAGAAAAAGACATAAGAAGATATTAAAGCTTGCTAAGGGCTTCTACGGCGCGCAGAGCAAGCAGTTCAGAACAGCAAATCAGGCTGTTATGCGTTCAATGCAGAACGCTTATATAGGCAGAAAGCGCAGAAAGAGAGATTTCCGTCGTCTTTGGATAACGAGAATATCCGCTGCTGCTAAGATGAATGGTATGAACTATTCAACATTTATGAACGGTCTTAAAAAGGCAGGTATCGACCTTAACAGAAAGAGCCTTTCTGAAATCGCTATCGCAGACGCAGCAGCATTCACAAAGCTCGTAGAGGCAGCTAAGAACGCACTTAACTAATTAAAACATTCAAAAAGCGTACCAAACGGTACGCTTTTTTGATACATTATTTTTCCTCAACGTGAATTATCATCTGCTCAATAATCTTCTTAACGTGGTCATCGTCAATTGAGTAAAACGCGTTTTTGCCGTCACGGCGCGATTTTATAAGGCGTGCCTGCTTTAAAGTTTTGAGCTGATGGCTATCGCGGACTGGCTCATTTCGAGCTTTTCCGCAATATCAAACACGCATAATTCCTTGTCAAAAAGCGCCCACAAAATCCTTATGCGCGTATTGTCACCGAACACCTTAAACATATCCGCAAGCTCGTTTGTAAGCTCAGTGTCGGGAATTTCATTTTTTATTTTATCAAGCACCTGCTGATTGTAGGCGCAGTTATCACACATTTCCATAATAATTATCCTCTCTTCTCACATTTGCAGTCAAATGCTCGCGTTCATATGTTCATATATTCATATTATACTCAGTTTTCAGCCTTTTGTCAAATCCATAAAAAACCGATAAAAATGTGCAAAAAACAGCACTGATATATCAAAACAAAGGCAAATTCAACGCAAATATGATAAAATTAAAGTTAGCGATAAAAACCGGGAGGAGAAACAATATGAAGATAAAAAGAATTTTTGCCGCGTCTTTGGCGGCTGTGATGGTGCTTTCATCATTTTCCGCGCTTGCGGACGGCGAAAGACCTAAGACAGGTGACAGCCTGATACTGGACGGCGTAGAGGATATTTACGGCGGCGGGACTGACGTAAGCAACCGCCCCGAAACGCTTCGTCCGATGGAGAAGCTGGGTCTGGGCGGCGTTGCGGTCAGAATGGACGGCTACACGTTTATTTCATGGCGCTGGCTCGGCACAGAGAGTGCGTCCACGCGTTATAATGTCTACAAAACACTCGGCAGCGAGTGGGCGTTGTGTAACAGTGAACCGCTTAGAAATACAAGCTTCACCGATTTGAGCGATAAATATGACCTATACAAAATCGTTCCCGTCCGTGACGGCAAGGAAATCGAGGACGAGGCGGAGGAAGTAACCGTATGGGATAAGAATTATATGGATATTCCCATCCAGACACCGCCCGATAACGAGGTAAATGGCGAAAAATATTCTTATGCTCCCGGTGACGCGTCGGTTGGCGACCTTGACGGCGACGGCGAGTGGGAAATCGTTTTAAAGTGGGATCCCTCAAACGCAAAGGACACCTCAAAAGCCGGCTTTACGGGTGAATGCTTGATTGACGCGTACAAGCTTGACGGCACGCGTTTGTGGCGCATAAACCTCGGCCCCAATATCAGAAGCGGCGCGCACGACACGCAGTTTATGGTGTACGACTTCGACTGTGACGGAAAAGCCGAGATTGCTATGCGTACCGCTGACGGCACCGTTGCAGGTGACGGCAGTGTTATAGGCGACAAGGACGCAAATTACGCGGTAAAGGACAATGGCAAGAATTTAAGCGGTCCTTTGTATCTGACTGTATTCAAGGGTGAGGACGGCTCAGTTATTGACACAACCGACTATTACCCCCAGACGCAGGGCAAAACAGAGGACGGCTACGAGTGGGATGTTATCACCTGGGGCGATGACCCGAACGG
>JAFSYJ010000037.1 GCA_017450025.1 Clostridia bacterium | reverse complement strand
GTCGCCGCTTATTGCTACCGTTACGGACGTTGCGTCATCAACTTCGCCCTTAATGGTAATTTCCGCTTTATTTTCCCCGTCGCGCTGGTAAACCTGCCACGACATCGGCGCTTTGGTTATCATTACGCCGTTTGTGTATTCCTTTTCCGTTCCGAGAGAGGCAACAACTGTGCTGCCGTCAAGAATTTCAATCATCTCGCAGTTACGAGCGTGCTTAAATTCTATCTTGCCGCTCGCGTCAGCAGTTACGGTATCACTTTTTATAACCGTGCCGTCCTTCAGCTCCTGCCTTGCGGTGTAGCTCTTGCTTGCCGTAAGACCCTCCGCACGGAATACGGGCCGGTTTATTCTTATACCCTGAATGACATCGGGAATTTCGGTTATTGTCTTTTCCGCTGTGTCATCCGCGTAGCAGGTCTGTGAGCCTACTACATTCTGATGCTTAAATACTACCTCATCCGCCCTTGCGCTCATCTGCGGCAAGACAAGTGACGAACAGATCAACGCCGTGCTTAACATCATTGAAATCACCTTTTTCATAACGTTCTCTCCTTTTCGCGCATTTTCTGATTTTATTGTACAACAGCCACGGTGAAAAGTATATGATATTATTCTTTTTAAATTTGTACTTTTTCTCTTTTTGGGATTGATTTGACTCTTGGTTTGGGGTAAAATACAAGGGGTGATAAAAATGCTTAATCGTAATTTCGTACTTCTTACAGATTTGGTTAATTATATAAATATCCGCGTAAGCCACATATTCCACCGCGAGCTTGGGACGGAGTGGTGCTTTGACAATTACTGCAATAATTTTAACCGCATTTATATCGTGACAAAAGGCAGCGGTATTTTGTTCAATGATACGGAGCATATTGTTATGCAGCCGGATAATATCTATGTTATTCCGGCCAATCACACATATAGCTGCCGCTGTGACGATTATATGGAAAAATTCTTTATTCACTTCACTTCGACGATTATTCCGCAGAAGGATTTGTTATCGGATGTAAATAAAATAATCACAATACCCTTGGGCGAGGGTGAAACAGAAAAAATAAACGAAATACTTTACGCCGAAAATGTAAAATCCGCGCTCTTGCTCCGCAATTACATATGCCGCCTGATTTTGCAGATACTCGGCGAAAGTCCTGACTCGGCGCAAAGCGATATTGCCATTTACCGTAAATATGAAAGATTGTATAAATATATTGAAGATAACCTCTACGCCGACTTGACCGTTAATGAGGTGTGTAGGCATATAGGGTTTTCGCAGACCTATATCGGACAGAAATTCAAGGCCGATACAGGCAGCACAATAAAGCAATACATAACCAATGCGGTACTGGAACAGCTTAAACTTATGCTGCTTTCCACAAAAAGACCCATTGGAGATATTGCGGCTGAGCTGAAATTTGACAGCGAATCATACTGTTCAAAATTTTTCAAAAAACATATGGGTATTACGCCGAACGAATACCGAAAACGCCATAAATTACCGGCATAGAAAAAG
>JAFSYJ010000036.1 GCA_017450025.1 Clostridia bacterium | reverse complement strand
ATTAAGGTCTAATTCCGAAAGCTCATCGATAAGCAATCGCGCGTCTGTATATTCGCGTACAGCGGTAGTTGTAGCATCCGCAACCGCGCCCTCTATGTACGGCACCCCGACTGTACCCGTGTAAGCGTCCTCGCCGTAAAATGCGCTTTCGCATAAAGGCGCCATTGTACCCAAATTCATAGCAAATGCCTTATATATTCGTCCGTTCTGTTTTGTCGTTGTAAGCGTTGCGCCCTTTACCGCGTCCGTTGTCTGCATATTTTTGAGCGCGCCGCTTAAACCGTACTCCGCAAGGATAATCTGGTCGCCCGCGCCGCCGTTTGCACCGCTGTAAACAGCTGTAATTGTTCCGCTTTCGTTCGTAAGCGTTAGCGGTTCTGTGTCTGCCAACACCATAGGTACAAAGGTAATTATTATGCTTAAACAAAGAAGTATGCTTGTAATTTTCTTTTTCATAACAATCAACTCCCCAAATCATTTCGTATTGTAAGCGCGCTTATCCATCATCTTCATCCGAAGAATAACCCCAAGAAAGGTCAACGGCATTACCTATAAGCTCATAAATATATGTAGATGTAAGTGTTGACGCATTATCACCCGCCCCACTATATATTATCCATTTTTCTGTAAACGAGTTAGTGCTAACATCTGTAATGTATCGCTCTCCGTAAGTATTATTACGAAAAACATTTGTATCAATAGCGTCTTTTTGATAAGTCATATAGCGTAATACATAGTCTTGCTTGTAAGTTACCATAATTTCAGATATAACACCACTCTCATCTCTGTGAAATATTACATCGTGGTATGATACATCTTCTGTTCCGGGCTCCCAATACTGTTCATTTGTATTGTAAGTCGGTCCTCCGGGTTCGCCTCTTACCCAAATCTGGGATACTGTGCTTTTCTTGTAACGGCCGCATTGCCGCGGCTTATTTGTGACAACAACCTCCACCGTTTGCACCTGATTCCATCTATCGTAAAAAGTTATTGTCGCGGCTCCCTCTCCGACAGCGGTAATCGAACCAGTTGTACTTGCTGTTGCCACTTTCGCGTTACTTGTTTTTACTTTTGCAATTTTTCCTTTCTTTACATCAACCTTTGCGGTTTCCTTTTTACCGTCAAATATTCCGAGAGTAAGCTCCGCCGGTTCAATTAGAAACTCCTCCGGATTTTCCGGATTATAGTATCTCAGAATAATCTCGCTGATTTTATTACCGTCCTCATATACCTGCGACAAGTCAAAAATATGCTCAAATTCCTTCCCGTCCTCATCATAGACATACAGAACATAGTCCTTATTATGAAACTCATACTCGCTTTTGGGGAAGGTGAGTATACATTTGCCGTCCGAACCTATAATACCCGATTGTACGATAGACGGCTTCGCATCAAAGCTCTCAAAATATACAATTTCCGCTTTTCTATATTTATAATATGCCGCGCTGTCACTATCAAAGCAGGAAATATTGAGGCTGTAAGTTTCGCCGTCAAGTGCAATTTCCGTCATTGATGTGTTAAACGGTGTCTGATATATTACATTTCCCTCATTATCAAGGATTTCAATGCGGTTTGGTGCGCCGTCATCGTAATACGTTTTTAAGCTGTATTGAAGCTGCGCGCAGCCCTTATCGTCAAGAGTAAAGGAAAAATAATTTGTGTCCTGCTCATTCGTTATAGGCGCGAGCCTGCCTTTGAGATTGGCATAGGTGTAAGGATCGGTGCTGTTTTGTCTGACCTCGTGGATATTTACCGTGATAAGCACATTATCCGTGTCAAACGGTATATCGCTTTCACCGCCGGGAATAAGCGAGCCGTTCGGGAAAGGTATCTGTCCTACCGCCTTGTTTGTTTCTTTATCGAATACAGTTATAGCCTGCGGGCTATCCATTTGCAGATATGACAGATATGTAAATTTAAGCAGCGCTTTGCCCTCGTCGTTAAAGTCAGCACGCCAATCGTTTGACTTTTTATCGTAGAACTTAACATAGTAATTTTTTGCGATATTATCAGCTCCGTCCTCATAGAAATTGAGAGTAATTACCTTGTTAAGCTCCTCGCGTTCCTGTTCACATACCGCTTCTAATTTTTTAACCGCGTCGCTGTACGCCTGACGGCTGTATTGCAGGAAAAGGGAGGAAAGGCTTTCGTTTATCTCAATTTCGTAATTGTAGCACAAGTCCTCCGCAAGTGTGGCAGTGTCAAGCGTGTATGGAGGTATAGACAAATACTGCTCATAAAGGCTGCCGTTTCCGTAATCACTCAAAAATTGATAGGCATATCCGCTTATTACCTTATGTACGGCGTCATAGAATTTTTTGTACTTTTCCTCCGCGTTGTCTGTTGTGTTGTTTAATTCATCTACATAGTATTTTTTGTATGCCTTGTCAAATTCCTGTTTCCAATCGGCAATGGTACGCTTACCCTGCTTATTCTTATACATATTGAATATGCCTTCAATGGTTTTGTGTCTTGCGGTAATCTCCTTTTGCTGCTGGTGGTCGTAAGCCATTTGCGCCATACTCACACCCACATAGGCAAGCTGAACAGGCGCAGTTGCAAAAACTACTCCCACGCCGATACCCGCCTT
>JAFSYJ010000035.1 GCA_017450025.1 Clostridia bacterium | reverse complement strand
GCAGAGGACTGAAAATCCTCGTGTCGGTGGTTCGATTCCGCCCGGAGGCACCATTAAATGTGCGGGCGTAGCTCATCCGGTAGAGCGCCACCTTGCCAAGGTGGAGGTAGCGAGTTCGAGCCTCGTCGCCCGCTCCAAAAAGAGAGGGCACAATAATTTGTGCCTTTTTCAAAATAAATATATGGCGCCATAGCCAAGTGGTAAGGCACGGGTCTGCAACACCCTTATGCCCCAGTTCAAATCTGGGTGGCGCCTCCATGTCGGAGCAAGCTTTTTACCGCTTGCTCTTTTTTTGCAATAAAAAAGCAAGATTCTGTTGAATCTTGCTTTTTCATTACTCCATATTTCTCCTTGCAGAGTTACATATTCAGTTTTTCCAAATCGTTTTTACGGATTTCAGCGCGTCTTACCTTTCCGCTTATGGTTTTTGGCAGTTCCTCAACAAATTCCACGATTCTCGGATATTTGTAAGGCGCAGTATGCGTTTTAACATAATCCTGAATTTCTTTTTTGAGCTCGTCTGTTCCCTCGTTGCCTTTTACAAGCACTATCGTAGCTTTTACGACCTGCCCGCGTACCTCGTCGGGTACAGGCGTGATAGCACATTCCAATACATACGGAAGTTCCATAATAACGCTTTCGATTTCAAACGGACCGATGCGGTAGCCCGACGATTTGATAACATCGTCAATTCGGCCTACATACCAAAGGTATCCGTCTTCGTCCATCGTTGCCTGGTCGCCCGTGTGATAATATCCGTCGTGCCAAGCTTCGTCAGTCTTTTCTTTGTCAAGATAATATCCGATAAACAGTCCGCAGGGAGCTTCGTCTTTTACTCTTATGCAGATTTCGCCCGTATCGCCGATTTTACATTCGTTGCCGTCAGGATCCAGTACAACGACATCGTACAAAGGACTCGGTCTGCCCATAGAGCCGATTTTCGGTGTTGTGCCCACAAAGTTCGCGATAGAAAGCGTCGTTTCGGTTTGACCAAAGCCTTCCATAATCGTAAGCCCCGTCGCTTTTTTGAACTGGTTGAAAACCTCCGGATTCAACGCCTCGCCTGCCGTTGTTGCGTATTCGATAGACGAAAGATCGTATTTTGATAAATCTTCCTTTATGAAAAAGCGGTACATAGTGGGCGGCGCGCAGAAGGTTGTTATATTGTATTTTGCGAACATAGGCAAAATATCGTCAGAATGGAATCTGTCAAAGTCGTAAGTAAAGATAGCCGCTTCGCAAAGCCATTGTCCGTATAGCTTGCCCCATAGAGCCTTGCCCCAGCCCGTATCGGAAATCGTAAAGTGTAAGCCGTCGGGATTAACATTGTGCCAATGCTTTGCTGTCGGGTAGTGTCCCAACGCATATTTGTACGAATGTGTGGCAATACGCGGATATCCCGTCGTACCGGATGTAAATAGCATCAGCATCGGGTCGTTTCCGCAGGGGGTTTTTTCCGTGCGGTCGTAGTGAGTGCTGAACCGTTCCATCTCCACATTAAAGTCGTTCCAGCCTTCTTTGCTTCCGCCGACCAAAATTTTAATCATATCAGGGAATTGTGATGCGGCCTTTTCAGCTTCTTCCGACACATTTCCGTCAGCGGTACAAACAATCGCCTTTACCCTTGCCGCTTTGTATCTGTAATCAAAATCGTGTTCAACAAGCTGATTTGTTGCAGGAATAGCGATAGCCCCGATTTTGTGAAGCGCAAGCATACAGAACCAGAACTGATAATGCCTTTTTAATACGAGCATTACCGTATCGCCCTTTTTTATACCGAGCGATTCAAAATAGTTAGCTGTTTTTGCAGAATACTTTTTCATATCGCCAAAAGTAAATCTGCGGTCTGACTTGTCGTTTGCCACCCACATCATTGCGAGCTTGTCAGGATTTTTTTCAGCTATTGCGTCAACGCAGTCGAACGCAAAGTTGAATTTGTCTTCATTTTTAAATTTAATACCGCTGAATACGCCGTTTTCATCGTAGAACGATTCGATAAACCTGTCGGCAACCGTTTCAGGTTTTGCCTTCTTTTCGGCAGCCTTTGCGACGATCATCGGCGCTTCGGGGTATTCTTCACTGACAGTACCGTCTTGCGGATTTAAAACTACCGCATGGAATTCGCAGCCGCCTTCCGATACTGCGATCATTCCGTGGGGGATAATGCTGTTGTAAAAAATAGAATCCCCCTCGTTAAGTATGTCGATATGACTTCCGACCTGTACCTTGAGAGCCCCTTTAACGATAACATCAAATTCCTGTCCGTTGTGGGAGTTTAACTTTATCGGTTCGTTTTGTTCTTCTTCAATATAAGGAAATTTAACAAGAAACGGTTCGGCAAGCTTTCCTTTAAATTTAGGCGCAAGATTGTCGTACTCCACGCCGTACTTCTTTAAAATTTTAAGTCCTTCGTCCCTTCTTGTTATGGCAAAGGAAGTCAAAGTAGTGCTTGTGCCTTCCAATAAGTCGACTACCTCAACGCCGCACGCTTTAGCACATTTGTAGATAAATGTAAAGCTGAAATCTGCTTCGCCGTTTTCCAGGGTTTTGTAATCCTCTGCCGAAACACCCGTTAATTTTGCGAGTTCTTCCTGTGTGTAGCCTTTTGCTTCACGCAGGTCTTTAATTCTTTCCGCAACATCTTTCAAACTGTAATCCATTGTTTTGTCTCCTTTCATCGTTGACAAATTTGTTTGTTGGTTACCAATTTGAATAAAACAAAAAACCCGTCTCAAAAAATGCTTTTGAGACGAGTTATTATAACCCGCGGTACCACTCAAATTACGGAATTTTATTCCGTCACTCACCGAGCTCTGACAAGCCCTTTGCCTTTACGCAGCAATACGGAAGGAATCTACTCAGCATAGCCTTTCGGTCCTCCGACTCAGAGGTGATGGGTCATTGGAAAGCTCCGCCGTTGTCTCGCACCACCCGACAACTCTCTCAAGGCTTCACAATCCGACCGTCCTCGTCACAGTCATTAATTGTGATATTCAAATTTGAGTGAATTATACACTATAAAAAATAGTTTGTCAAGAGTTTTTTAAAAAATTTTTTCGATTTTATCTGTTCATATCAAAGGCTACCTCTTTTGTATAATTGTAATCACCGTCTGTTTTGTAGATATCAACAGGCAAGGTTGCCTTAAACTTTTCGCTGCTGAAAAGCTTAAATATTGCGGCAGGGATGTTTGCGCCAAAGGTCACCGTTTCGCCGTCATATATAATCGGAAGTCCCGCAAGTGCCCTGTCCCCGTAAACGCATAATACAGCATCGGCGTCACCGTATCTTGCCGCGTCATACGGAAGCATACAGGAAATCAAAATCACCTTTTTGTTTTGCTTGTGAGCTTCTTCAATGGCTTTGTCTATGAACCTGCCCTGCCAGCCGCTTTTGTCGTTGTTGTTAAAATAACTGTTTTTGACCGTGTCTGCTAAAATAACAACGGTTTCTGCGCTGTCTATCCTTTTCTTTAATTCAGAAACATTATCATCTTTAAAATTCACGGTTTCATAGCTTAACGCGCCTGTAACGCCTTTTTCTTTCAATATCCGAATTGCATATTCTATGCTGTTTTCTCCATTTACGATAGGATTTAAAAACAGGACCTTTCCGTTTTTGTCAAGCGGCAAAAGCTCTCCGCCTTTTACTAAAGTCACGGCGTCTTTTGCAATTTCAAACTCCTTGTCGTGATGCTCCTTTGAGCCTACGGTCTTTAAGGCATATGCCAAATCCTCATTCGTAAATTTAATATTGTTTTCGTTCAGTATTCCCATTTTTTGCTTTAACCGCAGGATTCTGTAAACAGATTCGTCTATGTCGGATTCCCGTACTTCACCGCTTCTCACCAATTCTTCCACCATATCTATATAAGCGTCAATTTCGCCGTTTTCGTATGTGAGAGACGCAGGCATCAGTATTAAATCCACTCCTGCATTTATAGCATATTTCGCCACATCTTTTTTGTCATAATGCTCCGCTATCGCCGACATATTCAGAGCGTCGGTAATTATTATGCCGTCGTAACCCAAATCCCCTCTCAGAATATCCGTCAGAATAGTTTTGGACATAGTTGCCGGCAGGGTTATTTCTTCGCCTGTTTTTTTAGAAATATATTTTGTCGTTTCGATTTGAGGATAAACAATGTGCGCTGTCATTACCATATCAACGCCTTTATCAATTCCGGCTTTAAACGGAATAAGCTCGCAGGCTTTTATATCGTCGTATGTTTTGTTTATCATTGGCAAACCCGTATGGCTGTCTGTCGCCGTGTCCCCGTGTCCGGGGAAGTGCTTAAGTGATGACGCAATACCCTGATTTTGCAGCCCCTCAATAAATGCTTCCGCCATATTGGAAACAGTTTTCGTGTCTGACGAGAATGAGCGTACGCCTATTATCGGGTTTGAGGGATTGTTGTTAACATCTACAACGGGCGCAAAATCCACATTTATTCCCAAAGCCTTCAGCTCGCTCCCTATAACGGAAGCATATTCTTTGGTCGTGTTATGATCGTTGATCGCTCCAAGTGCCATATTGCCGGGCATCGAAGTCCCCGTCGCAAGACGCGACACTCTGCCGCCCTCCTGATCGACGCACACAAAAAGCGGAATTTTGTGTTTTGTATTGTCCTCTGTTGCCGCCTTTTGAATACCTTTTACCAGATCAAATGTCTGCTTTGTGCCTTTAGTATTATCTCCGAGTAAAATCATTCCTCCAAAATTATGGTTTTCTATGGCGCTCTTTGTATAATCCGATAGTTTTCCGACATCTTTTTCTCCGTCTTTGCCGTATGCCGCCATAGAACAATCCACAACCAGCATCTGTTCTGTTTTGTCCCTTAATGTCATAACGGCAATTTTTCTAAAAATATCATCTTCGCCGTTTGTTCCTGATGCAAAACGCCTTATCATAGTTGCTGCCTGAGCGCGTGTAAGCAGCCCCTTCGGACTGAGAGCTGCCGCAGCAGTCCCTTGAATTATTCCGGCTCCGACCGCCCATTGCATAGCGGGAATATACTCCTTAGTTATTTCGTCAAAATCATCATAGCTTAATATATTTGTGTCCTCGCAAACGCTAACATCTGCCCTTTTATATTTGGCATAATTCCATAAAAGCTCTGCCGTTTCTTCTCTTGTCACGGCATTGTCGGGCTCAAAATCACCACTTTGACGGTCTGTTATCTTTTCTGCCGCCGCAAACCGAATAGCTTCTGTGTACCACATACCGCCTTTTATATCGTCAAATTGCATTGCGTAATTAACATACGGCTCTCCGGCCATTCTCCAAAGGATTGTAATAAGCTGAGCACGGCTCAACATCATATCAGGGCTGAAAGTATCAGCAGCCGTTCCTTTCATCAAGCCCGATATGCATACATATTTAACGGAGTCTGTGTACCACATACCGCCCTTAATGTCCGTAAACGGAATATTATCGCTCCAAGCCTCGGCACGCGCCGCCTCATTGATTTCCTTGTCTGTGTCATTTTCAAAATAAGCCCCATTTTGTGCGATGTCCGATGCCGTAAAAGAAGTTAACGGCAAAATAAGAATAATCGCGAGTAAAATGGCGGTATGCTTTTTCAGTTTAAACATAATAATCATTCTCCTGTTAAAATTTTAATTGTTAATGTCAGAGCAAAATCAGCTTTTCTTTTTCGGTAGCCGTTTTAAATTCCTCTGTTAAAGCTTCAAGAAAGCTCTTAACAGCTTTTGTCATATGGCTTTTCGGATTCCAGTAAACAAAAGTTTTTCTTTTGTAATTTCCGGCGTCTTTAAACACCACATTGTCAGGGAACTGCCCGCGCTGTGAGATATAAGGTATAAAGGCTATTCCCAGCCCCAGCGCGACATATTTGCGTACATAAAACGGATCGTCGCATTGGATAGCAATATCCGGAACAAAATTCATAGCTTTGCATATCCGCTCCGTATGCCTGTATAAGCTTGAATGATTTGTCATTGTAATAAACCTTTGATTTCTCAGATCTTCGACATAAATCCTGTTTTTTTGCGAAAGCGGATTGTCCTTAGAAATAGCAAGTACGATTTTGTCCTCTAACAGTAACTGTTTTTTTAATGTATTTCTGCCTATCATGTCATCTCCGATTATCAAGTCAAAATCCATAACAGACGAAATATCGTGGTTTAACACAAAGGATACATTCGGATAAATCTCTCTGAATTTTTCAATCGTCTGCGTAACTATTTGCCTGTTTGTGTTCACGCAAATTTTTATTTCACCGCCAACGGTGTTTCCGGCGTCGTTTATCACTTTTTTCGCCTCGTCAAGCAGAGCGAGAGCCTTTTTTGTTCTCTCATAAAACAGTTTTCCCTGTTCGTTCAAGACAATTCTGTTCGCGCTGCGTTTAAAGAACTCCGTATCAAGCTCCGTTTCGAGCCTGTGGACCGACTGTGATATGTTAGACGGCGGTACCTGAAATTTATGGGCAGTTTTAGAAAAATTCTGTGTTTCTGCGGCGTCGCAAAAATAAATTATCTGTAATAATTCCATTTTAATCACCGTAAATATTTTAGCACGCCACGCTATAACTGTCAACATATAGTAAGTATATTTTATCTCATTATTTACAATATTCTGTTTTTTTGGTATTATAAACAGGTATTTTTACAAAAGGGAGAGATAATTATGCCTGAATTGCTTGAAATAACGATGATTATTACTTTCGGAGCGTGCTGGCCCATAAATGTAATGCAGTCCTATAAGGCTCGCTGCACAAAGGGTAAGAGCCTTGCTTTTTTGATACTTGTTTTGTTTGGCTATATGGCGGGAATTACGTCAAAATTAGTTAATCCCGTATTTATGTCGCAGATAGGGCAAAAATGGTATGTCTTGTTTTTCTATGTACTTAATTTTGTAATGGTCTTTGCTGACCTGTGCCTGTTTTTCAGAAATAAAAAGCTCGAAAAGATCGAACACCCTGCCGAATAATTTTATAATTGCTCTCCGCTCTGCTTTCTGTAAGATGAGGGCGACATTCTGAACTCCTGTGAGAATTTTCTCGAAAAGTAGAATTGGTCACAGTAACCGAGGCTTTCGCTTATCTCTTTTATGGATAAGTCCGAAAGCCTTAATTTTGACTTTGCGGCGATAAGGCATTTTTGGCTTATGTACTTGTTTATTGAGATTCCGATTTCCCGCTTAAACGCTTTGTGAATAAAGCTTTCGCTCACATTAAACGCAGCGGCGATCTCTCCTGCCGTCATTTTGGCATTTAAGTTTTCTTCAATATACTTGATAACTCTGTTTATCTGTGCCGAGTACCGCTCAATGTATGTGTTTATGTTGGTGCTTGCCAAACTCTCAAAAACAATACCGTATAAAAATGTATTCAAAAACATAACCGAACAAAGGTTGTTTTCGTTCCAGTATTTGTCTAAAAAATCAATATCCATCTGTTTGTTTTTAAGAATTATAATATCTTTTATTTGCGCAAAAATATCGTCTTTTCCGTCTTTCATGACCTGAATATGAAAATAATACTTTTCAAGTCTCTCGTCGCACTTGTACGAAAATTCAAGCTCAGACGGTATTATATAGATGTTGCCTGCGGTCAGTTCAATTGTTTTTCCGCCGCAATAAACAAACCCTCTGCCGCTTTTTACGCAGTAAATCCTTGTATAAAGCGAGCTCACATTTTCCTTTTGCCAGCTGCTGTCAAGTTCTGCAAAGCATAAATCAGAAATATCCATGCTTATTCTGTCAATTTCACTGGGTATCAATATGTTTTGATAAATTTTCATGACGAAATCTCCATATTATGTGTAAAAATAACCATTCCTTTTTTCTTGATTATATGATAAAATTTAGAAAAAGTCAAATAAAGAAAGGAGAATTTTAATGTCAAAACCAAAAATCGGAATAAGACCGACTATTGACGGAAGATGGGGCGGAGTACGAGAGAGCCTTGAAGACAAAACAATGAAAATGGCAGTTGCCGCCAAGGAACTTATTGAGAAAAATGTCAGGTATCAGGACGGAACGCCCGTAGAATGTGTTATATCTCCCTGCACGATAGGCGGCGGAGCGGAAGCCGCAAAGTGTGCGGACTTTTTCAAAACACAAAATGTATGCGCGTCACTCGCGGTTACACCCTGCTGGTGCTACGGCTCAGAAACAATGGACCTGTCGGGCGATACGGTCAAGGCGGTATGGGGCTTTAACGGAACAGAACGCCCGGGCGCAGTATATCTTGCGGCTGTTATGGCAGCATTTGCACAGAGAGGGCTTCCCGCTTTTTCGATGTATAGCCATGATGTACAGGATATAGAAGACAATTCTATCCCCGAAGATGTGGCCGAAAAAATGATACGCTGGGCAAAAGGCGCAATAGCAGTAGGTCAGATGAAGGATAAGGCATATGTAAACCTCGGCGGCGTTGCGATGGGTATAGCAGGCTCGTACTGCGATATGTCATTTATGCAAAAGTACCTCGGTATCCGCGCAGAATTTGTTGACCTCACAGAAATCCTTCGCAGAATAAATCTTGAAATATTTGATAAAGATGAATACGAAAAAGCATTAAAGTGGATCAAAGAAAACTGTAAGGAAGGCTTTGATAAAAACGCAGGCAAAAATTTCCCCGAAATTATAACAAAATCAAAATATATCCCTGCCGATAAGGATTGGGAGTTTATTGCAAAATTTACTATCATAGTAAACGATATATTATACGGCAACCCGAAGCTTGATGAAATGGGCTGGCACGAAGAAGCCCTCGGCAAGAACGCTATCGTCGGCGGTTTCCAGGGACAGAGAAACTGGACAGATTGGCTGCCTAACGCCGACTTTACAGAGGCTATTATGGCAACCTCGTTTAATTGGAACGGTAAAAAGATGCCGACTCCGTTTGCAACAGAAAACGATACCTTGAACGGTATTTCGATGATGTTTGCAACGCTTTTGACAGGCAAAGCACCCGCGTTCCACGATGTTCGTACATATTGGTCGCCCGAAAGCGTAAAAAGGGTTACGGGCAAAAAACTCAAAGGCATCGCAGAAAACGGCATAATCCACCTTATAAATTCAGGTGCAACTGCTCTTGACTGCACAGGCGCGTCAAAGGACGAGCACGGCAAGGGCACTCAAAAAGAATGGTGGAATATGACAGACGCAGACATCAAAGCCTGCCTTGAAGCTACCGATTGGTGCAGAGCAGACTATGAATACTTCCGCGGCGGCGGCTTCTCAAGCCACTTCAGAACACACGCAGAAATGCCTGTTACAATGCTCCGCGTAAACATAGTTGAGGGAATAGGTCCTGTTATACAGATAGCAGAAGGTTACACTTGCGATTTGCCTGACGATATTCATAATGTGCTTGATATGAGAACAGACAGAACTTGGCCGACAACTTGGTTTGCGCCGATTTTGACGGGTAAAGGCGCATTTAAAGATGTTTACAGCGTTATGGCAAATTGGGGGGCAAATCACGGCGTAACAGTCGGCGGTCATGTTGGCGCAGACCTTATAACACTTTGCTCAATGCTCCGCATACCCGTAACAATGCATAATGTACCCGAAGAAAAGGTTTACAGACCTCACGCATGGGCTTCCTTCGGAACGGAAGACTCACAGGCTGCCGATTATGCGGCTTGCAAAAATTACGGACCGCTTTACAGATAATACACGGACAAACAGTTTAATAAAAGCCTCGCTCTGCGGGGCTTTTTAAAAAGGAGAGTGTTTTAATTATGTTAAAAGGTATTCCAAGTATTATATCACCCGAACTTTTAAAGGTAATGATGGAAAAAGTTCCCGGCGACACGGTTGAAACACCGATATGGGACGAGTATGCAGAAATCATAAAGCCTTATACAAACGAAAAAATCGAACAAATCGAAAGATTTGCATTTTATGAACGCGCAAAAAAGGCGTACGCCGTTGTTATGACAGGCGAATCCGCTCTTTACGCCAATGTTATTCTTAAAAAGGGCGTTGTTACAGAAAAATAAATTGCTGACTGTAATTGCCTCTAATATTTATTTGACAACATTCTGCAGATATGATACAATCATTTAGAATCAAAAAGATTGACATTGTCAGTCAGATAGGTGGGTAAAATGGGATTATTTAATTTTAATTACGATAAACCTGGTCCCGGCGTGCCTGAAAATTTGCCGCCAAAAAAAGGAATCGCACTCTTTTTTGATATCCTGACAAGAAAATTTTCAAACCTTGTTAAGATCAACCTTTTGTATGTGCTTTGTTCTCTGCCTGTTTTTGCAGTTTACTTTATTTTCGGCACGATATATCTTAATATTGTAGTGTCGTCTGTTGAGGAATTGGGCGCAAACGCATTTTTGCTGTGTATTGTGATTTCGATATTTATTATGCTTATGCTCGGCGGCGGCGTACTGACTCCGGGATTTGTCTATGTGCTGCGCTGCTTTGTACGCGGCGAGCACGCATTTTTGGCAAGCGACTTCTTTGAGCATATCAAAAAAAATTTAAAGCAGAGCGTTGTTGTAATGATAATTGATTTTATCTTTATATATTTGCTCCTTATCAATTTTAATATTTTTACTCAAGTTCCGCAGCTTAATGTGTTCAGGATACCCATTTATCTTGTCGCGATTCTCTACTGCATATCGAGAATGTATTTGTATCTGCTTATGGTTACCTTTAAGGCGTCTTTGTGGAGTCTGTATAAACATTCGTTTATATTCTGCTTTGCGCGCCTGCCGCAAAATCTTTTGCTTTTGGTATTGTCTGTTGCAATATACCTTGCGATAGCCTTTTTGATTCCGTCTTTGCTTGTAGTTTTCGTTGTAGCGATACTTATACTGTTTTCGCTTTTGTGGACAATGCAGATGGTTTACACATACAGCGTTGTTGAGAAATTAACAGGCATAGGACAGTCAAAAGAAAAAACCGAAAGGATTTTTGAAGACTAACTCCTCCGGTTTATAAGTTTTATTCAAGTGTAATTATATTCACCACGGCGGTATCAGGCTTTTCTGATGCCGCCGTTATATAATATCCATTTTCCGTAAAAGAATAAAAATTCCCGCTTAAAACGCTGAATGTTTTCGGCCCCGGCGATCTGTCAAAGCCGTTAAGCTTAATAAAGCTCTCTTTTTTTGTCCAAAAATCAAAAAAGTTGTCAGCCGTCAATAGCTTAAGCTCGTCATCAGTCAAAAACTTTTTTCCCACCGCAAGGTTTTGCTCTTTGTTTATTTTTTCAATATCCAGCCCCACATCGCACTCCGCCACGGCACACGCGGCGTAATCGTGTGAATGAGACAGGCTGAAATACACCCCGTCTATATACGGCTTGCCCGTAGGCGAGACTTTTATGTCGGGCGGCAGTGCCATATCAGGACGGTGCTTTTTCAGGGCATAATAAAGCACCAGTTCCGCTCCGAGAGAAAGCTTTTTTGAATTCTCGTTTTTTATTTTCTCGATCTTTTTTCTGCGGTAGTCCGATAAAAAATAGCTTTTATTAAATTCAAGCTTGGTGACATTCGTCATATAAATATAAATCATACCTTAATTATGCAATAATAACATATATTTGTCAAGTGTGAAAAAATTGGTTGATAAACAGTATAAATTGAGTTATAATATATACGGGTGAGAAATATGTACTTAATAGCAGGGCTCGGCAATCCGGGCGCAAAATATCAATATACACGGCATAACGCAGGCTTTGTTGCGGCGGATTATCTTGCCTTAAAATTCAACATAAAAATAAATAAAATAAAATTCAAGTCCGTCTATGGCGAGGGTACGGTTATGGGCGAAAAGGTTATTCTCTTAAAGCCGCAGACCTTTATGAATAACAGCGGAGAAGCCATAGGCGAAATATCGCGCTTTTATAAAATACCCGACCAAAACATAATTGTAATATATGACGATATTGCGCTTGATACTGGCAGGCTCCGCGTGCGCCCGTCAGGCTCGGCAGGCGGTCATAACGGGATGAAGTCAATTATCTATCACCTTAATTCCGAAAATTTTCCGCGCATCAGAATAGGTGTGGGCAAGCAGGAAGCCGACCTTATCGACCATGTGCTGGGTAAGTTTTCAAAAGAAGACGGAATAAAGGTCACAAAATGTATAAAAGAAACCGATAAAATAATCGAAGCAATTATAAAAGATGGCGTAGAGGCCGCTATGAACTGCTTTAACGGTGTATCTTATGAATGATTTTTTCGACGCACTTCGGAGTCTTGAAGGCTACCAAAAGCTATTGACAGCGTTTGGTAAATCAAAAGCACACATAAATATATTGGGCGCGGCAGAGGGTGCAAGAGCTCATATTTTGTCAGCTCTGATGCACGAAACAGGCAAAAGAGTTCTTGTTATTTCTCCCAATGAGCTCTCGGCAAAAGAATTTGCTGATGAGCTTGAAAATTTCGGTATTACGGATATTGTAAAGCTTCCGCCGTACGACATATCGGGTCTTGAAGCGGAAAGCGCAAGCTTTGACCTTCGTGGCAGCCGTATAACAGCGCTCAGCCAAATCGACAAAGGAGCGTCGGCAGTTGTAAGCGTGCCGTCTCTTTTGTCTTTTGTCATGCAAAAAAATACCTTTAACGCGCGTACCTTCAGCATAAACTCAGGCGAGGATATGACAGAACCCGCAAAGCGTCTCGCGCAGAACGGATATAAAAGAGTGCCCGAGGTCACAGGCATCGGTCAGTTTGCGGTTCGCGGCGGAATTGTTGATGTTTTTGTCCCCGGCGAGGAATACCCGTACAGAATTGAGCTTTTCGGTGACGAAGTGGACACTGTCAGATATTTTGACATTGAAAGCCAGCTCTCGCGCGAAACCATAAGTTCCGCGCGCATTATTCCGGCCGACGGCGATTTTGGAGAAGGCTGCATTGCGGATTATTTTAATGATGAAACGATTTTTGTTTTCGATATGCCTGCCAAAATTTCCGAAGCGGCAAAAAAATACGCCAAAAATGTGGAAGAAAGGCTTGCCCAACTGTCATTAAAGGGCAAAAAAGCGGAAAAATATCCAATGATCGCGTATGAATCTGCCATAAAACTCATACAAAGCAAGTCGTTTTTGCTCGGTTTTTGTCTTTTGTCGCAGAGTAGCCCCGACTATAAACCGTCGGAGGTGATACGCTTTTCCGTCAAAATTCTCTCGGCCTATTCGGGGCAAATGGATATCCTTGCAGACGATGTAAAAGCCTGGCTGCACAAGGGTTACAGCGTATTTATAATGGCAGGCGGCAAGCAGCGCACAAGAGGTATATGCGATATGCTTACGGAACGCGAAATCCCTTGCCGCATCGGGGCTGTATCCCCTTCAGTCGCAGGAATTTACGAAGAAACCGTTTCCAAAAGCTTTGAGTACCCACAGGCGAAGGCTGTCTTTATAAGCGGCGGAGATGTGTTTGTCAAAAAGCGCAAACGCCGCATTTCATCTGCCGACGCGGGCAAGACAATACGCCGCTTTGACGAGCTTACTGCAGGCGATTATGTAGTTCATATTAATCACGGAATTGGCGAGTTTGAAGGGCTTGTATCACTTGATGCAGGCGGAATAACGCGCGATTATCTCAAGATAAATTATAAAGGCGGAGATGTTTTGTATGTCCCCGTCAACCAACTTAATTTGCTATATAAATATTCCCATGCAGGCGAAGACGCGCCCGCGCCGAAGATAAGCAGGCTCGGCGGAGCGGAGTGGAACAACACGAAAGCGAGAGTAAAATCCAGCGTTAAAAAGCTTGCCATAAAGCTTATAGACCTGTATGCTGAGCGTAGCAGAACGGTAGGACACGCATTTTCTCCCGACACGGAGTGGCAAAGGGAGTTTGAAGACGAATTTATCTACGAAGAAACTCCCGATCAGCTCAAGAGCATTGAAGAAATCAAAAAGGATATGGAAAACGCCAAGCCTATGGATAGGCTCTTATGCGGAGATGTCGGCTACGGAAAAACCGAGGTTGCCGTGCGTGCCGCCTTCAAATGCGTTATGGACGGATACCAATGCGCGTACCTTGTGCCGACGACTATTCTCGCCGCCCAGCATTACAATCACTTTGTTGAAAGAATGAAGGCGTTCCCCGTGCGTATCGAAATGCTCTCGCGCTTCCGTACTGCGACGGAGCAGAAAAAGATCATACAAAGCCTCAAAAACGGCGGTGTTGACATCGTTATAGGAACGCACAAGCTTTTAGGTAAAGATGTTGAATTTAAAAAATTAGGACTTCTTGTAATCGACGAAGAACAGCGCTTTGGTGTAAGCCATAAAGAAAAAATAAAGGATATGAAAAAGGGCATAGATGTCCTAACGCTTACCGCAACTCCGATTCCGCGCACACTTAATATGGCTATGACGGGCATACGCGATATGAGCATTATATCGATGCCCCCTGCGGAGCGCCGCCCTGTTCAGACTTATGTTATGGAATACGATGAATATATCGTTAAAGACGCAATCGAGCGCGAGCTGGAGCGCGGCGGACAGGTATATTATGTATATAACAGGGTTTCAGGCATTTATTCTCACGCAAAAAAAATTGCCGATATGATTCCGGAGGCGCGCGTTGCCGTGGCTCACGGGCAGATGAACGAACACGAGCTTGAAACAATAATGGAAAAGGTGCTCGACGGCGAAATCGATGTGCTTGTCTGCACTACAATAATCGAATCGGGAATTGATATACCGAATGTAAACACCTTAATTGTAGAAAACGCAGACAATATGGGCTTAAGCCAACTTTATCAGCTCCGCGGGCGCGTTGGAAGAGCCTCTCGCGTCGCTTATGCTTACCTTACGTTCCGCAGGGACAAAATGCTCACGGAGGTCGCCGAAAAACGCCTTGTCGCAATTAAGGAATTTACAGAGCTGGGCTCAGGCTTTAAAATTGCAATGCGCGACCTTGAAATAAGAGGCGCGGGCAATCTTCTCGGGCCGGAACAGCATGGGTTTATGGCATCAGTCGGTTACGATATGTATGTGCGCCTGTTGAACGAATCCGTTTCAGAGCTTCAGGAATCTGACGCTCCCTTAAAATCAAAGACCGAAACCGTTATTGATATTGCAATTAACGCAAAAATACCCGACAGCTATATTGAGGACAGCAAGCAGCGGCTTGAAATTTACCGCACGATCGCCGATATTGAAACAGACGCAGACAAAGAGCGCGTTATAGATGAGCTGATTGACAGGTTCGGAGATGTTCCGCAGGAAACAAATATTCTTACCGAGCTTGCCTTATTGCGTGTTTTGGCATCTGAGGCAGGCGTGAGTGAAATTAGCGGAACGCCTGAAAAAATAAAAATATGCTTTGATGAAAATAATCCGCCAAAGCCGGAAGGCCTTGCAAACATAATTTCAAAATACAAGAAAAACATTATGTTCTCCGGCGGCGAAAAGCCGTATCTTACAATTAAAATGTCAAAAACGACGGACACGGAGCTTATTTTTAATTTAAAAAATTTATTAAAAGACTTGAAACTTTAACAAGTTTGGTGTATTATAGTAATATTGAAGTAACTTACCAGGCTCACGGTAAGTACGGTTGACAAAATTTATGTGAGCCGGAAAGGCTAAGGAAAAGTATGAAAAAATTATTTGCTGTTATTTTAGCCGTAACGATGTTGTTTCTTGTAAGCGCATGTAATATTAAAGATGTTACAAAAATGGCATCTGTCGGTGACGAATCAATAGGTAAAGGTGAATTTAATTTTTATCTTATGCAGGCAAAATCGCAGGCAACAAACGCTGCTTCGCAAAGCGGGAGTTCAATAACGACCGACAGTGACTGGAATACGGTTATGATAGAGGGCGTAACCGCAGCGGAGTACGCTAAAAACCTTGCAAAAGATACCGTTAAAAAGACTCTTGTTCTCAAAGCAAAAGCAATTGCAGACGGAGCAACGCTTACCGAAGAAGATCTGGAAAGCGTAAAAACGCAAAAGACTTCTCTCATAGAACAGCTCGGCGGCAGATATAGCTACGAGCAGGTTATGGCTGAAAACGGTTTTACTCTTGAAGATGTTGAAAATATAATTAAATCCGAAATTCTCGCTCAGAAAACAATAGAAAAGTATTTTTCTGAAGATGCGGAAGTTTCTGACGAAGAGGTTCAGGCAAAGCTTAAAGAAGATTATGTTTTTGCAAAGCATATTCTTATTTCAAGCACTCCCAAAGAAGATGAAGCCGAAGCAGTAGAAGAAACAGCCGAAAAAGACGGCGAAGCTGACGAAGAACAATCCAAAGCCGATGCAGAAAACGCTGAAAAGGCAGAAGAAGAAAATACCGAGGCCGACGCTGACGCTTTAAAGGAAGAAGCAAAGAAAAAGGCTACGGATCTTATTGCCCAGCTTAACGGCGGCGCAGATTTTGACACTCTTATGAAGGCAAACTCCGCAGATGTTGACTCCGAAGGCAATCTGAACGGTACAAATGGATACCTCTTCACAAAGGGTGAAATGGTAGAAGAATTTGAAAAGGCAGCGTTTGACCTCAAAGAAGGAGAAATTACCAAAGAGCCTGTTGAGACAACATACGGCTACCATATTATCAAGAGACTGCCTCTCCCCACATCGGGTGAAGAATATGACAGTGCTATCGAAAAGATAAAATCAACTATAAGCAGCGACAAAGTTGATGAAACTATTGACAAGTGGGCTGAAGAGCTTGGTTTTTCGTTTAACGACAAGGCTATAGACAAAATAAAACTGTAAGGAGGAATAGCTGTGTCGGGACATTCAAAATGGAGCAATATTAAACACAAAAAAGAAAAGAGCGACAGCCAAAGAGCCAAAATTTTTACAAAAATAGGCAGAGAAATTGCGGTTGTCGTAAGGTCGGGCGGTCCTGATCCCGAGGTCAACTCAAAGCTTAAAGATGTTATCGCCAAGGCAAGACAGAACAATATGCCAAATGATAACATTCAGAGATGCATTAAAAAGGCATCGGGCGAAATGTCGGCTAACGACTATGAAAATATTATTTACGAGGGTTACGGTCCCGGTGGCGTTGCCGTAATAGTTGAAACGCTTACGGACAACCGTAACAGAACAGCCGGAGATATGCGCCATTACTTTGACAAGTACGGCGGCAACCTCGGACAAAACGGATGCGTTACTTTTATGTTTGACGAACGCGGTATTATCCTCATAGCAAAAGACAAGGCTGACGAAGACGCTTTGATGATGGACGCGTTAGACGCAGGCGCCGAGGATTTTAACGCAGAAGAAGACGATTTTTATGAAATCATTACCTCTCCCGAGGATTTCAGCGCAGTCCGCGATGCTCTTGAAGAAAAGGGTTATGAATTTGACTCTGCGGAGGTCACAAAAATACCACAGACAACCGTAACGCTTACAGATGAGCTTGATATTAAAAATATGAACAAGCTTATCGAAATGTTAGACGACAACGATGATGTGCAAAATGTATATCACAACTGCGAAATGGACGACGAAGAAGGATAATTTTTGAGCCGCTTTAGGGCGGCTCTTTCTTTTAGGAGAACTGTATGAAGATTTACGAACACAAAGTAAAATATTACGAGACCGATAAAATGGGGATCGTTCACCATTCCAACTACATAAGATGGATGGAAAGCGCGAGAATGGATCTTTTTGAGCAAATGGGCTTTCCGTTTGCAAGGCTTGAAGAAATGGGCGCAATATCACCTGTTGTGAGCGTTTCCTGCGAGTACAAATCCCCGACCAAATTCGACGATAAAATCGGGATAAAGGTTGAAGTTGAGGAATTTAAAGGTGTAAGGCTGTTTCTTAAATACACGGTTTTTAACGCGGAAACAAATGTAACTGCCGCAATCGGCCACAGTTCGCATTGTTTTGTGGATAGCGATAACAAGCCTGTTGTTTTAAAAAAACATTTTCCGGAATTTGACGCCGCGTTAAGAAATTTACTTTGTTATAATGCCACGGATTAACAAAACCCGCCATCCTCATAAAATGCGGATAGCGGGTTTTGTTTTTCTCTATTTTTTCTTTAAATCCAGCATCGTTTTGCCTTCGCCTACCAAAGATGCAAAGTCGTTGTTAAAATCGTTGATCGCAATGGATGTTATCTGATGATTTATAAGCTGTTCCAAAACATCGGGAGCGGCTGTTATAGCCTCTACTCCATATTCGCATAGCGTGAGCACCTGCTGCGTGTTTTTAAAGCTTGCGGCAAGTACCTTTGTTTCGAGCTTATGGCGTTTGAGCATATCATGTATGTTTTTCGCAACATCAACACCGTCAAAGCCTATATTATCAAGGCGGTTAACATACGGCGCGACATATTTGGCGCCTGCTTTTCCTGCTATAAAGCCCTGCATCGGTGTATATATCGCCGTTGCTGTTGTATTTATTCCGCGCGATGACAAAATCTTCATCGCCTTTATTCCCTGATTAAATACAGGTATTTTAATATAAGTGTTGTCGCCGAGTTCACTTAAAATAAATTCGGCTTCTTTAATTATTTGTTCTGCAGTCTGGGAAATCACCTGAACATGCAGCTGCGCTCCGTGCGGAATAAATGCGCGGATCTTTTTGAGCTGTTCAAGCGGATTTTTTCCTTCCTGTTTTAAAATAGACGGGTTGGTTGTAACGCCCTCAATGGGAAAAACATCGTATATTCTTTTTATACCTTCCAAATTGGCTGTATCTATGAGCAGATCCATATATATCCCCTTCCTTTCAGTATAATTTTACGCTACGCCGCAAAATAAGTCAATAGCGTTTTTGACCAAATTTTTGTTAAAATATTTGCAATATATGTAAAACTGTGATATTATGTGTAAGGGTGATGATTATGAAATGTGATGTTTTAATTGTCGGAGCAGGTCCTGCAGGTATTTTTACCGCGCTTGAAATGCTCAAAAAAAACACCAAAAAGAAAATTGTTATTGTCGAAAAGGGACAATCGGTCAAAAACAGAAAATGCCCTAAAAATATAACTAAAACTTGCGTAAACTGCAAGCCGTATTGCCATATAACAACAGGCTTTTCGGGCGCAGGTGCTTTCTCTGACGGAAAGCTGTCGCTCAGTTATGAGGTCGGAGGCGATCTGCCCGAACTCATCGGCAGCGAGCTTGCGCAGGAAACAATAAATTACACTGATAAAATTTATCTCGACTTTGGCGCGGACACCCATGTTGAAGGTCTTGAAAACACAGATGAGGTCAAGGCTATAAGAAAACGCGCTATCAAAGCCGGTCTTAAGCTTGTTGACTGTCCTATCCGCCACCTCGGCACAGAAAAGGCTCACGGACTTTACAACGATATAGAAGATTACCTTATTACGCACGGCGTAGAGATTTTGTTTGGATACGAATGTACAAATATTATCCTGCAAGGCAACAAATGCCTCGGCGCGCATATAACAGACGGAAAAGACACGCAGGACATTTTTGCAAACAGCACTATCGTTGCAACAGGCAGGCGCGGCGCCGATTGGCTTGAACAGCTTTGCACCGAACACAATATCGCTCACCATCCCGGCACGGTTGATATAGGCGTCAGAGTCGAAGTCCGCAACGAAATTATGGAAAAGGTCAATAAAGTTTTGTACGAATCAAAGCTTATCGGTTATCCCAAGCCATTTAAAAACAAGGTCAGGACTTTTTGCCAAAACCCCGGCGGCTTTGTCAGCCAGGAAAACTATGATGGCGGTCTTGCCGTTGTAAACGGACATTCGTACAAAGATTTAAAGTCCGAAAATACAAACCTCGCCATACTCTGCTCGCACAACTTTTCTGTTCCGTTCAATCAGCCTATTGCTTACGCGCAAAAGATAGGCGAGCTTACAAATATGCTCGCGTCGGGACATATCCTTGTTCAGAGATACGGTGATATTTTAGACGGCAAGCGCACCTGGCAAAACGAGCTTGCTCTGTCAAATGTTAAGCCTACTATTCCTGACGCGGTTGCAGGAGACATAACCGCGGCAATGCCGTACAGGTCTATGATAAATATTATAAACTTTATTCAGGCAATGGACGAGGTCGTTCCGGGGTTTGCTTCGTCAGAAACGCTTTTATATTCGCCTGAACTCAAGTTTTACTCAAACCGTATAAAAATGGACGAAACCTTCAATACAAATATTGAAAATCTCCATTGTCTCGGCGATTCAAGCGGCTGGACTCGCGGTCTTATGATGTCCTCTGTGATGGGCGTACTTATGGGCAGACATCTGGCATAAACAATTTTTTTGGGAAGCGTGGCTCTATGAAAATCGAAGAACTTGACAAAAACCTAAAGGTAGATAAAAAAATTGATAAATCAGGCTTGGCTTTTTACAATGCATTGGATACGCCGTTTAAAATATACGGCGTGCATTATGAAAACGGCAAATTCCGCCGTATGCCCGAAAGCGTTGCAAAGACAGTCAGCGAAGGCGTGACAAGACTACACACGAACTGTGCGGGCGGTCGCGTACGCTTCAGAACGGACAGCGGTCGTGTAGCAATAGTCGCGGATATGGGTGAAATAGAAAAAATGCCTCATTTCGCGCTTACGGGCTCTGCGGGCTTTGATATGTATATTGAAAATAATTATGAGCGAACTTTTATTCCGCCCTACAATATGGAAAACGGCTACGAATCGGTTGTTTCCTTACAAAACAATCAAATGAATGATATTACAATAAACTTTCCCCGTGGCTGCGAAGTAAGTGCGCTTTATATAGGCCTTGACGAAACTGCAAAGCTTGAAGCTCCCACACCGTATATTGACAAAAAGCCGATAGTCTATTACGGCTCGTCTATAACGCAAGGCGGATGTGCTTCAAGACCGGGCAACTGCTATCAGGCATATATTTCGCGCAGGTTTAACTGCGACTACATAAACCTCGGATTTTCAGGAAATTGCAGAGCCGAGACTCCGATAATAGACTATATTAAAAAGCTCGATATGTCTATATTTGTTTATGACTATGACTACAATACTCCGGATTCCGAATATCTCAAAAATACGCACGAAAAATCGTTTAAGGCAATACGCCGCGAAAACCCGACGCTCCCTATAATCATAATGCCGGCTCCCGTATATTGCCCGCGCGGCGATATGAAGGAACGCAGAGACATTGTGGAAGCCACATATAGAAACGCCGTCGCCGCAGGTGACAAAAATGTTTACTTCATTAACGGCGATAAGCTGATGGAACTGTGCGAAAATAACGGCACCGTCGATAACATCCACCCAAACGATTTCGGGTTTGCTTCAATGGCAAAAGCCGTGGGCGATGTCATAGAACAATACAAGCTTATCTAAAAATTATTTTATGTAAAAAATCGAGGCGATTTGCCCCGATTTTTTATTTGAAATTAAATTATTTCATATTGTTTTCAGCCTGCATGATCATTTTCTTAACCATCTGGCCGCCTACAGAACCTGCCTGCTTAGATGTGAGGTCGCCGTTGTAACCCTGCTTGAGGTTAACGCCAACTTCGCTTGCAGCTTCCATCTTAAATCTGTCCAAAGCTTCGCGTGCTTCAGGTACTAACTTACTGTTACTTCTTGCCATTGTATTTCACTCCTAAAAATATTTAAATTGCTTTCGCAGTACTTATTTTGCTCCGCGGCAAAAAATATATTCTGGAAATATTTGTCGCATTTTTGCACAAAAAACACAAAGTTTCATAATGTATTATTGGAGGCAAAAAATGAATAATAAAAAAACCTTGCTTTGCGATGTGCCGATAGGCAAAAAAGCGAGAGTAACGGAAATCGCAGGCGGCGAGAACCGCCGCCGTTTTTTGGATATAGGTCTTGCCGCAGGAACAGTCGTTAAGCCGCTTTACAAAAGCCCGTCAAAAAATCCTGTGGCATATAGGATAAGGGGTGCTGTCATCGCCTTGCGCAATGAAGACGCCGCAGATGTGCTTGTAAAAATTTTTTAAAAAAGTATTGACAGAAATTTTTCTTTGTGATATACTTAACTCCAATCAAATAAATGCATTGATGAGGAAAAAGAATTGCAAGCATTCTTCAGAGAGCTGCCGTTTGCTGCGAGGCAGTGTATATTGCAAGTTCGAACTCGCCTCGGAGCAGTCAGCCGAAAGCTTTTTGCAAGTAAGTGCGACCGGGATCCTGCCGTTATACGGGAAGGCATTGTCAGATGCCGTAAAGTGGGTATTTTATACCAATAAGAGTGGTACCGCGGAAGATAACGCTTTCGTCTCTTAGTGAGACGGAAGCTTTTTTTAAACTTTTTTTGAAAGGAAAGTGAAACTATGAAAATTTCATTTTCAACGCTGGCTTGTCCTAATTATTCCTGGACAGACATTTATACTATGGCAAAGGATTTGGGCTTTGACGGAATAGAAGTCCGCGAGCTTTCAAGCGAGAATTCGCGCTCGCCTTTTTCGCCCGACAAGTGTGAAGAAACAGCGCAAAAACTCAAGAGTTTAAAAATCGAGATTCCATGTCTGAGCACAGGAAGCTGCCTTAAATTTGCGGATAAAAGAGAAGAAAACAAAAAAGAAATTGAAACCTATATTGATGTTGCAAAAAAGGTAGGTGCTCCGTATATCAGAGTGCTTGCTGACCGCGAGCCTGCGCCAAACGGCGAGGTTGACGACAAAATGATTGAAGACGAGATAAACGAGCTTGTTCCGTATGCAGAAAAGCAGGGTATCACTATGCTTATCGAAACAAACGGCGTTTACTCCAATACAGAACGCCTCAGAGACCTTTTGAACAATCTCAAAACAGATTATGTCGCTGCGCTTTGGGACACACATCACACTTACCGCTACGGCGGTGAATCGCCCGAAAAAACGCTCCAGAACCTCGGCGCGTATATTAAGTATATACACATAAAGGATTCTGTTGTCGAAGACGGCAAAACCGTGTATAAAATGATGGGCGAAGGCGATATGCCGATCGACGACATAATAAATTCGCTTAAATCCATAAACTATGAGGGTTTTGTCTCGCTGGAGTGGGTAAAGCGCTGGGCTCCTGATCTTGAAGACGCAGGAATAGTTTTTCCGCATTTTATAAATTATATGTCACGATATACAGGCTCGTCAACAACAAAAAGCCGCCTTATTGACAACCTCCGCAAAACAGGTAAATATGTATGGGAAAAAAATCACCTCATCGACCTCACTTTTCCGCAGGTGCTTGACAGAATGGTAGAGGAATTCCCTGACCAATATGCTTTCCGCTATACTGCGCTTGACTACACGCGCACATATTCCGAGTTCCGCGACGATGTTGACGAATTTGCGCGCGCTCTTATTGCTATGGGCGTAAAACGCGGCGACCATGTTGCTATCTGGGCGACGAATGTTCCCGCGTGGTATATCACTTTTTGGGCTACAACAAAAATCGGAGCTGTTTTGGTAACCGTTAATACGGCGTATAAGATTTATGAGGCGGAGTATTTACTTCGCCAGTCCGATACGCATACACTTGTTATGATAGACGGATATAAGGATTCCAATTATGTTGAGATAATGCAGCAGCTTTGTCCCGAGCTTAAAGGTCACAACGAGCTTGAGCCTCTCTATTCCAAGAGACTGCCGTTTTTGCGTAATATTATAACAACCGATTCCAAGGTCGAGGGCTGTAAAACATGGGCGCAGGCATTAGAGCTTGCAAAAAAAGTTCCGCCTGAAGAGGTTTACCGCCGTGCCGCTTCAATACATAAGGACGATGTTTGCAATATGCAATATACATCAGGCACAACGGGCTTCCCGAAGGGCGTTATGCTCACACATTATAATGTTGTAAATAACGGCAAGGCAATAGGCGACTGTATGGATCTTTCAACGGCGGACAGAATGATGATACAGGTTCCGATGTTCCATTGCTTCGGAATGGTGCTTGCGATGACGGCGTCAATGACGCACGGCGTCACAATGTCGCCGATTCCGGCGTTTTCACCGAGGGTTTCTCTTGACTGCATAAACCGCGAAAAAATCACAGCTTTTCACGGTGTTCCCACTATGTTTATTGCTATGCTTTCCCATCCTGATTTTGAAAAAACCGATTTTTCGCAAATGAGAACGGGTATAATGGCAGGCAGTCCGTGTCCCATAAAGGTAATGGAAGAAGTAATTGAAAAAATGCACATGCCGGAAATCGTTATAACCTACGGTCAGACAGAAGCTTCGCCAGGCTGCACAAACAGCAAAACCACTGATACTATCGAGGCTCGCGTCAACACGGTTGGTCCTGCTATGTACGGCGTTGAATGTAAAATCGTTGACCCCGAAACAGGCGAAGACCTCCCTGACGGCGTTGACGGAGAATTTGTTGCCAAAGGCTATAATATTATGAAGGGATACTACAAGATGCCCGAAGCAACGGCGGCTGTTATTGATAAAGACGGCTGGCTGCACACAGGCGACCTTGCGCGCCGCGATGAAAACGGATATTACAAAATCACAGGCAGAATCAAAGATATGATTATCCGCGGTGGCGAAAATATTTATCCCAAAGAGATTGAGGACTTTATTTACACGCACGAAAAGGTCAGCGATGTTCAGGTCATAGGTGTTCCCGACAAGCAGTACGGCGAAGAAATAATGGCTTGCGTTATCATAAAAGAAGGCGAAACTCTTACCGAGGAGGAGCTTAAGGACTATATCAAGTCAAATATGGCAAAACACAAGGTTCCGCGGTATATAACATTTGTTGACGAGTTCCCGATGAACGCGGCAGGCAAGATTCTCAAGTATAAAATGCGCGAGAACGCAATAGAGCTTCTTGGATTGCAGGCTGACAGCAAGATTGAGACGGCTTAAGCAGTTGCGTTAGTATCCGAACTCGCCTAAAGCAAGTAAAATAGCCATTTCTCATCGTTGTCGGTCTTGAAATACGAAAGTATTCCTGCGACCTGCCGCCTTGATAAATAACCATTTTAACTTGCTTTAGGTTCAAAGAATTTTAGGAGCTGTGTTTTTGCGTCAATGCGAGGCAAAAACGGAGCGAATGCTGACGCATTTGCGAGTATTATAACAAAGCAGTGGCGTAAAAACACGCACCCAAAACGGGTTCGGATATTAACGCAACTGCTTAACTAAAATTTTTGTTAAAATAAACTTGTATTGAAAAATGCTTTTGAGGTTATGATAATATTGTAACCCAAAAGCATTTTTTAATGAGAGGATATATAATAATGAGCAAGTACATTGTTAAAAACAACGGCGCACTTCACGGAACGGTGCGTATAAGCGGCGCGAAAAATGCGGCACTGCCGATAATGGCAGCGGCACTTTTGTCGGACGGGGTTTGTGTTTTGGACGATATTCCCGATTTGCGTGATGTTTCAAATATGATTGATATAATAAATCACCTTGGCGGCAGCGTAAAACAGCTACATAAAAATTCGTATGAATTTTTTTGCGGCAATATAAATGACTTTTCTGCTCCTTATGAAACAGCAAACAAACTGCGCGCGTCGTTTCTTGTTATGGGCCCGCTTATAGCCAAGTACGGTTATACCAAAATCCCCCTGCCGGGGGGCTGTCCTATTGGCTCGCGCCCTGTTGATTTGCATTTAAAGGGCTTTGCGGCTCTCGGCGCAGATGTCTCGCTTGAACACGGCTACGCCGAGGTCAAGGCAAAAAGACTGCACGGAGCAAATATATATCTCGACTTTCCGAGCGTCGGCGCAACGGAAAATATAATGATGGCAGCGTGTCTTGCCGACGGACAAACTGTAATTGCAAATTCCGCCGTTGAACCTGAAATAGTAGATCTTGCAAACTTTTTGAACCTTATGGGAGCCGAAATAACAGGTGCAGGTACAGACAGCATAAAAATAAGCGGCGTTAAATCGCTTTTGGGCGGAAATTACACAATAATCCCCGACAGAATAGAAGCAGGGACATTTATGATAGCCGCCGCAATAACAGGCGGAAAGGTGCGGCTTGAAAATGTGGTCTGCGACCATTTGAAGCCTTTAAGCGCAAAACTGCGCGAGATCGGCATAAAAGCAGAAGAAGGCGGCAGCAGCGTTACCGTCTCCTGTGAAAATCCGCTCCACTCCTGCGATATAAAAACCTTGCCTTTTCCGGGCTTTCCGACAGATATGCAGGCGCAGCTCTGCGCTCTTATGTCAACGGTTTCAGGCACAAGCATAATAACCGAAACAGTTTTTGAAAACCGCTTTATGCACATTGGCGAGCTTCAGAGAATGGGCGCAAAAATAAAGCTCGACGGCAGAACGGCGGTCATAGACGGCACAAGCCTTACGGGCGCGGAGGTCAGAGCCACCGATTTGCGCGCAGGCGCGGCTCTTTGTCTTGCGGGGCTTTGCGCCGACGGCGTCACAAGCGTTTCGGGAACGGAATATGTTGAACGAGGCTACGAGGACTTTGCAGGTAAGCTCACATCTCTCGGTGCGGATATTCAGTTGACATAATCCTCCAAAATCTCGCGCGCTTCCGTCAGAGTGTCAAAAATTATGCCTTTAAAAAGCGTTCCGTAATCATCACTGTTCAAGGAAGCAGTGTCAACCTCTTTATCCTCAATTATTTCCATTGAGCCGTCTTCCGATATTTTATAAATAAAAAGCCTGTTGTCTGACAGCGAAATCATATATTTTTCTTTTCCTGCAGAAGAAACTTCTTTGTTTTCTTCCTTCGGTATTACAAAGTCTTCATATTTATTTCCGTAGTCCTGCTCGCCGTATTCCTCTGCGGCTATGATGTCCGAATCCTCCGTTCCGCCCGATGTAAAGTAGCCGACACCTATTCCTCCCGACAGCGCCAAAAAAAATAAAAGAACAATACTCCAACCTTTTTTTGTCATTAAAATTCACCTCATCTGTATTTTCCCCAAAATTTTCAAAAATTATACGAAATAAATATCTTTGTAACACTTTCTTAATTTTTATGATGTATACTTAGGTTAGAATATTATGTTCAGAGGTAACCGCTATGCGTAAAAATTCAAAACACTTACTTTTATTTGTTGCAATTTTGCTTGCCGTTATTGCCGCGGTAGGTACTGTTTTTGTATGCGCGATCGCGAAGGAAGCCGACGATATAACGCTTGATGTTCTTAAAATGGACAAGACTTCTTTTATCTATGCGTGGGACGAAGATGCCGGTGAATATGTCGAATTTGACAGAATTTTTGATGAAGAAAACAGAATATGGGTTGATTACAATAAAATCCCCAAGGATATGATAAACGCCTTTGTCGCTATTGAAGACGAAAGGTTTTTCTCACACGAAGGGTTTGATATGAAGCGTCTTATAGGCGCAACTGCCGATTTTATTTCAAACGGCAGCGAGGCTTACGGCGCAAGTACAATTACCCAACAGCTTGTTAAAAACCTGTCGGGTGAAGACGAGGTCAAGCTGAAAAGAAAAATTCAGGAAATTTACAGAGCTGTCCGCCTTGAACAGAAATATTCAAAAGAAGAAATTCTTGAATTTTATCTTAACACTATTTATTTAAGCCGTCAATGTAACGGTATTCAGGCGGCATCACGCAGATATTTTAACAAAGATGTTGGCGAGCTGTCTCTTGCGGAAACCGCATCAATTGCAGGTATCACGCAGTTTCCCACAAAGTTCGACCCGATTTCAAATCCAGAAAACAACAAAAACAAGCAAAAGATTGTACTTTCCAAAATGCTGGAGCTCGGCTACATAACAAAGGACAGATACGACGAGGCTCTTGCCGAAGAACTTGTTTTTTGTAAGGAAGATATGACAGAGGATATGCATTCCACAAAAACATATTTTGCCGATACCGTTATAAAAGAAGTTCTTGAAGATTTGCAGGCAAACGGGTATCAAAAGCAAGTCGCGCTTAAAATGCTTTACAGCGGAGGGCTTAAGATTTATGCAAGCGTGGATTTAAAGGTTCAGAACGCGATTGAAAGCGTGTTCAGCGACCCGTCAAACTTCCCTGCAAGCTACGGCGACGACCTTTTGCAGTCCGCTATTGTCGTAACAGACCCGTATAAGGGCTATATTATAGGTATGAGCGGCGGCAGAGGTGATATTAGCAGCCGTATGACATTAAACCGCGCAACGCAAACTCACCGTCAGCCCGGTTCGTCTATTAAACCGCTTTCCGTATATGCACCGGCTGTTGAATACGGTATTGTCACTCCGTCTTCTGTCGTGATTGACGAACCGATAAATATTGACGACTGGTCTCCCAAAAACTCCAACAACAGTTTTTCGGGCGCTGTAACAGTTAAAGAAGCTATTACACGGTCGCTTAATATACCCGCAATCAAAATTCTGCAAAATGTTTCCATAGACACATCGTTTGACTTCCTCAAAAACAATTTTGGTATAACCTCACTTGTTGAAAAAAAGGAAATTGACGGTAAAATCTACAGCGACAAGGCTTACAGCTGTCTTGCTTTGGGCGGCTTGACCGAGGGTGTGTCGGTTATGGAAATGGCAGGCGCATACGGCGCGTTTCCGAACAGCGGTATTTATAAAAAGCTCACAACTTATGTCAAAGTATGCGATTATGACGGTAATACCATAATGGAGGGCGAAGGCGAAGACCACCAAGCAATGATGGCTGATACCGCAGATACTATGACCGAGATGCTTAAAAATGTCGTTTCTTATGGCACAGGCGCAGGCGCGGCAATCTCCGGCATAGACACAGCAGGAAAAACAGGCACAACTGACGAAAACAAAGACAGGTGGTTTGTCGGATTTACTCCTTACTATGTCGGCGCTGTATGGGTTGGATACGACTCACCAAAGGTTCTTACAGGTATGGCGCAAAACCCCGCTCTTATTATATGGAAAAGGGTAATGGACAAGGTTCACGAAGGCTTACCTCCCAAAACATTTGAAAAGCACGAATACAAAAGCGGCAAGATAAGAATTTGTAAAGTAAGCGGCAAGCTCGCAACAAGTCTTTGCGCCCTTGATATAAGAGGGTCTCAGGTTGAATATGTTGAATTTCCACACGGCGGAGCTCCAACGGAGACCTGTACCGCTCATAAGGAATACTTCCTGTGCTATTCGTCGGGCGAAAGGTATCACTCGGGATGCGGTGAAAAGAGGCGCGTTTCGGCTCTCGGTGAGGCAGATGCGTTCCATTCCGAAAAAGACGGCTATATCACTAAAAAATATTGCTCAAAGCATTCGTATTCTTCAGAATCCTCATACAGTATTTGTCTTGACTCCGGACTTCTTGCAGGTCCTAATTGCCCAAGAACAAAGACTGTAACAGGCTCCGAAAAGCCGTCGGGAACCTGCAATCTGGCTCATGGCAGTACTTCGGGCAGTCATAACGACGACGAAGCTGCTCCTTCAAGCGGAACGGCGACAGGTAGTCACAGCTCTTCGTTGGGACAGCCCTCTGCTTCGCAGCCACCGCAAAAGAGCAGCCAGCCGTCTGCATCTCCCGATGTTGAAATTTTAATAGAATAACAAGCTTGTCTCTCTCATATATTTTTATATGGGAGGGACAAACCTATGAGAAAATTTCTTGTTTTGATTTTGTTTGTTTTTTGTGTTGTAATTATCCTGCCGGGAGCGGTAATAATCATTTCAAATCCGCAAAAAAGCACACAAAATCAAGCAAAAAATGAAAAAACGGACATAGAAATTACCGTAAAAAACGGCTCTGATATAGAAAAATTTAATATTGAGGACTATCTTTTCGGCGTGCTGGCAGCAGAAATGCCTGCATCGTTCCATCCTGAAGCTCTTAAGGCACAAGCAGTTGCAGCACGCACCTATATAATGAATAAAATGCAAAACAAAGACGCCGACCATCCTGACGCCGATGTTTGCACCGATCCTACTCATTGCAAGGCTTACCTCTCTGAAACCGAGATAAAATCAAAGTTTGGCGATGATTGGATTGCCAAGTACAGCGACAAAATCAGGGATTGCATAGCGCAAACAGCAGGGGAAATAGCTGTATATAACGGCGAGCCTATTGAGGCGGTTTTTCATTCTACCGGCAGCGGCAAAACCGAAAACGCGCGTGATGTATGGGGCGGCGATGTTCCGTATCTTGTCAGCGTTGACAGCCCCGGTGATTTAAACTCCCCGAATTTTTACTCGGAAATCACAGTTTCTAAGGCAGCATTTAAATCCAAAATTGCCGAAGCAACAGGCAACGACTGCGAAGCGTATATCGGAGACATTGCTTACAATGATACAGGCTCTGTGCGGTCAATAGATTTGGGCGGCAATGTGTTTTCGGGTACTGAAGTCAGAAAAATATTTAATTTGCCCTCAACCAATTTTACCGTGGAGGACGCCGGAGACAGCTTTGTTTTTCACACAAAGGGCAAAGGTCACGGCGTTGGTATGAGCCAATACGGCGCAGAGTATTTTGCGGAAAGCGGAATGACATACAAGGATATACTAAAGAAGTATTACAAAGGAATAGAAATACAAAAATATGACAAAAATAATTAAAGTTGATCCCGAAAATTATACCGATAACGAGCTTTTCGAGGCTGCCGGCATTTTGAGAAACGGCGGTCTTTGTGCATTCCCGACAGAGACTGTTTACGGTCTCGGAGCGATTTATACCGACTGTGAAGCAGTGCTTAATATTTTTAAAGCAAAGGGCAGACCTGCCGACAATCCTCTTATTGTGCATATTTGCGACTTTGAACAATTATACAAGCTTGTAAAAGAAGTCCCGGAAACTGCATTAAATCTTGCAAAGCATTTTTGGGGAGGTCCTCTCACAATTATTTTGCCAAAATCGGACTGTGTTCCGTATGAGGTCACAGCAGGGCTTGATACGGTCGCTGTGAGGTTCCCTTCGCACCCCATTGCAACTGCGCTTATAAGAGAAACGGGGATTCCGATTGCCGCGCCGAGTGCAAATTTATCGGGCAAGCCAAGCCCTACGGCTGCTGAACATGTTATTGCGGATATGAAGGGCAAAGCGGACATTATAATAGATGGCGGGAACTCCTTTTTTGGGATAGAATCAACAGTTGTTGATTTAAGCGTGAAAGTACCTCAAGTTTTAAGACCCGGTGCTGTTACGATAGAAGATTTGCGTCCTGTTCTTGGAAACATAGAATACGGCAGCGGAGCATCTGCGCCGAAAAGCCCCGGAATGAAGTACAAGCATTACGCTCCCGACGCGCCTGTTTATATTATTGAAGGCGATGCGGTTTCAATCGCAGAGCGGCTTGCTGACGAAAAAACAGGTATTTTGACATACAATGTTGCACCTGAAAACTTTAAAAAAGGCATTGTTTTAGATGCGGGTAAAAATTCTTATGAATATGCGGCGCATATGTTCTATTACTTAAGGAAATTTGATGAACTGGGCGTTACAAAAATTCTCGCCGTTCCACCTGAAGAAGACAACATGGGGTATTCGGTACGGAACAGGCTTTATAAATCTGCAGGAGGTAAGGTTATATGCGAATAATTGCCGTTTGCACAGGAAATACATGCAGAAGTCCGATGGCTGAAGCTATGCTTAAAGCTAAATTTGGAGATATTGCTGAGGTTTGCTCAAGAGGAATAATGTCCACCGGCGCAGGCGCATCTGAAGAAAGTATTCTGGTTATGCGTGAAATGGGCTATGATATTTCTGGCCATATCTCACAAAGACTGACACAAAAGGAAATTGAGACTGCGGATTTGATCCTGACTATGACTCTAAATCACAAAAGAATTATCTGCACAGCTGTTCCGGAAGCGAAAGACAAAGTGTTTACGCTCTGCGAATATGCAGGTATAAAGGGGAGCATAGACGACCCCTACGGTCTTGGAATAAACGAATACAGAAAATGTGCGGAAAAAATCAAAAAAGCCGTTGACGCTATTGAGTTATGATAAGAAAAGCTTATAGTTCAGATGCAAAATTTATCTTTGAAACGCTTGCCAAAACCTTGACTCCGTGGGAAGAACAAGGAATTTTGGGCAGTATAGAACACGACCTCGTTTTTATTTTGGAGGGCGAGGGCGTGATAATTGCGCGTCAAACTTTAGATGAGCTTGAGATTTTGAATTTTGCCGTAAAAAAAGAGTTGCGCGGTCAAGGATACGGAAAAAGCCTGCTCGGTTTTTTGCTTGACCACGCAGAAAAAAGCGGCGTTAAAACTGCTTTTTTAGATGTTCGGCAATCAAATATTGCGGCTGTATCTCTTTATAAAAGCTTTGGCTTTGAGATATGCGGCAAAAGGAAAAATTATTACCGCAATCCGCCGGAAGACGCTGTTTTAATGAACTTAAATATAAATTAAGCCGCCCATAAACATAGCCTGATGGCTCTAATTTGAACTACGGTTTTTTTTGGCAAATTTATGCCGATACTTCGTCAAATACCTTGTAAATACACCAAGTATTCCCCGCGGCATTTTCCTTGCCTCGACAAAAATTTGCACGAAACAAACTCCG
>JAFSYJ010000004.1 GCA_017450025.1 Clostridia bacterium | reverse complement strand
GAACTCACGACCTCCAGCGTGACAGGCTGGCGTTCTAACCAACTGAACTACCGGGCCAAAAAAATGGTGGGCACAATAGGGCTCGAACCTATGACCCTCTGCTTGTAAGGCAGATGCTCTCCCAGCTGAGCTATGCGCCCATATTGGCACCCTTTATTTGCAGTGCAAGGTGAATTATACCATATTATTTATTGTTTGTCAACCTCTATTTTTATTTTATTTTTAAAACATAAATTATTCTTTTTGTAAATATATAAATAATACGAAAGGAATGAAATTTATGAAAACACTCGTATATATTTTACCGCAAACCGATAAGCATAAGCACGGTACATTCCGTGATATTATAATAAATGATAACGGAACTTTACGCATATTATATATAAAAGACGATATGGGGTTTATTACGCGTTTAAAGCTCAAACGCGCCTTAAAAGGCTGTACGGTTTTTGACAACGCCGCCGCCCGAAAAATCCCCTGTAAAAAGCTCCGCCGCAACGGTCTGCGCCTTGCAAATTTGCATATAAACGGCATTATATCTCATATTACAAAAAAAATGCCCGCCGTTATTTTTACAAATAACATATCCGACTTAATACTTTTAGAGGATTCTATAAAGATGCACAAAAACATCAGTATCTTCACAACTCCTCCCCTTTTGGAGGAGTTTGACAGTTTTCTGTTGGAAAATTACGGTGTTGCGGCGGCTGTAAGCTGTGCGGCCTCCCTCGGTGGCAAAGCCGCTATCGTGATGCCAAATGCTCTTGGCTTTGATACAGACGGTGCGGCGTGTGTTATCGACTTCAACAATAGCCAAAGTATATGCAATGCACTCCGTTTTGATGTTCCGTATGTTTTTAGTAACGCCGGCACTTTTTTAAAATCCCCTGACGCGCTCGAAACTGCTCTTGACTTTTTTGATATTGATTTTTATAAAGCAAAAGTTTTATATGTAAAATTTAACAAAAAAATCTGAAAAATTTTGTCAAAATCAGACTAAATCACCAACCAGGGTTTATTTTTGGTTGACAATCAAAATAATGTGTGTTATAATAGATTTCTAATTTGAATAATCTGTACAAATATGCACATATTATTCAAATAGTTTAGGAGGAAGTAACATGGAAAAACAGGTTATATTAACTGCAGAGGGTCTCAAAAAGCTTGAGGACGAACTTGAATATCTCAAAACCACAAAACGCCGTGAAATATCTGAAAAAATTAAGCTTGCACTGTCGTTTGGCGACTTGTCCGAAAACAGCGAATATGACGAAGCCAAAAACGATCAGGCTCAGATGGAACATAGAATTATGCAGCTTGAAAATATGCTTAAAAATGTTCAGGTCATTGATGAAAGTTCAATCGACACAACCGTTGTAAGCATCGGCTCAAAGGTCAAGGTTCTTGACATTGAGTTTGACGACGAAGTAGAATATTCGATCGTCGGCTCAACAGAAACAAATCCGATGGAAAATAAAATTTCCGATGAGTCCCCTGTCGGACAGGCTCTACTTGGCGCAAAGGTCGGCGATACTGTAATTGCTCATGTACCTTCGGGCGCGGAATTACAGTTTAAGATTTTGGAAATCTCCAAATGATAATCTAAAGCAGGGGTTGTTCCCTGCTTTTATAATAGGAGTACATTATGAATAAAAAAGCTATATACCCCGGTTCTTTTGACCCTTTTACAAACGGTCATCTTGATATGGTAAAAAAGGCGGCGCGCCTCTTTCAGAGAGTTGATATTCTCATCGGCGTCAACCCTTCCAAGTCGCGCGCGTATTCGCCCGAAGCTATGAAGCTCGCAATAGAAAAAACTCTCGAAGCGGAAAATATTACAAACTGCCGCGTTGTGATTTTAAACGGACTTGTGGCTCAATACACCATCGACAATGATATAAAATATATGATTCGCGGTCTGCGTAACAATATGGACTACAACTATGAAGAAAACATTGCAGAAATAAACAAACTCATTAATCCCGATCTTGAATATATATACTTCCGTGCTGAGAATGTTGCGGTTTCGTCGTCAATGGTAAAAGAACTTAACCAGTATCACCAAAATATTTCAAAGTTTGTACCCAAAGCTGTAGTTGAAATTATGTCAGGGAGCGTCCGCAATGAATGACAAAACAGCTTATGAAATCGAACGCAAATTCCTGATAGACTATCCCGACATCGAATTGCTTGAAGCTTTGTCGTTCCGTAAAATCAAAATGGTACAAACATACATTATGCCTTTTGACGGCGAAAAGCTCCGCATACGCTCCTGCCTTGAAAACGGTGAATATACATTTATCAAAACCGTCAAAAAATCTATAACCGCCATAAAAAGGCTGGAAACAGAGGGCGAAATCACAAAGGCCGAGTATATGCAGCTTTTGGAAAGCGACTCACCAAAAAAGCAGCTCACCAAAACAAGGTACTGCTTAGATTATGAAAACCAATGCTTTGAAATAGACATTTACCCGTTTTGGACAGACAAGGCAATTATGGAGATCGAGCTTGCGTCGGAAGATGACAAAATCACCTTCCCTGACTGTATAAATATAATAAAAGAAGTCTCTGAAGATAAGGCTTACAGAAACTTCTCACTTGCAAAGCCGCTTTAATACTATATTTTTATTTAAAAGAGGAAACAATGAAGATAATTAAACGAAACGGAACAGAAGTTCTTTTTGATCCCGAAAAAATCATAGTTGCCGTTACAAAAGCAAACAACAGCGTTGCTCCGAGCGCGAGAATGACGCCTGTTCAGATAAAGCGCATTGCAGAAGATGTTGAAAGTGCAGCGCAAAATATCAGTCGTTCGCTCAGCGTTGAAGAAATTCAGGATATGGTCGAGGACCAGATAATGAACCAGCGCGCATTTGATGTGGCAAGGAGGTATATCACATACCGCTACACACGCGCGCTTATCCGAAAGTCCAACACCACAGACGAACAAATCTTAAGTCTGCTTGAATGTAACAGCGAAGAACTCAAGCAGGAACACACAGCCAAAAACCCAACGGTCAACAGCCTTCAGCGCGACTATATGGCAGGCGAAGTGAGTAAGGATATTACAAACCGCCTATTGCTGCCGTCTGATGTTGTGGCCGCCCACAAATGCGGGATACTGCACTTTCACGGTGCAGAATATTTTGCTCAGCATATGCACAACTGCGGTCTTGTCAATTTAGAGGATATGCTCCAGAACGGCACGGTTATAAGCGGTACGCTTATTGAAAAGCCGCATAGCTTTTCCACGGCGTGCAATATTGCAACGCAAATAATAGCGCAGGTCGCGTCTTGTCAGTACGGCGGTCAGAGCATAAGCCTTTCGCATCTTGCGCCGTTTGTAGACATAAGCCGTCAAAAAATCCGCGCACAGGTATTAGCAGAAATGCAAGAAACAGGCATAGAGCTTTCTGACGCACAAATCGGCAAAATAACAGAAATGCGCCTTCGCGAAGAAATTAAGATAGGCGTTCAGATGATACAGTATCAGGTTGTGACCTTGATGACAGCTAACGGACACGCTCCGTTCGTTACCGTATTTATGTATCTGGGAGAGGCAAGAAACGAGCTGGAGAAGAACGACCTTGCGATGATAATTGAAGAAACTCTCAAGCAGCGTTATCAGGGCGTTAAAAACGAAAGCGGCGAATGGGTTTCGCCCGTTTTTCCAAAGCTTATATATGTACTGGAAGAAGACAACATACACAACGAAAGCCCTTACTATTATCTTACGGGACTTGCTGCAAAGTGTACTGAAAAGCATAAAGCGCCGTATTATATTTCCGAAAAGATGATGCTGCAAAATAAGGTTGATAAAAACGGCAAAGGGCATTGTTACCCCTCTATGGGCTACCGCGGTTTTCTCACTCCGTACATTGACGAAGGCGGCAACCCGAAGTATTACGGAAGATTTAATCAGGGTGTTGTGACATTAAACCTTGTTGATGCAGGTCTTTCGGCCGGTAAAAACTTGGAGAGCTTTTGGCAGATACTTGAAGAACGCGCAGAGCTATGTCACAAGGCTTTAAAGTGCCGCCACGAGCGTCTTACAGGTACTCTTTCCGATGCTGCTCCTATTTTATGGCAGCACGGCGCGCTCCTCCGCCTTAAAAAAGGAGAAACTATCGACAAGTACCTTTGCGGTGGATATTCCACACTGTCTCTCGGTTACGCAGGGCTTTGGGAATGTGTTTATAGCCTGACGGGCAAAAAGCTGACAGAACCTGAAGGCGAGCATCTCGGCCTTGAAATTATGCGAAGGCTAAACGAATACACAGCCAAGTGGAAGGCTGCCGAAAATATCGAATATACTGTTTACGGCACGCCACTTAAAAACACGGCATATATGTTCGCAAAGGCTTTGCAAAAGCGCTTTGGCAAGGTAGAAAACATTACAGATAAGGATTATATCACGGATAGCAGTCATATTCATATTGCCGAGGAAATTGACGCCTATGCAAGACTTGCGCTTGAGGCAAAGTTTCAGGCTCTATCGAGTGGCGGCGCGACTTCGTATGTCGATGCACAGGATATGAACGATCCCAACGATGTGCTTACACTAATAAAGTTTATCTACGATAACACAATATATACAGAAATGCGGTGATAATAATTATCACCGCATTTTTTATTTCGTCAAATAATTATAAATTATAATTGCCGCCTGACCTCTTGTAATATTTTCTTTAGGATAGAAGTATCCGCCGCTGCCGTTCACTATTTTAAGCCCCGACGCTATCGCGGCATATCCCAAAAGCTCGGGTGAAATATCCGCATTGTCGGCAAAGTCGGTTTTAAATATCCCCTCGATTGAAGCAAACTTTTCATATCCCATTGCTTTCAGCAAAATCTGTACCGCCTTTTCGCGTGTCAAAGGCTCGTCGGGATAATATTCATCTTTTTTTATCGCGCCGTATATTATACAGCCGTCTGCCGTTGCTTCTTTGTCAAATACGCCGTTTTTGTAAATCGTATAATCATATACGCACTGCGCAACAAGTGCCGCATAATCCCTCTGTGTTACTGTTTTGTCAGGCTCATAAAGTCCGCCTTCAAAGCCTGCCCCTATCAAAGCAAGTGCCTTTACGGCAGTTTCGGCATAATGTCCGTCTATATCTGCATATTCATATTTTTCATTTTCAGGCTTTGTCTGTGTCTCGCCGTCAAAGTTTAACGGGCTTCCGCTCATTGCGTCAATATAATTAAAGTAATCAAACGAAAAAATATAAACAGGAACGGCCTCATTGTTCTTGAATACATATTTAAGCTCCGGCTCGGAAGCCGCAAAAGCCGCTTTATACGCTTCATCAAACGAAATTATCCCGTCGGGATTTGCAAATTTTATATCGTCGTCAAAGCAGAATGAAATATTTGTTATATAACCTTTTTCTTTATTCTTGTATGCAGAAATCGTATTTTGCGGAAATTCAATTCCGTTTTCCACCCTCACACGCCTGTCGCCTTTTACAACAGTTTTTGGAATGTATTCGGGATAATATTTTTGTATGAATTCGTCGGCAGGTACTGATTCGCCGTCGCCTGTCCGATACCCCCAAAAGTCAAATATCCGCGCGTTTTCGGCGTCAACCCTCACGCCAAAGCCCGAGTCCTCTGACTCAAAGTTCATATACATAACATACCTGTCATCTCTTTTGATAAGGCGCGAATATGTTACGGTTGCGCCTTTTATTGCAAGCTCAGGAATCGACTTCAGTTTTGCTCCTACCTCGTCTACTGACATAAGTCCTGCGATTTCTTCCAAAACGCTGATTTCCTTTTCGGTCAGCACGGCGTTTTTGTCTGCTGCCTCTTCTGCGCCCATCGCGTTATCTGTTGACCTTGTGTTGCCTTCAGCGTATGTAAATTTTTTACCCGTAAAGGCATTGATTATGTTAAAATCAGAAAGAGTGTAAACTATTTTGGCTTCTTTTCTGTCTCCGAAAACACGGTATATTTTATCAAGCGCGTTGCCCTTTTGAAACGCCGCTTTTGCCTGTTCGCTGTCTAAAATACCGCCAAGCTCGGGGAAGGATGAAACACGGGTGTAGTTCATATAAAAATTACTGACCTCGCCTGTCTCGCCGTTTAATGAAGCATAAGCCCGGTCCTCTGTTTTTATTCCGTTTGCCATACGGACAAACGAAACATTGTAACCACCGTAAGAATATGATGTCTCAATGAGTTCAAATTCGCCGTAAACCTGCGGATTTATTTTTGCAAAAAAGTTTTTTGCTATATCAGAAGCTTCGTTTTCGTTGAGTTTGGGTATCTTTTTGCCATATCCTCCGTCTTCGCCCGCTTCTGTATAATCATATAAGCCAAAAGATGTAATAATCCCTTTGCTGTCCGCATTAACGTTTACATATCCCCAGCCGTCAGCACCTTCGGGAGTATGCCACGAAAACGCATATTCCGTTTCTTCTCCGTCATAGTATATATCGCTGGAGAATTCTGAAAATTTTTCGGGAATGTCAATTCTGTTTTTTACGCTGATCAAAACATTTTGCATATTATCGTCAGCAAAAACGGTGGGAATTGAGCTTACCAAAAAAATCAAAGCGAGAATTATTACGAGTTTTTTCATTGTTTTTCCTCCTTAAAACGATGTCTTTATATTGCCTTGCCTGTAATTTAATTATAATAAGATAATGATTTTTTGTCAAGAATTACATCACACAAACCTTTTTTATCAAAAGCATCAAAAAAGGTTGACAAGCTTATAAAATAATTGTATAATAGTCAATGTACGAAATTAAATATACATATGCTGTTGTAGCTCAGTAGGTAGAGCACTTCCTTGGTAAGGAAGAGGTCGACAGTTCAAATCTGTTCAACAGCTCCATGCCGGAACAAGCGATTTTACGCTTGTTCCGTTTTTTTATGCCAAAAACCTCCATGTTGTTTCTCATCTTTTAAAAAGCCCGCTTGTTTTTCTGCCCCTCTTTTAACTCCTCCGCATATGAAAAATCCTCTCTGCCACATTATAGCAAATAAAAATAAAAAATAGGCAGCTCAAATATTTTGGTATTGCATTTTGCGTATAAATGTGATATTATATAACTGTCACACAAATTGAATATCTGTTTACTATTAATATGCCTATAGGATCACCTGACTGTCGGTAAAAACGCAGCTTCACTTCTGATCTTATAGGAATGAAAGATATGAAAATTTGTGTGACAACAAATGGAGCTCGTGTTTTTAGTGTGTGGTTCCATTTGGAGCCACACATTTTTTTATATGCGAAAGGAAATATATAAATGGACAAGCACCCGACAAAACACATCAAAGTATATTCAATAGTTTTAAGTATCGTTTTTTTAATATTGTTATTTGCATTTATTTTCTTATTTCATCACGCCGGATATGATACAAAGGTTTTAGCCAAGTTTGGGTATATGTCAGCTGAGGTTCCAAAAAATTATGCAATATTGGCTTGGGACAACTGCTTACAACAATTAGGCTACGATGCCGATATTGTCTTTTTGGGCGATTCTATAACCAAAGGGTGCAATTTTAAAAAATATTTTGACAAAGTTAAAATAGTAAATCTCGGATATGCGGGAGATACTTTAGCTGGAATAACAGATCGTATTTCAATGGTAACTGCTGTATCTCCGGAAAAAGTATTCTTAATGGGAGGTATAAATGGTTTAACAGATCATAATATAGATAATTGCGTGGAATTGTATGCCACCTTACTTGATAAACTTAATACAGCTATGCCGGAAACAGAAGTATTTGTTTTAAGCGTTCTTCCTGTATCAGCTGAAAAAGAGATTTCACTTCTTTGTCATAACACGAGTATTGAACAGTTTAACAGAAAAATTAAAGAATTGGCAATAGAAAGAGATTATACATATGTTGATTTATACTCACTTTATTCTTTAAATGGTGAAATAAATCCTGCATTAACCAAAGACGGTGTTCATCTTTGTTCAGACGCCTATGAATTATGGGCAAATGCAATAAAGCCATACATAGACTAAATCCGTTTTGTACCATTTTTATTCTTTTTATGAATGATAAAAAAGCACATCATCTGTCTCATCGTTACAGCTTACACTTATTTCCGAAAGTCAATAAAAAAAGCCACCGATAAAATCGGTGGCATAATTTTTGTTATGCAAGTTTTTCTCCGCATTTTGAGCAGAACTGTGCGTCTTTATCCATTGCACATCCGCATTTCGGACACTGCGTAAGCTTTTTTAGTTCGTTTATTTTTGCGCGCATTTCTTCTGCCTGCTCATACTTTTCAGCTATCAAAGCGCAGTTGGCGTTAATTTCCTCATCAGGCTCTTTGTTTTCCTTATACGCTTCGTAAACGCTTTCGCCAATATCACGCATAAGCTTGGAAATATCGCTCTCAATGTCAGAAAGCGCAAATTTGAGCTTTGTGATCTCCACGATTTCATTTGACTTGTCAACGCCGGTTTTAATTGCCTTACCTAAAGTTTCTTTAATGCTTGTGATTACATCCATTACTAATCTCTCCTTTTAAAAATATTTTTTTATTGTATAAATTGCATTGCCTTCCGCAATAAGTTTACCGTGTTCTCTGATATGTGATATTTCGTAGTCCCTCGCTATAAGCCTGTCGCCGTATTCATTAAAGTACGCCCAAACATTTTCATTACAGTAAATAATGAGATAATAATTGTCGAGATATTTGTATAAATCAGCTTGAATGTCTTTATCAAAGTTCTTGAGGCAATTTATAAGCCCGTCTATACCGTCAAATCTGAATATTTCTTCGCCCGTTCTGACGCGCGGTGCTTTTGCGCGGATTTTTGATTTTTTTACAGTCTGCGGAATATTTAAAATGTCATCTTCTATCTTGGTAACAAACAAAACGATTCCGTCGTATTTATGCGGCATTGCCTCAACCATCAAACGCGAGTCGTCAAACGAAAATCCCGTTTCAAACTCGGCGCGCTTTATAAGAGTCCAAAAAAGTTCGCGTGCTTCGGGGGTGTCCTGCACAAAATTATCAAGACTTACTCCCCATTTTATCATATCAAGAGCCGAAACCGTCATCTTGATTTTATTATAAGAAATTTTTTCAATCTTCATTGCTCCACCACCCCGCTCAGTCAATTTTGCAAAATTCCGGCTGTCTGTTCTTAAAGGTAGAAATATATTTAAACCCTGCGCGTTTGGCAAGCTCTATGCCCTTTTCAATTCCTATGCCGACATTGGCCGAAGTATGCGCGTCAGAACCGATTGTAAGAATTTCTCCCCCCATTGAGCGGTACTTTTTTATAAGCTCAATGGAAGGCAGAGTCATCGGCTTTTTGTCGCGCAATGTCGATACATTTATCTCAATACCCTTGCCGTGTGCAATAACTTCACGCAGGACGAGAATTGCCAAATCCTCGTAATCGTGAATAGTGATAGGTATATCCTGCTTGTTTATATATCTGCAAATATAGTTCAGATGCCCAAAGACATCATATAAGCCTGTTTTTGCCGCTTGCTGCGCTTCCAAAAAGTAGCGCTCCAGCCATGAACTGACATTTGCAAGCGTGTAGGTCTCAAACGCAAGGTCTATATCGCCCGTCACATTATGTACCGAACCGATAACAAAGTCAAACGGATACTTTGGCAAAAACCGTGCAATATGCTCACCGTAAAGCTGTGCCTGACCTGCTTCGATACCTGCGACAATGGTTATTTTGTCTGCATATAGGGTACGGAGCCTGCCTATTTCCGCAAAAAACTCGTTTATATCAAAATCCGGAGCCTGGGGAGCATTTGCATAAGGGTCATAATGGTCGGTAAACGCTATTTCAGAAAGGCCGCGTTTTATTGCCGTCTTTACAGTTTCCTCCATCGGTGCGCGGGAGTCAAAAGAAAAACTTGAATGTATGTGATAATCCCGTAAAGTCATAATTTAAACCTTTCAAAATTCATTATAACTTTAGTATAATATATTTTTTACAAAAAATCAAGATGTTACGCCACTTTTATTTTTTGCTTTTTGTGCGACATATACAATAAGGCTGAAAACAGGCATTATAAATTCTGCAAAAATACTATTGCATTTTTATACGAAAAGGTGTATAATTAAACAAAAATATATTTGGAGTGATTAATTTATGATAAATGCAGGCGTTTTGGGTGCAACGGGATATGCAGGCACAGAGCTTGTCAGACTCTTATCCGGACACCCCGAAGTAAATATAAAACTTCTTGTTTCGCACAGCTACAACGGAGAAAGCTATGCGGATATCTATAAAAATTACAAGCAAATATTAAATATGGAATGTGAAGAGCTCGATGTTGATAAAGTTGCCAAGGCATGTGATGTTGTGTTCACGGCATTGCCACACGGCGCGTCAAAAAGCGTTATCCCCGAGCTTTACGCAAAAGGTCTTAAAATTATAGATTTAAGCGGTGACTTCAGGTATAACGACGCAGGCGTGTATGCCGAGTGGTACGGCGAGGAGCATTCCGCTCCCGAGCTTTTGGACAAGTCGGTCTACGGCCTTTGCGAACTGCATAGAGAAGAAATCAAAAACACCAGCCTTGTCGGAAATCCGGGTTGCTATACGACCTGTTCTATTTTGGGGCTTGCCCCCCTTTTAAAGTACGGACTTGTCGAAACAAAGAACATCATCATAGACGCTAAAAGCGGCGTAACAGGCGCAGGCAGAAGCTTAAAGCTGCAAAATCATTTTTGCGAGTGCAATGAGACAATGAAGGCTTACGGCGTTGCGACGCATAGACACACTTCGGAAATCGAACAGGAGCTTTCGCTTTTGGCAGGAGAGGACATCGTTTTGTCGTTCACGCCGCATCTTGTGCCTTTCAATCGTGGAATACTCGCCACAATGTACGCAAATTTAAAAAAGGATACAAGCCTTGACGAACTGCTTGAAGTTTTCAGAAAGTTCTACAAGGACGAATATTTTGTAAGGGTTTGCGAAAAGGGCGAGCTTCCTGAAATCAAAAATGTTGCAGGCTCCAATTTTGTCGATATTGGCCTGGCGGTTGATAAAAGGCTCGGCAGGGTCATTGTGGTTTCGTGCATTGACAATCTTGTCAAAGGCGCGGCAGGTCAGGCAGTTCAGAATATGAACATATTGTTCTCGCTTGACGAAAAAACGGGTCTCAATATGCCCGGATATTACATTTAAGAGGTGACAGTAATGGAAAATATGGATTATCTAATAAAAAAAGCAGGCACGCTTGTTGAAGCGTTGCCATATATTCAAAAGCTCTACAAAAAAACCGTTGTTGTCAAGTACGGCGGAAACGCAATGCAGAGCGACGAATTAAAGCACTCCGTAATGGAGGACATCACGCTTTTAAAATTTGTCGGCGCAAATCCCATAGTCGTACACGGCGGAGGTCCTGATATTTCCGCGGCGCTAAAGACATATAATATCGAGAGCAACTTTATAAACGGTCTGCGGGTTACAGACGCAGACACCGTACAGGTTGCACAGCAGGTGCTTGTCGGTAAGACAAACAAGGAAATCGTCTCGCTCATAGCCGCAGTCGGAGGAAAGGCGGTCGGTCTTTCCGGTATAGACGGACATCTTCTTGAATGTGAAAAGTTATATACAGATGTCAACGGAGAAAAGACGGATATCGGATATGTGGGTAATGTTTTAAGCGTTAATGAAAAGCTGATAAAGCTCGTTTCGGAAGACGAATATATCCCCGTTATTGCTCCTATCGGCGTCGATAAGGGCGGACAGAGCTATAATATAAATGCTGATTTGGTAGCGTCAGCCGTTGCGGTTGCAACAAAGGCAGAAAAGCTTATTTACCTCACCGATGTTGAGGGCGTTTTAGATCAAAACGGAAAGGTCATTTACGAAATAAGTGAAAAAGAGGTTTATGATAAAATAGATGACGGCTCAATAAGCGGAGGAATGATACCAAAGGTTATGTCCTGTACGGGTGCAATAGATAAAGGCGTGTCGAGGGTTCATATAATAGACGGTCGAATCCCCCATTGTATATTGCTTGAAATCTTTACAAACGCCGGTATTGGTACTATGATCACTCCGTAAAATTTATAATTAAAAGGGGGTGTAGCAAAACGCGACTTTTTTAACCGTATTGCTGCAACCCCTTTTTTATGCTTTATGTGTTCTGTGCATTTCGTCACTGCCCCTTAATGTGACAAATCGTGTGCCGACTTTACAACATCATGATTTATCGGAATCCATTTAACTTTTTTAAATATTGCTATAATAGAAATAGGTATGTATGTAAAAATAAAGAACGGGAAAGCAAAAACCGAAACGATTTTTCTCCACGGTTTTGCCTTGATGCGCCGCCACTCGGTTATAACCGTCAGTACAGCCATACCCATAAAAATAAAGTAAAAGCCGATCAAAGACTGTAACAGCGACTGGGCTGTCAAAGCGATTATGCCAATATCTTTAAAATTCTCAAACGCCGCCAGTATAAGGCAAACAAGATTTACGGAAGCACTTGCAAATGTAACAATAAGAGCCGGTGCCATTGTCATTAGCATATCGTATTTTGCAAGCGGCTTTGACTTGAACATAGACGAAACAAGCGCATATCCATATTTGGCAAGGACCTGATATGTACCCTTCATCCAGCGCAAACGCTGATTCCAGGATTCTTTAAATTTGCGTGGCTGCTCGTCGTAAAAAACCGCATCTTCACAGTAACCTATCTGTTCACCGTCAATGATGCAGTTGGCGTTAAACTCTATATCCTCGGTCAAAAGAAAATACTTCCATCCATCGTTTTTTTCGATTATGTCCGCGCGCACAAGATACCCTGTTCCGGAAATCGCACAGCTTGTATTAAGTATCATACGCGGTTTGTTTAAGTACGCCGCCTCACGCAAAAACCACAGTGTATATGACGATGTTATCCAGTTGTCCTCAAAATTTTTGGAATTTCTGTACCCCGTAATAGCGCGGTAGCCTTTGCCAAACATTTTGTTCATTTCAAAAATAAAGTTTTCATCAAGGACATTGTCTGCGTCAAATACAAAAAACCCGTCGTAACACTTGCGCTTGCCCTGAGCCTTTAAAACTGCAAAAGCGTAATCAAGCGCGTACCCCTTTCCTATCAGAGAAAGATCGTGGCGTTCTATTACTTCTGCGCCTTCGTCTTTTGCGATTTGCGCCGTTTTGTCAATACAGTTGTCCGCAACAACATAAATGTCAATAAGCTCCTGCGGATATGTTTGAGCCTTTATGCTCCTTATTAGCTCTGCTATGACCTTTTCTTCATTTCTCGCGGCGATCATCACGGCGTATCTGTGTAACTTATCTGATGGTTCGGGCTTTTTTAAACTGAATATTAACGAAATTATGGTGTACAAAATCTGAAACGAATAAAATACCGTAAAAAATACAAACACGGATCTATTAAATGTCCATATAAAATCCAGCATATTTTTCTCCTATAAAATGCGTCGGTTTCAATGTCTGAAAACAATTCCGTTATCGTTCATACTTTCAATAATTGCAAGCGATTCAACGCGTATTCCCATATTTCTGACGCGTTCTCCACCCGCCTGAAACGCCTTTTCGATTGCAATACCTGCTCCGACAAGCGTTGCACCGGATTGTTTTACTATATCGGCAAGCCCCAAAAGCGCGTTGCCTTCGGCAAGAAAATCGTCAATAATCAAAACCCTGTCATCCGGGTTTAAATAATCCCTTGCCACAAACACATCATAAACCCCTCCGCGTGTAAATGATGCGACCTGCGTCACATAGCAGTCGCGGAGATTTTTGGCTTTGTTTTTCTTGGCGGACAGAACGGGAACTCCGAATGTTAAAGCCGCAACGCATGAAATCCCTATCCCCGAAGATTCTATCGTGAGAATCTTCGTTATATTTTCATCTTCAAACAGCCTTTTTAATTCCAGTCCCATTTCAAGAAATAAAAAAGGATCCATCTGATGATTTAAAAATTTGTCCACAAGGAGAATATTACCCTCTATGAGTTTACCGTCTTTTTCAATTCGTTCTTCTAAAATTTTCATTTTTCTATCTCCATAAAATTTACTAAATTTAATTATATTACTTTGGGATAAATTTTGCAATATTTTTTTAAAAAAACTATACAATAATTAAATTTTGTGGTAAAATAAAACATATTAAGTTTTTGAAAGGGTTTTTATATGAAAATATATATTGCGGCTTCATGGAAGCACCAACACGCAGTCGAGATGCTGACAAACGAACTTGAAAAAAGAGGTCACACGATTTTATCCTGGCTCAGAGAAGGCAGACCCGAAGAAGCCTTTCTGTCAAAGCTCGACCTCGACAACTTTATTAAAAGTCCCGAGGGCAGAGAGGTATTCGAATTTTGCATCAATTCCGTAAAGTCTGCGGATCTGCTTATATACATAGGCCCGTCAGGCTGTGACGCCTGGGCAGAAATCGGAATGGGGCACGGACTCGGCAAGCCGATTTTCGGACTGCTTGCCAAATCAGAAGATGTCGGAATGATGCGTCATATGATAAAGGAATGGTTCTCAAGCGTTGTCTCTCTTTTAGATGCCGTAGATGAGTTTGAAAAGAGGTAGCATTATATGTTTAAAATAGGTTGCCATTTATCAGCGTCAAAGGGTTACCTTGCGATGGGCAAAGAGGCTGTTTCGATAGGCGCAAACACCTTTCAGTTTTTTACGCGCAATCCGCGCGGCGGCAGCATAAAACCGCTTGATTTGGATGATATAGCGTCGTTTATAGAATTTGCCCAAAAAAACAACATCGGTCAGATACTCGCACACGCGCCCTATACATTAAACCCCTGCGCCGAAAAGGAATATATCCGTAATTTTACTCTTGAAACAATGAAGGACGATATTTCGCGCCTTGAGCATATTCCGGGTACACTGTATAACTTCCACCCCGGCAGCCATGTCGGCCAGGGAGCCGAAGCCGGAATCAGGTATATTGCTGAAATACTTAACGAAATTTTGTTTGAGGATATGACCACGGTTGTCCTTTTAGAAACAATGTCGGGAAAAGGCAGCGAGGTCGGTAAAACTTTTGAAGAACTGCGCGCAATTATTGACAGGGTAAAGCTATCCTCCAAAATAGGCGTTTGTCTCGATACCTGCCATATTTTTGACGGAGGATATGACATAGTGGAAAACCTTGACGGCGTTCTGACAGAATTTGATAATATTATAGGTCTTGACAGGCTGAGGGCAATTCACTTAAACGACACAAAAAATCCTCTTGCAAGCCACAAAGACCGCCACGAAAAAATCGGCGGGGGTTATTTGGGGATAGAAGCCATAACACGCATTATAAATCACCCCAAGCTGAGAGAGCTTCCGTTCCTGCTTGAAACCCCAAACGAACTCGACGGATATGCAAAAGAAATTGCGCTTTTAAAGGAGAAATATAAAAATGCTTAGTACATTAATAACAACGGTCAATCAGGTATTGATGATGCTTGGCTTTGTGCTTATCGGTTACATTATGAGAAAGAAGCGTATAGGCGGCGACCATGTCAGTGCTGTATTGTCATCGGTTGAAGTCAATGTGTTCTTGCCTGCCACCTGCTTCAAAACCTTTTCCGATAACTTCACAATAAGCGGCATTACACAAAACGCAAGCTTTCTTTACGCCGGTATAATCGTTATATTTTTTGCGTTTTTGTTGGCAAAGCCTCTTTCGCGCTGGTTTGCTGAAAATAATCTTCAGAAAGATGTTTATATGTATAGCTTTCTTATTCCAAACATAGGCTATATGGGCTATCCCCTTTTTGAAGGCGTTTTCGGTTCCGAAATTCTTTTTAAGATGATGATTTTTGTAATTCCGTTTCATCTTATGATTTATACTTACGGAATGTACATACTTAACCCAACGCGTGAAATGAGCTTTAAAAAGATTTTTAACCCGACCATTATCGCAATTATACTTGGTATTATATTTGGAGTGACGCAATTAAAGCTCCCGACATTTTTGATGAAGATGGTTGACTCCGCCAAGGCTTGTATGGCGCCTCCTGCTATGATATTGACGGGATTTGTACTCGCTTCGATCCCGATAAAGCCCGTACTCACAAACGGCAAAGCATACCTCGCGGCAATTATACGCGGAATCGTGCTGCCGGGAATAACATTTGCCGTTATGTACTTTTTGAATGTTGACCGCACTATTATGGTAATCGCTGTCGGCTGTATGGCAATGCCAATGGGCGTAAATTCCATTGTGTTCCCCGAGGCGTTCGGCGGAGACAGTATGACAGGTGCCAAAACCTGCCTTGTTTCAAATATTATAAGCATTGTAACTATCCCCGTTATTTTTGCTTTTTTAGGTAAATTCATTTAATATGTCTTGTAAAACAAATCAATTCATTGTATAATATCTTAACGAAAGGTGGAAATATATATGCAAAATGTTTTTGATACATTAAAAGAGCGCGGACTCATAGCCCAGACAACACACGAGGAAGAAATCCGCGAGCTTTTGGGAAAAGAAAAGGTCACATTTTATATAGGGTTTGACCCGACTGCCGACAGCCTTCATGTCGGTCACTTTCTGCAAATGGTCGTAATGCGCCATATGCAGCTTGCAGGGCATAGACCTATTGCACTTGTAGGCGGCGGAACAGGTATGGTAGGCGACCCTTCGGGCAGAACGGATATGCGCCAGATGCTAACGGTTGAAACTATCCGCCACAACTGTGAAAGGTTTAAAGAGCAGCTTTCAAAGGTAATTGATTTTTCTGACGGCAAAGCGATTATGGTTAATAACGCCGATTGGCTTATGGATCTTAATTATATTGAATTTTTACGCGATATAGGATCTTGCTTCTCGGTCAATAAAATGCTTACCGCCGAATGCTTTAAGTCGCGCCTTGAGCGAGGTCTTTCGTTTATCGAATTTAACTATATGCTTATGCAGAGCTATGACTTTTTGTGCCTTAACAGAAAGTACGGCTGTCAGATAGAACTCGGCGGTGACGACCAGTGGAGCAATATCCTCGGCGGCATCGACCTTGTACGCCGCAAGGATAATAAGCAGGTTTACGGTATGACATTTGCCCTGCTTACGACTTCCGACGGTAAAAAGATGGGCAAAACCTCAAAAGGCGCGCTTTGGCTCGACCCTGAAAAGGTATCGCCTTACGATTTTTATCAATACTGGAGAAATGTGGATGACGACAATGTTATCCGCTGTATGAAGCTTGTTACATTTGTTCCGATGGAAGAAATCAGAGAATATGAAAAGCTTGAGGGCAAAGAGCTGAATGCCGTTAAAGAGCGGCTTGCATATGAAGTTACAAAGCTTGTTCACGGTCAAGAAGAAGCAGAAAAGGCGCAGAACACCGCGCGTGAAATATTTGCAAAAGGCGGCGTATCTGCCGATATGCCTTCTGCGGAGGTAACAGCCGATGCCGTAGGCGGTGGTATTACCGTTATTAACCTTTTGACAGATGTGGGCTTTGTGCCTTCCAAATCCGAGGCAAAAAGACTTATTAAGCAAAACGGGATTGCAATAAACGATAAGACTGTTACCGATTTTGAAGCCGTTGTAACAAAAGCGGATTTTGAAAACGGTGAGCTTGTCGCGCGCAGAGGTAAAAAGGCATACCTTAAAATCAAATTGGTTTAAATAAAGCATTTAAAGCCGCCGGACTGTAAAACGATTTTGTGCAGTCCGGCGGCTTTTTTTATATGATAAATAAATAATTTTTTCTCCGCAAATTAACATAATTTTCATCTCGCTTTAATAAACTTAATCGAGGTGGCTGATTATGAAAAACACAATTATAAATATTGTTCTGGCAATCTTTTTTATTTTCGGATTTTATTTTGGCAGCACCGTATCGTTTAATAGGGACAACCCTGTTTTTGACTTCAGCGCAAACGCGGCAATGATTCCGGAAAGCGATAAAAAAGACTCTCTTTACAAGCTGTCCTCAATCCTGTCAGGCACATTAAGGCTTGACCTTGACAATTCTGAAAAAGACGAAACCGAAAGCGCACCTTCCCCTACTCCCGATTATCCGAAAAACACACCTGTCTTGGCAAGTAATGCAGGTGAAAAGCTGAATATAAAAAACGACACCCCGTATGATGTCAACATAGATGAGCTTCTCGCGGAGCCTCTCCTGAAACACTCTGACAAAATCAAGGTGCTGATACTTCATACGCACACATCGGAAGCATATACCCCAAGCGAGAATTATCCATATGATATGACGGATTCGTACCGCACAAGACTTGAGGACAGAAATGTCGTTGCCGTTGGCAATGTTATAGAAAATATTTTAGGTGATAACGGAATTGAGGTCATACATGACAAAACAAGTCACGATTATCCGTCTTATACGGGCTCATATCGGCGCGCGCTTGAAACAATCGAAAAAAACCTCGCCGCAAATCCTGATATATCGCTTGTGCTTGATATTCACCGTGACGCAATAGCAGACGAAAACGGTAACTACCTAAAAACGCAGGCAGTTATAGACGGCAACACATGTGCACAGGCAATGCTCGTCGTCGGTACTGATTACGGAGGTTTGGAACACCCGAATTGGCGTGAAAACCTGAAATATGCGCTGCATATCCAGAAAATTATGTGTAAAAAATACCCCTCACTTGCGCGTGACATTCACCTCAGAGAAGAGAGGTTTAACGGTCACGCCAGAGAAGGGGAATTGATTATTGAAGTCGGATCAAACGGCAACACTCTTGATGAAGCAATAAAATGTGCCGAATATGTAGCAAACTGTATTGTTCAAATGATTAACGAAGAATCTCAGACTTCCTGACAGGTCCGATGATTGCATACTCCGTGTCGCCCACTCTGAAAGAAAGCGGCGGCTCCCCGTCAAATGAATACAGAGTTATCATAGGTCCCGAGCGCATATATTTCCTGAATTCAACAGGCTTTCCGAGTTTGTTGTAGGCCACCGTATCGCCGTTAAGAATCTGATTTGATACATTTACCATAACGGCTTCTCCGCTTTTAAAAACCGCACTGCCCACATTTGTGTTATGCTCAATCATTATACCGATATATTCATTGTTGTTAAATCCTTCCTTCACGGTCAGATTAACTGTGGATAAAATATCCGCCTCTTTTACAAGCGGCGACATAACGCGTGAAGCTTTAACGATAGGAACTAACACATTATAGGCGTCGTTCCTGTATTTGTGACCTGCTCCCTGCATATTCGCGGCGTCAGGTACGCCTGTGAGATATGAACGCGGCAAATCAAAATATTTTGCAATTTTGGTAAGTAACCTGTCGTTTGGTTCAATATAAGCGTGCAGCAAATTATATAGCATTTCACTGCTTATCCCGAGAACTTCTGCAAGCCCGTCTTCCGATAAATTTTTTCTATTCATTAAATTGCGCATAGTAAGCGCAAATATAGACATATTTTAATCTCCATTCCGCCGCTCCGCGCCGGCACAAATAGTAATTAAATCATCTCTTTCACGCGGAGCAAAGGAATAAAAGAGATTAAAACGCGCATATGCGTTTCCGAATGAAATGAGGAAAAATTCGCACGCGCATCCTGACTTGAAAGGAACTTTCAAGTTATCTCCTTTAACTTTCAAACAACCCAAAGCTGATACTGAGCGCATTGTTGACTCTGTCCATCATTTCAGGGTCGATGCTCCCGATTTTTTCCTTCAGACGCTTTTTATCTATTGTACGAACCTGCTCCAGCAGTATAACGGAATCCTTTGAAAGACCGTAGCTTTGCGCATCGACTTCAATATGCGTCGGCAGCTTTGCTTTGTTTATCTGGCTTGTGATAGCGGCAGCTATGACTGTTGGGCTGTACTTGTTGCCAACATTGTTCTGCACGACTAAAACAGGTCTGATTCCGCCTTGCTCAGAGCCTATTACGGGGCTTAAATCCGCGTAATAAATATCGCCTCGTTTTACAATCATTCTTCACACTCCGATAGCATTTGTTCGTAATTTTTCAACTGAAGTTCGTCAATTTCTAAAAATTCCTCGGCAATTTTCAAATTTATAGCTCCCATATCTTCGTAGCCTTTTTCCATCATTTCGCTTATATTGCGGCGGCGGCGTTCCTTTATGTAGAAACGCATAGCTTCCCGTATAAGCTCGCTCCGTGTGATGGAATCGATTTCAGCATAATTATCTATTTCAGAAAGCAACGAATCGGGGAGGCTAATAAGTATTCTCTTTTGATTTGCCAAAACAATCAGTCCTCTCCTCGAAATATACACATTTAAAACACCCGTATAAAGCCTGTTTTATAGGGCTTCTAAGGACATTTTAGCGAGATTATATATAAATTATATATCCCTCTGTATATAAAAGTCAAGAAGATTTATATGGAAATTTTGGCTCTGAATATATTTTGTACATAAATCAGGATTTTAATACATTTTTTTGAACGCGTCAGAAATATTTTCTGCAATATCGCTTGCCGTCATTGAAATTTTGCCAACTTTTTCCGCCGCAATATCACCTGCCAACCCGTGTAGATATACAGCAGTAAACGCAGTTTTAAAGGCATTTTCAAACTTGGGTGCAAGTCCCGCTGTCATTCCGGCAAGGACATCTCCGCTGCCGCCTTTTGCCATACCTTCGTTGCCCGTAGTATTAGTATATGTTTTACCCGACGATGAGGCTACAACGGTGTACGCTCCTTTCAAAACCACCGTCACGCCGTATTTTTGGGCAAATTCCGAAGCAAGCTCTACGCGGTTTTCAATGACTTCTGAAGTATCAAGACCGCAAAGCCTTGCAAATTCAAGAGGATGCGGAGTGAGAATAACATCCCCCTTTTTATATTTGAGAATATCTTTGTTTTCAGCAAGAAGATTGATTCCGTCGGCATCTATCACAATAGTTTTTTCTGCTGTTTTGATAGCTCGCTGTAAAACATTGTACGCTACGCTCGATGTTCCGAGACCGTTGCCAATGAGTACGCTGTCGTATTTGGAAAAATCGGCTTCTTCCAAAGCTGCACACATCGCGCTTTCAATATGTGTCATAAGCGGCGCTTCAAGCCTTTCCGGGACGAGGCAGGTTACAAGCCCCGCGCCACTGTAAAGAGCCGCTTTTTGGGCAAGTATCACCGCTCCAAGCTTTCCGTCGCTGCCGCCTGCGATTGCCACTCTGCCGTTTGTACCCTTGTGGGCGGCTTTTGATATGGCAGGCATAAATATTTCGTCTTTAGTCAAAAGATACGCCTCTATCGAACTTATCTGCGGCAAGCACTTTGGTATAGAAATGTCTTTTACCGCAACCTCTCCTACAAAGTCTATTGAAAGCGGGGAATAGAGTCCCAGCTTTGCAAAGCCGAATGTCACCGTTTTGTTTGCCTTTACACATATCCCCGAGATTTTGCCGTTGTCGGCCGAAATCCCGCTCGGAATATCAGCTGCGATGACATACGCGCCGCTTGAATTTATCTTACATACGGCGTCTTTATAATCTCCCGATAATTCCCCCTTAAATCCAATCCCCAAAATACAGTCAACAATAACATCTGCGGTATAATTTGCCGAAGTGGAAAAAGGAGCTGTCTTTATGCCGACAGCCATATCTATTTCATAATTTTTTAAAGCGCTGCCCGAAAGTGATTCAGGCGGCGCAAGCATAATAATTTCCGTATTTATACCTTTGTTATAAAGATGGCGGGCGCACGCAAAACCGTCACCCGCGTTTTGACCTTTCCCCGTAAAAATCAGCACAGATTCGGGCTTTTCTTTAAGTATTTCATCTGTCATCGCTATCGCGGCGTTTTCCATAAGTACGGAGGAATCTATTCCGAGTTCCGTCGCCGCCGCGTCAAGTGAACGCATTTGATTTGCATTAACTAAAATCATTTTACTCACCTATTTATTTTCAATGTGTATGTTTTCGGGGTTATACTTGTGCATTACCTCACGGATTTTTTGATTTGGCTCAAAAAGAAGGCATTGACGCTGTCCGTCTTTATCAAACACCGCAAAATATACATTTTCATCGCCGGAATTTGAAGTCGCGTCAATCGTTTTGAGTGATTTCACATTGTCGTTATATTCCGTATCAGATACAGGAGCCATCAGCTTTATGTTGCGTGAATGTACGCTCATAAGCCTTCTGCGCCTCATTTTGTTTTCAATTTTGTCTATGTCAAGGTCACCGCTTGTAAGGGCATATTCAAACTCGATGTTGCCCTTCTTTGCAAGCTTGAAAACGCCGTACCATACAAGCGCAATAAGAGGAATTATGAGGGATATAAGAACAGGCGCATAAGTCCTTATCAGCATATATCCGTATGTTAAAATCAAATATGTCAGTAAAAAACCGCCTAAAATCAGCAAAACGATTTTAATAATGTCCTTTGCGTCTTTTTTTCTTTTAACCATAAATTCGCAGAAATCTTCAAACATATCAAAAATCCCTTTCATTAAATATCGTCATTTATCATTTGTTCATAAGGTAAAAATGCGTATCCGTTCTTTTTGTATAGCTTTACTGCTCCCGAGTTTTCTTCTTCTACCTCAAGCCTTATCCGCTTTACTCTTTCCTTGTAAAATTTATGGACAAACGCCAAAAATTCGCTGCCAAGTCCTTTCCCTCTGTATTCCTCCGAAACATACAGCTCCTCTATCCATGCGCACAGCCCGCCAACCTCCGTCGAATATTGGAGGCTTACTATCGCATAGCCGCAGGTCAGGGAATCCTTTTCAAGTATAAAGCCGTCAACATAAGGCGAATCCGATATCGCAGCGCTGAATGTATTGTTGTAATTATGTATATCAATCGGGTGCAGGACCGCATCGCTGTTATGAAATATATCTGTCATAGCGAGATATGCGGATTTGTCTGCGCCTGTCATCTTTCTTATCATTTATTCTTCCCCGTGAGCGTTGTCGTGTTCCAGGCTCTTTTTTAAGCTTTCGGGAAGCTCGCGACCTGTCTTTTGATAATAATCGGCAACTGCCGCTCTTATTGACTCTTCAGCCAAAACAGAACAATGAATTTTTGCAGGAGGCAACCCTCCGAGGCGGTCTATAACCTCCTTGTTTGTGAGCTTCAAGGCTTCCTCAACTGTTTTACCCTTTACAAGTTCAGTTGCCATAGAGCTTGTCGCTATTGCCGCTCCGCAGCCGAATGTTTTAAACTTTATGTCAGTTATGATACCATTGTCAATTTTAAGGTACATTTTCATTATATCTCCGCATTTTGCGTTTCCAACAGTACCTATGCCGTCGGCGTTTTCAATTTCTCCGACATTTCTCGGATTTGTAAAATGATCCATTACTTCGTTTGTGTACATATATATTCAATCCTTTCGGTTTATTTTAATACTTCTTCATACAGAGGCGACATATTTCGGAGTCTGTCAACAATCTGCGGAAGGACCTCCAAAAGCTTGTCAATTTCCTCCTCGGTGTTCTCGTATGAAAGGCTTATTCTTAAAGAGCCGTGTGCTATTTCGTGCGGCAAACCGATTGCCAATAAAACATGAGAAGGGTCAAGCGAGCCTGATGTGCAAGCCGAACCGCTTGAAGCCGCGATACCGTTCATATCGAGCCAAAGCAAAAGACTTTCGCCCTCAATATATTTAAAAGAAAAATTAGCATTGCCCGGAAGCCTCTGTGCCGTGTGCCCGTTAAGTTTAACATACGGAATAGCTTCCATAACGCCTTTAATAAGCTTGTCACGCAGCGCTGTGACCTTTTTTGTGTAGTTGTCAAGATTTGCACACGCATTTTCAAGTGCCGTTGCAATTCCAACAATATACGGAACATTCTCCGTTCCTGCCCTCTTGCCGCGTTCCTGCATTCCGCCGTGTATAAAAGAGGTAATTTTAGTTCCCTTTTTTATATAAAGCGCGCCTATGCCCTTCGGTGCGTGAAATTTGTGGCCGGAAATACTCAAAAGATCAACGCCGAGGTCTTTAATATCTATTTTAATTGTCCCTGCCGCCTGAACCGCATCTGTATGGAACGGGACTTTATATTTGTGCGCGATTTCCACAAGCTCTTTTATAGGCTCTATTGTGCCTATCTCGTTATTGGCATACATAATCGATACAAGCGCCGTTTGACCGTCAATCGCATTCTCAAGGTCCGACGGATTGACAAGCCCTGTTTCATCTACGGGTAGGTATGTAACCTCAAAACCGTGTTTTTCCATATATTCACAGGTCGTCAAGACCGCGTGATGCTCTATTGCAGAAGTTATAATTTTATTTTTGCCGTTTTTTGCGGCCGCGTCACAAACGCCTTTTATTGCCCAGTTGTCCGCCTCGCTGCCCGACGCGGTAAAAAATATCTCCGAAGCGTCACAGTTCAGGCATTTTGCTATTCTTCTGCGCGATTCGGCAATCGCCTCTTTAGGCGTATCGGAAAACGCATAAACAGACGACGGATTGCCGTAATTTTCTGTAAAATATGGCAACATGGCGTCAAGTACTTCCTTTGAAACACCTGTTGTTGCCGCATTATCAAAATATATCATTTTGTACTTCATTGCCTTTCTGACAGTATTTGTTGTTTTGCCTTAAAATAACTTTATACCAATTATACATCAATTTAGTAGGGAATTCAATAGCTTTTTGCTCTTTTATTTGGATTTATAAGTATTTACCTAAAAAAGCGGCGTGTATAATCTCCGGTTTAATATATTTGCCACTTCACGCGGCGTTTTGCCTGTGCAGTCAACAAGAAAAACTCCATTAAAATGATTTGGCTCACTGCTCATCATAAGTCCCGATGTTATCCCGCGGCAAACTATCGCGTCTATCGGAAATTTATATTCCCCGTAAATAACAGTATCAAATCCAAGCTCCGCAAGGCCGTTCTTCATGTGTGTCATACCTTTTTGCACAGCAACTATCATTAAAATCATCTCCGGAAGATAGTTTGTGCAAATTTGTAAAAACTATGCCTTATATCCTGTATCTTCTTCCAGAGCGCCGTTTTGATACGATTCTACGGCAAGCGTGTCGCACCGCTCGTTTTCAGGGTGTCCGGCGTGTCCCTTGACCCATACATATTCTATTTTGTGGCGCTCTGCCTCGTCTAAAACAAGTTCCCACAAGTCAGGATTAAGAGCAGGTTCGTGCTTTGTACGCATCCAGCCTGCCGCGCGCCATTTTTTTGCCCAGCCGAGCGACAGCGCGTCAATAACATATTTAGAATCGCTGTAAAGCATAATATGACAAGGCTCTTTCAAGGCGGAAAGCGCCCTAAATACAGCCATGATTTCCATACGGTTGTTTGTTGTAAGGCGGTAGCCGCCGCATATTTCCTTTATGTGCTCTCCATATTTAAGTATGGCAGCCCAGCCCCCAGGCCCTGGATTTCCGCTACATGCTCCATCGGTAAATATTTCAACAGATTTCACGGCATTTCACCACCCTTAACAGATATTTTACCATATTTTTTGACCATTTTCAACCGTTATACTGTAATTAAATTATTCAAAAATAAAAAATCGCCAGCAAGCAAAGATTATTTATATGCTATTTTTTAAATTTTCACAAAATTTAGTAATTATAAAATAAAAAAACAGATACCGGAGCAAATCCGATATCTGCCATAAATTAAAATAAAAAAAGAGTTCCGGCAGCGCCCTATTTTCCCGGGCAGTCACCCGCCAAGTATCTTCGGCGAAGCAGGGCTTAACTTCCGTGTTCGGGATGGGAACGGGTGTGTCCCCTGCTCTATTGCCACCGGATCTCTTTATGAGTGTCTGTACACTCAAAACTGAACAATGCTTCATATAATCCTTCTTGATTAAGCCCTCGGTATATTAGTATCAATCAGCTTAATGCATCTCTGCACTTACACCTTTGACCTATCAACGACATAGTCTTTGTCATACCTTACTTACTTGCGTAATGGGATATCTTATCTTGAGGGGGGCTTCACGCTTAGATGCTTTCAGCGTTTATCCCTTCCGTACTTCGCTACCCGGCCGTGCCATTGGCATGACAACCGGTACACAATTGGTACGTCCATTCCGGTCCTCTCGTACTAAGAACAGCTCCTCTCAAATATCCTACGCCCACGACAGATAGGGACCGAACTGTCTCACGACTTACTGAACACAGATCGCGTACCGCTATAATTGGCGAACAGCCAAACCCTTGGAACCGAATTCAGCTCCAGGATGCGATG
>JAFSYJ010000034.1 GCA_017450025.1 Clostridia bacterium | reverse complement strand
CCTTATAAGTAATCCGAAAGAGAGGTAAACACTAATGGCAAGAGTAAAAGGTGCATTAAGTACAAGAAAAAGACATAAGAAGATATTAAAGCTTGCTAAGGGCTTCTACGGCGCGCAGAGCAAGCAGTTCAGAACAGCAAACCAGGCTGTTATGCGTTCAATGCAGAACGCTTATATAGGCAGAAAGCGCAGAAAGAGAGATTTCCGTCGTCTTTGGATAACGAGAATAAGCGCTGCAGCTAAGATGAACGGTATGAACTATTCAACATTTATGAACGGTCTTAAAAAGGCAGGCATTGACCTGAACCGTAAGAGCCTTTCAGAAATCGCAATCGCAGACGCAGCAGCATTCGCAAAGCTCGTTGAGACTTCAAAGAACGCGCTTAACTAATTTTGAGAACGAAATTCAAAATGGAAGTGATAATCAAAATCACTTCCATTTTTTGTGTCATATACAGACATAAGTATTGAATTTTCAGCAAAATATGATATACTGATTACATTGTCGGCTTCTTCCGCAGGGAAGGAGGTGGAAACTTTGGAATATATTATCACTTTCGTAGTGTCTGTCGTGGCAGAAATAGTTGGTTACTATATCCGCAAGCGGTTAGACAGACATAAGTCCGACAAGTAGCCCAAAAGAAAATCCCAAGAGATGCACCTCTTGGGATTTTCGCTTGTGTGTCACCTTGGATACACATCATCACTTTCGTGGTTATTTATATAATACACCACTTTTCTATTTTTGTCAATGTTATTATAAATTATTATCAGACTAAATATCATATTTTTGCTGCATTATTTTTCCTCTACGTGAATTATCATCTGCTCGATAATCTTCTTAACGTGGTCGTCGTCAATTGAATAGAACGCGTTTTTACCGTCGCGGCGGGATTTTATAAGCCGCGCCTGTTTAAGCGTCTTTAGCTGATGGCTTATCGCGGACTGGCTCATTTCAAGTTTTTCCGCTATATCAAAAACGCATAGCTCCTTATCAAACAATGCCCACAAAATCCGTATACGCGTGTTATCCCCGAATACCTTGAACATATCCGCAAGCTCGATTGTAAGGTCGGGGTCGGGTATTTCGTTTTTTATCCTGTCAAGCACCTGCTGGTTGTAGGCGCAGTTATCACACATTTCCATTTGTATCACCTCATACATATGTTCATATGTTCAATTATACTCCGTTTTTGTTTCTTTGTCAAATCCATAAAAAAACCGATAAAAATGTATAAAAAACAGCACTGATATAACATAAATAAGGCGTTTTTGATGCGAATATGATAAAATATAGTTTAGCGATAAAATAACGAAAAGGAGAATACGATATGAAGATAAAGAGAATATTAGCCGCTTCATTGTCGGCGGCAATTCTTATTTCATCATTTGCCGCGTTTGCGGCGGAAAGACCGGTAACGGGTGACAATCTCACAATCGGTGTATATGAAGAAAGCGCGGCAAAAACGCAAAATCTTATTGACGCGCGTCCCGAAACGCTTCGTCCTATGGAAAAATTAGGCCGCGGCGGTGTGGCTGTCAGAATGGACGGCTATACATACCTTTCGTGGCGCTGGCTCGGTACAGAGAGCGCGGACACAAAATTTAATGTATACAAATCATTTGGCAGCGAATGGGCAAAATGTAACAATGAGCCGCTGAATGCAACTAATTTTTCCGATTTGAGCGACAAATACAGCCTTTATAAAATTGTTCCCGTAGTGGACGGTAAAGAAATCGAGGAGGAAGCCGAGGAGGTAAAGGTTTGGGATAGAAATTATATGGACATTCCGATCCAAACTCCCGAAGATAACGAGGTAAACGGCGAGAAATACTCCTACACCCCCGGCGACGCGTCGGTCGGCGATCTTGACGGTGACGGCGAGTGGGAAATCGTTTTAAAATGGGATCCGTCAAACGCAAAGGATACCTCAAAGTCAGGCTTTACGGGCGAGTGCCTTATTGATGCGTACAAGCTTGACGGTACGCGTTTGTGGCGCATAAACCTCGGTCCTAACATCAGAAGCGGAGCGCACGACACGCAGTTTATGGTGTACGACTACGACTGTGACGGAAAAGCCGAGATTGCTATGCGTACTGCGG
>JAFSYJ010000033.1 GCA_017450025.1 Clostridia bacterium | reverse complement strand
GGCAAAAAAGACAGCCGCACGTGAGCGGCTGCCTGAAATAGTAATGCGGTGTCAAACTTCGATGCCCCTTATAGGGGTTAAGCCTGTAATAACCCCTTCTAGGGGTAGTGCAAGCCACCAGTTTACTGGTGGTCTTGACTGTAGTTTCACAACACAAAACCCTGCAAAATTTGCAGGGTTTTACTTTGCCAATACAACACCAAGAGCGCGGCTTTTATTCATCAAAAATATCCCGTCGTTTACACCACGATTTTTCGCTGCATTTCGGGCATTTAAGGTACCGTGAGGCTAGCGTATGCGGTCCCAAGATATACGCCTTTAGTGTGGGCTTGAACCTATGATCGCAGTTTTTACATTCGTAGAGTCCTGTTTCGTAGTCATATTTGGAGGCGAAAAAGGCAGAAATCAGAACCAAAAGTACAGAAAAAGCCGTCAGCGCGACACCATATTTATAATCTATGATTTTATGCTCTGCAATGATAGAGCTTGCAACAAGCAGCAAAAGACTTGCGGCAACGCCGGCAAAAGATAATGATTTTTTCTTCACGGTTTCACCTGATTTTTATACAGTATTTTTCCATGTCAACAGAGCCGTCGGACTCAAAAACTATGCCCTCTGATTCGAGAAGCTGTCTTTGAACTTCACCGCTGCCGAATGCGTAATTCCGCGCGACTCTGCCTTCGCGGCTCACTACTCTGTGGCAGGGGATCGTCGAGGGCGAAGGATTATTGTGAAGGGCATATCCCACAACTCTTGCCCAGCGTGGATTTCCTGCAAGTAGCGCTACCTGTCCGTAGGTTGCGACCTTGCCTTTTGGAATGCTTTTCACAACTTCATAGATTCTTTCAAATGTGTTCATAAGTTTCACCTTAACTTGTGGCACTCTTTTTACAGCTTTTCGCTCCAATCGCTTTCCTTAAATCCGACAAGAACAAAGTCTTTGCCGACAGCGATAGGTCTTTTTACTAACATTCCGTCTGTTGCAAGCAGCTTTAACTGCTCCTCATCAGACATAGTAGGGAGCTTAGTTTTAAGCTCCATAGACTTATACAAAAGTCCCGATGTGTTAAAGAATTTTTTTAACGTAAGACCGCTCATTTTGTACCACGCCGTCAATTCTTCGAGGCTTGGGTTGTCCTCCTTGATGTCACGGTGGTCGTATTTGATCTTGTTATCGTCAAGCCACTTTTTTGCTTTTTGACAGGTCGTGCATTTTGGGTAACAAATAAATTTAATCATAGTTTTCTCCAATTCGTAATTTTTTATTTAATCTAACACAATCTTAATATATCAGAAAATTGAAAAGCCGTCAATATTTTTTGGACTGACAGTAAAATTAAGCGGCATTTTATATACCGGCTGTTGACAAGGCTCATTTTTTGTGTTATATTTCTGTTAGAAGGCAATCCAACATCGTCTTGGGCGTACTCCGTGCGGATTTTTAAATCAGCGCGAAATTTGGTTGAACCTTCTTTTTATATGGTTTGAAAGGAGTACAAAAGTGTCAAGGGGACGGTTCTATCGGCAACCGGCACTAATTGCGTGTCAGGAGAACCGTCCCTTTGACACGCACTAAAAACAGTTCACCGAACTGTTTTTTTTACGCTCGCAGCCCTCTCAGGGTTCGAGTCCCTTTTATTGCAAAAAATTAACGGGCATCCCATACGGGACACCCGTTAAATTGGTGCGCCATCAGGGACTCGAACCCGGGACACCCTGATTAAGAGTCAGGTGCTCTACCAACTGAGCTAATGGCGCAAATCAAAATTGCTGTATTATAATATCATATCCTATGTGCGTTGTCAAGAGATTTAAATAAAAAAATATAAAATTATTGAAATATATCTTATTTCACAACAAATGAGATAATTAATATTTTACACAACGGCTTTTGTGTGGCGGCGGCGCAAAAACAGTTTGACACGGGGTAAAAGAATTGGTATAATAATAATTGGAGTAAAATGACTTTAATAAAAATTTTTATGAGCGGAGGAGTTTTTGTGTTTTGTAGAAATTGTGGGGCAAAGGTTGAAAAGAACTTTTGCCGGAATTGCGGAACCCCTGTTAGTGCTAAGGCACGGGAAATTAACCGGAATTTAAATAATGCGTCGGTCAATAATATGCCGGTGAACAATCCGCAGTTTAATAATCAGGTACCGGATTACAATGCAAATCAAAACTATTCACCATATAATCAGGTACCGCAGATTGCAATGCGTCCAAAAAAGAAACGCAAGCCTGTCGTTGCTGTCATAGTTGCTGTTATTGCGGTGCTTGCCATTGGCTTTGCCGTATTTGGAAAGCTTTTCGGCACAGGTTTGTTTATGAGTATGGCTTCGCCTGAAAAGTACTATCAAAGTATTGAAAAGAAAAATCTTGCGACACTTACGGCACACACAGCTAATATTGCAAAATTTACGGGTAAGGGAGGCTCAAACACCAAGCTTTCGCTTTCTCTCACCGAAGACGGAAAGAGCCTTATGAACAGTATGAATACAGATTGGCTCAATACAATGTCTCTTGACATAAACTCGGAAAAAGACGAAACAAGTTCGTATTCGGCGGCCGTGTTCAACATTAACGATACTAAAATTATCGCATTAGAAACGCTTGCCGGAATTGCAGGCGACGAAATGCTTCTGAAGCTGCCTGATTTTTCGCCGACATTTATTAAATTGCCTGCAAACAGCAATTTTATGGATTTTGTTGGCTCGCAGACTCCGGATATGGACTCGTTGAGCAAGGTGTTAGACCGCTATGGAGAGGTTGTCATTGAAAATCTCAACAAGGTTGAGAAAAGCAAAGAAACAGTCACTGTCGGCTCAACTACAACCGAATACGACAAGCTTGTTGTTACGATTGATAGTGAGATCAGCCATAATATTGCCAAGGCAATAGCGTCGCAAGCCCGCGATGACAGGAATTTGGAAAACCTTATTCGCTCCTCGGCCGCAAGCAAAGGCGAGGACGCAGATGCGGCGTATGCTGACTTTCTTGCAGGTCTTGACGAAGCGGAAAGTATTGATGAAACAGCTGAAAACACGGTTTTGGCTACTATGACTTTATATGTTGACAAAAAGGGCGAGGTTTGCGGCAGACACTTTGTGACGGCAAACGCTCCCGACACAGCTCAATATTACCTCACAGCCTGGAAAGGCAATAATTTTGAGACAGAGGCAAAGCTTATTTCAGATGACAGCATACTTAACATTACAGGCAGCGGCAGTCGAAGCGGTAATAAAATAAGCGGCGACTTTACATTGCAAGAGGGAGATATAATTGTTTCGACCGTAAAAGTTGACGGCTTTGATAAAGACGCGGCAAAGGCGGGCAAGGTTCACGGCAGTTTTACTTTTACGCCGAGCAAGGATTATATAGATGAAAGCGGTAGTAATCCCTTAATGGCAGGATTCAGTTACAAAATAGATGTTGCATCGGAATCAGGTAAGTTAGATTCTACGGTGTTGATTTTTAACGACGCTGCTAATATGGCCACGCTTAAAATCAGCAGTAATACACAAAAAGGCGGCGGTATTCCGACGGTAAGCGACGGAGAAAAGGTTGATTACGAAACTTGGTTTAATTCGGTAGGTATGGAGACGGTTACCGAACAGCTTACAAACGCGCTCAGAAGCGCAGGTATGCCGGAGGAGTATTTGAATTGATTATGAACGGTGAAATTCGCCAAATTTCAAAAAAATACGGAAAAAACCTTGTCCTGCGCGACATTTCGTTTGAGATAAACGCAGGTGAAGCCGTTGGCATAATAGGTGTGAACGGCAGCGGAAAATCCACACTGCTGCGTATTCTTGCAGGAGTACAAAAGGCGGACAGCGGCCAATTTATATGGAACGGTTCAGATATTCTCCGCAAGGGCGCGGGTACGGCGGTGGCGTATGTACCGCAGGGGACGCCGCTCATTGAGGAGCTGAGCGCTTATGACAATTTGCGGCTCTGGTACGAAAAGGCTGCATTAGAGAGGTCGCTCAGCTATGGAATGCTTAAAGAACTTGGCGTTGATGAATTTTTGAAGAAACCGGCAAAAAAGCTATCCGGAGGTATGCGTAAGCGTTTGTCGGTAGGCTGCGCCATCGCAAACGAGCCTGAAATTATGTTGCTTGACGAACCCACAGCAGCACTTGACATCGTTGCCAAGGAACGGTTGATGAGTTATTTTAACGGATTTGTACAGAGCGGGGGCGCGACTATATTAGTCACCCACGACACTCAGGAATTGGAGTATTGCGCAAGATGTTATTTGCTCAGCGACGGGATTTTGTCGCTTTGCGACAAGACGGACAGACACAGCCTTGTGCAAAGGTTGGATCAAGATGAAAAGTAAACGGTTAATATATTTTATATTGCAACTAAAGAGAAAAGCAAAGCTGCTGCCGCGTGTACTTGCTCTGACGCTGGCACTGGTTATTATTGCAGGCGCAGCAGGCTTTATGATTTACAAAAACAGTATGAACGATGAATCTAAGCGTTTGATTACCATTGGAATTGTCGGTAATGACAAGAGCAAGCTTATAGATACATGCGTCAATGCTTTGAAAACTCTTGATTCATCACGCTATGCTGTTAAAATTGAAAAAATGACCGAAGACGAGGCACAAAACAATCTGCTTGGCGGCGCAATCAGCGGTTATATCGTTGTGCCTGATAACTATGCCAAAGATATATACTACGGCAGAGACAGCCGCCTTAAATATGTGTCAATCGGCGGTGCTTCGGGTATTGGTATGGCTCTGATAAGCGAGCTTATAGGTATTACGGCAAAGGTAGGACTTGAAAACACTAACGCAATCTACGGCGCACAGTTTTATGTAAGGGATCATTTCCCGGACAAAAACGCGTCAGATGCAGGCGACAGGCTCTTTGAAAAATATGCCGCGCTTATACTTACACGGAACGAGCTTTATTCGGTTAAAAAGGTAGGTGTGTCAGGGCATCCGTCGCTATTGGTATATTTGATTTGCGGTCTTGCGATTATGTTTTTGCTGCTTTGGGGCGTGAGCTGCAGTCCGCTTTTCAGACGGAACGGTGAGCTTTCGTGTATGCTCAGTACACAGGGGCTTGGTGCAACAGGACAGATTTTGGGCGAAAGCGGAGCGTATTTTGTACTTATGCTGCTTTGTACGGTGCCGTTATTTGCAGGTTTAAAGGCGATTGTGTCGCTTTTGAATATAGATTTGGGCGAATTTGCATCGCTTTTATCGGGCAAATTTATTGCGCTTTATTTTCTTTGCGCGTTTATGCTTTGTATGATGCAGTTGTTTTTATATGAGCTTGCACGCGACGGCATCAGCGCACCCGTTTTGCAATTTCTGAACGCGATTGTGCAGGGTTATATATGCGGCTGTTTTTATCCGCAGTCATTTTTTCCGGAGGGAGTCCGTTTGTTTGCGTCTCATCTGCCGGTAGGTGTTGCCGTGCGGATTTTGGGGGAAGCTTCGCCTTCCGCCATAACAGAGGCACTAATATATGCGGCGTTATTTTTTGCCGCATCTGTTTTACTGCGCCGCCGCACGATCACAAGATGGGAGGCGCAGTTATGAAACCTCTGAAACGGCTGTGCCTTTGGTACGCGTTACTTACGAAACGCATATTAAAACAAAAGGCTTTTTTGGCGATACTTTTATTGATACCGCTGATGGCTTGTGCAATGCGTCTGATGCCGCCTCACGACGGAGGAATTGTATCGGTGGCAGTAGCAAAGCTCGGCGATGACAGCTTTTCGTCTGATACAGTTGCCAGACTGACTGAAGGAAAAAGCGTTATCAAATATACACTCTGCGAAACCGAAGACGAAGCCGTAAAGGCAGTCAAATCCGGACAATGCGACGCAGCGTGGATATTCCTTGAGGACGCCGGACTTCAGGCGGCAAAGTTTGCCGCAGGCAGAAGTACCGACGGCGCGGTAAAAATTATTGAGCGTGAAAAAAGCGTGACGCTGAGCATAGCCCGGGAACGCCTTTTTATTGCTATGTTTCCGTATATATCATACGGGGCGTACAGCGACTTTTTAAACGATATGTCACCCGAAGGGACTGTGACAGAGGCTGAGCTTAATAAATACTATGACGCCAATATAAAGAAAACCGGCCTGATAGAGTATTACTATGTTGACGGTACACGCCAGATGACAAGCGATATTCTGACCGCGCCGGTGCGTGGACTTTTGGCACTTATTATAATGCTGGCGGCTCTTGCGTCTTGTATGTATGCGTGCCGCGAGGAACATAGGGGAGTGTTTGAACATCTTAAGGGAAAAAAGCGCGCATTTATTCCGCTTTTATGCCATATTACAGCTGTTGTACCGACAGCCGTGGCAAGCCTTGCGGCTCTTTATTTAAGCGGATTGTGGACGGGTCTGCAGAGAGAGCTTTTGACGATGACAATGTATATTTTATCCGTTGCAGCATTTTGTGAGATTTTGCGGCTTTTGTGCCGTTCTGAAGTCACTCTCGGTGCAATAATACCTGTACTTGTGACGCTTATGCTGGTACTTTGCCCGATTTTCCTGCATATTGACAATCTTCATATTCTGCAATACAGTCTGCCGCCGTTTTACTATCTTAACTCTGTTTTGAACGGCGCGTTTATTCACAAGTTTGCGGTTTATGACATCGCGGTTTGCATTATAGCGTCAGCAGCCGCACTCGGCAATTTGATAAGGCAAAAGTAAGTGTACTGCATAATATTAACATAAGATGACGGAAAAGGACAAAAGATAAATGGACAGCAATAACACAGCGGAAAAAGTAAAAGCTTTTATAAAAACAAATACAGTAATGGTAATTGCTATGATACTTGCAATTATCACAAGCATTTTTGTACCTTGCGATGAGAAGTATATAGAATATTTTGACTTTAAAACATTGACCTGTCTTTTCTGCGTTTTGTCCGTTGTCTGCGCTTTAAAAAATATCAATTTCTTTTATCTTCTTGCTGTAAAGATAGTGCAGAGGTTTAAAACGGCAAGAGCGGCTGTGTTGGCGCTTGTTTATATAACCTTTATCGGTTCGATGCTGATTGCAAACGATATGGCGCTTCTCACATTTTTGCCGCTCGGATATTTTGTTTTGACATCAACAAAAAAAGAAAAATATATGGCGTTTACATTTATAATGCAAAACATCGCCGCAAATCTGGGCGGAATGTTGACGCCTTTCGGCAATCCGCAAAACCTGTTTTTATACACAAAATTCAATATCCCCAATATGGAATTTATTTCTATAATGATTTTGCCGTTTGCTGTTTCTATATTTATAATAACAGTTTGCTGTATTGTGTTCGTCAAGCCCGAAAAGCTTGTGTTAGGCGGCGAAAAAGCCGAAATACATCCGTTTAGAACTGCGGTTTATATGATGCTTTTTGCATTGTCGATCGCAATAGTTTTCAGGACGGTTCCATACTGGATAGGGCTTTGCATAATTCCTCCCGTATTATTCTTTGCGGACAAAAAAGCGCTTAAAATGGTTGACTATCCACTGCTTCTGACATTTGTGTTTTTCTTTATTTTTTCGGGCAATATGGCGCGGATCGACGCGGTCAGCAGCTTTTTTTCTTCGCTTTTGGGAAAAAACACATTGCTTGTCAGCGTTTTGTCCTGCCAGTTCATAAGTAATGTCCCTTCTGCGATACTTTTGTCGCAGTTTACCTCAAATTACCCCGATCTGCTCGTCGGTGTAAATATCGGCGGCGTGGGAACGCTTATTGCTTCGCTGGCGAGCCTTATCACATTCAGAGAGTATGTTAAGGCAAATCCGGGAAAAGCTTTGCAGTATTTAGGCGAGTTTTCGGCGTTCAATTTTGGATTTCTTATAATACTGACAGTTATTATGTCAGTTGTTTAGGATACATAGCCGTTGTGCGAAAAGGAGTATAACTTTTAAAGAATATTAAGCTAAAACCGTATATATTATATAATACGGATTGACGGCTTGAAATAAATGTTGTATAATGTAAAAAAATATGTTTTGGAGAATAATTTATGAAAAAACAAATTAACCGTGACGGAAGGCATAAAAAGCTGCTTATTGTCTGGGGACTTCTTGCAGTCATAATGGCAGCGGCTATTACAATTACAAGTATCAGCATTTTGACAAAGCAGATAAGAACAGACCGTGATCAGGCGGTATCGGGCGCTGCCAAATTGGCAGCCGACGAGCTTGACGCGGACAAAGTAAACGGCTGGCTTGAAAACGGCAAAGACGAAGACTACGAAAAGCAGTATGCCGTACTTACAAATATTCTGCAAAACACGCCGCATCTTAAGTACCTGTACATATATCAGATAAAGTCCGACGGCTGCCATGTCGTGTTTGACACCGACCCTGAAGAACCGGGTATGCTCGCTGACCTGCAGGAGTTTGACGAGTCCTTTATGCCGTATATCCCATCGCTTTTGGCGGGCGAACAGATAAGCACTATCGAGAGTAAGGGCGCGTTTGGCTGGCTTTTGACACATTACGAGCCTATTTATGATTCAAACGGCGAGTGCGTTGCTTATGCAGGAGCGGATATTTCTATGGACGAGATCAACGAATATACGCTCAAATATGTTATGATAATTATTCTTATTGCTGTCGGTTTCCTTGTTGCCTGTGTTATTATCGGGCTCAAGATGTCGATAAACAATCATAAAGCAGATGAACTCGATATGCTACGCGAACAGCAGCAGCGCGACAAACAGCTTATCCGTGAAATCATTGAATCGTTTGCAACGGTTATAGATATGAAGGATTCATATACTCAAGGTCATTCGTCGCGTGTTGCAAAATATACAAAGATGCTCGCAGAAGAGCTTGGATATGATGAAGAAACGGTTGAACAGTATTATAATATTGCGCTGATGCACGATATTGGGAAAATAGCTATTCCCGACTATGTGCTTAATAAGCCGGGCAAACTGACTGACGAAGAATACAGCATTATACAATCACATACAGAGCGCGGATATGATGTACTAAAGAGCATAAGTCTTATGCCTGATATCGTTGTCGGTGCGGAAGCACATCATGAACGCCCCGACGGAAAAGGTTATCCTAACGGACTGAAGGGAGAAGATATACCGCGAGTGGCACAGATAATTGCTGTTGCAGATACATTTGACGCTATGTATTCGGACCGCCCGTACAGACAGCGTATGAACTTTGATAAGGCGGTCAGCATTATCAAAGATGTGTCGGGTACACAGCTCACAAGTGATGTTGTTGACGCGTTCCTGCGCCTTGCAGAAAAGGGTGTATTGCGCGCACCTGACGATACAGGCGGCGGCACATTTGACGATATTACCAACATACATAAAAATCAGGAACAATAAAGCACAGTAAAAGGGCGTTGCCACGGCTCGCGAATAATCGCGCAGCGTGCAGCGCCCTTGTTGTTATAATGATTTACACTCTTATAAACAGGTTATTAAGCTTCAACGCACTTGTGTAACGGACAACCTTTGCCGTTTTTATTATCATACGCAAACCCATGTGGTGGGTAAGGTCGTCGTCTGAATAGAGCTTTAACTGATTTACGGGGTCAAAGATAAGACAGTCGTCACGGATTCTTATAATAAAGTCGTCTCCCTTGTGCATGATCCTTACATCAATACTGTGAGGGCTTGTATCCTTGGAAAATCCGTGATCTATAATATTGCCAGCCATTTCTTCGACCGAAAGCGACATCAGATACCTGCGCCGCTCGTCGCAGCCGTATGACGAACAAAAATCCCAAACCTCCTGTGAAAGGGCTGCGACCTCCTCCATTGATGTTATACTGCGGTCAATACAGCTGCTTTCGTCAACATCAAATGTGTTGGGGAAAAGAAGGACTTTGTTCCATATACCTTTGCGATTAATACCGAGTATGCGGTTTGCTGCCAGCGTTATGGCAGAATAATAAATGAGTAAGATCACTTGAGTTACGGGAAATGCGTACCAAACGGCGTCAGCTCCGAACCACTTGACCATAAGCCACGCGGATAGCACCAAAAAACCAAACTCCGTTAAAAAGCCCGAAACGGCGGACAGTACGGTTTTTCCGATGCCGTGCATATATTCCTGATATATGAGGTTTATACCGTGGAGCGGCATACCGATTGCATACGACCTGATGGCGCGAACCGACATTTGATAAGCCTCGGAATTCCCTTTTATAAAGCAAGACGCAAGCTGCGGCGCAAAAATAAATCCGAGAACTGATATGCCCAATGTGAGCGTGTATGTAGCCTTGAATGATGTTTTAAGCAAATCCTTTATTGCAGGGCGGTTTTCTTCACCCGCCATAACGCCTGAAAGCGCCGACACCGTATCCGAAATACCTGCCGCAAGCGGCAGAAGCAAAGCTTCAGCCTGACCGCAGACGGAATATGCCGCGATTGCCGCAGAAGATGCAACAAGCACCAGAATACGGTTCATAAAGATACCACGCAGCGCGTGTCCTATATTGTGTATACCCGAGGGGATACCTTCTGTGAGCAGTTCTTTTGTGCCTGTCCACGATATGTTTTTGAACGAAGGCCTCGGCAAAAATGTGTCCTTTTTGGAAAAGTGGCTCATAAAAACAAACAGTGCAACAATATAGCTGATGCTTGTCACAAGTCCTATTTCAAATGTGTCGCCGTGTAATATAAAAACGACGGCAAGGTCAAGCAAAATATTTACACCCGTCATTACGGCAGAGGCTATGACAGGGGTTTTGCGGTCGTTGTCAATGGGCATAAAAGCAAGGAATACCCAAATGAGGTTTCTCGCGGGTATGCCTATCGCGATACCTATCATGTAAGCCCTTGCCTTTGGAAGAAGCGAAGCCGCGTTCCCAGACGCGCCGAGAAGTATTGTTATAGGCGTTGAAAACACTATCAAAGCTAACGCCATAACCGCCGCGACCGTGACAGCGAGAAAGCAGGCGAGAGAAAACATATTTTGGGCTTCTGTTGTTTTGCCGCGGCCTATAAGATGAACAAAGCGGCTGCGCGCGCCTATTGAAAGCACCGCGCCCAATAGTGACAGGATAAAAAGAAGCGGACTTGCTATACCGAAAGCGGCAATAGAGTCAAGTTCGAGGCATTGACCTATTATGATACCGTCAACGATAGAACCGAATGTGGCAGTCAGAGACACGGCAACATAAGATGCCATCTGGGCATAAAATGTATTACTGATGATTGTTCCGCTTTTCATAAGTGTACCTCTTATAAAATTTACAAAATTAGCCGTAAAATGCAAAAACGCCCCTTAAATTGTGCAGATTAAGGCAGCATTTTTGCTTTTTTAAAGGAATTTTAATGTTAATTAAAAGATTTGAATAAGACAATCTCGACATTTTTGCCCTTTATCGTGACCTTTATATCGTCGGCGATGTTGGCAACGATGGATTTTTCGAGTTCGTCCCAAACTTCTTCTGCTTCCTTTGCTTCGTTCATACGCCTTTGGATCTCATCAACATAATACGAAAGTGACCAAACAGAAACGGCATCGCCCGAAATACCTGCCATAGAGTATGTTGACATAGCGTCGATCATAGCGTATGGCATTGGCTCGTCAGAGCTGAGCAGCATATTTGCAATCATAACACGGAGCTTGCCCATAAAGCCCTTTGCGGCTTCATTTTTGCCGCTTGACGACGCCGACAGGAACTGGTCGCGCATACCTAAAGACATATCCACATCAGACTTCATATGAAGTTCAAATTTTTTATCCTCGGCTTCGATCCAATAGCTTGCTTCAACATCTCCTGCAATGCCGCGGAGCATACCGAACAATTCTTCTGCCAAAAGTCTTAAGTGCAGAACAGACTTTTTATCAAGGTTGTGTTCCGTGCCCAAGCGTTCCGTCATAGAAAGAGATTCTATAATACCCTGACCGTCGCTTGTGACGGTTATAAGTGCTGATTTCATAAACATACCTCCTAAATGCGGATTACTCTATTGTCAGAATATCCGAAAAACCGGTTACTTCAAAAATTTCCATTATTGTTTCGTTTACATTGCAAATTTTCATACCGCCCTGCGTGTTCATTGTCTTTTGCGCTGACAAAAGCACACGGAGACCTGCCGAAGATATGTACTCGAGATTCTTAAAATCAAATGTAAGCGCCTTAAGCCCCGGAAGTATTTCTTTTAATGCGGCTTCCATTTCAGGCGATGTAACAGTATCAAGCCTTCCCTCCGGCGTTACAACAGCTCTTCCGTTTTCAACGGTTTTGTTAATGTTTAACATTATATATTCCTCCTGATTTTTAGTTTTGCGGGTATTTTAATATGAAAAATTTACCTTTTTATTATATCACCGTACAGATTAAATGTCAACATCATATCACTTGAAAAAAACACTCAGAAAAATTTTATATTTCTTGAAATTAAGGGCGGTTTATGTTACAATGATTTTAAAATAAATTATAAGGAGAATTATAATGAAAAAGCTTGTAAAATTTGGCGCACTTTTGATTGCTTTTGCTCTTTTTATGAGCATGGCGGCGATTCAGGTATTTGCAGACACAACGGAATTTACCGATGTTGCGGAGTCTGACTATTTCTATCCCGCTGTTTTGTGGGGCGCGGAAGCAGGTATTACCTATGGCGTCGGCGAAAACACATTTGACCCCGAAGGTAGTGTTACACGCGCGCAGATAGTTACATTCCTCTGGCGTATGGCAGGCGAGCCGGCTACGGAAGTTACGGCAACATTTGAAGATGTTGAAGCAGGAAGCTGGTACGAGACTGCAGTTCAATGGGCAGTTGAAAACAACATAACGGTAGGTACGGGCGAAGGTATGTTCAGCCCCAATATGACCTGCGACAGAGCAATGTGCATAACGCTGCTTTACCGTATGACGGGATCGCCCTTTGACGATTATGATACCACATCAAAAATTGACGAAGAACTGTCAATGGAAGATATGACTATTGAAGACTGGGGCAGATACTTTATTATAGAAATGATAAACAGTATTCGTGAGGCAGGTCTTTTTACAGATGTTAAACAAGAGGATTACTTTGAGTTGCCTGTATTGTGGGCTTGCTTCAACGGGATTTTAACAGAGGACAATACCGATGTTAATGAAGAAAGCATATCGTTCCGTCCGTCAGACGCGTGTCTGAGAAAGGAAATGATTTCATTTCTTTATCAGAACAAGCTATTAAATGACGCTGCAAACGCGCCTTACACATACGAAACAGGCGAGCTTACGGTGCCTATTCCGCAGGAATATTATGACAAATTGGCTATGGAAATTTACGGCATCAGCGATGAAGGCGTGGAAGACGAAGAAACGCTGATGGTAGTGTCTGAACTCGAATCGCAGGAAGCAGCAGCGGCTCTGGGTGAAGAATACACAGACGGCGCAGGCGAGCTTTTCAGAATTATAATCGTCAGCGAGGACAAGCTTCACGAAATGCTCTGCGGAGATATGTCGGGCGTTAACTCTATTTTAAAGGGCGAATCCGGAAATTATTACATTATCTGTTATCCCACAGATGTACGCTTTATGCGTGAAAACACCGAAAAGATGTATGAAGACGCTGAGCTTTGGACAGAGCTTAACGGCTGGGCTGCAAATATCGGCAATGATATAATAGAATATTCTGAGGGTGTTACAGCAGTAAATTATACAAATACAATGCTTGATATGTATCTTGCGCGTATTGCTTACGCAAATGATATTAAATACACGATAAGCACAACGGAATACGGTCCTCTCGATCCTGCAAAATATGACGGCACAAGGTATGCAGAATATCTGCTCGCAGGAAACTTTACAATGGTTGACGACGCAGAAGCACCTGACGGTGAGTATGTTGTTCTTAACTTCCCTGATGAGGGCGTGCGTTATGACTTCTTTATGGCAGATCAAGATCTTGTCCGTGAGGTAAGAGACGGTTACGAAACGCTGTATAAACGCGTATTGCCGGGCAGCGTTACAAATACAGAAGCTATGCAAAGCTGGTATTTTGCATTGGCAGAGATGTCAGGCAAGAAAGAGGATTACAAAGAAATTGACCCGTTCCTCGGCGAATGGGTAGAAGAACACGCAGGTCGCGGTGTTATTACAATTACAAAGAGCGTAGGTCTTGCTAAAGCGGATATTGAAGCAAGATGGTCGGGCAGTGCTTTTGAGGTATGTAATTGGGATATTAGCGCAAACCTTGCATACGACGGTATGCTTGTTTACGATAACGGCAAGCAAACAGTTACACGGTATGATGAGGAAGGCAAAGGTACTGTAGTTTCCGAAATCACAGACGAGAGCGGCTTTTTCTCTTTGGACAGCGACGGTAAACTCACCTGGCAAATCGGAGATGAAGAAGCAAGCACCTTTGTAAGAGCAAAATAATTTGAGCGGAGCGTTATATGGAATATATACAGGTAACAAAAGACAACATCGAAAAAGAGCATATTTGCTGTGCAATTTCAAACAACAACGATGTTCAGGTATCGTCAAAAAAAGCGTGGCTGTCCGCGCAGTTTGACGAGGGGCTTGTTTTTTTGAAAAGTACAGAGCGCGGAAAATGCTTTATAGAATATATTCCTGCGGAAAATGCGTGGAATCCGATAATCGCGGACAACTATATGTATATTGACTGTCTGTGGGTTTCAGGCTCCTTCAAGGGACACGGATATTCAAACGATTTGCTCGGAGAGTGCATTAAGGACAGCAAAAGCAAAGGAAAAAAAGGCTTGTGCATATTATCTTCCGCAAAGAAAAAGCCTTTTTTGGCAGACCCGAAGTTTTTGAAGCACAAGGGCTTTGAAGTATGCGATGAGGCTGACAACGGCATAGAGCTGTGGTATCTTCCGTTTGGCAAAAATACAGGGGACAAGCCTATGTTTAAGGAATGTGCAAAACACCCTCATATTGACGAAGACGGGTATGTTTTGTATTATACAAGCCAATGTCCGTTTAACGCAAAGTATGTTCCTGTTGTTGAAAAAACGGCAAAGGAGCACGGCGTAAAGTTCAAAGCAATTCATTTGCAGAACAAGAACGATGCGCAAAACGCGCCAACGCCTATCACGACATATGCGCTGTTTTGTGACGGTAAGTATATCACAAACGAGCAAATGAACGATAAGAGATTTTTAAAATTACTATCGAACTGATTAAAAAACCGCAGAAAAGCGGCTGAGGAAACGGGATTTGACCGTTTTTTCAGCCGCTTTTTATATTTTACAATCAGTTCAGTTGGTTTTTATCGTTAGGCAATGAGATGCGGACTGTTGTGACATTATCGCTTGATTCAACGGAGCAGCCGTATCTGTCGCCATAAATAAGGCGTATCCTGTAATTAACATTCAAAAGTCCGTGACTTTTCTGGTCAAGTATCAAGTCTGATTTAAGCGATGCCTGAAGCTTTTTGAGCTCTTCGGGCTTTATTGTTTTACCGTTATTTTTAATGGTGAACACAAGCTTATCGTAATACTCTTTTGCCGAAAACGAAATACGGTACTCTTTATCTTCTGTATTTATAAAGCCGTGTTCAAACGCGTTCTCGATAATCGGCTGGAGCATAAACTTGATTACATTATGCTCCATAAGCGATTTATCAATATCGTAATCCACATTTATTGTGTAATTATATTTAAGCTGTTGCAGCATAATATATTTTTTTACATATTCCAGCTCGGTGCGGAGCGGAACTATATATTCCTTTGTGTTCAAGGTTTCACGGAGCAGCTGCGAGAATATTACTATTGCGCGGCTCGCATTGCAGTCCTTTTTTGCAATATTAAGAACCATAACATTTATCAGATTGAGCGTGTTATACATAAAATGCGGATTTAGTTGCGACTGGAGCGCAATAAACTGCGCCTTTTTAAGTGCCGTGAGCTGTTCGGAAAGCTTTTGCTCTATATTTGATGTGTTGCGCAGCTGCGAAACGATATGATTGTTTATATAATACAGCTCGCGGTGATTGCCGCTTTCTCCGCCTTCTGCGTCATCGTGCAGGGTAGAGGCGATATTTATAATTCCCTGATAAAATTGCAGAGACAGATAAAACGAAATAACAAACGATATCAAAAGCACAACAAGAACAAGTGACACAAGAGCTATTATCATCACAGTAATATTTCTGGAAGCGTTCAGATCCGTCTGCAAAACAAAGTAGTATGTATAATTGACAGCGGATTTGAGGAACAGAAGGTTTTTGTATTTCTGCTCGCGCTTGATGTCCTTGAAGTTTACGGGGAAACCTGCCTTACTGATATTCTGTCCTATCAAACTCTCGTCGGTCGAAAAAAATATGTCGCCGTTCAGGTCATCATAAAGCACTTGCTTTGTGATGCCTTCGGGGGTGTTCTTTTGCAGTATATTGTTAAAAATATACGATTTGACTTCATAAAGAACAATTCCGTAAAGGTAGTCGTTCTGGATAATGGCTTTTGCAACGATAACGGAGTCGGAATAAACATTTTGATTTGCAGAGCGGTTATAGAAAACCGAGGTCGTAAGGCCTTCCCTTTTATACTGCTCGTACCATTTGCGTATATAAGGCTTATAAAGCTCGTTGCTCGCCGAGGTGGAAAGCAAAAAGTCAGTTTTGGAATTATAAATATTTATATCTGAAATATACTGCGATGTAACGCATATATTATGCAAAATGTTTTTTGCGGAAAACAGCGTGGTGTAATCGTGACCGAGGTCGTAGTCAGAATTATTGGTACAGAAATTAAGAATGTCAGATGTGGTTGAAATTACAAGATGGTTATTGTCTATATCCTTAAAAACAGATTCCAGCGAGGAGCTTGTCTGAAAAAAGCTCTACTCTGGTTGTTTACAAAGGATTCTTCGCCGGAGCGGATTACAAAATAACAGATGAGCATACTCAAAATAATCAACGGCAAAAGAATATAGATAAGTGATTTTTTGAAATACCTGAAAAAAACGCTGTTCCAGCTATACAGCTTTATCAGGTTCATAGAGCGCTCTGAAAATATCTTCATCCGATTTTCTCCTTCCGGTACTGCGCGGGCGAAAGGTTTGTAAAGTGTGTGAACAGCTTATAAAAATAAGGTATACTTTTATAGCCGACTTCTTCGGCAATGGCAGAAATGTTCATATTTGTTGACTTTAAAAGCTCTTTTGCTTTTTCAATACGGTACTGATTAAGTACATCAACAAAGTTCGTGCCTGTGATCTTTTTAAAGTAGGAGCAAAAATAAACCCTGCTGAGATATGTTTGCTTTGCGACATCTTCAAGAGATATTTCTTCTTTGTACGCGAAAAAGGCGATTTGTGCTTTGCCCTCATCACGGATACGCATATTTCCGACGAAGGAGTACAAACCCGCGAAAACATCAAAGCGGTTGACAGCGAAATCGGCTTTGATTTTACGGCGCATTTGGGCAACCTGATAAACGGCGATAACCCCGAAAAAATCTCAAGGCAGATTTTAAGAGACGAGATACAAAGGTATCAGGACGCTATCTCCGCCAAAAAACTTTTTGTGTCGCGAGGAGATACTGACGGCTGGAGAAACGAAAGATTTCTTGGTCAGCTTGTCAAGGGAATTATGACTGATGAAGCTTGGTATGAGGATACAAATTATCTTTCAGCTTTTAAAGATGTTGTAAGGCAAAAAAATAAGCCGTATTATTATGTTGATTTTAAAGATTATAATATAAGGCTCGTATTTTTATGTTCTTATCACTACCAATATGACGCAGATATAGAATTTCATCAAAAATACACGGGTATTGACGCGGCGCAGGCAAAATGGCTTGTGACGGAGGCACTTTTTGGCTGTGAGGGTATGGAGGTTTTGATGTTCTCGCACAGGATACCGCAGTCCCGTTTTGAAACAGGCAAAGACCCGTTCTTTTATAAAGGCAATTCGACGGAGCCTGTTTGTGCGATTATCCAAAGGGCTATGCGCAGGGGTGTGAATATTGCGTGCTGGTTCGGCGGCGCATACGGGTACGACAGCGAAATTACCGTAGAGGGCATTAACTTTGCGGTCATAGATTCGCAGATGCCTCGCGCAACGCGCAATAAGGAACATGAGCATAAGCTTGACCTTCTTGAAAGCGATGCCTGGGACGCTGCCGTTCTGAAGAAAAATCAAAGAAGGTTATATATTTTCAGATTTGGCAGAGGCAACGACAGAGTTATACAGTATTGAAGAATAATCGGGAGGCTGAATGTTATGCTGAAAAGAATTGAGCCTGATTCAGAAGGAAAAAGAGGAGCAATTGCAAGGGCAAGACACTTGACGGAGTTCAGATGGACTCCGCTTCTTGATGTGCCGACATATACAAAAGAAACAGGCAAAACAGTGCTTAAGGCAGGCGTGGAGGTTACGGGTATGCCGTATTCTTCCACAGAGCCTACTGACAAGTTTATAACAGAAAATGTTACATTTGAAACATTTTTGTCCATCATAGAAAATCCCGACAGCGCGCTTTACCAAAAGGATCTTAAAGGTCACGGCAATTCGTGGACTTATTTTGGCGTTGTATGTAACGGCTTGGTGCGATATGCGCTTAACATTAAACGAAGATACAGTACAAGACGCTGGGGAACTATACCCGGTATGTATAAGGTCGCAGACTGCGGAGCTTATACGCCCGAACAAATTGAGCTTTGCGATGTTTTATACGCCTTTGGCGCAAGAAGCCATGTCGCGCTTATAACAGGTCTTTTTTGCGACGGCGACGGCAAGATAGAAAAAATCGAAGTATCCGAGGCAATACGCCCCGTATGCGTAAGACGGTGCTTTACTGTTGAAGAGTTTTACAAGGAATTTGAAGTGTTTGCGCTTTGGAGATATGAGCTTGTGGATTCCCTACCACCAAGCGACCCTGATATTGACAAGCTGCTTTTTGAAAAGGGCGCAGGAAAAGATTTGCCCGATATAGCCGTTGACTACGGCAACAAGTCAAATTATCCTGCGGCAGACGATGTTGTTATTTCCGCGTTTGCAGAAGGTCAGAACAATATTGAACTTTACAAAAACGGTGAACTTAAAGAAAAGATAAATATTAAAGGCAGAGGGAAAATAGCGAAAAGGATTGACACAGGGTATTATACAGCAAGGCTTGCAGGGACAGAAAAGCGCGTTGAGTTTTGCGTTAATAAGCCCGAGGTAAGCTTTGATGTCAGCGGCGGTCAGCTTGCCGTAAATGCTGACCCATGCGATAAGGACAGCAAGATACTTTATATGGAATTCCGCGCAAAGCCGAGCGATATGAGCAGATTAAAGGTTTATTATGACAAGACTTGCGGCTCTTTGGTAAAGGTCGAGGAACTAACTGACGAAGAAATCAAAAGCGGAAAATTCACGCGCCAAATACCTGATGAGGCAACAGGATTTAAGGTTTATTTTATAAATAAATACGGAGTCTGGACGCATATTATGATTGATATATAAACTAAAAATAAGAAACTAAATGTCGCTGACGCGGCATTTTAGACCGACGAAAAAGTCGCCATACCGCAAAAGATTTTTTTTATGGTTTGACGGCTTCTTTTTGTTTTGTGATAAAATATGTTCGTGATTTACATAAAAGGTGTACAAATACTGCTTTTGACGATTTGCCCCTCTACCGTACCCTCGTACGCCGACGAGTGTCAAATCGCCAAATCTGCCTTAATTTTTCGCAGTCTGCCAGCGTGCCGATAGACTTATCGGCACGCTGGAATGTCGCTGACGCGGCATTTTTTTATTCCGTAATATCTGAATAACTCTATTGTGTTTTCATCTATCTGTTCGCCGCTTATGATAAGCGGAACGGCAGGGGGGCACGAAATTGCGGCAGACGCAAATACCTTGCCCAAGGAATCCTCTGCGCTGACTTCGCGGCAGGCAGACAAAAACGCCTCACGCGGGGAGCATATTTTTACAGGCTTTTTAATATGCGGACAGCCTTCCGTAATTCCATTTTTTTTGCTTACGGAGACAAGCGCTTTTTTGAGCCTTAAAAGCTCATCAAGACTGTTTTTGGGGCTAAGCATCATAACAACAAAGTCTGCGTCATAAAATTCGCATATAATACCGTTTTCGGATAAAATTTGGGCAATTTCATAGCCGTAGTATCCGTACTTTTTTGCATTTACTGTTACTTTAAGCGGTTCTGTGCCGATAAGCGTGTAGCCTGCTTTTAAAAGGCTGTTTTTTAAATTATTGACGGCAGGAATAAAAGCCGCCAATTCCTGTGAAAATCCGTCTGACAAATATTTGTTGGCGGCGTCAAGCGACTGCAAAACAAGATACGACGGGCTTGTGGAAGCAAAAAGCGCCATTGCCTGCTCCGCCTGATTTGTCAAATACTCGGGGACTGATGTTGCAATATGCAGATACGCGCCGCCTGTCAGCACAGGCAGAGTTTTATGCGCCGAGTCGCAGACAATATCAGCGCCGAGTGCGATGGGGTGGAGGCTTTCCGTCAAAAATCCGAGATACGCCCCGTGAGCATTATCGACAAGAAGCAGCGCGCCGTATTTTTTACAGACCTTTGCGATGCCTTTGATATCTGCAATGTTTCCGAGGTAGTCGGGGCTTGTGATATATACAGCCGTTGGCGGCTCGCTCATTTTTTTAATTGCGTTTTCCAGATCCAACGGCGTAATATTGCACGACAAAACACTGCCAAAGTCCGCGGGATAAATCCATTCAGGCTCAAAGCCGAGCAGTACAGCCGCCGTTATAAACGATTTATGAGCGTTACGCCCTGCGGCGATAACGGGCTTTTTGCCGTTCTGCTTTGCATACAAAAGCGCAAGGTACATCATAGCGCGGATTGACAGTGACGAGCCTTCGGTTGAGTACAGCGTTTTTTGCGTGCCGAAAAGACTTGCGGCGTTATCCTCGCTTTCGCGTATAATTCCGCTTGCATTATAAAGCACATCAGCGCCGTCAAATTCGGTTATATCAAATCTTTCATAATCGCCCTGACCCTTGTGCCCCGGCATGTGCAGGCGCATTTTGCCGCTTTGTGCGTATTCAGTTACAAAATCACAGATAGGTGTATTCATTGTTATTCTCCGAGGCTTTTTGCAGCCTCCAGCATTATGGCACATTCCATTCTTTTCTTAAAAAGCTCACAGCCGTACTTATAAACGCCGTCTATGTGACCTGTTGAGTGGTATGCGTTTGCCGCGCAGCCGCCCGAACAGTACAGCCTTGCCCAACAGTTACGGCATTCTTCTCTCGCATAGACATTACACTTGGCAAATTGGGTTTGTATCTCTTTATTTATAACGCCGTCTTTGACATTGCCGAGCTTAAAGCCGTCTTCACCGACAAACTGGTGACACGGATAGAGGTCGCCCGACGGCGTGACAGCCATGTATTCTGTACCCGAGCCGCAGCCCGATATTCTCTTGTAAATACACGGGCCGCCCGTGAGGTCTATCATATAGTGATAGAATGTAAAAGGCTTGCCCTCGCAGCGCTTTTTAAGCATAAGCTCCGCGAGTTTTTCGTAATTTTCGAATATAACGGGCAAATCCGCCTCGGTAAGCGCGGATTTGTCGCCTTCCGCACAGACAACAGGCTCCATACTGAGCTCCGTAAAGCCCAAAGACAGCATTTCTTTTATATCTTCAACAAAATCGGGGTTTGCGTGCGTAAAAGTGCCGCGCATATAGTAGTTTTTGCCGCCGCGCGCTTTAACAAGCTTTTGGAATTTGGGAACAATTTGCTCCCAGCTTCCGCGCCCTTGATAATCAACGCGGTAGCGGTCGTGGATTTCTTTTCTGCCGTCAAGCGACAAAACAACATTGTGCATCTCGCGGTTGGCAAAATCAATTACATCATCGTCGATGAGCATACCGTTGGTTGTAAGCGTAAAGCGAAAGTTTTTGCCGTGTTGCGTTTCAATCGAGCGCGCGTATTTGACAAGGCTTTTTACGACCTCCCAATTCATCAAAGGTTCACCGCCGAAAAAGTCGACCTCAAGATTGCGCCTTGTGCCCGAATTTTTTATGAGAAAATCAAGCGCTTTTTTGCCTGTTTCAAAGCTCATCAGCGCGCGCTCACCGTGGTACTTACCCTGACTTGCAAAGCAGTACGCGCAGTTAAGGTTACAGGTGTGCGCAACATGAAGGCAAAGCGCTTTTATGATTCCCGCGCTTTTTTCCTTAAGGCTGCCTGCGATATTTTCGAATGTGTCAGGCGTAAAAAGCTGACCTGAATTTTTAAGCTCCTCTATTTCGCCGAAATATTCGCAGGTATTTATATCGCCGTATTTTTTTGTGATTGCGGCGCAGATTTCGTCTTTTGACATTTCCTCATAGGCGGAAATAATATCGTAAGCTATGTCGTCAACTATATGTACTGCTCCCGAATTTACATCGAGAATAATATTAAATCCGCCGAGTTTATATGCGTGTATCATAATTTTCTCCCAAGAAAGGGCTGTGATAAAATGCACCGACCGCATAAAGCATAGAAAATATTTGACAAAAAAGTATTTTAATACTCTGATATGAGTAAAAATTAAGGTAAAAATTCGCGACATGGCGAATTTTATTTTTAATGCTTTATGCTACGAACAAACTTCGTCTCTCGCGGTATCTATATACCGCTTCGGATAACCCAAAGCTAACGCTTTGGCTCAGTTTGTCCGTTCTGCACTATTTTCTCTTCGCCCTAAAAATGGGGTTGTAGCAATTTGATTAGAAAATCCTTTTGCTACAACCCCAAGACTTTACTTATTTTCGTTTTCGCACTTTTGGTTAGCTATGCCGCAGCTTGTTTTGCAAGCGGATTGACAAGATGTCTGGCATTCGCCGCAGCCGCCGTTTTTTGCACTTTCGCAAAGGTTTCTTGTATTCAAAGTTTTGATATGTTTCATTATGTGATTCCTCCAAATTAAGTTTGAATTTATTTTATCATAAAGACAAATCTAAGTCAAGTGAAATTTAGAAGTTTTCGGCGCTTATCTCAAAATATGCCTGAGGATGTGCGCAAGTCGGGCAAACCTCGGGAGCTTTTTCGCCTACGACAATATGACCGCAGTTGCGGCATTCCCAAATTTTGACTTCGCTTTTTGCGAATACTTCGCTCATTTCGATATTCTTCAAAAGCGCGCGGTAACGCTCCTCGTGATGCTTTTCTATCGCCGCAACAAGGCGGAACTTTTCTGCAAGCTCCGTAAAGCCTTCTTCCTCCGCGGTTTTGGCAAAACCCTCGTACATATCAGTCCACTCGTAGTTTTCGCCGTCAGCGGCACTTGTGAGGTTTTGTACTGTGTTGCCCAAGCCTTCAAGCTCTTTAAACCACATTTTTGCGTGTTCCTTTTCGTTATCGGCTGTCTTCAAAAAGATGTCGGCAATCTGCTCAAAGCCTTCTTTTTTTGCCTTGGAAGCAAAATAGGTGTACTTGTTACGCGCTTCGGATTCGCCCGAAAAAGCTGCCATTAAGTTTTTTTCTGTTTTAGTTCCAGCGTATTTGTTTGACATTTCATATACCTCCTTTTAGTATTTTTATCCGTTTTTAATATATTTATCCGTTAAAATATCAATCCTGATAATTTACAGCGTCGTCAAAGAGCTTTTCAACATCCTGAGTGGGAGCTTTTGTTATAAGCGTTACAATAACTGCAACGATAAGTCCTGCAACAAAGCCGGGGAGAATTTCGTAAATACCTGTTGACGGCAAGAGATAAAGCCAGCAGATGTCAACTGCCGCGCCTGCGAGAATACCTGCTACGGCGCCTGCAAAGTTAAAGCGCTTCCAGAACAGCGAGAGGAGTATCGTCGGGCCGAATGCCGCACCGAATATGCCCCATGCGTTTGATACGAGGCTCATAATAGACGCCGCGCCTTCGCTGGATGCGATTATAAGGGCAATAACGGCAACTGCCAAAACAACGACTCTGCCCACCCATATCATTTCTTTGTCGCCTGACTTGTTTTTGCGGATAATAGGTCTATATACATCGCTTGCAAAAGCCGAAGCCGCAGACAAAAGCTGACTGTCTGCCGTGCTCATAGAAGCCGCTAAAACGGCAGATAGCAGGATACCCGAAATCAAAGCGGGGAATATCTTACGGACCATTGTGATAAATACAAGCTCGCCGCCTGCAACGCCTTCGTCATAGCCCAAGAACATTCTGCCGATGATACCGATAACAGCGGCAAAAATTACGATGAGAACAGTCCAGCTTATACCGATTTTTGCGGATTTTTTCAAATCCTTTTGTGACTTGATGGACATAAATCTTATGATTATATGCGGCATACCGAAGTAACCGAGCCCCCATGCGAGACCTGAGACAATTTCCTTCCAATCGGAAAATGCGCTCCAGTATCCCGACGGAACGGAAGCCGCGGTTGATGTATCAAGCATAAATGCCGCAAATATCGGGGCAATAAACAGCGCGCCGAGTATCAACAGACCCTGGAAAAAGTCGGTCCAGCAAACTGCCGAAAATCCGCCGAGGAAGGTGTAGCCTATAATAATTACAGCCGCTATGTACATTGCAATTTTAGCGTCAATTCCTATAACGGTATTAAAAAGCGTGCCGCAAGCCTTGATGCTTGACGCGGCATAAATTGTGTATGCAACAAGGAAAATAATCGCGCAGATTATTTGAAGTGCTTTGGATTTGGAGCGGAAGCGGTTTGTCAAAAACTGCGGAATAGTGATAGAATCGTTTGCAACTATTGAAAAACTGCGGAGTCTTGAAGCTTCAAAAATCCAGCTCAAAGCGTAGCCGATAGCAAGACCGACCGATATCCACACCTGACCGATACCGAATGCGTAAATCGAAGTCGGAAGCCCCATAAGTACCCACGCGCTCATATCAGAAGCGCCTGCTGAAAGAGCGGAAACCCACGGTCCCATTTTTCTGCCGCCGAGGAAGTAAGTTTTTTCGCCGCCGTCTTTTGTCTTAAAGAAGAAAACAACGCCTACTCCTAGCATAAAGATAAGATAGAGTATAAATACTATAAGTTCTGTTTTAGCCATAATATCCTCCTTAAATAAATTACTTTCGAACAGACCTGTAAAGCGGTCCGCGCATTTAATAATAAAATGACATAAACTTTTTGCTATTTTATCACAAATTGACAAATATTTCAAGTGTTTATGCCAAATTATGTAAAATATATGCTTACTCACACTTATTTGAAAGTTTTTATATAAAAATTAACGGGATTTGTCAAAATCCTTGCAAAATTATGATTATTGTTGTAAAATAAAATATAATGTGGAAATTTGCATTTTGTTTAAAACTGGAGGCTTACAAATGAAGATCTCGACCGAAATAGGCTCGGCGGCAAAAATCATTGGTGAAGAAAAGGCAGTGGAATATTTTGCAAAAGCAGGCTTTGACGCGTGGGATTTTTCTATGTTTGTAATGTGCGAATACGACAGGGTAAAAGGCTGTCTTAAAGAAAACAGTCACCCACTTGCAAGTAGTGACTATCTCGGATTTGCAAGAAGGCTCAAAAAAATCGGACTTGACAACGGCATTGTCTGCAACCAGTCGCACGCGCCGTTTCCGACAAAGTACCCCGAGGTGAGGCCGTTTTTGAAGCGCGCCATAGAATGTACTGCGGAAGCCGGCGGCGAAATTTGCATTATACATCCCGACAACGATAAAAACGCAGACGAAAACAGAGAGCTTTATTTGGAGCTTTTGCCATTTGCAAAGGACCACAATGTAAAAATAGCGACAGAAAATATGTGGAATTGGGACAAAGAAAAGGATCAGGCAGTTTTTGCGGCTTGCGCGACGCCGGAAAGCTTTAACGCGCATCTTGACGCCGTGAATGACAAATACCTCACAGCCTGCCTTGATATAGGTCACGCGGAAATGAGGGGTCTGCATACAAGCGCAGTCGAGATGATAAGGGCGCTCGGAGAGAGGCTTACTGCACTTCATATCCACGATAACGACTTGTGGCACGATTCTCATCAGATACCGTTTTCGATGAAAATAAACTTTGAAGAAGTCGTAAAAGCCTTAAAAGAAGTAAATTACAGCGGTTATTTTACGCTTGAGGCCGACAGGTTTTTTGACGGATACACAAAAGACAACATAAACGAAGGTATGGTAAAATTGCAGAAATCTGCAAGGCGGCTTGCGGATATGTTTGAAAATATATAGCAAGATACACAAAATAACTGAATCACACGATTTTTAGACATACAAGGAAAGGCAAGGGATTTGGTATGAATGAATCAACAACTGATTTAAACGGCGCATACAATCTCAGACCGTATCTTTCAAAGCTTGAAGTATGGGCGCTTTCGGTAGGCTCGGCAATAGGCTTTGGCTCCATTATTGTTATGGGTAACGAATATTTGCTTCAGGCAGGGCCGCTCGGTTCTATAATCGGACTTTTGATAGGGCTTGCAATGATGTTGATGGTCGCAAATCATTATACATTTCTTGCAAACAGGTATCCCGGTACAGGCGGTCTTTATAACTATGTAAAGTATATTTTCGGTTATGACCGCGCGTTTTTGGTAGCGTGGTTTATGTTCCTCATTTATATTTCTATCTTTTGGGCAAACGCCACAAGTGTTCCGCTTTTTATAAGGTATTTTATAGGTAACGGCTGCCGCGTCGGCTATCTTTATACCGTATTCGGATACGATGTATATCTCGGCGAGGCCATTGTAACTATGATTTCCATTGCGCTGGTCGCGTTGCTTTGCATAAAGAGTAAAAAGATGACGGCGCGCGTTATGGTTTTAATGGTACTGATATTTACCGTCGGCATCACGGTCTGCTTTGTTGCCGCAATGATGGGCAACGGCGCAGAAAAGGCTATGTCGCCCGCGTTTATTCCCGATAAAAGCGCGTTCCGTCAGGTTTTGCGTATTGCATTCGTTTCGCCCTGGGCGTTCATCGGGTTTGAAAGCATTTCACACTCGGCGGCAGAGTGTAAGTTCAAGCACCGCAGTATGTTTAAAATACTTACGGCGGCTTTGCTGGTGATAACGGCGCTCTATATTTTTGCGGTTCTTTTGAGCGCTTCTGCTTATCCCGAGAGCTGCACAAGCTGGCTTGATTACTTGAGCCGTCTTGACGAGTTTGACGGTCTTGCAAGCCTGCCCGCGTTCTACGCCGCAAATCATTATATGGGCAATACGGGCGTTGCAATTCTTATGGCGTCTGTTTTGACACTTGTACTAAGCAGTCTTATCGGTCTTTTGCGCGCTCTCAGCCGCTTGTGCTATGCAGTTGCACAAGACGATATCCTGCCAAAGCGATTTTCAAAGCTCAACAAAAAGCAGATACCCGTAAATACTATAATTTTAGTTATGCTGATTTCACTGCCCATTCCGTTTTTGGGCAGGACTGCAAGCGGCTGGATAGTTGACACAACTACGATAGGTGCGACTATTCTTTACGGATTTGCTACTGCGGCTGTCTTTAAGGTATCACGGAAAGAAAAGAAAAAGAAGGATATAGTGATAAGCGGAATATGCCTTTTTATCCTTGTTGCATTTATGCTTTTCCTCTTGATGCCTGAACTCTTCGGAGATTATACGATCCAGTCAGAGACATATTTTCTTATGACAATGTGGGCTTTCCTCGGAATTATATTCTTTAACCGCGTTATACGCAAGGATCATGCGAGGAACTTTGGTAAAGCTATCATAGTATGGCTCGCACTTTTGGCGTTTATCGTACTTATGACGATGACTTGGGTGGAGAGAATAAATGAATCCAAAGAAGATGTAGTTGTAAGCGAGATAATGGAATATTATAACGGAACTGCAGACAGCAGTACATTGCAGATGAACGAAGAAGAATTTATGGGGGCAGAGCGCAAAAAGCTCCACGACGCTGACAATACAAGTGCTATCGTTATTACGGTACTGTTCGGCTTGTCTCTCGGCGTAATGCTCATAAACTACCTGTCCATAAGAAGATGGGAAAAGAAGGCTGCCGATGAGCGCGACCATGCCCGCGTGATAGCATTTACCGACCCCCTGACGGGCGTTAAGAGCAAGCACGCATTTTCTGTCAGCGAGGGCGAGATGGAGCTTCTTATAGCAGAAGGCAATGTTAAGAACTTTGGCGTTGTCGTATGCGATGTCAACGGACTTAAAAAAATCAATGACACGCTTGGTCACAAGGCGGGCGACGAATATATCCGCTCCGCCTGCGTGATGCTGTGCGATTACTTTAAGCACAGCCCTGTATTCCGCATAGGCGGCGACGAATTCGTGGTACTGCTTCAGGGACACGATTACGATGAACGCTATGAGATCATGCGGTGCATAAACGAACAGATAGAGAAGAACATAGGTACAAACGAGGTCGTAGCTTCTTTGGGAATGGCAGAGTACGACAGCCAGAACGACCAATCGTTTTACGATGTATTTTCACGCGCTGACGGCCTTATGTATGAACGCAAACTGGAACTTAAATGTATGGGCGCAGTTGTAAGAGACTAAAAAGGCATGAGCCGTACACGAAAGGAGTACTGCCTTTATGATAAATTCAAAACTGATAAAAAAACCGTATCGCGTGCTGATCGTTGACGATCAGGAAACAAACCGCGATATGCTCGGTATGATACTTAAAGAGCAGTTTGAAGTTATATATGCTTCAGACGGTGTGGAGGCTCTCAAAAGGATAGGGGAAAACGCCGATACATTGTCGATTGTTTTACTTGATATTTATATGCCGAACAAGACAGGCTTTGAAGTTATGGAGTATATGAAAGAAGATGAGCAGCTGCGTAATATTCCCATCATCGTTCTGACATCAGAAAAAAGCGCAGAGCTGAAAGCCTTGCAGCTCGGCGCATCAGACTTTATTACAAAGCCGTTTGATACGCCCGAGGTAATAATCGCCCGAATCAAGCGTATTATAGAGCTTTGCGACGGACGCAAGCTTATTTCGACGGCGGAGCATGATCCGCTCACAAAGCTTTACAGCCGCAATTTTTTTTACGAATACGCGATAAGGCTTTATACATATCACCCCGAGCTTCATATGGACGCGGTCGCAATAGACATAGAGCAGTTCCATTCGTTAAACGCTCTGCACGGGCGTGAGTTCGGCGATAAAATACTGCGGCTCTTGAGCGACGAAATCAGAAAGTTTCTCAAAGAAACCGAGGGCATAGCGAGCCGCCTTGAGGCTGACAGGTTTGAAATTTACTGCCTGCGTCAAAAGGACTATAAGGCGCTTCTTGACAGATTGCAGAAAGGCGTAAATTCATCGCTCCCGAATGTTAATATCCGTATGCGTATGGGTGTTAAGGAATGGAGCGAGGATATTGAGCCGCTTCTGATGTTTGATTATGCCAAAGCCGCTTGCAATATGGCGCGCGGCAGTTATCAGAGGCCGGTTATTGTTTTTGACGAGTTGATGCAAAAGCGCGAGGTATATAATCAGCGCCTTTTAAACGATATGAGAACGGCTATCGAAGAAGGTCAGTTTACGGTGTTCTACCAGCCCAAATATGACATTCAGGGCGAAAGACCGCGCCTTTGCAGTGCAGAGGCACTCGTAAGATGGCAGCACCCTGAGCTTGGTATGATAGCGCCCGGCGACTTTATTCCACTTTTTGAGGAAAAGGGGCTTATCGGAATAGTTGACTCTTTTGTATGGAGGGAATCCGCAAAGCAAATCGCCGAATGGAAGCGCAAATACGGCATAACGATACCTGTTTCGGTCAATGTTTCACGCGCGGACGCGGTTGACACATCGCTTGTTGACAAGCTGACGGAGCTTATCAAGTCCAACGGCTTTGCCTTTAAGGATATGAAGCTTGAAATAACAGAATCAGCTTATACCGACGGTACGGCACAGCTTATCAATATAGTCAAAAGCCTGCGCAATGTCGGATTTGAAATAGAAATGGACGACTTTGGCTCGGGATATTCGTCTTTGAATATGCTGTCGTCGATGCCGATCGATGTTTTAAAGATGGATATGAAGTTTATACGAAACATAGAACACAACGAAACAGACCGCCGTCTTGTAACGCTTATAATCGATCTTGCAAAGCATCTTGGCGTGCCTGTTGTCGCAGAGGGCGTCGAAACCGACAAACAGCTTGAAATCTTAAAAGCCGAGGGCTGCGACCTTGTTCAAGGGTATTATTTTTCGCCGCCTGTTCCCCCGGAGGAGTTTGAAAAGCTGATACAAAAAGAAATCGAAGAAGGAAAAGCGAAATAAAACGGCGTATATTACGAACAGAAAAAGGGCGATTTTAAATCGCCCTTATATTTTTTAAACAAGTTTTAATTTAATTTTAGGTGTTTCCGAAATATTTTTCTTTTCCTTTTGCGTTATGGAGATTTTTAGCATCCCCTCGATGGGATAGGGAAAAAGCTTCAGAACGGATAAACTGAGCCAAAGTGTAAGCTTTGGGTTACCCGAAGGCGTACAAAGGTACGCCGAGAGGCGAAGTTTATTCGTAGCAAAAGGCATATTAAAAAAGGAAAACGAATGCAATTCGTTTTCCTTTCATTAATCAGTTTTAATTTTTTTATTGGTTTAAATTCTATTCTTTTTGCCTTTTGCGTTCTGGGGCTTTTTAACATCCCATCTACTGTTCGAGGATTTTGCCTGTTCCTATTACTACGCAGGATACCGCGTCATCGGCAACACGCACATCTATTTTTGTTTCTTCTTTTAAAAGCGTATCAAGTCCGTAAATCAACGCTCCTCCGCCTGTCAGAACTATTCCCGAGGAGCTTATATCCCCGACAAGCTCAGGCGGAGTGCGCTCCAGAACGCTGCGTACTGTATCAACAATGGCGGCGGCAGGCTCGGAAAGCGCCTCAAGCGTTTCGCCTGATGTGATCTCGACGCTCTTGGGCAGTCCCGTTAAAATGCATCTGCCGCGTACTGTCATACTTTCGCTTATGTCGCGCGGATAGACGCAGCCGATTTTTATTTTTATATCCTCGGCAGTGCGCTCGCCGATGACTACGCTGTGTTTTTTTCTGATGTACTTTATTATTTGGTCGTCAAACGCGTCGCCGGCGATTTTGACGGAGCTGCTGACGACTATGCCGCCAAGCGAGATAACGGCAACATCTGTTGTGCCGCCGCCGATGTCAACGACCATTGAGCCGTAAGGCTCATATACATCTATCCCTGCTCCGATTGCAGCGGCAAGGGGTTCTTCGACAAGTCTTGCATTTTTTGCGCCTGCCTGAATACAAGCGTCTACCACCGCGCGCTTTTCAACTTCCGTAACGCCACTCGGCACGCAAACCACAACGCGCGGTCTGAAAAAGTTTGAAGCCGAGACCTTTTTTAAAAAATGGCGTATCATTTTTTCTGTTGTATCGTAGTCGGAAATCACGCCTTCACGAAGGGGGCGGACAGCCACGATATTTCCGGGCGTTCTGCCTATCATACGCTGGGCGTCTTCTCCGACGCATTGGACAGTATCGGTGTCTTTGTCTATTGCCACAACGCTCGGCTCGCGCAAGACTATTCCGTGTCCGCGCATATAAATAAGCGCCGTTGCCGTACCCAAATCAATTCCTATATCTTGTCCGAACAACATACCACTCCTTTTATCACATATTCAAAAGCTTTACCCTGTGATACTTGCAATAACCGCAGTCGTGACCTGTATATTTTTTTATTGCGTCTGTTACGAGGAACGGGCGCAGATTTCTCTGCGAGCCTGCGGCAAGCGTCATTTCTATTGTATTATTATTTACCGAAATCCCAAAAATATCCGTCTTAATGTCAAGCTGTTTTATTCCGCCCTTTGTCTTTTTGTCCATTTCTATCGTGTCCCGTGACATAAAGATGTCAATGATTTTTGCATCGGGCGCGTTTTCACATTCAACTTTATAGACGCCTGCATTTACAGGGCAATTTTTAAGGCTGTCCTTTTTGACCTTAATTATTCTTATGCAATCGGGGAGCGCATTATTTAAGTTTTCCGAAAAAATATTTTCATCAGCTTCTTCGTACAGCTCGGCTTCAAAAAGCTCACATTCGCTTGAAATACCCACAGCAAGCGGTGCGGCAAACGAAAGCTGCGGGTGCGGATTAAATCCGTGCGAATACGCGAGAGGTAGGTTTGCGCGTCTCATAGCGCGTGATATGGTACGCTGAAAGTCAAGCTGTGAAATGTATTTTGCGATACCCGATTTTTCAAATTCCACAACATACTTCATACACATTCACCTGCTTTCCAGATTCCTGCGCCGCAGCCTGCGCATTTTGCGCGGCAGTTCGGCGATACGATGCCTTTTTTTGCGGCCTCGTTCTCGCGCATCAGGTGATTTTTTGTAACGCCGCAGTCGATTATATCCCACGGCAGAATTTCATCATAGCTGCGTGCGCGTGTGAAGATTGCAGGATCTACATCGCAGTCCTCAAAAGCCTTGTTCCACTTGTCAGGCGCAAAATATTCGCTCCAGCCGTCAAATATGCAGCCCAAATCGACAGCCCTTTCCAAAACCTTGCAAAGCCGTCTGTCGCCGCGCGCAAAAACGCCTTCCAAAACGCTCAGCGACGAGGTGTGGTAGTTGATTTTTATTTTTCTCGAAATTTTGGGCGACAAAAGGATTTTTTGCTTTGCCTCAAGCTCGGAGAGCGAATCCTGTCGCGCCCACTGAAACGGCGTGTGCGGCTTTGGCACAAACGATGAAACGCTGACCGTCAAAGACTGTCCGGCTCCTTTCGTCAATATCTTTTGCGCGAGAAGAGGTATGCCCTCAATGTCCTCCGCTTCTTCATACGGCAAGCCAATCATAAAGTAAAGCTTTATACTCTTGTAGCCGTTTCGCAGTGCTATTTGAGCGCCGTTTAGAATTTCTTCTTCAGTGATGCCCTTGTTTATAACATCTCTCATTCTCTGCGTGCCTGCTTCGGGCGCAAATGTCAGTCCTGTTTTGCGTACCTTTTGCACCTTGTTCATCAGCGAGAGCGAAAAGTTGTCAATTCGTAAAGACGGCAGAGAAAGGCTGATGTTGTTTTTTTCGGTTATTTCAAGAAGGCTGTCCACAAGCTCCTCAAGATGCGGATAATCGCTTGACGAAAGCGACGAAAGCCCAATTTCGTCATATCCCGAATTTTTGATCAAGTTTTTTGCGATTTCTACGAGCTTTTGGGGACTTCTGTGCCTTGTGGGGCGGTAAACATGACCTGCCTGGCAAAAGCGGCAGCCTCTTATACAGCCGCGGAAAATCTCAAGGTTTATTCTGTCGTGAACTATCTCCATGTAAGGAACTATGATAGTTTCGGGGAAGAATGTGTTGTCAAGGTCTGTGATTATTCTTTTTTTGATTTTTACGGGCACGCCTTTCTCAACCGCCGTAAACGAGGCTATGCGCTCGCCGTCGTATGTCTGCCCGTAATATGACGGAACATATACGCCGCTTATTTTTGAGAATTCTTTTATCGTTTCTTTTCTCGATAGGCCTTGCGCCTTGCACCTTTTGTATGTGTCAAGGTATTCGTTTGTCTGCTCCTCGCCCTCGCCTATCAGAAAAAAGTCAATAAAATCCGAAAGCGGCTCGGGGTTATATACGCAAGGACCACCCGCACAAACAATGGGGTCGGCTTCGCCCCTGTCCGCACTCCTGCGCGGAATACCCGCCAAATCAAGAGCCGACAGGACATTTGTGTAGCACATTTCGTATTGCAGCGTAAAGCCCAAAATGTCAAAATCCTTAACGCTGTCGTGTGTTTCAAGCGTAAAGAGCGGGATATTTTCGCTTTTCATCTGCTCAATCATATCGGGCCACGGCAAAAAAACCCTCTCGCAGTATGTGTCGGGGCGTTCGTTCATCATATGGTACAAAATCCTCAGTCCGAGGTGGCTCATTCCGACCTCGTACAAATCGGGGAAGCAGAACGCAAAACGGATATCAACTGAGCTTTTGTCCTTGACGCAAGAGCCGTGTTCTCCGCCCGTATAACGCGTGGGCTTGGAAACATTTAAAAGTATTTTATCGATTTTATCTGTCAAATTATTCAAACCTTTCAGAAATTCTATAAAAATTATACTATTTTTGAAAAAAATTGTCAATCTATTGTTGAGTATTCAAAAAAAATGTGATATACTATACTCTGTATAATTGTAAAATAACGGAGGGGTGTGCGAATGAGAGATACTGTTTCGGTCTTGGGGATAAATGTTGACCGCTGCACAATGGCGCAGGCAGAAGAGCGTGCGTGGAATATGACGGAAAACGGCGGCGTTATTTATACGCCTAATCCCGAAATTATTATGGCGGCTTACCGCAACCCCGGCTACGGCGCAATTTTAAACAGAGCCGATATGGTTGTGCCTGACGGCATTGGCGTTGTTATTGCGTCAAAGATGCTAAAAAAGCCCGTGCCCGAGAGAGTCGCAGGGTATGACCTTGTGTGCCGCGTCCTCAAAAAAGCCGCAGACGAAGGCAAAAGCGTATATATATTCGGCGGCAAGCGGGGGGTTTCAGAACAGGCGGCGGAAAAAATAAAAAGCGACTATGGCACAAAGATAGCAGGTTTTGAACACGGCTACCACAAGGATACAGCTCCCGTAGTTTCCGATATTTGCGAAAAATCACCCGATATTTTGCTCGTATGCCTCGGCGCGCCGTATCAGGAAAAATGGATAGACGCAAACCGCCGGGATTTGCCAAAGTGCCTTATAATAGGTGCAGGCGGAAGCGTTGATGTTTTGGCAGGCAATACAAAAAGAGCGCCTGAATTTTTTATAAAGCTGGGGCTCGAATGGTTTTACCGCCTAATATGCCAGCCGTCAAGGTTTATCAGAATGCTTGATTTACCCAAGTTTGCGCTGACGGTATTTTTTAAAGGACAAAGACAGGGAGGAAATGAAAATGCTTAAAGTTACACTTTTAAATGTGTCGCCCAACCCCGAAAAGATAGTCGCGGCTGCTGCAAAGCTGTGCTATTCGGACAGCCCGGCAAGCAACATTATGGACGGGCTTACAGAAGAAAAAACAGAAAAATTCCTCGATATGCTCGCATCTCTCGGTCACGACAGTCCTACCGAGCATGTGTCGTTTACTTTTGCCATTGAGGGCGTTTCGCGCTCGCTTTTGGCACAGCTCACAAGACACAGGATTGCAAGCTATTCGGTTAAGAGCCAGCGCTATGTTGAAGAAGGCTCATTTGAATACATAACACCTCCGCAGATAGCGGAAAATGAAGAAGCTATAAAGATATACAAAAAGAGTATGGACGACGCGCTCAAGGCATATACACAGCTTACGGAGATACTAAAGGAAAAGAACATAAAAGAGTTTATGGCACAGGGCAAAGACGAAAAGGAGGCAAAGCGCCTCGCCGCTAAAAAATCAATAGAAGACGCACGCTATGTTTTGCCTAACGCGTGCGAGACAAAGCTCGTTGCAACATTTAACACGCGCAGTCTCAAAAACTTTTTTGACCACCGCCTGTGCAACCGCGCCCAATGGGAAATTCGCGAGCTCGCCCATCAGATGTATCTTTTGGTGCGCGAGGCCGCTCCGTCGCTTTTCAAAAAGGCGGGACCGCCATGCGCCTTCGGGCCGTGTCCGGAGGGCAAAATGTCATGCGGAAAAATGGCGGAAAAACGCAGTATCTACGCGAAGTGAGGAATGGTTAAATTATGTTTATAGTGCTTGAAGGTACAGACTCCAGCGGCAAGCAGACTCAAACGGAGCTTTTGTATGAGTATATGAAACAAAAGGGCAAAAATGTTCGCAAGATTGCCTTTCCCGACTATGACAGCGCATCGTCAGCGCTCGTTAAAATGTATCTGTCGGGCGAGTTCGGCAAAAGCGCGGACAGTGTATCGCCTTACGCAGCGTCAAGCTTTTACGCCGTTGACCGCTACGCATCATACAAGCGCGATTGGGGAGAGTTCCTTAAAAACGGCGGAACTGTTATAGCTGACCGCTATACGACAAGCAATATGATACATCAATGCGCCAAGCTCAAGACAGAAGCCGAAAAGGAAGCGTTTCTCGATTGGGTTTCGGATTTTGAATATGTAAAGCTCGGACTTCCAAAGCCCGACAAGGTGATTTTTCTGAATATGCCTCCCGATGCGGCACGCCGCCTTATGAGCGGCAGGGCAAACAAAATCACGGGTAAAGAGGCTCTCGATATTCACGAGGCAGACCCCGAATATATGAAACGGAGCTACCAAAACGCAGTTTATGTCGCAAAAAAACGCGGCTGGAGCGAGATTATGTGCGCCGAGGGCGGCACAATACGCTCAATAGAGGAAATTCATAAAGAAATAACGGGAATAATATAGGTGTTTATATGGAATTCAGAAGAGCGGACATCGGTGACAGAGAGAGAATCATTAAGTATTTTCCGCCTGATACCAATGCGTCGCACAAAAACTTTACAAACCTTTTTATATGGCAGTCGGGATATAATATAAGCTTTGCCGAGGAGGACGGATTTTTGTTTATCCGCGGCAGCTATAAGGGCAAGGATTATTTTGTTTTTCCGAGCGGAAAGGGCGATATAGACGGCGCAATAAATAAGGTTTTGGCAATGTCGGGAGAAAAATGCGTGTTTTCACAGCTTTTGCCTGATGAAGCAGATTATCTTGAAAAAAATTACGGCTTTGAAATTGAGGAGGACAGAGATTCGTGGGAATATCTGTACGAAACCGAAAAGCTCAAAACGCTTTCGGGCAAAAAGCTGCACTCAAAGAAGAACCACTATAACGCGTTTATAAAGGAATATGACTATACATACGAGCCGATAACCCAAAATAATATTGCGCGCGCAAAGAATTTTGCTTTAGGACAGGTTGAGGGGATTGACGACAGGGAAGAAGAAATAATCTCGATAAACAAGCTTTTTGACAACTTTGAAGCTTTAAAGCTTTGCGGCGCGATGCTTTCGGTCGGCGGCGAGACGGCGGCGGTGACGGTGGGTGAGTATATGAACCCCGATACGGCGCTTATACATCTTGAAAAGGCGGATACGCGCTTTAACGGAAGCTATGCCGCAATCAATAAATTGTTCATAGAAAATCAGTTTGCCGGCACAGCTTTTGTAAACCGCGAGGAAGATATGGGGATCGAAGGACTGCGGCAAGCTAAAATGAGCTATCACCCTGCGGATTTTGTAAAAAAATATACGGGGGTACGAAAAAATGAAGGCTGAAAAAAGCGATTTAAAGGCTTTGCGCGAGCTTTGGGAATACTGTTTTTATGAGGACTCAAAAGAGTTTTTGGACTTTTACTTCGGCGCTCTTGATACAGACTGTGTACGCGTAATAAAAGACGGCGGCAAAATAGTCTCCTGTCTGCATTTGCAGGATATTGAAATTTGTCAGGGCGGCAAAAAATATAAAGCGGCGTATATCGGCGGTGTTGCGACTTCGCCGTCGTACCGCAACCGCGGATATTACAAGCGCCTTATGACGGAAACGCTTGAGGAACTGACGCAGAGCGGCTATGATGCAGCGGTTTTGATTCCGTTTTCGTATGATTTTTACAGAAAAGACGGGTTTGAGGTTTCGTCATACTATATTGAAGTGTCGGGCAAGTCGCAGGACATCGGCAAAAGCAAAGTTGTTACGGAAAACAAATATGACGCTTACTGGAACAGAACGGCAAAGGAGCTTGAAGACATAAAAAAAGCCCTCGCGCCCGAAGGTGTAAAGTTTTTTGAAGGCGACGGGTTTCACATATTTTATTATTTTAAAGACGGCGATATTATTATCCCCGAACTTGCGGCTGACACGGGCGCAGGGTACGAAAACGGAATCAGCTTTATCGCCTCGCAGGAAGCTTACGGATTTAAGCTGCGTACCGATTTGGCGCGCGCGGCGAGGTTTTCGGAAAAGTGCTTTGACATTAAGCTGTGTCCGCATACAATGATGAAAATTCTGAACCCTGATTTTGTGTTAAGCGGGGTTTACAACAACAATTTTAATTTTTTGGGGTATGTGTAGGAGGAAGCTATGGTCTATATAATGCTTGCAAAAGGATTTGAAGAAATCGAAGCCCTGACGGTGTGCGATGTTTTAAGGCGTGCGGGAATTGCCTGCGCTCTCGTGTCGCAGGAAAAGGCAGTAACGGGCGCACACGGTATTACGGTCAATGCTGATATTCTTATCGGTGAGGTTGACCTGACGGCGCTTGACGCCATCGTTTTGCCGGGCGGTATGCCGGGCGTTGACAACCTTGAAAACGACGCAAAGGTGCAGGATATCTTAAAATTTGCGGTTGACAATGACCTGCTTGTCTGCGCTATATGCGCCGCTCCGCGTATTTTGGGCAACGCAGGGTATTTGCAGGGCAAAAAAGCCGTGTGCTATCCGTCGTTTGAAAAGTATCTTACAGGCGCAGATGTATCGTTTGACAGCGTGATGCACGACGCAAACTTTATCACATCGCGCGGAATGGGTACGGCTTTGGATTTTGCGTTTGAAATCGTCGCGACTTTAAAAGACGACGCTACTGCCGGAAAAATAAGCAAGGGAATCATATATGAACAGGCAGATAATAATTGAAAAAAGGTTAAAAATGACCGCAGATGAGGTGAAAATCTTATCAGAACGAGCGCAAAAAAACCTCATTTTACTCGATGTTTTCAGCTCGGCCCGGTCTGTTATGATATATTTTCCGATACAAAACGAGGTCGCAGTCGATATGATTTTAGACCGCTGTGAGGGCAAAAAAGTATTTGCTCCGCGCGTTATCGGGAACGGAATTATGGAAGCCGTCGAGCTTTCGGGCAAGATAAAAAAAGGCAAGTTCGGAATCGAGGAACCCGTCGGCGCGGCTTACACGGGCGGCATCGACTTATACATCGTGCCGGGCGTGATATTTTCGGAAATGGGCGACAGAGTTGGGCGCGGCGCAGGGTATTACGACCGCTTTTTAAAGGGGCGGAGCGGCGTTAAGGTCGGGCTTTGCTATTCATTCCAAACGGACAACACGGTTAAGACAAACGAAACTGATGTGGCGATGGATATTGTCGTCACAGACGAAGGAGTTTTTAACTTATGAAAAAAGTAACAGTTGCAGTTATTCTGGTTATTATCGTCGCTTTTGTACTTTTGATGGCGGCGGAGATATTCGGGATAGGAAAAGGCGGAGAGGTCAGCGTTTATATCGAAAACGGTATGACGCCACCGCAGGTTTATTCGCTTTTAAAGGACAACGGCGTAATAGGGAACAAAACGCTTTTTTCGCTTTATGCGAGAAGCCATGCCGCAGACTTTAAAGCAGGCAGTCATATGCTTTATAAGCGCGAGGCGTACAGGGATATTATAGCGGAGCTGACATCGCAGGGCGGAATGAATTCTGAAGAGGCGGTGACATTCCCGGAAGGGCTTGAGCTACGCGAATTTGCCGCACTTTTGGAAGAAAAGGGCATCGCAAAAGCCGAGGACTTTATAACCGCCGCAAACGGCAAGTTTGACTACAAGTTTTTGCCGCCGCAAAAAGACGGCTATCTGGAGGGGTATTTATTCCCGGACACTTATGTTATTTCGCCGGACATGACCTGCGAGGATATTATAAATATGATGCTTAAGCGGTTTGACGAAATCTATACCGACAAGTATTACAAGCGCGAAAAGGAACTCGAAATGTCTACGCACGAGGTTATTACGCTGGCGTCTATTATAGAGCGTGAGGCGGCGGTGGAGTCGGAAAGAGCAGTCGTGTCATCCGTATTTCACAACAGGCTCAACTCGGGGTACAGATTTCTTGAATCCTGCGCGACGGTGCAGTATATACTGAAAGAGCGGAAAGATGTTTTATCAAATCAGGATATAAAAATAGATTCGCCGTACAACACATACAAATATCCCGGCTTGCCGGTAGGCCCTATCGCATCGCCCGGCAAGGCGAGCATTGAGGCGGCGCTTTATCCTGCCGACACGGACTACTTATATTTTGTTTCAAACGGAGACGGCACACAGTCGTTTTCCAGAACGCTCGGCGAGCACTTAAATTCGGGGGTAAACAAAGATTGAGCGAAAACATAAATTATCCGTATATAGTCGATTATCTGCGCTCTATTTTGCCTGCGCGTGACGGCTTACTTGCGGAAATCGAAGAAAAATCGAAACAGGAAGAAAGCTATGTACCCATCGCCGAGCCTGAAACGGCGCAGCTTTTGCGCGTTATGGCGCGGCTCTCGGGCGGAGGGGACTTTTTGGAGATAGGCACGGGCTGTGCGTATTCGTCAATAGTCCTCGCGCGTGAGACAAGCGGCACGGTCACTACGATAGAACGCTATTCCAAAGCGGCAGGCTTTGCGCGTGAAAATATTGAGAAAGCAGGGCTTTCAGACAGAATAACGCTTTTGGAGGGTGAGGCATCGGAAATTTTGCCGTCGCTTGAGGGCGAGTACAGTCTTGTTTTTCTTGACGCCGCAAAGGGGCAGTATCCCGCATTTTTGCCGCACATTTTAAGGCTTTTAAAGGCGGGCGGAATACTTATTTCGGACAATGTTTTATACAAGGGAATGACGGCGGAACGGTCGCTTCTTATACGCAGAAAAATAACGATAGTTAAAAGGCTTAGAATATATCTTAAAACGCTTTATGAAACCGAGGGGCTTACGACCTGCGTTTTGCCACTCGGTGACGGAGTTGCAATATCAGTTAAAGGAGATAAAAATGCTTGAACTTTTAGCACCTGCGGGGAGTATGTCCGCTCTAAAATCAGCATACTTATACGGGGCTGACGCCTGCTATATAGGCGGCGGCGATTATTCGTTGCGTCATGGCGCGGTGTCGTTTGACCGCGATGCGGTCCGCGAGGCGGTAGGGTACGCACATGAGCGAGGAAAAAAGCTTCATGTTGCGATAAATGCCGTTGTGCGCTCGGGCGAAATTGAGGGCGTTTCGAAATATGCGAAATTTCTTGAAAGTATCGGGATTGACGCAGTAATCGTATCAGACCCCGGTGTTTTCTTTGCGGTTAAAAACAACGCTCCGAATTTGCCGATACACATCAGCACGCAGGCAAATATAGTAAATTACGAAACGGCATCGTTTTGGTACAAAATGGGCGCGGAAAGAGTTGTATTGGCGCGCGAATTATCGCTTGAGGAAATAAAAGAAATCCGCGCCAAAACGCCGAAGAAGCTTGAAATCGAGACTTTTGTCCACGGCGCGATGTGTATGTCACACTCGGGGCGGTGCTTATTATCAAACTATCTGACGGAGCGCGACGCAAACCACGGAGCGTGCGCCCAGCCGTGCAGGTGGAAATATTACATTATGGAAGAAAAACGCCCCGGAGAATACATGCCCATTATTGAAAACGACCGCGGGACTTTTGTTTTTAACTCAAAGGACTTATGTATGATAGAGCATTTGCCGCTTTTGGCGGAGGCAGGTGTTACAAGCTTTAAAATAGAGGGTAGGGCAAAAAGCGAATACTATGTGGCGTGCGTTGTGCGCGCGTACCGCAAGGCTATTGACCTATACAATAACGGAAAGCCGTTTGACAAAGAGCTTTTGCGTGAGGTCGGCAAGGTCTCGCACAGGGAATACACGACGGGATTTTATTTTGGACAGCCCGGTGAGATACACACATACGGCTCGTATATAAGAACCTGCGATGTGTGTGCCGTTGTTACGGGATACGACGAGCGCGGATACCTTGTTTTGGAGCAGAGAAACAAGTTTTCTGCCGGAGATACGGTTGAGGCGATGACGCCCGGCGCGATTGAAGAAATAAAGGTTGAAGATATGCTTGACGGCGAGGGAAACGCTATTGACTCGACGCCGCACGCGCAGATGAAAATACTTTTAAAATACCCGAAGGCGCTCCCCGTCGGAAGCTACTTACGGACAAAGGAATGTGAAAAATGAATGTATATCAGCAAATAAAAAACGCAAAAAGAGTTGTTGTTAAGGTCGGGACATCGACGCTTACGCACCACAACGGCAGGCTTAACCTGCGGAGAATAGAGCGTTTGACAAGAACGCTTTCTGACCTGAAAAATCAAGGCAGGGAGATTATTCTTGTTTCGTCAGGCGCGGTGGGCGCAGGCGCGGCAAAGCTCGGACTCAGAAAAAAGCCCGACACCACCGCCGCAAAGCAGGCTGCAGCCGCCGTCGGACAGGTTGAGCTTATGAACATTTACGGCAGGCTGTTTTCTGAATACGGCTACACCGTGGCGCAGGTGCTTTTGACCAAAGATGTTTTAGACGGCGACACAAGGCAGAAAAATGCCGAAGTCACTTTTGAACAGCTTTTGAATATGGACATTATACCTATTGTAAACGAAAACGACACGATTTCGTCAGACGAACTTGAATTCGGGGACAACGATACGCTTTCGGCGCGGGTTGCAAGGCTTACAAACGCCGATGTGCTTATTATTCTGTCGGATATTGACGGACTTTACGATTCTGACCCGCACACAAACGACGAAGCGATGCTGATACGCACAGTCACAAATATCGACAGCCACATAACGGATATGGGCGGCGGCTCGGGAAGCGCGTTTGGCACGGGCGGTATGGCAACAAAGATAAGCGCAGCTAAAATCGCGACCGGAAAGGGAATTCACACAATAATCGCCAACGGTCAGAAGCCCGATATTTTATTTGATATTTTTGACGGCAAATCCGAGGGTACGGTGTTTGTCGCAGGAGGGATAAAATAATGGCGGTAAGGGACATAGCGCAAAAATCAAAAGAAGCGTCGCGCGCTTTGGCGGCGGCTTCGTATATACAAAAAAAAGATGCGCTTACAAAAATGGCGCAGTCGCTTATAGAAAATCAGGGTAAAATTATTGAGGCAAACAGAAAGGATATGGAAAATGCGGAGGCAAACGGAGTTTCGGGTGCGCTTTTGGACAGGCTGCGTCTTACGCCGGAGCGTATTGCCGATATGTCAGACGCAATACTGAAGGTGCGCGAATTACCCGACCCTGTCGGCGAGTTTATTTCGATGACGGAACGCCCCAACGGTTTAAAAATAGGGCAAAAGCGTGTTCCGATGGGCGTTGTTGCAATAATTTACGAGGCACGCCCGAATGTTACGGCTGACGCGGCGGCGCTTTGTATTAAAACGGGCAACGCTGTTATCCTGCGCGGTGGGAAAGAAGCCATTAACTCAAACATCGCAATAGTTGACGCTTTGCGCGACGCTATAAGCGGTATTTTGCCCGGGGACGCAATAGCGCTTATTAAGGACACATCGCGCGAATCCGCAAGAGAGCTGATGGAGCTTCACGGGCTTATTGACGTTTTGATACCGCGCGGCGGAGCGGGGCTTATAAAAAGCGTTGTGGAAAACGCAAAAGTTCCTGTTATCGAGACGGGCGTTGGCAACTGCCATATTTATATTGACGAATTTGCCGATTTGGATATGGCTCTCAAAATACTGATAAACGCAAAAACCCAGCGCCCCGGCGTGTGCAACGCGGCAGAAAGCCTACTTGTGCACAAAAATATCGCAAGTGAGTTTTTACCGATGGCAGAGAAGGCGCTTTGCGAAAAGGGTGTTAAAATCTTGGGCTGTGAGCGCACGCGTGCGATAATTAAGGCAGATGAGGCAACAGACGACGACTTTGCAAGAGAGTTCTTGGACCTTATAATTTCGGTCAAGGTCGTTGACTCGCTCGACGGTGCTATCTCGCATATCGCAAAGTATTCGACGGGACATTCGGAGGCTATCGTCACCGAAAACTACACAAACGCGCAAAAGTTTTTGGACACCGTTGACAGCGCGGCAGTTTATGTCAACGCTTCAACAAGGTTTACAGACGGCGGCGAGTTCGGGTTTGGCGCGGAGATAGGCATAAGCACGCAAAAGCTCCACGCAAGAGGACCTATGGGGCTTTTGGCTCTCACAACGACAAAATATGTGATTTACGGAAGCGGTCAGATAAGATAAATTTGACAAAAAGCTTTTATTATAGTATAATAAGTTTTGAAAGGCAGGTTATCAAAATGAAAAAATTTGTTTCTATTATTCTGGCGGTTTTGGTTTGCTTTGCGGCTACGGCGGCATTTGCTGACATCGCTATATCGTTCCAAATCGGGAATCCCCGTTTTAGCGTTAACGGTTTACAGTTATCGATCGACGCAGGCAGAGACGAGACTGTTCCCGTTATAATCGAAGACAGAACATTCCTCCCTATCCGTGCAATTGCCGAAGCTTTGGGCGGTGAGGTTGACTTCAGCGATATGGGAGGTCAGAAGATTGTCCATATAAATTACAACGGCAGCAGTATTTCGCTTGTTATCGGCGTTCAGGTTGCTTTTAAAAACGGTGAAGCATTGAGCCTTGACGCTGCGCCCGTGATTTTAAACGACAGAACTTATGTCCCTGTACGCTTTATAGCAGAGAATATGGGATTTGAGGTTGATTGGGACGGAGCAACGCAGACGGTTACAATAAGCAGATAAGAGTATAAAATAAAGCGTGCCTTTGGCACGCTTTTAATATTTCAGGACCTTTTCATTTTTTTGGTTTCTTCTTTTATACTGTCAGGCACGCGATAGGATTCTCTGGATTTTTGCAGTGCCTTATTATATGTACGGTTATCGAGGTTGTTTTCGCCCTTTAAGTAGTTCATACACTTTTCGGGGTACTTTGCCATAACCGTCGCGATAGCCCACGCGACACCCATCATTGAGTAATACTCACTTGTGTCAAGGCTGTCGAGAACATCTATAACGCGGTCGATATATTCGTCATTTAAGTAGTGGCACAAAAGCATAACCGACACGATGCGCGATTCAAACTCCTTTTCGGAATGTCTATACTTCATCAGCATATCATAAACAACATCGGGGTATTTAGCCGTGATTTTAAACGACTGGCAAAAAAGGTCACATTCAGCCCAATCGGATACATAAGGGATAAACTCCTCAAAATACTTTAAAAGCGTGGTAATGTCGTCTTTTGCATATCCGATTACAAACCCCTGAAGAAGCCTCAGCTCAAATGTGTCCTTCGGGTTATTATCAAGGAAAAAGCGGTGGTCTTCCTTTGCTATGCGTTTCCCGAGTTTTCTGAGTGCAGGGATTGATATTCCGAATTTGGTGCGTTCAAGCGTGGCTATCTCTTTTTTGATTTCTTCTACCTTCATTTAGCGTTCTCCTTTACGAATAGGGCGGCGGTTTCAATTTTGCATCAAAGCGGATAGATACATTGATTGATTTAAATAACCCAAATTTTCCTTACGAAAATGTGAATATGAATAATTTCCTGATTTCAGCAAGTGATGATAGGCAATCCACACTGCATCAGTTGTCAATTTCATCAGTAGTTTTCTGAATAAGCACTTAAACCAATTAATTTTCATACGCGATATAGTATATGATTGAAGAACGATGTGTCTTAGCTCATCGTTCAGCATCTGTTCGCAGATAGAAACAAGTGCAGCGCTGTTAAGCTTCTTGGCTGTATTTGCTAATGCTGAATAATAGGACAGTGCAATGATTTCTGCGGTTTCCAGCACGGATATTTCTAAAAAGATTCCGCCTGCCTGTCTGATTTTTCGAAAAATTCTATCTAAAAATGTGCTTTTCCTCAATGGCTCTTTATGGTAATTCATATATTGAGCCAAATAGTAGGAGTGGAAATTTTCTTCTTTTATGAAACTGGCCATAACATTTTTATAAGTCGGTTCATCTATTTGCGCCGCAAATTTTGACACAGCTTTAAGCAGTATAGTTCCGTCACTATGTTCTCCTATTTGAAATGCCTTTATAGAAGGAAAAATCAACTTCCTTTCCGCTTTGTTAAGCAACGGTTCAGAAGAAAAATCAATTATAAGCCTCTGTTTATCATTGTCCTTCAAATATTTATACCACTGGTGGTAGTTATAAGATATACATGGCATCTCGCGTATGTTAATCATAATTCTTTTTCTCCTAACTATAGGTTTATAATCATAACCCTGCTCTTGACAATAGGGCGGCGGTTTCAATATGATGCGTCTGCGGGAACATATCAAACGGGGTTACGGATCTTACGCTATATCCGAGGGCGGTCAGCACTTTTGCATCGCGCGCGAGTGTTGCGCAGTCGCAGGAAATATATACTATCTTTTCGGGCGACATCTTTCCGAGCGTTTCAAGCAAAGCCTTATCACAGCCCTTACGCGGAGGGTCAAGCACTACATAATCCGCTCTGTCGCCGCCCTCAAAAAGGTCGTGCAGGACTTTGGCGGCGTCGCCCGCGTAAAACACGGCGTTTGAAATTCCGTTAAGGCGGGCGTTCTCGCGTGCGTCCTTTACGGCGTGCGGCAGGTACTCGATACCTGTGACGCTTTTCGCCTTTTTTGCAAGGTGCAGGCTTATTGTTCCTATGCCGCAGTAAACATCAAAAACGGTTTTACCGCGCATATCGCCCAAAAGGTCAATGGCGTTTTTATACAAAAGCTCGCACACGCCTTTATTTATCTGATAAAACGAATCATGGTGTATTCTGAATTTGATGCCTGAAATTTCATCAGTCAGGTACAGTTCTCCGTATATTGCGCGCGGCTTTTTGGAATTTAATATAACAGACGAAATATTGCCGTTTGCTTCGAGCAGGCTTGTGACGAGCGTGTCTTCGTCATGCAGACGCGGAGAATCACATTCGAGCGACACCATTATCCTGTTTTGCGCAGTTCTGATATATATGTGATTTACTGCGGCGTTTGTTTTGTTTATATACTCCGCGACAGCGTTTATGACAGCGGCGTTTGACTTGTCCTGTAAAAGGCAGTCGGTGTTTTTTACGGCTTCGTGCGTTCTGCCTTTATAAAAGCCCGCGTATGCGTTGTCGCCATCGGAATAAACAGGGACATTGACCTTATTACGGTAGCGGAAGACCTCGGGCGACGGGACAACATCTGATACAGTGATGTCATTGAAACCGCCGATTTTTTTGAATGCGCTTGCAACCTTATCGTGTTTGAACTTTAGCTGTGCCTGATAGTCGATGTGCATAAGGTTACAGCCTCCACATTCGCCAAACGCGCGGCACAAAGGCTCGGTGCGGCATGGGGAGGGCGTTATTATTTCTGCAATTTCGCCCCTCGCGTAGCTCTTATGAAGCTTTGTGATACGGACCTTTATTTTATCGCCTGCGGCACTTTGCGGAACAAACACCGCAAAGCCGTCTATTCTGCACACGCCTTCGCCCGTCGAGCCATAGCTTGTTATTTCTGCTTCATAAATTTTATTTAACTCTATCATTTTTAATTTCTTTCTTATGTTTTTTTTAATTTTATCACAAACGGCAGGCCATTTCAACAGTTTTATTGGCACCGTTACAAAACTGTTGAAAAAATCAGCAAATTATGGTACAATTATATAATAACGGCAAAACAGAACAGAAAAGAGGTACGAAAATGAACGAAATTAAAGTGCTTGTTGTCGACGACGACAGAAATATTTGCGAACTTATCGGTTTATACTTAAAAAAAGAAGGCTTTACGGTCTATTACGCATACGACGGCGAGGAGGCTATTGAACGCTTTAAAGAAATATCGCCGCAAATCGTTTTACTTGACATTATGCTGCCCAAAATCGACGGCATAGGCGTTTGCAGAACCATAAGAGGCGAGAGCAATGTGCCTATTATTATGATAACGGCAAAGGGCGAGACATTTGACAAGGTACTCGGCCTTGAAATGGGCGCAGACGATTACATAGTAAAGCCGTTCGAGACAAAGGAGCTTGCCGCGCGCATAAAGGCTGTTATGCGCCGCTACGACTCAAAGCCCGATGACGGAGGCAAAGAAGTGGATTATCCCGAGCTGCACATAAGTCTTGAAAACTACGAGCTTACAATAGACGGTATCACAATGGAAATCCCGCCAAAAGAGCTGGAACTTTTATACTTTTTAGCTTCGCACCCGAACAAAGTTTTTACAAGGGAGCAGCTTCTTGAGGAGGTTTGGGACTTCGATTATTACGGGGATTCCAGAACGGTTGATGTCCATGTAAAGCGTCTGCGTGAAAAACTTGAAGGCAAAGAGCACACCTGGGCCTTAAAGACGGTTTGGGGCGTTGGCTACAAATTTGAGGTGAAATAATTGTTCAAAAGCATATATTCAAGAATAATGCTGATAAATGTGATTATTACAGTCGTTATTCTGACGGTTGCCGCGGCTGTTTGCTTCAGCTTTCTCGGCAATTATATCGTGAACGAGCGCAGCAATACCCTTTATGACGAGGCCGCCCGTATAAACGATATGACGGCGTATTATATAGAAAACAAATCGCCCGACATTGATAATGTTTACAATATGATTATCGAAAATGTCAGTATGCGTATAAACGGCGTTGTCATAATAGCCGACAATGTTGGCGAGGTTATAACAAGCAAAAACGCGTCGAAGCATCTTGCTGTGGACAGGCTTAAAGCAGGGAATATGCTCGTCGACCAAAAAACGGTGACTGTCGGAAATATGGGAGGAATTTTTTACGGCGATTATCTTATTGTATCCACGCCTTTTGAGTACAACGGGCAAATTGTCGGTACGACCGTTCTTGCCGTTCCCGCACCTGAAATAAACAAGGTTAAATATTCGCTTTTTAATATTTTCCTGTCGGCTGTTTTGATTTCAACCGTTATTGCAATGATACTTGCGTATATGTATTCGCGCCGCGTTTCAAGACCTTTAAAGGCTCTCGGCAAAGCGGCAAAAAGCGTGGCAAACGGCAATTTTGATGTGCAGGTTGATTGCACCGGAGACGATGAAATTGCAGACCTCACCGCTAATTTCAATCAGATGGTTTTGTCGCTTAAAGGGCTGGAGGATATGCGGCAGGACTTTATATCAAATGTTTCGCACGAGCTCAGGACTCCGATGACGACAATAGCAGGCTTTGTTGACGGCATTATTGACGGCACTATTCCGCCCGACGAGCAGGAAAAGTACCTCATTATTGTCCGCGACGAAGTAAAAAGGCTTGCGCGGCTTGTATCACAGCTTCTGGCACTTTCACGCATTGATGCAGGAACTATGACGCTCAACCTGAAAAAATTTGATATAAACGAGCTTATCAGGATTACAATTTTGCGCTTTGAAAAGGCTCTTATGGACAAAAATATTGATGTACGGATCGATTTTGAAGAGGACAGGACATTTGTTTCGGCGGACAAAGACGCGATTTCACGCGTTTTGACTAATCTGTTTGACAACGCCGTAAAGTTCAATTACAGAGGCGGTTACATCAAAATCGCGGTCAGCACAAAAGGCGAAAACGCCGTTATATCCGTTGAAAATTCAGGCATCGGGATTTCTGAGGAGGAGCTGCGCCACATCTGGGAACGCTTTTACAAAACAGACAAATCACGCTCATACGACAAAAACGGCCTGGGGCTTGGACTGTATATGGTGCACAACATAATAAATCTGCACGGCGGCGAAATTAAAGCCGAAAGCGAAAAAGATAAATGGGCAAGGTTTACTTTTACTTTAAAGAAAGTTTAATACAGATTGCAGATGTTTTGAATTTTTTTAAAAATTTGTTCACAGTTTAATAATAATTGTGTGTTAATATATAGCTAAAGAAAAATTACAGGAGTGATTTATGATGGATAATAACAATTATTATGAGGGTTTTGAGCCTGAACAGCCACAGGAAGCAAACGAACCGCAGGACCCCAATCAGCAGTCATTTTTTGCCGAAAACGACGGCTCGTACAGAATGACTACTCATGAGGCTTATCCTGTTGTTCTCAATCCTGTTCACGAAAATATCAGATATAAAAAAGAAAAAAAGCCGAAAATTTGGCTCGTTGCCGCCGCAAGCGCCATTGCAGGCGCTCTGATTTTTTCTTTTTGCGCGCCGGTCGTGTCCAGCTTGACAAAACCGCTGTTTTCACAAAATGAAAGCTTTGCTTTTTCTGTTCCGCAACACGCAAACAACGACGCTTCCGTAACGCCCGTTACGCACAGCACAGAGGACAGACATCAGATGACCGCGGTCGAAATCGGCAAAACTGTTGGTCCGAGCATAGTCGGAATAATCACCAAAAAACAGTATCAGGGTTTCTTTTCACAGCAATCCGCTGAAGAAAACGGCTCCGGAATTATTTTTACTGCTGCAGGACATATAGTTACAAACTACCATGTTATCGAGGGCGCAACCAATGTGTCGGTCGTTCTCAACAACGGCACAGAGTACAATGCAACGCTTATCGGCAGTGACGAGAGAACCGACCTTGCAGTTATCAAAATCGACGCGCCTGACCTGACACCTGCGGTACTCGGTGACAGCAGCAGCCTTGAAGCCGGCGAAATGGTCGTAGCGATAGGTAATCCTATGGGGCTTGAATTTGCAGGCTCGCTGACGCAGGGCATTATAAGCGCTGTCAACAGAACGCTTACCGTTAGCGGCAGAACATACAAGCTTATTCAGACAGACGCCGCCATAAACCCGGGCAACTCGGGCGGAGCACTCGTAAACGCTTACGGCGAGGTTATCGGCATCAATTCCGTTAAGGTTGCATCGTCTGGTGTTGAGGGCATGGGCTTTGCAATCCCGATAAGCGACGCAAAACCGATAATAGAAGACCTTATGAACAACGGATATGTTACAGGCAGACCGCTTATCGGACTTGCCGTAAGATATATAACCGAACAGGAAGCTTACTACTACAACTTTGCCACAAAGGGACTTGTAGTTGTTGAAGTTACACCGGGAAGCGGTGCAGAAGCCGCCGGAATACAAAAAGGCGACATCGTTGTCTCCTGCGACGGACAGGAAGTAACATCTTCAAACGAGCTTAACGAAATACGCGACCAGCACAAGGCAGGCGAAACTATACACCTTGTTATAAACAGAAACGGCTCCGTTATGAATGTTGATGTAGTGCTTGGAGAAGAAAGCAAAACATCATTTTTAAGATAAAACAATTTCTCTTAAAAACCCGCTCATTTCAAATGGGTGGGTTTTTGTATATACAAGTAGCTATAAAATTATTGACATATGTATATGAAGTGTGTTATAATAAAATATAAAATTCTATGAGATGATATTTGTGCAAAAGAACAGGCAACAAACTTATCATACGGAAAAATTTGTCGAAAGATACAATTTTTTAATAAAAGTTAACTTTCGACAAAATAGTGACGAAACTAAAAATATAAAGGCGGATCATTATGTCCTTGAAATTAATGTATATAACAAATAATTTGGAAGTTGCGATGATAGCACAAAAATACGGTGTTGACAGAATATGGATTGACCTTGAGACACTCGGAAAAGAAGAACGCCAAAAAGGGCAGGATAGTGTTAAATCACATCATTCCGTAAATGATATAAGAACAATAAAACCATATTTAAACGAGTCTGAAATGCTTGTTAGGATAAATCCTTGGCACAATGAATCTCCTGAAGAAATAAACGATGTTATTGATGCAGGGGCAGATATAATGATGCTTCCGTATTGGAAGTCGTCAAAAGAAGTTGCTTGTTTTGTTAATGCTGTGGAAAAGCGTTGTAAGACAACGCTTTTGTTGGAAACTAAAGAAGCTGTAGAATGTATTGATGAAGTCTTAAATATGCTTGAAGTTGATGAAATACATATAGGACTCAACGACCTGTGCCTTTCATACGGGGGAGCTTTTATGTTTGAATTTTTGGCAAATGGGCTTGTTGACACACTTTGCAGAAAATTTGCGTACAAAGGTATCCCATATGGCTTTGGTGGTATTGCTAGACTTGGATGCGGAGATATTTCAGCTGAAAAGATAATTGTGGAACACTATCGTTTAGGTTCAACAAGAGCAATACTATCCAGGAGCTTTTGCAATACCGACAGGATAGAAAGTATTGAAGCAGTTGAGACGGTATTCAGCCAAGAACTAAAACGCTTGCGCGAATATGAAGAAATTGTTGCTACATATTCAGAAAATAAATATCTTAGCAATCATAAAGAGGTAGTAGAAATAGTTGAACGCATTTCTAAAGAAAGGTTAGGAGTATAAGCTGATGTATTTTGCGGTCAGAAGGATTATTGATACGATTATTGCAGGGTTAGCCATTATAGTTTTATTACCGATATTTCTTGTAATAGGGGTAGCAATTAAAATTGATTCAAAAGGACCTGTAATATTTAAACAGGAAAGAATAGGTAAAGATTTTAAAACATTTAAGATGTGGAAATTCCGTTCGATGGTTGTTAATGCACAAAATATGGGAACAGGCGTATACAGCTTTGCCGATGACCCGAGAATTACAAAGGTAGGACGCATCCTACGGAAAACAAGCTTGGATGAGCTTCCGCAGCTTTTTAATATTTTAAAAGGTCAAATGTCTTTTGTCGGTCCGCGTTCTCCTGTTGTTGGTCATTTTCCCGAATATGATTCTTTAAATGATAAATATAAACGGCGGTTTACGGTTTTGCCGGGTATAACAGGATTGGCTCAAGTTGTTGGGCGAAATGAGTTTTCGTGGGACGAAAAGGTTGAATATGATAATATTTACATAGACAAAGTAAATAAGTATTATATTTTATTTGACATTAAAATATGGTTTTTAACTATACTTCGTGTTTTTTCAATGAAAAATGTTGAGGAGACACAAAATAATCAGGAAAAAAACATAGAAACTTTAAAATTGTAAAGATAAGGATTTTATTATGAAATATGATGTTTCGGAAAGACGGATATGGTTTAAAGGTGAAATTTTAAATGTGAATGACGCTAAAATAAATGTATTGTCTCCTACATCCCAATTTGGGTTAAATGTATTTGAGGGCATTCCGTGCTATTGGAATGATGAGAAAAAACAGTTATATGCTTTCCGCCTGAATGATCATTATGAGCGTTTAATAAGGTCGGCACGGTTGATTCAAATTATATGCCCGTACAGTATTGACGATATGAAAAAGGCTTTGACAGATGTGGTTAAAGCTAACGAATACCAAGAAAATTTATCGGTTCGGCAAACATTGTTTGTAGACGGATTCGGTTCATGGGGAAGTGACAGCCCTGTTGAAATGTTTGTAGCACCGATTCCGAGAAGAAAAACGAGCGCGGAGTATAATAAGAGCGGTCTTAAAGTTTGCGTGACTTCGTGGAGAAGAATCAGCGAAAATGCTCTTTCTCCGCGAATTAAATGCGGAGCAAATTATATTAACAGCCGTGCTGGGCAAAGAGAAGCTTTGAGGAACGGTTATGATACATGTATATTCCTAAATGAGTTCGGAAAGGTGTCTGAAGGACCGGGAAGCTGCTTTTTTATGATTCGCAACAAAAAGATAATTACACCTGCTCATACAGACGCTGTATTGGAGAGCATTACAAGAGACAGTATTATTAAACTTGCTAAAAGTATTGGATATGATGTTGAGGAAAGAACTATCGACCGTACCGAGCTTTATACCGCTGATGAAGCGTTTTTATGCGGTTCGGCTATGGAATTGACACCTGTATTAAGTATTGACGGATATGAGCTGGGGGAAGGCGAGATAACTCAAATATTACATAAAGAATATGTAAATGCGGCAAGCGGAAAAAACGGTAATTTTAATGACTGGGTAACCGGAATTTATTGAGGTGTTTTATTATGAAAATAACATTTATTACCGGGCATCTTTGCAAAGAAAGACATGCCCTTCTTAACGAATTGGCACTTGACCTTGGTGAGTATGGCGCCGAAGTAACGGTGCTTACAGGATTTCCTTCGCGTCGCATTTCTGAAGATGTGAAAAATTATTACCTGGATCATCCTGTAGAAAAAATTTCAAAGAATGTTGTTGTAAAGAGAATAGGCTCAAAAAACGGTGAAGGAGAAGGCCTTTTTGACCGTATGATAAAATACTTGCGGCTTACAAGGCTTCTTTACAAGGAGGCAAAGAAAACTCCGACAGATGTATATTACATATACAGTTCGCCGCCTTTTTTGGGGTGGATCGGAGCAAAGCTTGCAAAGATTGCGCCAACCTTGTACAACGCACAGGATTTATTTCCTGATACATTGATGCGTATAAAGGGCTTTAGAGAGTCCAATCTATTTATTAAATTCCTAAGATACAGAGAAAGAAATGTATACAAAAAGAACACAAAAATCGTAACTATCTCTGAAGAAATGAAAAACACCATATCCACGCATGATTGCCCTAAAGACAAGATAGAAGTGATTTATAATTGGGCGGATACAGAAAGTATTCACCATGTTCAAAGGCAGGATAACAAGCTTATGGACGAGCTTGGTATCTCCAAAGAAGGTTTTATTGTTTCTTATGCGGGTGACATAGGTCTGTTTCAAGGTTGGCCTGTAATTGTAGATGCTGCAAAAAGAGTTCATAAACAAAATAAAGATATAAGGTTTGTAATTATAGGAAGCGGCTCATATAAAGAAAAGCTTGAAGAACAGATAAAACAGGAAGGTTTGGATTATATTACAACATATCCGCTTCAACCTGCTTCGCGTTTATCTGAGATATACAGCATTGGAGATTTGGAACTTGTTTCAATAGAACCCGGATTATCCAAATTAGCTTTACCGTCTAAAACATTCGCCATTATGGCGGCCGGTACGGCTTTGCTGTCTCTTGTAGATCAGACCAGCGATGTGGCACATATTATAAAAAGCCGTAATATGGGTTATACCTTAGCGTTAAACGATGCTGGTGAGCTTGCTAAAACAATTTTGAAAGCATATAACGAAAAAGAGAATTTGCCCGAAATGGGTGATAATTCAAGAACGGTTTGTGAAGAAATTGCAAGCAGAAAGAAACAGACAAATAAGTACTATACATTATTAAAAAAGTTGTCAGAAGAAAAAATTTGATTTGTTATTATATAATACACATAAATAATATGCATTTCTTTTGGAGGATTGAATAATGCTGAAAAAGATACTTTCCGTTTTTAAATGGAAGATATGTGGCATTTTTAATAAAAAAATATGTTTTTCTTCTAACATTATGAACTGCAATATCGACCAAGCGGCGGCTATTCGTCAAAAATGCCGCATATATAACACCAATATCGGAAGATATACATATATTGGTCGCAACACGCTTATACAAAACACGCAAATAGGCGGATTTTGCTCAATATCCGAGAGCTGCAATATAGGTATGCCTTCGCATCCTCTGGATTTTGTTTCAACATCTCCTGTATTTCTTGAGGGCGGCAACTGTCTGAAAACACACTTTACAAAATTCCCTTATGAGCCTTGCCCGAAGACCGAAATCGGAAGCGATGTCTGGATCGGCGCAGGGGCAATGATAAAAAGCGGACTTAAAGTCGGCAACGGCGCAGTTATTGCTGCAGGAGCTGTGGTAACACGCGATGTGCCTGATTATGCAATAGTCGGCGGTGTTCCCGCCAAAATAATACGGTACAGATTTGACAGCGACACGATAGAAAAATTGCAGTTATCGCAATGGTGGAATTTAAACGATGCAAAATTACTTGAATTTGCGGCGTTATTTAACAATCCGCGCGAAGCGGCGGAAAGGTTGACAAATGAATAAAATACTTTTTTTTGCGATATATCCTGCACCGTACAGAGTGAATTTACTCGATTACTTTGTCAGGGATTTTGATATTGACTTTTTTTGTGAAACATCGTCGGGGGATAACAGAAACTCCGATTGGTTTCAAAAAGGAAACTATTATACTTTAGATACCGAAGAAGGGCAAAAAAGGTTTGCTTCTTTAGATATGAATTCGTATGATTTGGTGGCAATATATGATTTTACAACGCCGCACGCTATGAAGCTGATAAGAAAATGCAAAAGTAAAAAAATACCTTATATTATCAACTGCGACGGCGTTATGCTGACAAATCACGGGAATCCGTTAAAGGATATGCTGAAAAAGTATTTATTAAAAGGTGCGGCGGCTTATCTTGCCAGCGGCGAAAATGCCAAGCGTTACTTTATAAAATACGGCGCGCCTGAAAACAAAATATTTTTACATACTTTTTCAACTCTGGACAGCGGAGATGTTTTGGAAAAGCCCTTATCCGATGTGGAAAAAACGGAGCTGCGCGAAAAGCTCGGGTTACCTACAGGAAAAAAAATTGCAATAGCCGTGGGGAGGTTTATACCTCTGAAGCGGTATCAAGAACTGATTTGTGAATGGAAATCTATGGCTGATGATTTTTTGCTGCTTATTATCGGCGGCGGGGAAGAAGAGGAAAATTACAAAAAGGCAATAAAAGATTTGAGTTTAACTAATGTGATGATAGACGGATTCCACGCAAAGGACGAGCTTATGGATTATTACAAAGCGTCTGATGTGTTTGTTCATCCGACCAGCTACGATGTTTGGGGACTTGTGGTAAACGAGGCTATGGCTTGCGGCTTGCCTGTTGTTGTTTCCGACCACTGCGTTGCAGGTCTGGAGCTTATTAAAAACGGCGAAAACGGCTATCAGATTCCAATGGGAGACGACGCTTTGATGTGTGCTAAAACAGCCGAAATCGCATTAAGCGGACAACGCTACAACATTATGGCGCAAAATTCGCTGGATACGATAAGACCATACACATTTGAAAATATGGCTCTAAAGCATTGTGATGTATTTAAAACGGTCTTAGAGAAATGAACTGATAGAATTCTGAATTAACGGAGCATTTTACAATGATAAAAATAACGGTAAACGCTGATGATTTTGGCTGGTCGGAGTCATGCACGAAGGCGATTTGTGAGGCTTTTGACAAGGGGATTATCAAAACGACAACAATGATAAACTGCGGCAGCTATGCTGACAAAGCTTATGAGATCGCAAAGAGTTCTGATTTAAAAGATTTTATCGGAATACATTTTGATTTGACAGAGGGTACGCCAATGACTGACGGCATCAGGCACGACCCGTTTTTCTGCGGTGACGACGGTTTATTTCATATGCGCGTTAACAGATACAAAAAGTTAACTGCGGAGCAGAAAAAGCACGCATATGACGAGCTGTCTGCGCAGGCTGAAAAATACTGTTCTTACGGGCTGAAAATCCATCACGCTGATTCGCATCACCACATACACACGGCACCGAATTTGTTCCCTGTATTTCAGGAAATCTGGAAAGAGTACGGAATTCAAAAGGTCAGGATTTCCAGAAATATCGGTGAAATTTCTGCAATAAAAAAGATGGCAAAAGCCGCTTTTAATTCACGGCTGAAGCGCCTCGGGATAGATTATACGGATTATTTTGGAAGTCCTGAGGAGTGCAGTGCTTTAAACAAAGACAAAATAAAAAATGCTGCTGTGGAGCTTATGGTTCACCCCGATTTAACTCTTGACGGGGCACTTATTGACCGCAGCGGTGAAGCACCGTATGATGCGCCGTTTGGGAAAGATCTGGCAAAAATTTTGGAGGAAGCAAATGATAGAGGCAATTCGCTCGTATAAGGGTAAAACACTTTTTTTGGCGATATTGTGCATAGTGGCAAACTTATCATATTACCCCGTATTTGTTGCAAACGGAATCGGCAGGCGCGTAAACACCGCTCTGTGGGTCTTACTTGGCATCCTTATATTATATGATAATAAAATTTCCTTTGGCGGTTCGTTAATAAGAACATATACTATTTTATTTGCATTATTTGTTATTAACTCTGCGGTCGTATCATATTTTACGGGTGAGAACGCTTTTGACAATCATTTTTTTCAGCCTGCTATGACAGCGTTTGTAATATTCTTTTGTGCATACACATTAGGGTATGAGATTGATAAAGAAAAGCTTATTAAAATATGCAAGGCGTATTTTTACAGTATGCTTATAATTTCAATTTTGCTGTTTTTTATTTATTTAAGAAAAACTGATTTGTCAACCAGGTATTATGAGTACCGTTACGGCAAAAATGAAATCTCGGTTCTTCTTATGTGTGCTTTAGCCATTGGCTGCACAGTATATGATGCCGATACACATATGAAAAAGCTTATGCGTGTTGCTTTGATAGTCTTTTGTGTTACAGATATCCTTTATTTAAGATGCAGAACGGTAATGGTGGGTATTGCAATTTTGATATTAGTCATGGTTTTCAGCAACAAGGGTATAAAACCGGGTTTGCGGATGATGATAACGCTGTTTGTTATAGCTTGTACGATTTTCTTTATATTTAATACGGACAGATTTGATACTTTTTTGGATCAATTTATATATGCGGGTCGTGATTCGAGTGATATCAATGATTTATCTTCAGGCAGAAGCGACCAGATAAGCTACGGTATGAGCGTGTTCAGGGCAAACGAGTTATTTGGGGTAGGAGCGTTGCATGACACGCTGGACTGTTTTTATGTATCTGTACTTGCAAATTGCGGGATTTTCGGTTGGCCTCTTTTGGTTATGGCAGTCGTGCCTTTTATATGGAGTATATATAATTTGAAAAATGCGGATTCCGTTGATTTATGCTTTTTTGTTATCAGCGCGTCAATATTTGCAGAAATGATTTCAGAAGAACTCGCCCCTTTCGGTCCGGGAACGCGGTGCTATTTGCTATGGCTTATGTGGGGGATACTCGCAAGGCGCAAAAGGATTGAGTATTTACAGAAAAGTGCATATATTGACAATGGAGCGGAATGAAAATGAAAAAAATCGCTATTGACGAAATGAAAAAAATACTTGTGGATTTACTTATTAAGGTTGATGAATATTGCAAAGAAAACAATATAAGGTATTTTCTTGATTCGGGGACTTTGCTCGGATCGATCCGCCACAAGGGCTTTATTCCGTGGGACGACGATATGGATATTTGTATGCCGCGCCCCGATTACGACAGGTTTTTGGAGATTACCAAAACAAAGAAAATTGCTGATTACATTGACATTGACTTTCCGCAGGACGGCTTGTTCCCTTTTGCAAAAATATGCGACAGGCGCACGCTTTTGATTGAATATCCCGATACGCTGCGCTCGGAGGTCAGCATATACATAGATTTATTCCCGAAAGACGGGCTTCCGTCAGATATGAAAAAGGCGGCGGCAAATTGCCGCAAGGTAAAGTTATTATGTGATATGTATTGGTTTAATAAATATTCGGTGAGAGTTTGGAAGATGAAAAATAACCCGCTTAAAAAAGCGGTTGCATACATTGCTTCACCTTTTGTAAAAGACAGTCTACATCCGCTTAACAAGGCACTTAAGATTGCCACGCAGTACAATTTTGATTCTTCGGACTACTGCGCTACGATTGTCGCCGGCGGTATGCACAATTGCGTTCCCAAGGAGTGCTTTGCCTCGGCAATACCTGTTGAGTTTGAGGGGCATACATTTTCTGCGCCCGTGGGATATGACAAGTATTTGAGAACCTTGTATTCACACATAAACAACGGAGATTATATGCAGCTTCCGCCTGAAAATCAAAAAATAATACACGATATAGAGGTTTATTGGAAGGACGAGCCCGGAAAGGAAATATAATGAATTACGCATTGATATTTGCCGGCGGTATCGGCAACAGAATGAACAGCAAAGCAAAGCCGAAGCAGTTTTTGGAAATCCACAGCAAGCCTATTATTATTCATACCATTGAGGTCTTTGACTCGCATCCTGACATTGACGCGATTTGCGTCGTTTGCGTTTCGGAGTGGCTTGACTATATGAAAAAGCTGGTCGAGCGCTTTGGTATTAAAAAAGCAAAATTTGTTGTTGAAGGCGGTGCGTCTGCGCTTCAGTCGCAGTATAACGGGCTTAAAGCAATAGCGGACAGCGAAAAGCCGACAGACGGCGACATTGTGCTTATTCACGACGGAGTCCGTCCTCTTATAGACGAAGCAACTATCACCGACTGCATAAATGCCGTTAAAAAATACGGCTCTGCAATTACTGTTGCGCCTGCGATAGAAACTGTAATCAGAGTTGACGAGGAAAATATGATAACAGACGCTGTTCCGAGAAACGAATGTCAGCTTGCAAGAGCGCCGCAATGCTTTTACTTAAAAGATATATATGCTTTGCACGACAGAGCGCGCAAGGACGGCACATACAATTTTGTGGATTCTACAAGTATGATGCTGCATTACGGGCACAAGCTGCACACGGTTATAGGTCCTGCGGAAAACATCAAGGTAACAAATCCGGCTGATTTTTACATCTGCCGCGCGCTCCTTGACGCTAAGGAAAATTCACAGATATTCGGAATTTAAGAAGGTTTTACATATGTATTCGGAGTTTTTGAAAGAGGATTTAAAAAATCTTTCTGATTATTTAGACAAAACAGGTTTTGCAGGAAGCAGAATAATGGTGACGGGCGCAACGGGACTTATCGGCTCGCTCGTTATAAAGGCGATATGCGAATACAACAAAACGCATAAAAACGCCATATCGTGCGTCGGCTTTGCGAGAAATCCGCAAAAGGTCAAAAGCGTTTTTGCAGATTTTTTTGACGGCAGCGATGAAAATATAAGCTTTGTATATCAGGATATTGCGGCCCCTGTTCCCGAAGGAACGGAGTGCGATTACATAATTCACACAGCGAATTCCACGACTTCAAAGTATTTTATAACAAACCCCGTTGAGGTTATAGAAAGCATTTACACAGGAACAAAGCAGATTTTTGATTATGCTAAAGAAAGCAAGGTCAAAGGCTTGGTATATCTGTCCTCAATGGAGGCGTTCGGGCAGGTTTACAAAGACGGGCGGATAGGCGAATCGGAGCTTGGGTACATAGATATTCAGAACATAAGGAGCTGTTATTCCGAAGGCAAGCGGCTTGCGGAGTGTATGGCGGCGGCTTACGCGAAGGAGTACGGTTTGCCTGTCAGGGTAGCAAGGCTTTCACAGACCTTCGGTGCAGGCGTTCCCGAGGGTGAAAACAGGGTTTTTGCACAGTTTGCGCGAAGCGCTTTGAAGGGCGAGGACATTGTTTTGCACACGAAGGGCGGAACGGTCGGAAACTACTGCTACACCGCAGATGTCGTGAGAGCACTCCTTTTGCTTTTGAAAAACGGCGCTGACGGCGATGTATACACGGTTGTAAACGAAGAAACCGCAATCACGATTGCCGATATGGCAAAAATGGTGGCGAAGGAATTTTCCGGCGGTCGTTCGGAGGTCGTATTTGATATTCCCGAGGGCAACACATTCGGTTACGCTCCCGAAACAAAGATGAGATTAAGCTCCAAAAAGCTGAACAGCCTCGGCTGGAGTGCAAAATACAATCTCAAGGAAATGTACGAAAGAATGTTGCCGGATTTGGTGAGAGGTTAAGGGAGAACATAATGATTAGTGTTATAGTGCCTATATATAACGCGCAAAAATATTTGCGCGAATGTCTTGATTCTATTGCAAATCAGACTTATAATGATATTGAGGTTATAATGGTAAACGACGGCTCAACAGACGAAAGCGGGAAAATATGCCGTGAGTACGAGGAAAAGTACGCTAATTTCCATTTGATAAACAAAGAAAACGGCGGGCAGATGTCAGCGTGGATTCTGGGCGTTAAAAATTCGCATGGCGAGTACTTCGGGTTTGTTGACAGCGACGATTACATAGAGCCTACAATGTACGAGGAAATGATGCGCTGTGAAGAAAAAACAAACGCTGATGTCGTTATGTGCGGAAGATATAACCTTAATACTGTATCCGCGGTGCCGAGCGTTCCCGACTACAAGGAATACTATGATGAAAAAACGATATCCGAAATTTATGACATTGTATTTCCGACAATGTCATCAAGCTTTTCGCAGGCGCGGTGGGACAAGCTTTTTAAGCGCGATATTTACATAGAAAATATGAACAGGTACTGCCAAAATACCGTAAGGACTTTTGAAGACCGCTTTATCGTCGGTCCGTATATATTCAGCTGCAAAAGCTTTGCTTTTGTGCCGAAGCCTTTATACTATTGGAGAGAAATAAAAGGCTCGTCAAGCAGAAAACCGAGACCTGAGCTTTGCGATATTATGGAATCGCTTTACAAAACACAGCTTATAATGCTGAAGGACAAGGGCTTTTATGAAAGCTACAAGGACAAAGCAGAGGTCGGGAAGATAGATATTATCCGCGCCATTATAGAAAGAAATCTGGGCGGCAAGGTAGCTTTAAAGTCAAAATACAAAATAGCCGCGCGGTTATTGAGCAACGAAAACCGCGAAATCGTACTGAAGCACAAAAAGGATTGCGTAGGCAAGTTCGGTAAATATATTTATTACGCAAACAAGCTTAACAGCAAGTCGTTTATGATACTTGGGGCGGTGTTCTTCAGAGTGTTTTTGAAGAAGGACAACGATGAGGCGTTTTAGATTAAAATGCTTAAAATAACACATTGTATTTTTTCATTTAAGAGGTGTTTTGTATGCATTTAATTTGTATAATAAAAAAAATGATTCCGACGGTAATAAAGGATAATATTAAAATTATTAACTATAAAAGAAAATATCACTATAAACATTCTAAAGTTAAAAACAGTAAATGTGTTATTTTGTTTTTGGTTTCAAGAACCAATATATTCAGTTCAGTTGAATCTGTATATACTGAAGCAAACAAAAACAAGTGTATTGATACATATTTGATAGCTCTTCCGGATAGGTCAAAGAATAAAAAAAATACGGATAATTCGAATGTTCTTGATTTTTGCAAAGGTATAGCAGGAGACAGGGCAATAAGTTGTTATGAAAATGACGGTTCTTTTGTAGACCTCAGAAAGTTTAATCCAGACTATATTTTTTTGGGAATACCATATAATGAAGAATATCCTGATGGGTTTAAATTTCATGAAATGGCTAACTTTTCAAAGCTATGTGTCGTTCCGTATGGATATTGTTTTATTGATGGAGTGGTTCTGGAAACAGCGTTCAATTTATGTCTCCTCGCCCATATATCCTATTTTTTTGCTGAAGGACCTATAGGATATAGGTATTGCAAAAAAAAGTTATTTTTATTTGAAAAACTTGAAGGAGTTAAAGTTTATTCTTTGGGCTTTCCCCGTTTTGATCTTTTAAAGAGTAAAAATGACTGTTTGGAGAAAAAGAAAATTAAAAGAATTGCTTATTTCCCGAGATGGACAACACCAGAAAATGAAGCAAATGGACATGAGCCAAGTAGTTTTATGTTGTTTAAAGACAGAATACTTGATTTTGCAGAAAAACATTCTGATTATGAAATTGTAATTAGGCCACATCCGATTTTGTTTGACAGATTTATTAAGTATGGTTTATTAAACAAGGAAGAGATAAAAGAATACATGGATATAATCTCCTCAACAAATAATGTTACTCTTGATGAATCAAACGATTATCACCATACCTTAATTTCAGCTGATATTGTGGTGACAGATTACAGTTCTACGATTGCGGAATTTCTTTTAGTTGGTCAACCAATAATTTATTTTGGCACTAGTCAGAATTTTTCTGAACAATATAAGCCACTTTTTAACGGTATGTACAATGTCAATAACTGGGAAAGCGTGGAAGATCTGATATTAGATATATCTCGTGGAAATGATTATAAAAAAAATTACAGAATAACATATACTCAAAAAATTTTAAGACAAAATATTAAATCGGCGGGAGAATTAATTATAAATAGATTATTAAAGGATTGGAAGGATTCTTAAACAAAAAATCCTATACAGTTATAAGAAATCACAACAAAGTTGTTTTGCAAGGGAAAGATGAATAATGGAGCAGCGTTCTCAGAAAATGGAATTATTGTTTGTTAGAAATAAAAATCGAATATATTATTAAGTTATGATATGTCAACTAAGGGCTAAAAAAGATAACGCATAGTAATCTTTTAAATAGTGCTATTATTGACAACGGATTGGAAATGTGTTTGAATGGACAGAAAGGGGTTTTTTTGTGATATACGGAGCAGTTTTAGCAGGAGGCACGGGTAGACGCTTTAAAAGTTCGACAATACCAAAGCAATTTATAACTATTGATGGAATACCCATAATTATTTTGACAATGAGACCTATTTTAAAGAATAAAAGGATTAACGAAATTTATGTTGCAGTTAATAAAGAATGGATGGAATATACAAAGGATTTGTTTAAAAAATTTTTTTTGGAAGATGATTTAAAACGTATTGTTATTCTTGATGGGGGTCAAGAAAGAATTGATTCTTTTTTGAATATCATGTATCATATTGTTTTACATAAGGGGATACATTCAGATGATATTATTATCTATCATGATTCTGTTAGACCTTTAACACCAGATGAAACGGTTTATGATTGTATAGAACAAACACTGATCAATAAGCTTTCCACAGTTGTCAAGCCGGTTACATATACGGTTCTCCTTTCAAAAGACGGCACTTTTTTAGAAGAATCATTGGATAGAACATCTTTATTTGAGATACACACTCCGTCTGGTTTTAATCTTGAGTTATTGTATAATGAGTGTATAAAAGCTGATAAACAACTGTTAAGAAAAGTTACATGCACTTCTCAGTTGATGGTTATGTTAGGACATAAGGTGAAAACAATAGTGGCGCGTGCCGGAGATTTTAAAATCACGACCGAATCAGACCTTGATTTTGCAACGAATCTATATAAAAACAATAATCAGAATAATATTTAACATAATGAAAAATAAGCAAAATTAATTGTTATGTGAAGTGTTGTTCATATTTCAAAATGACAATTCCAAGGAGAGTTTATGAAAAGAATACTGCATTTAATGAGAAATACCAATTTTACAAAAGGTGTTGTGAAATATTATGATAAATTTTTTAATGACGGTCAGCATGAAATTTGCTACATAACTTCATCAAAAAACAAAGGAAAGCTGATTTCTCCGCAATGCAATATAGCGCAGACAGAATTTTTATCGGACGGAAGCCGTTTTGACAAAATAAGAACGCTGATAAAATATATACGCGAGTATGATTATATTGTTTTGCACTCGCTGGGCTGCTTAGAAGATTTCGGCAGATATGCTTGTTTACTTCCCAAATCAATTTTCAGAAAAAAATTTGTATGGATTGAGTGGGGAGGAGATTTATACACCAAAAGAAATTCCAAAGTTACGGAAGCCTTAAGAAACAGGGTGAGAAAATCCGTCAATACGGTAGTGGCTATTTTTCCGCCCGATGTGGATATATACAAAAAGAAATTCCCAAATTCAAAGGCAAAAGTTTTTTATGCGCCTTACAATGGCGGAACGATAATACCTCAATATTATAATAATATCTATGATAAGCCAAAGCTGGCTGTGCATGATAGTGGTTCTCCTGTTTATATTCAAGTAGGCAACAATGCAAAAAAGGAACATAATCATATTAAGACGCTGAGTGATTTAGAAAAATTCAAAGATGAAAATATTGTTATTTTTATGCCGCTAAGTTACGGTAGTGACAAAGAATATGCGGATAAGGTTGAAGAATACGCCGTTTCATTATTCGGGAAAGAAAAAACTTTGGCGCTTCGTCAAATGATGGAAAGAAAAGCATATTTTGAATTGTTAGATAAAATAGATATAGCAATATTTAATACAAAGAGACAAATAGGATTAGGAAATATTAACAGCCTTATATGGCAAAAAACGAAAATATATATGCAGACTGATAATCCGATGTTTGGTTATTTTCACGATAACGGAGTGTCAATTTGCGATTATAACGATATTGCAAAGTCTGATTTTAATAAATTTTGCAAACCGCAAGACGATTATAACGAGGAAAAATTCAGTAAATATATTTACGAAAGAACACATTTGGAAGTAGGCGTAAAAAAATGGCAGAATGTCTATGACAGCCTGCCTGAAAGAAAATAGCAGACATTGTCTATATAAGATTATTGATGTAAATTGTCATAAGCATAATACAGAGGTGCAAAAATTGGGAAAATCTGAAAATCTTTCAAAAAAAACCTTTTCTGGGTTTATATGGCGCTTTTTGGAGCAGTGCGGCTCACAAGGCGTCAGCTTTATTGTTTCAATAGTTTTAGCAAGACTTCTTGAGCCGTCTGTTTACGGTATAGTGGCGCTTGTTGCTGTTTTTATTTCAATACTTAATGTTTTTATAAACAGCGGTATGGGAGTAGCTCTTATACAAAAAAAGGATGCTGACGATTTGGACTTTTCGAGCTTGTTTTACTTCAATCTCGCCATGTGTACTTTGCTTTACATAATAATGTTTTTTGCAGCGCCGCATATTGCAAACTTTTACGCAATGCCCGATCTTACACCTGTCGTGCGTGTTATGAGTCTTACGCTTATTGTATCCGGTGTAAAGGGAATTCAGCAATCGTATGTTTCAAGACATATGCTGTTTAAAAAGTTCTTTTTTGCAACGCTCGGCGGAACAATTTTTTCTGCTTTTGTGGGTATTTGGATGGCTTACAAGGGTTACGGCGTATGGGCGCTTGTTACGCAGTCTTTAAGCAATAATGTGATTGATACGGTTATCCTTTGGTTTATGGTTAAGTGGAGACCGAAGCTGATGTTTTCGCTGCAAAGAATTAAAGGCTTGTTTTCTTTCGGTTGGAAGCTGCTCGTCTCAAGTTTGCTCGACAGAGCATATAAAAGCTTAAGAACACTTATAATAGGGAAGGTGTATTCGGCAGCTGATTTGGCGCAGTACAATAAAGGAAAAAGCTGGCCAAGCCTTATCGTTGAAAACATAAACGCGTCTATTGACAGTGTGCTTTTGCCTGCAATGTCAAAGCATCAGGACAATCCGGAAGCTGTCAAGGCTATGACAAGGCGTTCTATAAAGACAAGCACTTATCTTATGGCTCCGCTTCTTTTGGGACTTGCGTTTATCGGAGAGCCGCTTGTAAGGCTTGTTCTTACGGAAAAATGGATGCCATCGGTATTCTTTATGCGGATTATATGTGTTACATGTATGTTTTACCCTGTTCATACAGCAAATCTTAACGCCATTAAAGCGATGGGGCGCAGCGATTTGTTTTTGCGGCTTGAAGTAACAAAAAAAATTGTGGGGCTGGCGATTGTTGCCGCCACAATGTTTATCAGCGTAAAGGCGATTGCATGGGGCAGTATAGTGAGCAGTATAGCAAGTCAGATCATAAATGCATCACCCAACAAAAAGCTGATGAATTACGGATATATCGAGCAGCTCAAGGATATTTTGCCCGGAATTCTTTTGGCTTGCGTAATGGGAGTTATGATTTATCCGATACAATTTTTGGGGCTTTCGGATTTCGTGACTTTGCTAATTCAAGTGCCTCTCGGAGCTGTGATTTTTATAGCATTGTCTAAGATTTTGCATATTGACAGCTTTGAATATGTGCTTGCGCTCTTAAAAGGGTATGTGGGCAAGAGAAAGCAAAAAGATTAAAGCTGTTTAAGTTAAGTGTGCTGTGAAAACAGTCTATGACACGCTGAAACGACAAGTATTGATTGATAAGGAGATAGTATGAAGACAATATTGGTATTAAATTCCTATTCACAGACTGTGATCAGGTTAATAAAAAAGTATGTTCCTGACGGATTTGAGTTGATGTTTCTCGAAGAATCAAGTCAACAAGCTTTGGAAAGACAAGTTGGCAATGCAGACTATATTTTGGCCGGAGGGCGTCTTAAATTAAATAAAGATGTTCTGGACAGGGCAGATAATTTGAAAATGATACAAAGGTCAGGGGTAGGGCTTGACGCTTTGGATTTGGAAGCTATTAAAGAAAAGGGAATACCTCTTTATGTAAACAGGGGTGTAAATTCCGAGAGTGTGGCGGAACACGCTTTACTTCTTTTGCTTGCTTGCCTCAGAAGGCTACCGATAGTTAACAGTAACACAAAAAACGGTATCTGGAAGAAACAGGATCAAGGCGTTTTGACGGGAGAATTAAGAGGCAGAACTGTCGGCATAATCGGCATGGGAAATATTGCAACGGTTCTTGTGGGATTGCTAAAGCCGTTTCATGTAAATATTTTATACAATAACCTTACGCAAGTGGAGCGTGAGTTTGAGTCGGAAAACAATATGAAGTTTGTCTGCCTTGATGAGCTGCTCGCAAATTCGGATATTGTAACTATCCATTGTTCTTTGAACCAGCGTACAAGAAATCTTATAAATGACGAGTCGCTTGCAATGATGAAGGACGGTGCAATTCTTGTAAACACAGCAAGGGGAGAAATTGTTGATCCTGTTGCAGTTTCAAACGCTTTAAAAAGCGGGAAGCTTGCATACGCAGGCTTGGATGTGCACGCTAAAGAGCCTATACCTGATGATTATCCTCTTAAGTATGACGAAAATGTAATTCTTACTCCGCATATTGCCGGAGTGACGGCTGATTCCTTTAATGCAATGATGCATGACGCCTTTAGAAATATAAAATTATTTGACCAAGGACAATTAGAAGAGATCGAGCCTTATAGATACCTTTAAGTAAGTGAAATTGTATGTCAAATATAACGCTAAAGAAGCTGTCGAAATATGCGTCGAGTTACAGATAATAGAAAGTGAATTTAACAATGAATAGAAAGTTAATGAGGGAGTGCTAATATGACGGAAACAAAAATGATTGTTGAAATGATCAAGGAGCTCAGAAACGAAAAAATACCTTCAGAAATTATTTCGACAATAAAAAGCTGCCTGCTGGATTATCTTGGCGTTACTCTTGCGGGTTCTGCCGATTTGAAGGAAAAAATTACTCTGTATTTGAATACAAAGCCTCTCGAATCTGAAGAAGCCGCAATTATTGGAATAGATAAATGCGGTACGGCTGAGGATGCAGCTATGCTGAACGGTATTGCCGCCCACTATTTTGAGCTTGATGACGGTAGCAGATTTGGGATGGTACACATAGGAGCGCCGGTTTTTTCTGCTCTCCTTGCTGTTGCTGACCTATACAAGATTACTTTTGAAGATTTCCTTTACGGTGCGTTAACAGGATATGAAATTACCGTAAGACTGGCTTCTGCTATTCAGCCGGGACATAAAAAGAAAGGATTTCATGCAACAGGAACTTGCGGGTGTATCGGAGCTGCCGCTGCTGTTGCGGTTTCTTTGAAATATAACGAACAAGCGCTTGAAAATACTATTGCCGCTGCAGTTGCCGGTGCGTCAGGATTACTTGAAATGATTGATGATGTTTCTCAATTAAAGCCTTTTAATGCCGGAAAAGCTGCTCAAACTGCGATAACTGCGGCAAGAATCGGGCAATGTGGATTTTCGGGACCGATAAATCCGGTTGGCGGGAAGAGAGGCTTCTTGGGTGTGATGACGGATTCTTTTGATAGCTGTTGGTTTGACAGACAAAAAAAGGAATATGCTATTTTGGACATATACAAAAAGCCGTATGCTTCATGCAGGCATTGTCATTCCGCAGTTGAAGCTGCAATTTCACTCGGAAGGCAGGTCAACCCGGATCAAATAGCGCAAATTGATGTGGTTACATACGGTCTTGCAGTGTTCGGTCACGATCATACCGATATTCGCGGGATCAGTTCGGCAAAGATGAGTATTCCTTACAGTGTTGCGGCGGCCATTTGTTTACATACCGGTGGAATAGACGCAATGTCTGAGGGAGCTGTTGCAAATAAGGACATTCTTAACCTTGCCAAAAAAGTGCGGGTGATAGAGAATGCAGAATTCTCAAAACTTGTTCCGGCACAAAGGATTGCCGAAGTAGTAATACATTTAAAAGACGGTGAACAGATTAGTAAAAAGGTCATTTATCCAAAGGGTGAGCCTGAAAATCCCATTAGCGCTGAGGAACTGAAAGACAAATTTAAGCAAATGGCAACACATTCAGGAAAAAGTGTAGCTTATTGCGAACAAGTTATAGAATATATATCTAATTTGGAGACTTCTTTCTATGAGCTTCTCCATATTATATAAGAGGGATGTAATATGAAAACAGCAATTGTTTTGGGCGGAACAGTTCCGCACATAGATTTAATATGTCAATTGAAAAACAGGGGTTATAGAACTGTGCTCGTGGATTATTCTATTGCTCCGCCGGCAAAAGAGTATGCGGATGAACATATAAGCGAAAGCACTTTGGATAAAGAGGCTGTTTTACAAATAGCTCGGGATAAGAACGCAGATTTGGTAATAAGTACAAGTGTGGATCAGGCTAATGTTGTGTGCTGTTATGTTGCGGAGAAGTTAGGTCTTCCACATCCTTACAGTTATGATACCGCTCTTAATGTGACTGACAAGGTCCGTATGAAGTCAATAATGCTTGAACATGGGATAGAAACTTCAAGACATTTCAGTCTGGAGCGGTCAGATGAATTAATTACAAAGGATTTGCGTTATCCGATTATGATTAAACCTGCAGACAGCAATTCTGCAAAAGGTGTTAAGAAGGCAGAAACCGCAGAAGAGGCTGTCATTGCCTTTGATGCTGCTAAACAATACAGCAGAAACGGAATGGTTATTGCAGAGGAGTATGTTGAAGGCATTGAAATAAGTGCATATGGATATATTTCTAATCATCAGCCGACAGTAATTATGATTCAAGAACGAATCAGTACATATGATGGGGCAGACAAGGTAATCAAATGTTATGCATCGGTTGCACCTGCGAGAATTTCTGAAAAAGCAAAGGAAAAAGCCCGTGAGCTGTTAAAGAATATTGCAGACGCTTTTGAACTTGACAATACGCCGCTTTTCTTTCAGGGTATTGTCAAAGGAGATGATATTTCGGTAATCGAATTTGCTCCGAGAACCGGTGGCGGTATCAGTACGCAGACGATGAAAATTGCTGCGGGGTTTGATTTTATTAGTGCGGCAATAGATTCTTACATCGGACTGACGCCTGATTTTTCAAAGTTACATCCGCTTAAACGGATATATGCAGTTAATCAGGTCTATGCAGAAACAGGTATGATTGGCGCTATTACGGGATGGGAGGATTTACAATCATCCGGATTAGTTGATATTATTTCCTTTTACAGGCGTGAACATTCCGAAACTGACGCTTCGAGCGCAGGCAGTAGCAGGGTGCTTGTCACAGTTGTCAGCGGGGATAATGAATTTGAAATAAAGCAAAAAGTTGGTCAGGTATTGAAGAAAATTGATATTATCGATGAAAACGGAAAAAGCATTATAAGAAGAGATCTGAGTTTGGCAAATGATAAGCTTTGAGTTACACAAAAACCAACTGAATAGAGATTATATGAGTGAGGTTTTACAGTTTTTGCAGAATCAATTGATGAGCTTATAAAAAAAGAAAATGAAGCCTATTCGCTTATCGATATAATTGACGAAGACAGAAAATCATGTATGAGAAAGTTGAGGAAGTAGTATGAGACATCATATTTATCAACCAAGTTCCAAATTTGTTTTAGAGCCTATCAATTTTGATAAATATACGGACCGGGAAATGTTGCGGTACTGCCTCGGCGCAACAATGTATATGCCCGGGACAAAGGATTTTTTGCAGCCGATTTTGACTAAAAAATACCCCGGTCTTACATCAATGGTTATGTGCTTTGAAGATGCCTGCAAGGAAGAAGATGTTCCGGAGGCGGAACAAAATGTTATTAATTTGCTTGACGCGCTGAACATTGAGCTGAAAAAAGGAACAATAAAATATGAGGAAATCCCGCTGATTATTTTCCGCGTTCGCAATATAGAGCAGTTTAAGCATTTTTCTTCTATGCTTAAGCCTGAACATATTCATTTGGTTACTGCGTTTAATTTCCCCAAATTCAATGTAGAGGTTGGAGAAGCCTACTATGAACACCTGGAGTACCTGAATAAAAAGTTCGGTGAAGTTATTTACGGTATGCCTATACTTGAGAGCAAGGAAATGGCATATCTTGAAACGCGTATTCCTGAGCTTATGGGTGTGAAGGAGATTCTCGACAGACACAAAAATCTTGTTTTGAATATCAGAGTCGGCGGCACGGACTGGTCTTCGGTGTTCGGAATGCGGCGCGGAATTAACTATACTATTTATGATATTATGACGGTTTCAGATTGCCTGAAGGATGTATTGAATGTGTTCACGCGGCATAATGATTACAGCGTTTCCGGCCCTGTTTGGGAGTATTTCAGAGCCAAAAAAAATATGAAATTCGAGGACACTCCAAATTCTATAAACAAGTCGCTCTTCAAGACAAACACATTGGTCAATGACGCTGTTGACGGGCTTTTGCGTGAGTTATTACTTGACGGAGCAAACGGCTTTATCGGCAAAACAATTATTCACCCGACGCATATTCCGTATGTAAACGGAATGCTTGCTGTTACAAAAGAGGTCTATGAGGACGCTTTACAGATTCTTGATACAAGCGGCGGCGTGGTAAAAAGCAGCAGCGGAAATAAGATGAATGAGATTGGTCCGCACCGTTGCTGGGCTGAAAAAATAGTAATGCGAGCAAAGGCGTACGGCGTAATTGAGGATGAATCAAAATACATAGAGTTGTTTGAGGGATAAAGATGCAGAATGAAAAAACGGTAAACAGAAATTATTGTCTTGATTTCATAAAGGGGATTGCTTGTATATGCGTTGTGTTTATGCACTGCGAATTTCCCGGGACGCTCGGAGTGCTTGTCCAATGCGTTTCAAGGTTTTGTGTGCCTTTCTTCTTTATGGTCAGCGGATACTTCTGCTTTAAAGCGAACGGTGAAGTTGACTACACAAAAAAATTATTGCACATAGGAAAAATAACTCTGTTCTCATCGTTGTTTTATCTTATTATAACACCTGTTTACGGCTTCAGTGGGGAAATAACATTCACTAAATTTGTGTATTGGCTTGTATTCAATACTCCGGTCTATATTGCCGGTCAATTATGGTTTTTGTTTGCGCTTTTATACGATTACATTCTGTTCGCACTGCTGGAGAAATCAAATTTAAGGAAACTGTCGTACTATGCTATCCCATTGTTCTTTGCGTTATATGTTTTTCTGGCGCAAGGGCTTCATCTCTTGGGGCATGGTATTCCGAATATGTTTTATCGCAATTTTTTGATAGAAGGATTTCCGTTTTTTGCGCTTGGTTTTTGGATTCATAAGTATCAGGATAATATACGGATTAAAAAAAGCTCATTGATAATAATTGTCATTATTTCGACAGTGCTTTGCCCGATTGAAAGATATTTGCTGGGCAGGGATTTTGGGGTGAATATTGCTACATTTCCGCAGGTTTGGGCCTTGTTTATGCTGGGAATAAAAAATAAGGACTTTGGAAAAGGTCTGTTTTTAACAAAAGTCGGCACAGAGTATTCGCTGTATGTTTATATTATACACCCTGCCGTCTGGCATTTGCTGGACAAGCTGTACGCCGCGTTACATATTGACGGAAGCGCGATAGCTCTTTATATGTTGCCGGTGCTTTGCTTGGTTTTAACATTCCTGATTTCCGCCGTATATGTTTGGCTTAAATCGCTTATTGCAGGAAGTAAAAAAGAAAATAAGCCGGCATAGTTATTTCGTGATGACAGCAGAAATGGTATATTACTTGCAATATTTAAAGAAAAATGCAAAAATTGATTTAATGTCTTTGCCGCTTAAACCTGAGATTTACGCTTAATTGGTTTAACGGCATAAAAGGGGGATATGTATGGGCACTAAAATTACCAACTCCAGAATAGCAAAGTGGAGAATTGAAAGCGATGAGGAAAAAAGGCTTGCCACTCTTGCTGACAAGTATGAAGAAGAAAAAATAAATTATGTAAATTATTATCGCGAAAATGATCCTGTTTATTATGAAAAAGGTATGAAAATGATTGAAAAGGTTTTAGATGAATTTCGCGGTGGGATTGATGATACAGAGCGTCAGAAGTATATTGTTGATATGATATACTCGCTTCACCGGTTTGGATGTATGTACAATGAATACTTTTTATTTGGATTTGAGAATTTAAATACGCGTGGCCGCGGACAGTTTATTACAGATAAAAACCGTTATTTCTTTTATGACGCATTAAACAGTGATGAGAATTTTATGTTATTTAAATCAAAAGAAAGGACATACGCGAAGTTTAAAGATTTTTATAAAAGAGATGTTATATTAGTTTCTTCATCAGACGACTTTGATACTTTTTGCAGTTTTAGAGAGAAACATCAGGAATTTATCGTAAAACCTCAAACGGGGCATCAAGGGCGCGGTGTATTTATCGAACATAAGTCTTATGACAATGACAGGAAAGTGTTTGAAAGAATCATAAAAGACGGGCCTGTAGTTATTGAGGAGCTTGTAAAACAAGCAGAGGAAATGGCTAAATTGCATCCGGAGTCGGTAAATACAGTGAGAATACCCACTGTTAAAACTCCAAAAGGAGAAATAATACTTTTCCATCCGCGTTTGCGAGTTGGGATAGGTTCGTCAATAGTTGATAATGCAGGAAGCGGAGGAATTATTGCCCCGGTTGATCCCGAGACGGGTATAGTAACTCAACAGGGAATAACAGAACACGGCAAGTATTATTTAAGGCATCCTGATACAGGGGTGGTCTTTCCCGGTTTTCAAGTACCGAAATGGAATGAAGCTGTGCGTTTTGTCAATGACCTTGCAAATGTTTTAGGAAGCGGCGCAGGTTATGTCGGATGGGACTGCGCTCTTACCGAAAAAGGCTGGATAATGCTGGAAGGTAATCTGTACGGTCAGTTTGGCGACCAATACGCAACAAAAATCGGAGATAAAAATGAATTGGAAGAAATTTTAGGATTACATTTTGAATAGATACAACAACTGTGAAAATAATTTCAAAATTACAAACAATATGAAAGGAATACAAAAATGGATTTAACTTGCTTTAAGCTTACTGAAAACGAACAGGAAAGATTGAGTATTGCAGAAGAAATTATCAATAAAAACAGGCAGATATATAAAGAAAATGTCGTAAAAAGCATTAAGGATACAGTGCGTCATTCAATGAATACGGAGGATCAGGAAACAATCGAAAAGTATTATTTATTATCCGTATATTATTACTGGGCTTACGGCAGCTCTGCCGAAGAATTCTTTATGTTTGATTTGCTGCACAAAACACATGACGAAGTGAGTCAATATGTAACCGTTCACAAAAAATGCTTGTATCGCGACCGCTTTAATAAAAAAGAAGATGTCTATTTGTTGAATGATAAATACATCGCTTATTCTCTGTTAAAGGACGAGTATAAAAGAGATGTTGTTTGTATAAATGGAAAGGATGACTTTGACATATTTTGCGATTTTGTAAAAAAGCATCCAAAATTCGTAGTAAAGCCCCGCAGCCTTAGGCAGGGGCACGGAGTTTTTTGTACGGAAATCACCGGTGACCACACTATTGAGTGGCATTTTAACGAGCTGTTAAACACAGGAAAACAATACACCGAAAAATATAATAATTATCAGGATACGGCGTTTGTTCTGGAAGAAGTTATCGAACAGGTTCCGGAATTTGCAAAATTCCATCCGCAATCCATCAATGGAGTGAGGATCAATACATTCAGAAACGGCGATGAGGTAAAAACATTTAAACCGTGGTTTAAGATAGGCAGATTCGGGCAGTTTGTTACAAGCGCAATTTACGGCACATTTGATGCCGGAATCGATGCCGAAACAGGTATTGTCAATACTCCCGGTGCAACAGAAATGAGAGAATATATGAATATTCACCCGGACACAGGTGAACGCATACTTGGATTTCAAATTCCAAAATGGCAGGAAGCCATTGAACTTGCCGTTCAGGCTGCCAAAAAATTTGATACATTAAGAATGATTGGTTGGGATCTTGTGCTTACGCCAAAAGGCTGGTGCATTATGGAAGGCAATACAAGCGGTGCCTTTATGTGGGAGCTGTATGAGGATAAGGGGTCTCAAAGTGAAATTGAGGAAATTTTTGGGTGGCATTTAACAAAGCAATTTTGGTGGGAAGAACCGCCTATTTGTTTTGCAGAATAAACAGTTTATTTAGTGCCGTTTTGTTTTAACATTTTTATGATAAAATTAAATTTGCATAAAATACATAATGGGAGGCGTATGATGTCCGGTAAATCATTTAACCGAGTTTTAAATTCTTTGGATTTATTAGTTGTTGCTTTTGGCGCTATGATTGGGTGGGGCTGGGTTGTCTCATCAGGCAGGTGGATACAAAATGCAGGCGTAATAGGAACTGTTATAGGTTTTGTTATAGGCGGCATAATGATATTTTTTGTCGGAATGACCTATGCCGAGCTGACACCAGCCATGCCAAAGGTAGGCGGAGAGCATGTCTTTAGCCACAAGGCGTTCGGCCCGACGGGATCTTTTATTTGCACTTGGGCGCTGATTTTAAGTTACATCGGCGTTGTCTGCTTTGAAGCAGTATCACTGCCGACAATTATACAGTACATAATTCCGTCGTTCAAATACGGATATATGTATTCGGTTGCAGGCTCTGATGTATATCTTTCGGGTGTAATTGTCGCAGGCGTTGTGACGATAGGCATTGTAGGGGTAAACATACTGGGCATCAAGGCGGCATCTGTATTTCAGACAATTCTGACGGTGACAATAGCCGCAGTCGGTATTGTTCTTGTCGTCGCTTCTGCAATCAACGGTTCTCCTTCAAACCTGGAGGGGCAGGTAATTATCGGAGAAGGATTCGGCTCATTCAAAGCTATAATGACAGTCGCTGTTGTTGCGCCGTTTTTCCTTTTTGGCTTTGATGTAATTCCGCAGGTCGCAGAGGAGATCAAAATACCGCTTAAAAAGATTTCTAAGATACTTTTGCTTTCAATAATATGTGCTGTTGTTTTTTACGGGCTTGTTGTATTTGCAGTAGGCTATGCGCTTAACAGCGGTGCTATACAGAGCGCAATGGAAGGCGACGGACTTGTTACCGCTACCGCTATGGAAAAAGTATTTAACAGTCGTGTTATGGCGAAGGTACTCATTATCGGCGGTCTTTGCGGTGTTGTTACAAGCTGGAACTCGTTTTTGATAGGCGGCAGCAGAGCGATATTTTCTATGGCGGAATCATTGATGATTCCGGGGAGATTTGCTAAGCTTCACAGCAAAAAGAAAACTCCTGTCAACGCACTTCTTTTGATAGGCATTTTATCGCTTGCCGCTCCGTTCTTCGGCAGAACGATGCTTATATGGATTTCTGACGCTGCAAGCTTTGCCTGCTGTCTTGCTTACTGTATGGTAGCTATGTCATTCCTTATACTCCGCAAAAAAGAGCCTGATCTGGAAAGACCGTACAAGGTAAAGCATTACAAGTTTGTCGGAATTATGGCATCTGTATTGTCGGGACTTATGGTAATATTATATCTTATTCCCGGTTCGGGATGCTCAATGACAACAGAAGAATGGATTATCGTCGGCGGTTGGGCAATTCTCGGCCTTATATTCTTTGCAATATGCAAAAAGCGTTACGGCGAAGACTTTGGCAAGATAAACGATACAATTTAAGGGCGTTTTACAAAATTTAAACAAAAGAGGTTATACCGGTGGCAAAAACAATTCTTGTTACCCGCTCCTCGATGCCAACATACGAGGAATACTGCGAGGAAATAAAAAAATTATGGGACAGTCATTGGCTGACGAATATGGGTGCTGAGCATCAGAAATTACAGAGCAATCTGGAAGAATATCTGGATTGTCCGAATGTGGTTTTATACACAAACGGTCATCTGGCACTTGAGAATATTATCGCCGCGATGCAGTTCCCGAAGGGTGCGGAGGTAATTACAACGCCGTTTACATTTGCCTCTACCACGCACGCTATCGCGAGAAACGGACTTGTGCCCGTCTTTTGCGATGTTGATCCCGAAACATACACGATTGACGCGGACAAAATAGAGGCTTTGATAACCGGCAAAACTGTCGCCATTGTTCCTGTTCATGTTTACGGCAATATCTGCGATGTTGAAAAAATCGACGAGATTGCCAAAAAGCACAATCTCAAGGTGATTTACGACGCGGCGCACGCTTTTGCCGCAAAATACAAGGGCATATCGGCGGCAAACTTCGGTGACGCTTCTATGTTCAGCTTTCACGCGACAAAGGTTTATAACACTATTGAGGGCGGAGCAGTTTGCCTTAGAGATCCCGCGCTTGTTAAAACCTTAAACGAGATGAGAAACTTCGGTATGCGTGACGCCGAGAATATAATTTACGCCGGCGGAAACGCCAAAATGAACGAGTTCCAGGCGGCAATGGGTATTTGCAATTTAAGGCATCTTGACGCTGAAATTACAAAGCGCAAAAAAGCCGTGGAAAGATACCGCGAAAATCTCGGCGGAATAAGCGGCATTAAGCTTTGCAAGCCGCAGCGCGATGTTGAGTCGAATTATGCGTATTTTCCTGCGGTGTTTGACGGCTTTAAGGCAACGAGAGATGAAGTTTTTGCAAAGCTTGCAAAGCAAAACATTACGGCGCGCAAGTATTTTTATCCGCTTACAAACAGCTTTGAATGTTACAGGGATTTAAAGACTGCAGGCGCAGGCAAAACACCTGTTGCGGCATATATTGCCGACAGAGTTCTGACGCTTCCGCTGTATGCGGATCTGAGTGAAGATGATGTTGACAGGATTTGTGAAATAATAATGAAATAAAGAGGTACGCTTATAATGACTGAACAAGATACGGTTAATGTAAAAAAACGCACGGGGGGGGGTAACCCACGCCCTTCTAAGGTCAGGGATTCTAACATAGAACTTTTCAGAATTATCACAATGCTTATGATTGTTGCATATCACTATGTTGTAAATTCCGGATTGGCAGAAGCTTCGGGTCCCATATACGCAGACCCGCTTTCGTGGAGGTCACTGTTTTTATTGGTGTTTCTTGGATCGTGGGGCAAAATAGGCATAAATTGCTTTGTGATGATTACGGGATACTTTATGTGCAAATCAAACATAACCGCCAAAAAGTTTGCCAAGCTCGTACTTGAAGTTATGTTTTACAGAATAGTTTTGCATTTTATCTTTATCATAACAGGATATACCGAATTTTCGGTAAAAAATCTGATAATGACATTGATTCCCGTTACAGCTATTGACAAGGGCTTTACAAGCTGCTTCTTTATGTTCTATTTATGTATTCCGTTTTTGAATGTTTTAGTAAACAAAATGAACGAAAAACAGCACATTTATCTACTGTTGCTCTGCGGATTTTTGTATGTTGTTCTCGGTACATTTCACCGTATTAATTTTAATTATGTCAGCTGGTTTATTGTACTGTATTTTATTGCGTCTTATATAAGGCTTTACCCCAAAAAGTGCTTTTCCAACACAAAGCTTTGGGGGTTATTGGCACTTTTGTTTATCGTTATTTCCGCCGCAAGCGTTGTCGCAGGGGCGTGGCTTGCAGACAGGAGAGGATTTTTTAAAGCTACATTTTTTGTGACGGATTCAAATACATTTTTAGCTGTGGCAGTCGGCGTGTGCTCGTTTATGTTCTTTAAAAATGTTAAAATAGGGTACAGCAAAGTCATAAACACGATTGCCGCTTCGACATTCGGTGTGCTTTGTATTCACGCAAACAGCAACACGATGCGCCGCTGGCTTTGGAAGGATCTACTTGACAATGTCGGACACTACGGCGCAAGGCTTATGCCGCTTTACGCTATCGGGTGCGTTGCCGCGATTTTTGTGGTTTGTATTATAATAGATATTTTGAGAATAAATTTACTTGAAAAGCCGTTTTTTAAGGCTTGGGACAAGCGCTGGGACAGCTTTTCGGAAAAATTTAAAAAATGCGAGCGGAAAGCCCTTGACAAAATGGGCGTTTCAAATTAACCGTATAGGAGGATACAAATGAAAGGTATAATTCTTGCCGGCGGAAAAGGCACACGGCTATATCCAAACACAATAGCGGTATCGAAGCAGTTATTGCCGATTTACGACAAGCCGCTTATATACTATCCTCTGTCAGTATTGCTTTTGGCGGGGATAAGAGAGGTGCTGGTTATTTCAACGCCTGAAGATACCCCGAACTACGAAAGACTTTTGGGCGACGGAAGCCGTCTCGGAATACATATTGAGTACAAGGTTCAGGACACGCCGCGCGGTCTTGCCGACGCATTTATCCTCGGCGCTGATTTTATCGGGAGCGACAGCGTGTGTCTTGTGCTCGGTGACAATGTATTCTACGGAAAAGATTTTACAAAAATGCTTAAATCAGCAATGCAGGAGGCTGAAGGTTCAGGCGCGGCAATATTCGGCTTCCCTGTAAAAAATCCGAAGGAATTCGGCGTTGTTGAATTTGACAGCAAGCTCAATGTTATCTCGATAGAGGAAAAGCCGTCAGAGCCGAAGTCAAACTACGCTGTTCCGGGACTTTACTTCTATAACAACGAGGTCGTGGAAATTGCCAAAAATGTTAAGCCGTCTGCGCGCGGTGAAATAGAAATAACCTCGATAAACAACCACTATCTCAGAGAGGGCAAGCTCAAGGTCACGCTGCTTCCGAGAGGTATATCGTGGCTTGACACGGGTACGCCAAAGGGTATGCAAAAGGCGGGCAACTTTGTAAAAACCGTTCAGGAAATGCAGGGCTTTTACATATCTTGTATTGAAGAAATCGCCTGGAGACGCGGCTTTATCACAACGGAGCAGCTCAAAAAGCTCGGCAAGGAGCTTAAAATGACTGATTACGGGCGGTATATTCTCTCAGTAGCGGAGGAAGTAAGATGACAATTATAGTTACCGGCGGCGCCGGATTTATTGGCTCTAACTTTATTTTTTATATGTTAAAGGCGCACCCCGATTACAGGATAGTGTGCGTTGACAAGCTTACATACGCAGGAAATCTCTCTACGCTGAAGACCGTTATGGACAAGCCCAATTTCCGCTTTGCAAAGCTCGACATCTGCGACAGAGAGGGGATTTATAAGCTTTTTGAAGAAGAAAAGCCCGATATTGTCGTGAACTTTGCCGCAGAAAGCCATGTTGACAGAAGTATTGAGGATCCGTCGATCTTTTTGCAGACCAATATCATCGGTACATCTGTTTTGATGGACGCTTGCAGAAAGTACGGGATAACGCGGTATCATCAGGTTTCAACCGATGAGGTTTACGGCGACCTTCCTCTTGACAGACCTGATTTATTCTTTACGGAAGAAACGCCGATACATACTTCCTCGCCGTACAGCTCGTCAAAGGCGGGAGCGGATTTACTTGTTATGGCGTATCACCGCACATTTGGTCTGCCTGTGACAATTTCGAGATGCTCAAACAACTACGGACCGTATCACTTTCCTGAAAAGCTGATACCCTTGATGATTGCAAACTGCTTAAACGACAAGCCTTTGCCCGTTTACGGACAGGGCGTTAATGTGCGCGACTGGCTTTATGTTGAGGATCACTGCAAGGCTATAGACCTTATTATTCACAAAGGCAGAGTAGGCGAGGTTTATAATATCGGCGGTCACAATGAAATGCGAAATATCGACATTGTAAAGCTTATTTGCAAGGAGCTTGGGAAGGGCGAGGAGCTTATAACCTATGTGACCGACAGAAAAGGTCACGATATGCGTTATGCAATAGACCCGACCAAAATACATAACGAGCTCGGCTGGCTGCCTGAAACTAAATTTAAAGACGGTATAAAAAAGACGATAAGGTGGTATCTTGACAACCGCGATTGGTGGGAGGAGATAATAAGCGGAGAGTATCAGAATTACTACGACAAAATGTACGGCGGGCGCGATAAAATCGCACAGAACGAAAAAGGCAATTATAATTTATAATAAAATATCTTGAAAAATAAACTTTATACTGATAAGAAGAAAAACCGAATTAGATTCGGTTTTTCTCTAATAATAAGCCTTTTTCTACGAACAAACTTCGCCTCTCGGCGTATCTATATACGCCTTCGGGTAACCCAAAGCATTCGCTTTGGCTCAGTTTGTCCGTTCTGCACTATTTTCTTTGCGCCCTTATGGCGGGCGCGATAAAATTGAGTAATAATATAACGGGCGGTTCGTGAACTGCCCGTTTTTTATGACTACAAGGTGCAAAAAATATTCATAGAGCGTACTGCGGGGTTCTTGATACTGTCATTTACAGCGTATGCGAGGCGTTCGAGTTCGGCGTCAGGTGAGGCAATGCCCCGAGCCGCTACTTCGTCGGATATAAGCTTGCATACGCTTTCGATAACTTCTTTTTTTGTGTCGGCGTTTTCGGGTGAGTTATCGGCGGTTATGAGGTATTCGAATGTGTCCGCAAGGTCGCTGAGAGTGTCGAGGCTTCGCATTGCGCGGAAAGACCATTTATAATACGGCATCGGGCGGCGATTTAATAAAAATACGGCTTCTGCGCCGCGTTTGGAAAATTCAAAAGCGCAGAGCTGCGCCGCTGCAGTTTCGCCATGTGCGAGGCAGCGCGGATAGTTATACTGCCCCGATTGCGCCATCATCAAGAGCCTGCCCGAGAGCCGCTTGCGGCGTGCGTCCTCGGGCATAGAGGAGAGATTTTTGCGGATTTTAGTGACTTCGCCGTAGTTATCCTCAAAGATTTCACCGTTTGTCGCCTCGCAAAGAGAACAGTCGGGTACTGTCAGCCAGCTTGTGAGTGACAAACTGCCGTCGGGCGTGCCAACGGTTTTATTAAAAAAATCAGCAGTTCTGATAACTCCGTGTCTTGCTCCGCCGACAGGCGCGATATTTGAGCGCCTTACGCCGCAAAACTCCTTTGGGAGCGACGAATAAGCCCGTTCCAGCAAAAAAGCCTGCCTACGGTCTATAATATCCTCATCGGGCAGAAAAACAATAAACCCCGGCTCAAAATCGTGGTCGCGCGAGACTTCATCATCAAAGCCGAGGCATTCGGAGCCTTGTCCGCAAAGCCCGGCTGCAACATACGGCACAAGGTGGGGGAACTTTTCATAAATCATCGGCTTTCCAAATTCTTCATAATATTTACGCGAAAGCTCAAGTCCGTTCATAAATCTCATTTACTCTTTCATTTAATATTTGTTCGTAGGCAAATCTGCCGTAATATCCGAAAACAGACGCGCATTTTTCACAGACAAAGGCGTATTTTCCGTCGCGGATTTCAGCTTTTTCCAAAAGCTCCTCCGCCTTATCAAGGCAGTCATTGACGCGGCTTTCGGCGTTTTCCGCTCCGTCGCGCGCTGTTACGAGGTCTGCGATATTAAGATATGTCACAGCCTGCTCGGGCTCGCGGTTTGGGAGCTTTTCCATAATACAGAGCGCCTTATTATAAAGCTCCTCAGCTTCGACATATTCGCCAAGCTCCGCAAGTGCAAGTGCCATATTATTATAAAGACTTCCGAGGCGGTAGTCGTCTGAGAGGTATTGTTCATATATTTTTTGTGCGTGGCGGTAAAGCTCCATAGCACGCTTTGGCTCGCCGAACGCCTTACAGACGGTCGCCGCATTAAGCGCGACGGTCGCGCCCGTTATGCTCTGCCAATGATCCTTTTTGGCAAGTGCGATGCCTTCTTCCGCGTACTTAAACGCATTGTCCCGGTCGCCTGTTGTGCGGCAGAGCCCCATAAGCTCATTTAAAACGGTGATCTCGCCGCGCCCGTCTTTTCCGAGGCGCGCTTCCGAAAGCCAATACAAAAGCATACGCTTTGCCTCGGCGCTGTTATCGCGGTCAAGGAGTTCGTCAAGCTTTGAAAGAACTCTGTCTATCGGAATAGCGCGCACAGGCGGCTCTTTTTGATACTGCTCCGTGCAAAAGGGGCAGACGGGGTCGGTATAATCATAAACTTCCATGTATCTCACCTCCTTATTATAGTAGCACACTTTTTATGCTTTTGCAAGTTTTTTATCAATATATTGTGGTTTGTATTGCATTTTGTATCAATAAGTTGTATAATAGAAAATATCGGAGGTTATTTAAAATGATTATAAACGGATTTTTGAAAATGACTCTTTTGGATTTTCCGGGTCGTGTTGCCTGCACGGTTTTTACGGCAGGCTGCAATATGAGATGTCCATTTTGCCACAACGCGCCGCTTGTGACCGAGATAAACACAGACGAGCGCATCGCGGCAGAGGAGGTAATAAGCTTTCTCAAAAAGCGGCAGGGGCTTTTAGACGGCGTGGCGATAACGGGCGGCGAGCCGCTTATGCAAAAGGACATAGCTGATTTTATCGCCGAGATACGCGCGCTTGGGTATTCTGTAAAGCTTGACACAAACGGGACATTCCCGGAAAGGCTGGAGGAGCTTATTAAAAGCGGCGTTCTCGATTATGTTGCGATGGATATAAAAAACTGCCCCGGCTTATATGCCGAAACAGTCGGCGTGCCGTCGTTTGACATTACGCCCATAAAGGAGAGCGTTAAGCTTTTGCTTGAGGGCGGTGTTGATTACGAGTTCAGGACAACCGTTGTGCGGCAGTTCCACGATGTGAATTCAATAGAAAAAGCTGCGGAATGGATTAAAGGCGCAAAGAGATATTTTTTGCAGGCGTTTACGGACAGCGGCAACTTGATAGGCGAAAATATGAGCGGCGTTCCCAAAGAAGAAATGCAAAAAATGGCAGAAGCCGCTAAAAAATACATCAAAGCCGTGTCACTGCGCGGAATTTAAAAAATTTTAAAAAAACACAATATATTGTGTTTTGCCTCTTGACACAGCGCAAAATATGTGGTAGAATAAATCTGCACGATAAAAAGTAAGGAGTGTTTTACTTATGTATAAAGTACAAAAAAGAGACGGCTCAAACGTTGAATTTGACCTGTCGAAAATCTCAAACGCGATAACTCAGGCATTTGACGCCTGCGACCTTAATTACCACAGCGATGTTATTGATTTTCTTTCGCTCAAGGTTACGGCTGACTTTGAGCCAAAGATCCAGGACGGCGTGATCACTGTCGAAAATATTCAGGACAGCGTTGAATCCGTTTTGATAAAAGCAGGCTATGACGATGTTGCAAAGGCATACATCATTTACCGCCGTCAGCGTGAAAAACTGCGTAATCTGTCAACAACTCTCATAGATTACAAGCAGACCGTTGACAATTATGTTCAGGTCAACGACTGGCGCGTTAAAGAAAATTCTACCGTAACATATTCCGTAGGCGGTCTTATTCTTTCAAATTCGGGCGCTATCACGGCCAACTACTGGCTTTCGGAAATTTATGACGACGAGATAGGCGACGCTCACCGCAACGCGGATATTCACCTTCACGACTTATCAATGCTCACGGGCTACTGCGCAGGCTGGTCCTTGAGACAGCTTATTCAGGAAGGCCTCGGCGGCGTAAACGGAAAAATCACTTCGTCTCCCGCAAAGCACCTTGCAACGCTCTGCAACCAGATGGTAAACTTCCTCGGTATTATGCAGAACGAATGGGCAGGTGCACAGGCGTTCTCATCGTTTGACACATACCTTGCTCCGTTTGTTAAGGCGGACAACCTTCCTTACGATCAGGTTAAAAAGTGCATAGAGTCTTTTATCTACGGCGTTAACACACCTTCACGCTGGGGCACGCAGGCTCCGTTCTCGAACGTTACGCTCGACTGGGTAGTTCCTGCCGACTTGGCTGAACAAAACTGCATCGTAGGCGGCAAGGAGATGGACTTTAAATACAAGGACTGCCAAAAAGAGCTTGACATGATAAACAAGGCGTTTATCGAGGTTATGATAGAGGGCGACGCCAACGGACGCGGATTCCAATATCCTATCCCGACATACTCGATAACAAACAACTTTGACTGGTCCGATACCGAAAACAACCGCCTTTTGTTTGAAATGACTTCAAAATACGGCACGCCGTACTTCTCAAACTATATAAACAGTGATATGGAGCCAAGCGATGTACGCTCGATGTGTTGCCGTCTGCGTCTTGACTTGCGCGAGCTTCGCAAAAAGTCGGGCGGCTTCTTCGGAAGCGGCGAGAGCACAGGCTCAATCGGCGTTGTTACGATTAATATGCCGCGTATTGCTTACCTTGCTAAAGACGAAGAAGATTTTTACAAGCGTCTTGACAAAATGATGGACATCGCCGCACGCTCACTCGATGTTAAGCGTTCGGTTATCACAAGGCTTCTCGAAAACGGCCTTTATCCTTACACAAAGCGTTACCTCGGCACATTTGCAAACCACTTCTCAACTATCGGCCTTGTCGGAATGAACGAAGTTGGCCTTAACGCAAAATGGCTGCGCGCAGATATGACGCACGAAAAAACACAGAACTTTACAAAAGATGTTCTTAACCATATGCGCGAGCGTCTTTCGGATTATCAGGAAAAATACGGCGATTTGTTTAACCTTGAGGCTACTCCTGCGGAATCTACCGCGTACCGTCTTGCAAAGCACGACAAAAAGCGTTATCCCGATATTATAACCGCGGCAAAATCGTGCGACGATACGCCTTATTACACAAACTCATCACATCTGCCCGTCGGATATACGGAAGATGTATTCTCCGCTCTCGATATCCAAGACGAGCTGCAGACGCTTTATACTTCGGGTACTGTTTTCCACGCCTTCCTCGGCGAAAAGCTGCCCGATTGGAAATCAGCGGCAAACCTTGTACGCAAAATTGCAGAAAATTACAAGCTGCCGTACTACACGCTTTCACCGACATATTCCGTTTGCAAAACGCACGGATATATCGCAGGCGAACACTTTACATGCCCCGAGTGCGGTGAGAGTACAGAGGTTTACAGCCGCATAACAGGCTACTACCGTCCCGTTCAGAACTGGAACGACGGCAAAACTCAGGAATACAACGACAGAAAGGTTTACGACCTCGGAGCATCGCGCTTGACGCGCCATATCGAGGCCGCACCGAAGGCTGAAAAAGAAGAACAAAGCGCAGAGGTAGCGGAAGTCGGAGGCAACGCGGTTTATCTTTTTGCAACGCCGACCTGCCCGAACTGCAAAATAGCGGGCGCGGCACTTGACAAAGCAGGCGCGCAGTACGAAAAGATTTACGCCAACGAAAAGCCCGACCTCGCAAAGAGCCTCGGTGTAAAGCAGGCTCCGACGCTTGTTGTTATAAAAGATGGCAGCGCGGAAAAATACACGGGTATTGCGGAAATCAAAAAATACCTTGCGTAGGTAATATGATGTAGAAGGGCGCAGGTTTTGCGCCCTTTGCAATTTAAAATAATTTTTCAGAGGGAAAGACTATGTACGACATTATTGTAATTGGCGGCGGCGTATCAGGTCTTATGGCGGCGCTGTACGCGTGCAGAGCGTCAAAAAGCGTTCTTGTAATTGAAAAAGAAACATTCGGCGGTCAAATAACATATTCGCCCAAGGTGGAAAATATACCCGGATTTATACAGATTTCGGGCAATGAATACGCCGAAAAGCTCGTTGAGCAGGCGCTTGAACAGGGCGCGGAAATGGAAAGCGCAGTCGTGACGGAGATTCGCGACGGCGGCGACACAAAGACAGTTGTGACAGATGCGGGCGAATTCGTAGCGCGCGCTGTTATAATTGCGACGGGCGCGCGCCACCGCACGCTTGGGCTTGAGGGCGAGGACGCGCTTATCGGCGACGGAATATCGTTTTGTGCCGTTTGCGACGGAGCTTTTTACGGCGGTCAGACGGTCGCTGTGATAGGCGGCGGCAACTCGGCTTTGCAGGAGGCGCTTTTGCTCTCGGAAACAGTTAAAAAGCTTTATGTTATTCAGGACCTTGATTATCTGACAGGCGAGGCAAAGCTTGCAGAGCAGCTCAAAACAAAAGAAAACGCCGAAATCATATGCGGCGCGCATCTTGAGGAGTATTTATCCGACGAAAACGGCATTACGGGAATCAAGATAAAGCTTTCGGGCGGCGAAGAACGCGAAATTGCGGTGAACGGCGTATTTTTGGCGATTGGGCTTATTCCGCAGAACGAGCCGTTTGAAAATGTTTTGGAGCTTACAGAGCGCGGCTATGCCGATTCTGGCGAGGATTGCCGCACAAAGACCGAAGGCGTGTTTGTGGCAGGCGACTGCCGCAACAAGCGCATACGGCAGGTTACAACCGCCGCGGCTGACGGAGCGGTGGCGGCACTTGCGGCGTGCGAGTATATAGATAGGTAGTTTGGGAATGAATAATGAATAAAAAATAATGAATAATTAAAGAAAAGAATCGAGTTGAACTCGATTCTTTTTTATAACATAGGAAATTGCGCGCGAAAGTGCGCAAATAGCTTGTTTCAAAAAAGTTCACCGCTCTGCCCCCAAGATTGGGGGACAGGGGGTTGATATGCTGAAAACACTTTTTTATCTGATTGTTAGTGAATAATAACCGTTTTTGTCTCGTCAATCCAGTCAACCGTGTTGCCAAAAGCCTCTGATACAGCGCGGAGCGGAACGAGCGTTCTGTCCTTTACAAGCTGCGGCGGTACATCAAGCGCGATTTCCTTTCCGCCAACCGTCATAACGCTGCCGCCTATTGTGATACTGAGCGTTATGCCGTCTTTTTCGGCGTATGCAGTTTTTGTTTCATCTTCCCACGAAACATCTGCTCCGAGTTCTTCAAATATAGCGCGGAGCGGAACGAGCGTTCTGCCTTGTACGATAACGGGCGCACTGTCAAAAGAGAGCTTTTTATCGTTTACATATACGCTGATTTCGTCTTTTGACGGCGCAGTGTTCATCAGGTAAAGCTGTGACAGAGCGTTGGGGTCGGTAATGCCGCAATACTCAACAAAGCCGCGTCTGCCTTCGCCGTCGTTATCGTTATAGACTACCGAAAATCCCAATGTATCGCCTGCGCTTGGGGTATATTCATAACCGAAAAGGTCACTCCATTTAATACTGAATTCAAAAACATTTTTATTGCCGTCGTTTGTGAGCGCAAAGTCGGCGTATGTCATTTCGCCTGTTTGTGTGGCGTCTGTCTGCGCCTTTAATTTATACGCACATGGAACGCCGTTTACAGACGCGAGCCCAAGCTCGTGGTATGTTTTGCCTGCTTCGCCGGGGACATAGTGATTATTTTCCGAATCGTGATAAACTACTATCTGAATGCTGTCACCCTGCCAGAGCGTTGGTTTTTCTTCGGCTGTTGCAAATGTGTTATCAAGCGTTTCGCCGCAGAAATAAAATCTTTCATTATCCCACGCGATATAGGATTTTGCAGACATATCCTCTTTGCCTGCCCAGCCCTTAAGGTGTGATGCGTACTGTTCTTCGTCTGTTACTATGGCGCAGGCACTGTTCCACTCGCCATCTTCGATTACGCCGTCAATCACAATACCGTTTGCAGGACTTGCAAGCGACACGGCTTTGCAGAAGTCATACGGGTATGTACGGCTGTTTGTTACAAAGTTAAATTTGAGGTCGCAGTAGCCGTTATCCGCACCGATTGACGGAACATCGCACACGGCGTATGTTGTAAGCTCGCCGGGCGTTGACGAAATATCAAACGACTGACCTTTTATACATTCGGGTGAGGTGAATACTATTTTGCCCTTTACCGTGATGTCGGTAAGGTATGATGTGAGGTAGATTTTAACCTGCCAGCTATCGTCTGTGTTTTTGTAAATATCAGCCTTTATGTCGAACAAATTTTCGTCATACGGCTGTGCAGGCTCAATTCCGTCTGCGTAATCCAGAAAAAGCTGAGGTACATAAAATCTTCCGTCAACATACGCGCAGTTTCTGTCTTCAAGAGATGACGCTATATCACCGAGATATGCAATATCAACGGCGTTGCGCGCTATTGTTCTGCTGTCATTGAATGTAAATACGCTCTCTAAAGCGTCATATTTACCTAAATCCGTTACATCGACAAAGCAGTCATCGATTTCTTTTACATAGTCGGTGTCGTCACCGCCTGCTCTGTGTTATGACGGCGTGACCTCAAACGGCTTTTTATACGCGTTTTCGACCGATTCGATTATTATTTCGAGAGTGTCTTTGTCAACTGTGCCTATCCTTGCGGGGATTCCCGTGAGGCTTGCAAAGTCAGAGCTGCCCGTCAGCATCTTTGCCCACATAACGCTGAGAAGATACCTGCCGTAAACTACATTCATATGGTAACCGTCGCGCGTCATATTGTCACCGATTGACGATGTGCGCATATTCTGAACGGCTGTGCCGCAGGGGATAATTCCGTCAAAACTGCTGTTATTTACGATATTTTGATTTACCGCGTTTAAAATTGAGCGGTACATAACATTCTGGCTTTTGCCGTAGTTTATAAACGAAGCGTGCGTGCTGTCGCCCTGATACGCCCAGGTCATATGCCAGAGCAGTTTGGCGTTTGGTCTTTTTGCCTTTACATAGTCGATAAGGTACGAAAGCGATGGCTCATACGACGACGGCAAGCCCGACTGACCGCTTGCCTGCTGCATCGTGATATAATCCCAATCTTCGTCTTCTATGCCGTAGAGCATAGTCGTTTTTGCCTTTTGCCATTCTCCGTTTGTGTCCTTGGAGCATTTGTAGTATGTATATGCCTCCGAATTGTTTTTGGCGTTTGACGCGTGCGTTCCAAGTGAACAGCCCGATACATATAGATTGCCGAGGACAACCTCCTCTACGCCCATATCCGTAAGGACATTATATAGCCACTGCATTGCGTCAACGCTGAAGCTGTTGCCTATCGCTAAAACCTTTAAGCTTGACGGAAGTGCAGGGGAGGCTTCATCTTCCGCAAACGCGGAAGTCTGTGTAAGTAAAAGTGCCAAAATAATGAAAAGTGCGGCAAGTTTTTTCATAACAAAATCTTCCTTTCATATTCAGGTAAATAGTGATGAAAAACAAATTTTAAGCATAAAACAAAATCTTTATTATACCTGTCAAAATCACGCTTGTCAACATTTTATTTAATGAGTGGAAATGCGCTGCGGACAGCCGATTATACGGGCGGCGGTTTGCTATTTTGGAGGCGTATATTTTGCTTGACAATATTTGCGGAAAAAAGTATAATATACAAGAGATACAGCAAGGTATTCTGCATTTGTAAAACATTTTAGAGAGGAAGTCCTCATTTGAACAATACACAGAACAACTTTGTCGGCTTACAGGGGTTTTTCAGCGACGAAACAGAGCTGTTCCGCACTCCGTCAGAGCCTGACGAGGGCGGCTTTGTCACCGTGAGAATTCGCGCGCCGAAGCTTGACGGACAGCTTAATATCTTTTTATGCGTAAATTCCAAAGTTAAAATCCCGATGGCAAAAACAGCGTCATCTGACTTTTTTGACATATACGAAGCAGGTTTTACCTGCGGCGGCGGCACGACAGCTTATCACTTTGAAGCTGAATTCGGCGGCACAAAATACATCTATCAAAAAGACGGATTAAAAGAATATCAAAACGGACAACGCGATACGGAGCTTGACTTTTGCTTTACTGCGGGATTTCATATACCCGAATGGGCAAAGGGCGCGGTGCAGTATCAGATATTTCCCGACAGATTTTGTAACGGCGATACCGCAAACGATGTGCGTGACGGGGAGTATTCGTACAACCACAGGCACATACGCTTTAAAAAATGGGACAGCCCCGTCGAGCCTGACGATTACAGGTGTATCTACGGCGGCGACATCAGCGGAATAATCAAAAAGCTTGACTATTTACAGGGACTCGGCGTTGAGGTCATATATTTAAATCCTGTTTTTCTCTCGCCGTCAAGCCACAAATACGACACGCAGGATTATGACTTTATTGACCCGCACTTCGGCGTTATTGAGGACGACGCCGACCGGCCGCTTTTGGATTGGGAACACCACAACGGTTACGCAAGAATGTATATAAAACGCGTTTTGTCGCGCACAAATCTGGAAAAATCAAACGCTCTTTTTGCTCTGTTTTGCGAAGAATGTCACAAAAAAGGCATAAAAATTATCCTCGACGGCGTGTTTAACCATTGCGGCTCTTATCATCGCTGGATGGACAAGGAAGGCATTTATCGCGATAAAGATGGCTATGCTACGGGCGCGTATCAGGACATAAACAGTCCATACCGAGAATACTTTAACTTTAAAGACGAAAAGCCCGGCTTTGAAGCGTGGTGGGGAATGGAAACGCTACCAAAGCTATGCTACGAAAAGTCGCAAAAGCTATGCGAAGAAATCTTTGCCGTTGCAGTAAAATGGCTTAAACCGCCGTACTGCATAGACGGCTGGCGGCTTGATGTCGGTGCGGACTTGGGACACAGCTTGGAATTTAATCACAAGTTCTGGAAGGAATTCAGAAAGCGCGTTAAAGCCGTAAACCCGAATGCCATCATATTGGCGGAGCATTACGGCGACCCAAAAAGCTGGCTTTGCGGCGACGAGTGGGATACTGTTATGAACTACGACGCTTTTATGGAGCCTTTGACTTACTTTTTGACAGGTATGGAAAAGCACAGCGACAGAAAAAGAGACGACTTATACCACGACGGCGCGGAGTTCTTCCGCTCGATGCGGAAGAATATGGCGCGGTTTCAGTCAAATTCTCTTTTATGCGCTATGAATGAGCTGTCTAACCACGACCATTCGAGATTTTTGACGCGCACAAACCGCACCGTCGGGCGTTTGCAGTCGCTCGGCTCGGAGGCGGCGTCACACGGCGTCAGCAAAGCTGTATTCCGCGAGGCGGTCGCAATTCAGATGACTTGGCCCGGCGCGCCTACTATATATTACGGCGATGAGGCAGGGCAGGTCGGCTGGACTGACCCCGACAGCCGCCGCACATACCCCTGGGGCAACGAGGACACCTCGCTTATAGAAATGCACAGGTATTTGATAGCGCTGCACAAAGAACATTCCGCACTGCGGCGCGGCTCGCTTGTGGAGCTTGGCGCAGGGTATGGCTTTATAGCGTATGCAAGATTTGACAAAAGCGACTGCATAGCCGTGATTTGCAACGACAACGACTCGGAAATCACCCTGCCGATTGACTTGAGGCTTGCAAACGCCGCGGCAGGCGACAGGTTTATACAGAGCTTTATAACAAGCTGTGACGGCTGGCACGACGGCGGCAAAATCACGGAATTTACGGGGAGCGTTATTGACTTTAAAATTTCTCCGCACACGGCGATTATCTTGACAAAAGAGCGTGCGGAAGGTTAAAAAAGAAGGGAGAATTATAATATGAAATCATACAGAAAGGTTTTAACATTTAACCTGCCGACAAGGCGCGCTATTGTGAATATAACCGACAAGGTCGAAGAAGCCGTAAGAGAAAGCGGCGTAAGCGAGGGGCTTGTGCTTGTTAATGCAATGAACATCACGGCGAGCGTTTTCATAAACGACGACGAAAGTGGCCTGCACAGCGATTATGAGAGGTGGCTTGAAGGCCTTGCACCCGAAAAGCCTTACGACCGCTACGCGCACAACGGTTACGAGGACAACGCCGACGCACACCTCAAAAGAACTGTTATGGGCAGAGAAACGGTTGTCGCCATCACAAATGGCAAGCTTGACTTTGGAACTTGGGAGCAGATTTTTTACTATGAATTTGACGGAAAGCGCACAAAGCGCGTGCTGATAAAGATAATAGGGGAATAAAAATAATTATCCACTCGCATAGCGGGTGGATAATTTACTTCATAGAGCCAACGGCATTTACTGTCGTCACTTTTTTTGGTATGCTTTTTGCTCTTCCATAGTCGAACTCCTTATTTAAGCAGGGGCAAGCCGCATTTTTGGCAGCAGTCCGCTTCTATTGGGTTTTTTGTGGCGCAGCTTACGCAGACGATATACGGTGCCCTTGATTTATCGTACAGTTCATACGGAAAATTGAACTGCGGATGATACCTGAATCTGTCACCGACATTTAGATAATTCCACGCCCATATCTGTGAGCCTTCACGCTCCACGATTTTCTTTTTCTTGCCTGACAGAGTTCTCACAACGGTTATATACTCGGTATAATAGCTATTATCGTCAGAGCTGTTATGGCGGTAGGCACGGTGGGACTTTTTGTCGATAACTGTTGCCTCATAAGCGTTAGACGCCCTTTGCTTAATAATGCCATACAGCGTAAAGACAAGAAAAACAACCGAAATAAATCCGCCGTACTTTGCCGCCTGAGCGGTTTCCATTTTATCGCTGAAAATACTGTAAATAACAAATCCAATCAGCGGCAAGGGGACAAGAATAAGGGAAAATATGCCTGCCGCGCGGCGATTCTTTTTAACTGCCGCGAGGATCTTAGGGTCGTTTACTCTGTTTGAAAAACCCGTTGAGGGAATACCCTGACGCACAGCACCGCTGCCTGCGTAAGACGGAGCAGCATCAGGTTGAGCAGGCGGCGCGGCCTGCGGAGTTATGTTCTGCTGTACGGACTCGCCACATTCGGGACAGAATTTTACACCTTCATTCAATGCCGTTCCGCAATTTGAACAGAAATTTGCCATAATTACACTCTCCTTTGTTTTATCAATATTATATTATCGAAAATTCGCTTGTTCCGACGATAAAGTTTAATTATAATGCGGTTCTTTATATTCGTTAAGCCTTGCAATCAAAATTTTAATCTGCTCAACGGTTAAATCGTCATAAGCACCGAGCGTTCCGTTGTCATAGCCTTCCACAATGCCTGCGGCGCTCAAGTTATCAACAGACGCCTTTGCCCATTTTGGTACATCGGGAAAATCGGAGGCTTCCCTTACGGCTTCTTTTTCAGGCAGTATGCGGTCGAGAATCACAAGAGCCTCAACACGGCAAACCGTTGTCTTAGGGCGCAGGCTTTTGTCATCGTAGCCTTTGACAACGCCGTATTCGGCAGCCTGTGCCAATTCTGCGGCATAGACTTTGCTGACATCTTCTGCATCTGAAAAGGCAAAAAGTGTACCGGTGTCCGAATGTCCATACAAACCGACTGCATCTATGAACGCGGCAACTGTGTATTCCCGTGACGCAGGAGCTGTACTTTCATCCTCTATGTAGTCAAACGCTATATAATAATTATAGCAGTCGTCATACAGTCCTACGCACGCATCCATACCCGGATTGTGACTGAAGGCTTTTTCAATCACTCGCTCCCAGGAACCGTACTTCTCAAACATTTCATCCGCCGTAGGACCGTCTTCGTGTCCGTAGCGTTCAAGATTATATGCTTTAACCGTTTCAAGCCCTTCAGGGTCGCCTTCATAAGCCGCAAGCCGCAGCTCATTGCGTTTGCCGCTCACTTTGCGTGCGATTTCTTCTATGGATTTACCTTCGGCAGTCATTTCATCCAAAATACCGTACATCTGTGAGTAGCTTTGCAAATATTCAATACGGTTCTGACGGTAAGATTCTACGGCATCGGCATTAGTCCAATCATACCCGGCGTAAGGTGCAAGACTTCCCGACGGACTTGGTGAAAAGCCATAAACGGCGGAAGGGTCAATAATAATATCCTCCATTGCCTTTTTATTAAGGCGGGGGTCGTGCCGATAGTGAAATGCCGCTGTGGCTTCGCTGTATTCAAGTCCGTATTCACCACCATACGAAATATCATCTGCGGCATTTACCGCAAACGGAATATTCATAATTGCCGTTATCAACAGTATCGAAATAAATTTTGACGGTTTTTTCATTCTTTTTGCGTCTCCTATCCGATTTAAAAATCAAAATCATTTTTTATCGAGCAAAAATTTAATATTTTATGAATATATTTTATCATAAAGTAACTGAATTGTAAATATGTGTCCAAAATTTCTTTCGGATTCTTGTCAAACAAGCGATTTTATGGTAAAATAAACGAAGCAGAGCATTATGTGTTTACAAAAATGATGCGTGCTGCCGAAAAGCAATCAAAAATCATAGGACAACGATTTACGGCGAAGGTGTGACCTATACAGGCGAGCCTGCCGCATAAAATATTATGGCAAAATATAAGAAAGGGATTTGAAAATGATTAAATCAAAACTGACAGCGTCAATATTGGCTTTTGCTTTAGCGGCGGCTTCTGTCGTAATCACCGCAAGCGCAGACGCTTACATTGCGTATTATGACAAAGACGGAAAATTGGCGGACATAAAGAAAGTTGAGCGCGACTGTACCGGCGCTGATTTGAGCGAATACGCAAATTTTTATGCGCCGCGTGACAGTATAAACGGCAAAATATTTCAATTTGAAGGCGGCTGGTGGAAAACCGATACGGTTGAAATCACTAAGGAAAAAGACAGGTTATCTTACACGCAAAAAGCGTCGAATGTGACTGATGATATGTGTCTTCCGCAATATTGGACAAGCGACGGCGATTGCGACCTCGTTTTATCAAAGCGCGAAATAAATGAGCTGAACACGCGTATTATGAACAGTAAAAAAACAATGATGAACGACCTTGACAATCTGCATGACACATACAACGGAAAAGCCGTTGCCGAGGAACAGGCAGGTTTTGCTTCTCCCACAGGAATATATTCAGACGGAAAACCTGTTACGGAAGGCTACTATGATGCAATAAGAAAAAATATCAAAAACGCAAAGCTCTCTGAAAACGAAAAGGTGCGCTACGGTATATGTACCGAAAGAACAGTACTGAAGGCATACCCTTATGACGGTTGGCTTTCGGACAGCGAGTGGGATAAGGAATGGGATAATTTTGTCAATACTGCCGTTCTTTTCGGTGAGCCGCTAGTGCTTTATAACACTACCGCTGACGGGGCGTTTATCTACGCAAGAAGCGTGTGCTGCGAGGGCTGGGTAAAGGTCGAAGATGTTGCCGTATGCAAGAATAAGGCAGAGTGGGTAAAGGCAAAGGAGCACAAGGATTTTCTTGTTATAACAGGGGAGAGAGTATGGCTTGAGCCAAGCTATGATGAGGACTTATCCCAAAAACAGCTCACAATGGGTACTGTTTTGGAGCTTGCCGATACAGCTTCTTTTGAGCAGTTAAACCGCCTTGCCTGGAACAATTACACCGTAGTGCTGCCCGTGAGGAACAGCGACGGAAGCTACGCCGAAAAAACGGCTCTTATATCGGCAAACAGAGATGTGAACATCGGATATATGCCATACACGAGGGCAAATGTTATAAGTCAGGCGTTTAAATCGCTTGGCAACCGATACGGCTGGGGAGGTATGCTTGATTCGCAGGACTGCTCATCGTTTGTGCGTGAAGTTTATCTGTGTTTCGGTCTCGTTATTCCGCGCAACACGACATGGCAGGCGGCTATGCCTGTCCGCGTCACAGATATAAGCCAAATGACTGATGAAGAAAAAAAGGCGGAGCTTGACAAAACTCCTTCGGGAGCTATACTGTTTTTCCCGGGTCACGAAATGATGTATTTAGGCACGGAAAACGGTCTGTATTATATTATAAACGATGTGAGCTCGCTTGTTGCTTCCGAAAATCCCGAAGGCGGAATAATACGCCCGCGAAGCGTAATAGTAAACGACCTTTCTACTTTACGCGGCAACGGAACGACCTGGCTTTCAAACCTTACGGCTATTGCGGTTATAGAGTAGATAAAGCCTGTCGGGTTTGGCTTTCCCTGATATGCGGCGGTTTATATACACTTTGCTGTTTGGTTGAAACAGATTTAAAAAGAGGGAGAACACGATCATAATGAATAAAGCACATTTACCGGGCAATATATTATGAAAATTCTGATTGCAACGGATTGTTATAAATTCAATACGGGAGGCATTACGGCATCTGTTATGGCGTTGTGTGCAGGGCTTCGCCGCGGAGGGCATGAGGTAAAGGTTATATCTCCTTCCGACTGCCGCAGGTCCTTTTGTGACGGGGATGATTACTATATCGGCTCCGTTCCCGCGTTTTATTATCCCGGTATGCGGTGTGCGGTTTCGGTTAACGATGCTTTTATAAAGGAGCTTGAGGCATGGCAGCCCGATATAATCCATGTTCAAACAGAGGGCTCGGCATACCGTATATCCAAAAGGATAAAAAAGCATTGCAATATCCCGATCGTAATGACCTGTCATACTGATTACGCTCACTTTTTGTTCGGGCGGTTTAAGGCTTTACCTCTTGTAAAGACAATTATGTGCGGCGTTGGCAAAATCATATACCGTCACGCGGACAAAGTGATTGTTCCGTCTCAAAAGGCAAGTAACTTCCACTTTTTGCGCTCACGGAAGGAAAGCCTGACAGTTATACCAAACGGCATCGAACTTGAAAAATATCGGAAAACCCTTCCGACAGCGGAAAAGCATTTGTTACGGCAGGCTTTGGGGATTGGTGACAAAACAAGGGTGATTGTATCCGTTTCCAGACTGAGCAAGGAAAAAAACATCCGTGAGCTTATTGAATTTTTGCCGTCGCTTTTAAACAAGCTGCCTGATGTAAAGCTTGTTATTGTTGGTGACGGACCGTCAAAAAGTCAGCTTGAAAAACAGGCAAAAAAATTAAATCTTAATAATATCATATTTACGGGGCGTGTTGCGGCGGAAGAGGTTTGGCGTTATTACAGCATAGGGGATATGTTTGCTTCGGCTTCGACCTTTGAGGTGCACAGCATGAGTTACCTCGAAGCTTTGGCGCAGTGGCTTCCTCTTCTCTGCCGTGCCGATGATGCGTTAAACGGCGTTTTGGAACACAATTACAACGGTATGATATATCATTTGCAGGAGGAATTTTCTGATTTTGCCTACAAAATACTTAGTGATGACGGCTTAAGAAAAAATATGGGACAAAAATCGCTCGAAAAGGCGGAAGAATTTTCAAGCGATGCGTTTGCTGATTCTATAATGAATTTATATAAAGACGCGATTTGGGAAAAGCGTAAAAGCTGATTTTTGCGGAAGGAGGTCATTATATATGATAAAAAAAGATTATGTTACCAATTTTATGAAACGACGCAGCATAATTGCGCTTTGTGCGGGGGTTTTGACTGTAATTCTTGCATTTTACGGGATGATAGCAGGCGTAAACAAAACAAATGTTGTTTTGGGCAAAGACGGCTTTCTCTCATTTATTTACTTTACGATGATTGCAAATACGCTTGCTATGCTATCGGCGGCTTTTACAATTCCTTTTGCTGTTGAGGGAATGCGGAAAAAGCGCTTTACACTGCCGCGGTGGATAGCGCTGATGCACTATTCCGCCACAGTTTCAGTAACGATTATGATGCTTTGTGTTATATGCTTTATCAGCTGGGTATCTCCCGATGACGCATTTGGAGGTGCCAATATTGTTACACATATTTTTTGTCCGGTTCTTATACTGATTTCGTTTTTTCAGATTGAAAATGAATACACATATACAATGAAAAACCAGTCGCTTGGAATGATACCTTTATGCTTATATATAATAGCTTATTTTATTGAAGTGATACTGATAGGCGAAGCAAATGGCGGCTGGCCCGATATTTACCGCGTCAAAGAGCTTTTACCTTATTGGCTGGCAATACCGATGCTGTTTTTATTTGGGCTTTGTGTAAGCTTTTTAATACGGATAATCTCAAACCGTCTTACAAATATCAGGAGAGCCAAAATGTTTGCACTTTTGAAAGATGATGCAAAGGCTGAGGAAATTTTTAAAGAAGCATACAGTATTGGCGTTATGATTGGCTTAAAGGGAGAAAAAAACAATATTCGGATTCCGTACGACATATTGGAGTATTTTGCTGAAAAATACAGGCTTAATGTTGATGATTTGACAAAGTTCTTTGTTGACGGTATTATAGACGGACTTAAAGACAGAAATAAAGATAACAACTATGAAAGGGATAAAAGTCGAGAGCCACAGTAATTTTACTGTGGCTCTTGCCAAACATAATAGATTTTTTTATTCAAGCGTCTTTTTGATTTTCAGAACATTTTTTCCGTCGGCATAACAATACTCTACTTTATCCATATTATCCTTTACAAGAAAAATCCCAAGCCCTCCTATGCTGCGCTGTTCTGTCGGCAGCGTTATGTCGGGGTCCTTCATCGCAAGAGGGTCAAACGGAATACCGCTGTCCTTAAAAACAACAGTCAAAGCTTTGGGAACACCCGATACCTCCGCCAAAATACACACATCGCCATTGCCCGAAGGATAGGCGTAGCTTGCGATATTTACAAATATCTCCTCAATCGCAAGCTCGACCTGCATTTGTATCAGCGGCGAATCACATTGATTTTCTTCAAGAATGGAGCGCACAAATTCGATTGCGTGACCGCAATTTTCTTTTGATGCTCTTATGATACACTCTCTCAATAGTTCCACCTCGTCTGCCGTTTAATCAATATTACAATTCTATATTGTTCTTTTTAAGCAATTCTCTTGCGGTTTCGACCGAGTCAACGCCCGTCAGATTCTTTATAGGTGCAAATTCCTTATCTCTGATGACTTCATAAGGCAGACAGCTCGAAAGCCGGTGAATCATATCCAGCACAAGCTGTTCAAACTTATAGCCGTTTGGCTCAGACGGTTTTATCACTGTTCCGTTGTCATCAATATATGGTATTTTCTTTTTGACAACATGAAGCGGCATATTATCGTCAGCCACCTTTGACAGCTCGCTTGTACGGAAAAGATAGTTAAGAATTACGCCGTAGTTATAAGCAGGCTCGCCGGTTTCGTCTTTTGCGTTCATCATTTCTTCGGACAGCTCATAGTATTCAACGATAGAAGGTCTGCCGTCCTCAAGACACATAACGCCAACCTTTTCATCAGGAGCGGCTTTGCGTACAACCTTTGCGCCGACAGACACATCGGAAAGAATAGTCGCGCCTACAAAGCAGGGGTCGCAAATTCGCTGGAGAACATTGTCCACCGCAAAAATGTCGATCCACTCAATACCCTCGTCGGTCAGTATTTTGTCAAGTCCTGCGCGTACCATAGAAGAATACCATCCTGCATTGCCGTTTGGCGAAGTCGAGATGCGGTCTTTTGCTTCCATATAAAGCTTGCCGTCAAAATCGCAGGCAGGAGCCATATCCTGCTTGAAAAATACTATACGGTCCTCTTTGTATCCAAAATAGTTTTTCTCTTTCAGGAATTTAACGGTGGCGTCGTGATTCTTTTCGCTCGTCATAACAAACAGTCTTATCCAAGTGTCTGTTTCTTTGACGACATCCAGCAGATTTGATATTATCCGCTCGAAAATATACAAGGGCTTTGTTATGCCTATATCATACATACCCTTTGGCGAATCAGAGCCAAGCCGTGTGCCCATTCCGCCTGCAAGGAGAAGAGCCGCGGTTTTGCCTGCCTTAATGGCTTCTGCACCGGTGTTATAAAGCTCCTCTTTGCGAGCTTCGATTTCGCTGACCTTCATAGCGGCAAGAGGCGCAAACTTTCCGCGTTCTTCGCCTGCGCCGCAGTCAATCCTTTTCAGGACAGAAAAGTCGGTTTCTTCAATTTGTTTAAGTAGATTTTCTTTTTGCGTCTGCGGCAGCTCCTCATAGTATTTGAGGATATGCTCCTGACCTACAGCTGTCATTTTTTCTTTTGCTTCAGAGTAATTCATTGTTAGTCCCCTTTCATATTTTATTACCGTATAAACAGTAGTGCGGAAAAAATTTATTTACAAATTTGATTGGTCTTTTTTTATAACATAGGAAATTGCGCGCGAAAGTGCGTAATTCAGCTTGTTTCAAAAAAGTTTACCGCTCTGCCCCCAAGATGGGGGCAGGGGGTTGATGTGTTGAAAACACTTTTTCATTATGCTCCTGCAAATTGGCTGTTATACAGTTCGGCGTACAGTCCGTTTCTTGCGAGGAGTTCATCGTGCTTACCGATTTCGACAACATCGCCGTCCTTCATTACAAATATCCGGTCGGCGTTTCGTATCGTAGAAAGACGGTGCGCGATAACAAAGGATCGTTTCTAAAAGAGTTTCACCGCCAGGCATCTCAAAGCCGAGCACATAATAATTAAAGACAAAAAGGAATGCTGCCACGGTCTTGACTTTATCCTTGATAACGGCGGACTTTTCCGCCTGAACACCGTCGAGATATGTGTCTATGAATTTACGGTAATATCTTATATCAGGGTCGGCTACGCCCTGAGGCGATTCGGCATACGCGGCGTTGAACATTGCAATAGGAAAGATTGAAGCAAGTTCAAGAACGGGATGCCCCAAAAATGCTCCGCCTATATCTATCAAAACATACTTACCGTCGCACAGCATCACATTTCCGCGATTATAGTCGCCGTGGAGCAGATTGTTGCTTTGTGCTATCTTGTCGATAAATTCAACAAACATACGCTTATTATTACTGTGTTTTTTGGACTTTATCAGTCTGTCGCCGATGCCATAATTATGACAAAACGGTCAAGCGTTTTATCGTAAGCAGTCAGGCAAAGCGCACCCCACCATTCGTGACCTTCATCAAAGTATTCCGACCAATCCGTATTCCATTCAAATACTTCCAGCCCGTCTGTCCCGTTTGGAAAAAGGGCAGCATTGACACGCACAAAATCCCTGCCGTTGTAGCTGTTTCGATGCGGCGGATAAAGAAAAGCCTTTCGATAGTTGAGAGTTTCTTCCTTATAGTCTGACGAAAACATCTCCTCGGAGGCGATTTTTTTGCCTGTTGCTTTATCCGGATCACCGTTCCAGCCACGGCAAATTCTGATATAAGCTGTTTTCAAAGCCTTGCGGTGCGATTCATATCCGCAATACTGCCCTTCGTCAACAATACAGTAGTCCACGACCAGATCAGGATAATCGGCTAACAACAGATAAAAAGGGTCTTGACTGTTCTTTGAGACTATTTTCGGTTCGGCGGTCAGGCGGTCGTATTCTTCCTCTTTTAACTTCCCGTTCAAAAGCGCCGTTTTCGCATCAAGCCGCTTTGATTCGTTCTGTTTATCAGACGCCTTATTAGCCATCTCTTGCAATTCTTGCGTATTTGCACGCTCCTTTTCAGGAGTCCTCCCGGAGAGCGTATCCCTCACAATAGCATCAACAAGCGCCTCGCGGCTTTTGTAGCCGTAGGGAATAGCAACGACCGTGTACAGCTTACCGGGATATTCCCAATTCTCCTGAAAATAATCCTCAACAGAATGACGGTCAACTACCTCTGTGGCGTTCGGGCGCGTTTTCCGAACAATCGCCAGAGCTTCCCTGTGGATCTCTTCCCGAAATTCTGCCGCATATTTCAAATCTTGTTCGCTGTATTTCGGCATTTTTATGTTCCTCCGCAAATCCCGATTTGTCTTTTTAACATTATAACTTAAAATCAGCAAAATTGCAATATAAAAGCGAAAAGCTGTGAACGAACGGCGGAGCAAGCGTAACTTGTTCCGATGAGGCAGGGGCAGAAGGACAAAGCCGCTTTGCGTCTTTACTGCTCGGTGACCGCAAGCGTTGCTTGCAGTACCCGCCTCGCACCTGCTTCGCTAAAAACGGTTATCAACCGTTTTTTATAACATAGGAAATTGCGTGCGAAAGTGCGTAATTTAGCTTGTTTCAAAAAAGTTTACCGCTCTGCCACCAAGATTGGGGGCAGGGGGTTGATGTATTGAAAACACTTTTTAAACGCTCGCAGCCCCCTTGGTATTCAAGTCCTTCTGCTTTGAATAAAAAAAAGCACTTACCTTGCGACCGGTGCTTTCTTTTTTGGCAAACACGGGCAAAAAGGTACATTTTAAGGGTAATTTTAAGGTAAGAAATTCAAAAAGTACACCACCCAGTCAAAGAAATCCAAAAATTACACCATTTTTTCTATCTGTGCGGTGCGGCAAAACAATCAAAAAAAGCCTCAGCTTCCGGTTACTATAACCGTCCGCTGAGGCGCCTCTTATGTTTATTCTATTTGTCCTTTATAGTAATGATGCAATAACTTTTTTTCAGCATCATTTTTTATCATTTCTTTAATAAATCCTCATATTGCATCAACAAAACACAAACCGTCCCCTTGCGTTTTATTATATCCGGCTAATCAATCAGGAAATCCGGTCAGATCGGTTTCTTCAAAATAGCAGCCCTGAATAAACATGAAGTCTCCCATGTATGACATCAAACTGCGCTTAAAGTTTGCCGTAGAAACATTTTCCAGATAATCGTTTTCATCAAATTGACCGTCTGTAAGACGAATCAGACGACCCGCAAAATCAATTCCTTCCCCGGGTACGGCGCCGGTATTATCACTGTAGCAGTATGTTCTTCCCTGATCTCCTTGATATGTTATCCATGCGGTATCGATCTTACCGCTGAATCTGTCAATATGGAATTGAACATGAGCATAATCGATGAGCCTTTCACCTATATTCCATGTCTTTCCGTCTGAAATATCGAACTTCGGTGCTTCCGTTTTTTCCGATATCTGCCAAACCCTGTAATACGCTTCATAAAAATCATCGATGGGTTTTGTTACGGAGACAGTCACCGTTTCTTTGCTTCCATACTGATTCATATACGTGATCGTAGTTGTGCCGGGATTATGCCCGACAATATAGCCTTCAACGGTTGATGTCGCAACAGTTTCGTCGCCTATTTCCAAATCGGAAATTTCTCCCGCAAGCACGGTGATCTGTTTTCCGTCGCCAACGCCCAAAGTAACCGCACTTTCCTTTATTCTGAGTTCTTCTTTGTATTGCGACTCAGCGCTCAAAACAACATTTTTCATTTTTTTGCCGTTTTGAAAACTCCGTGACAAATCATATTCTTCAAAAAGTTCGATATTTTCCAAAGAGTCGGTGTAACATACATAAAGCCAATATTTCTTACCTTTAAATTCATAAAGCGACCTGTCAAATATCAGCCTTGCCCTACCCTCGTAATCAACGGTAGTTTCAGCAATTACTTCCGGCTCTGCATCTTCATTTTCATAATATACTATTTTCGCTTTGCTGTTTCTGTATTTTTTTATACTTGCATTGTCACCGCATCTGATATTTACGCCGTATGAGTTCCCGCCGAGAGGTATATCTGTCATTGCTATGCTGAATCTCGTCTGATATACAACACCGCCTTCCGCATCTATGATTTCAAGCCATTCGGGCGCTCCGGCATCAACATAATCGTGTAACGAAAGCTCTAACGTGGCACGGCCTTTGCTGTCAAGCGTGAAATGGAACTTTTCGGCATTGGCAACTTCCGTCAAATCGCAAAGCCTGCCGTGAAGTCCCGCAAACATATAATCGTCGGTACTTTTTTCAAGAACCTCATGGATCTTTACCGTTTGCGTGAAATCTCCCGGGTGAAACGGAATACTGTATGTTTCTCCCGGATCTATCCTGTCGGGAAGCGGTATCCTTCCGATCGGTTTTTCAGTGTTCTTGTTATAAACAACAGCGGAATCGGGGCATCTGATCTGGCTGTAGCCGAGCAGTGAGAACGACAGAGTCGTTTTGCCTTCGCTGTCGAAGTCCGCACGCCAGGAGTTATCTTTGGCAGAATCAAAGAGAATATAGCAATCCTTTGCGATGCCGCTGCCGTCATCCTCGTAAAAATTCAGCGTGACCGTTTTGTTCAGTTCTGTGCGAAGATCTTCACACTCCTTTTCTAAAAGCTTTATAGCATCGTTATACGCCAACAGACTGTATTTTTTAAACAGCGGCGAAAGCCGGTTCATAAGCTGCGCAGCATAGTTTTCGCATATATCAGCTGCCAGCGCTTTGTTCCAGTCGTTTGCCTCTAACATATACTGACGATTGTTGTTTACAAAGTGCGCACTGAACTCATGTGCATAGGCGTAAATTTGATTAGTAATGGAGGATTTAAACCGTTCAAATCTGCGTGCAGCGTTCTCTGATGTGTTTCCAGCCGTGTCTTTGGCATATACGCTGTCGTAACAATCTTTAAATCTTGCATCCCAGTATTCCATTAAACCGTAGTCATTCCAATATGTCATTTTCGATGTTAGATCATCAGCATATGGGTTTGCGTCAACAGAAAAAGCGTACCATCTGTGATAGTTTTCTTGACTTATGTCTTTACATATTTTTTCGTATTGGAACATCTTGAAATGGTGCAAAAGAGCGCTTTTGTTTTCAGTCATGACCTTTTCATCATAATGCGTATATGCCATTTCCGCAAGACCGTATATTGCGTATGCGATCTGTATCGGCGGATACGGGATAAGCCCCATTATCGATTTTCCCGTTGTTAAAGCTGTATCTGTAGTAACACCTTTGGTATATACTGTTTTCGCCGTATTTATGGCTGCGGCAGTTACGCCGATGATCGCAAACTGCTTTCCTATTGTTCCGAGAAAACCGGTGCTGATTGCGCCGCCCTTAGATACAAGCGTATTGACTGCGCCGGCTGTGTTTGTGTAATTGTTGTTGTACGAGCCATCAAGGGCGTTAAGCACCTCTGCCACAGCATCCTCGTTAAAATCCATATTGCCTGTTTTTGCCAGTCCGAGCAGCTTTGAAGCGGTTGTTGATGGCATATTGACAAGCTGCGCTGCCGTCAGCGGTTTTGCAAATGCAGTAGGCGTTCCGCTTCGTTCCACCTCAAAAAGACCGAATCTTGAAAAATGGTCGGTCAATATTACGACTTCGCCGTGTTCTTCATCCAGCATATACGGCACGGTTTCCCACTGGTTTGTTTCGGGGTTGAAATAACCGGGAAGCAGGTTTTGTGCATCAAAGCCTTTGCTCTTGTCATATTTGATACGGATCTCTGCAATACCGTTCAGTTCCTCACCGTTTTTGATGGAAACGTCCAAAGCGCCGATGGTATGTCTGTCAGACGTGTTCGGAACGCCGGCAAGGCTTAAAATCGGATTTCCGTATGTTCCCGTTCCTGTTGTATTTACAAACACATTGCCGAGGGATGATGCGTTCGCACTATTGGACGTGTTTACGGTTGCCAGAGGTCTCATGTTTGCCCAAAGCATGATCTTTGTGTCGTATCTTTGATCAAAAAAATAATTCTTTATGTATGTTTCACCTGCTGTCAGGCTTATGCTCTCAATATTGTAATCCACAAGCTTTCTGTCATTTGTATATTTTGCGATTATAAGCCTTGCATTGTCATACGAAGTGTTGCTCTTTATTCTTATCTCGCCGTTTTCTGTGTCATATAGCAGCTTTGTTCCCGAAAACTCCACATAGGTAAACTCCGGTATGATCGAAACAGCCGTGCCGGGCATCGTAAAAATATAAATGTTATCCGTTGCTTTGGTGATCCCGTTTTCTAAATTAAGATTGACATTATCGCCCGAAACAGTCAGTGCAGTCAACGCATAGTTCTCGTCAGGCGCAACATATACCGTTACCTCATCCCCTTCTTCGGCATAAGTGTAAGTGGTAATTTCGCCGCCCTCTGTCTGTGCGGCAGGCAAGGAAATGTCAAAGGTTTCCGCATGTACTGTAATCATTGAGGCGGGCAGCGCGGATACAATAAGTACAAAAGCCATTAAAAAGCCTATCAGTCTTTTTTTCATACAAACTCACCTTTCTTTCATTCGATGAAAACAAAAAGGCATATACCGTAAGAATTTTTCTCACAGTATATGTCTATGCCTTTTTAAGTTTTGCGCAAAGCAACAAAGCCATGCTGTATGGCGGAGAATATTTATATTTATACGCCTTTTTCATAACTTTGTCAACCCTTTCGAATAAATTTAGTTAAACATTTACTATTATATTTTACCACAATAATTCAGATTTTTCAAGTGCTTTTATAATTATTCTCTGGAGCGTGCGGCAAAATCAAATCATGAAGCTCCTCATTTCATCATTCTCAATGCTTAAAAGTATAAACAGCTCTACAACAGGGGCTTGAACTATTTTGAAAAAGTAAGTGTTCATGCGACTTTGAGGGGTTCAAGTCCCTTCCTGTGCTCCGGTTTTTGCGAAAATTTGTAATAAGACCAAAAGTACACTTTTTTTGCAATAATTCCAAAAATGGCCTGGCCACGCGTGTTTCGGACGTTTTGGTTCAAATCCCTGAACACGCACCCTTACCGTTTTTTTGTAACATAAGCCTATTTGGAAATATTTTTGCTCATTTTTTTGCTGTCTCGCAAAAAAATAAGAGCTCCGGAAAATTTCCCAAAAGTCCGAAAAAGCGCGTCGTTATGCGGTTTGCGCACAAAAAAAGAATAACTTTTGCTTGGTATACAAAAGTTATTCCATAGGTGGCAGGGGCAGAAGGACGCATATTGCTTTGCAATCTGCACTGCTCGGCGACCGAAAGCTTCGCTTTCAGTACCCGCCTCACACCTGCTTCGTTAAAATTATGTCACTGACATAATTTCTTAACGCTCGCAGCCCACTTTGGCTTCAAGTCCTTCTGCTTTGAACGCATACTAAAAATAAAGCACCTACCTTACGGCAGATGCTTTATTTTTGGCAGGGGTAGAAGGACTCGAACCCTCAAGAACGGTTTTGGAGACCGGCATGTTACCATTACATCATACCCCTATATTTTTTGCGACAAATAGTATTATACAGTAAAAAGCCGTATTTGTCAACAAAAAAATTAAAAAAACAGAGCCGCGGGGAGCTTTCTTTTCAAATATATCCCAAAACGCTTGACAATTCTTTTTAAAAGGGTTAAAATTAAATGTTGTGTACAGAGAGAAAAGAGGGCGAATATGAATAAAGAAAACATCAGAAATATAGCAATAGTGGCGCATGTTGACCACGGCAAAACTACTCTTGTTGACGCTATGCTCCGTCAGAGCGGCGTATTCCGCGAAAACGAGCAGGTGCAGGAGCGTGTTATGGACAGCGGCGACATCGAAAAAGAGAGAGGCATAACGATTTTGGCAAAAAACACCTCTCTGATATATAACGGCGTTAAAATCAACATAATAGACACGCCCGGTCACGCGGATTTCGGCGGCGAGGTCGAGCGCGGTCTTAAGATGGCCGACGGTATTTTGCTTTTGGTCGATGCTTTTGAGGGCTGTATGCCGCAGACGAGGTTTGTGCTTAAAAAGGCGTTGGCGCTTGACTTAAAGCCTATTGTGGTCGTTAACAAGATAGACCGCCCCAACGCGCGGCCGTACGAGGTCGTTGACGAGGTTTTGGAGCTTTTAATGGATTTAGACGCAACTGATGAACAGCTTGATTCGCCCGTTGTATATGCTTCGGCGCGCGACGGGTATGCGTCGCTTGACCCTGATGCGAGGAGCGGCGATTTGAAGTGTCTTTTTGACCTTATTTTGGAGACTGTTCCGTCACCCGAAGGCGACGACGACGGCGAATTTCAGATGCTTGTCTCAAACATAGATTACGACGAATACACGGGCAGAATAGCTATCGGCAAAATCTCGCGCGGGGAGGCAAAGCTCGGCGCAAATGTCACTGTTTGCCGCGACGGCGAGATACTGTCAAACGGCAGGATAACAAAGCTATTCACTTTTGAAAATCTTGAAAAGGCGCAGTGCGACACCGCCCAAACAGGCGATATTGCCGCCGTTACGGGCTTGCCAGACATCAACATCGGAGACACGATATGCTCGCCTGCAGCACCTGAATCTTTGCCGTTTGTCGAGATTGACCAGCCTGTTATGAGTATGACATTTTCGGTAAACGACGGGCCTTTTGCGGGGCGCGAGGGTGAGTATGTTACATCACGCCATCTGCGCGACAGGCTCTACCGCGAGCTTTTGTCAAACATCAGCCTCGCCGTTGAGGACACCGACTCGACAGAAGCTTTTACGGTTTCGGGCAGGGGCGAATTGCACCTTTCCGTGCTTATTGAAAATATGCGCAGGCAGGGTTACGAGTTCCTTGTTTCTAAGCCGAGAGTTATTACAAAAACTATTGACGGTCAGCTTTATGAGCCTATCGAAAGGCTTACGATAGATGTGCCGCAGGACTTTACGGGTGCGGTTATGGAAGGCGTTGGCGTGAGAAAAGCGGAGCTTATAAATATGGAGCCTATCTCGGGCGGGCTGTGCAGAATGATATTTAAAATTCCGGCGCGCGGACTTGTGGGCTACCGCGACAAGCTTCTGACCGAAACAAAGGGCACTTGCGTTATGAACCATGTGTTTGACGGATACGAGCCGTACAAAGGCGAGATACCTACGCGCAGCCGCGGCTCGCTTGTGGCGTTTGAGGACGGCGAGGCGGTTTCTTACGGGCTTTACGGAGCGCAGGACAGAGGAACGCTATTTATAGGTCCGGGTGAAAAGGTTTACGAGGGTATGGTTGTCGGAGAAAACAGCCGTGTTGACGATATTGCGGTTAATGTTTGCAAGCGCAAGCAGGCTACAAATATGCGCGCCGCAGGCAGCGACGAGGCATTAAGGCTTTCGCCAAAGCGAGTTATGAGCCTTGAACAGTATATTGACTTCCTCGGTGACGACGAGCTTTTGGAGGTCACGCCTGAGAATTTAAGAGTGCGAAAAAAGATTTTAAAGACGGAATTGAGACTTAAAAACAGAAATAAATAGGAGTGTACCTATGAAAATCGGTTTTTTTGATTCGGGTATCGGCGGCTTGACCGTTTTACACCGCGCGTTCGGTGCGCTGCCGAATGAGGAATTTTTATACTACGCCGACGAGGACAATGTGCCTTACGGCGAAAAGTCGCGCGCGGAAATTATGGAGCTTTCCGACAGGGCGGCGGAGTTTTTGATAGAAAAGGGCGCAAAAATTATCGTTATCGCGTGTAATACGGCGACCAGCGCGGCTGTGGCATCTTTGAGGGAGCGGTATTCTGTGCCGTTTATCGGTATGGAGCCTGCAGTTAAGCCCGCCATAGAAAACGCGGACGGCAAACGCGTTCTTGTAACCGCTACGCCTTTGACAATCCGCGAGGAAAAGCTCAGAAATCTTATTGGCAAATATGACAAATACGGCATTGTCGACCTTTTGCCGTTGCCGCGGCTTGTCGGATTTGCGGAAAGGCTGGAGTTTGAGTCAGACGCGGTGCGCGCGTATCTTGCAGAGAGGCTCGGTCAGTTCGACGCGGCGCAGTACGGGCAAATTGTGCTCGGCTGTACGCATTTTAATTATTTTAAGGATTTATTCCGCGATATTTTGCCGCCGCACGCCAAAGTTATCGACGGCGTGAACGGCACGATAAAGCGCCTTATCAGCGTTATGGGCGAAAAGGATATGTTTGAGCAAGGCGGGGAGAGCCGCGTGGATTATTATGTTTCGGGGCGCGACGCAAACGACGGCGAAAGCCTGAAAAGGTTTGAAAAATTACATAGAAGACTTGAACTTATGGAAACAATATAAAAAGGGGCTGTGACAAAATGCACAGATCGCATAAAGCATAAATAATATTGGCATAAAAGAATGTTAATACTCTAATATTAGTCAAGATAAAAGGAAAAAAATTCGCTGCTTTGGCAGTCCTCAATAAAACAGTATAGTTTATAACGGTCTGTCAAACAGGTGCAAGAGAGAACGAGCATACCACTTTTTATGGTGGTGTGCTCGTTCTTTTTACCCTCAAATAAGTGTAGAAAATTATATATTTATTCCCCTGTAGAGCAACAAAAAGGTCGAGGTTATAAAACTATATTCGTGCATTATAAAATAAAGTCATTTCTATCTTTTTGAAAATCATAATAAACTCTAAAAAACGGTATTGACAAAATGTAAATTTAGAAGTATAATATACAATATATAACAAGCGTTGTGCAACAAGTGTTATAAATTGAAAGGGAGATTTTATGCCACCGAAAGTAAAATTTACTTCAAACGAAATTATTGAAGCTGCCGTTAAAATTACGAGGACAAAAGGGATCGCTGCCGTTACTGCAAGAGAGGTAGGCGCAACACTGGGAGTATCTTCCAGACCACTTTTTACATACTTTGATACGGTGGAAGAGCTTAAAAGAGAAGTCTATCTCTATGCAAAAAATTTATATAAAGAGTATGTTGAAAATGGATTGAAAGCGGAAAAACCGTTTTTAGGCGTGGGACAACAGTATCTTCGTTTTGCAAAAGAAGAACCAAATCTTTACAAATATTTGTTTTTAACACCACCCGATGGTGTACGCGGCGGAGTTATGGAAGGACTTAAGCTATCACAGGATTTGGCACGAGAATCGCTGATGCGGATTTATAATATGGATGCAGACACAGCCGATAAATATTTCCGCGATTTGTGGCTGGTGGCGTATGGTTTTACTACAATGATTGCAATCGGCGAATGTCCTTATACTGACGAGCAGATAAGTGCTATTTTCACAGAGTTCAGCCTTTCAATTTGCAAGGCATATAAGGAAATACCGGGACTGCCTGACGGTAAGTTTGATAAAAATGCAATTTTCAAAGAACTTGTCAAGAAGGAAAAAAATAATGATATTAATGACTGAACGTCTCATTTTACGCCCTTGGGAAGAAAGTGATTCAGAAACTTTATATAAGTATGCAAGCAATCCTAAAGTAGGTCCGATCGCCGGATGGCCACCGCACACGAGTGTGGAAAACAGCAGGGAGATTATTAAAACGGTTTTATCAGCACCTGAAACATACGCTGTTTGCCTGAAAGAAGACAATAAGGCAATCGGAAGTATCGGTCTTATGGTTGGCAGACAAAGCAATATCGGGTTGCCCGATATACAAGGGGAAATCGGGTATTGGATCGGCGTGCCATTCTGGGGACAAGGTCTGATTCCCGAAGCGACAAGAGAACTCGTTCGCCATGCATTTGCGGATTTGCACCTCGAAACGCTTTGGTGCGGTTATTTTGACGGTAATGAAATGTCAAAGCGTGTTCAGGAAAAATGCGGATTTGTCTATCATCACACAAACAAGGATATTTATTGGAAGTTGATGGATGACATACGCACAGAGCATATTACGAGGCTTTTAAGGGATGATTGGAAAAATAGTTTTGCAATACGCAAATTATCGGAAAATGAAATTAAAACAGCATTAGATCTTGCTTGTAAGGTGTTTTCCGAATATGAATCCCCTGTTTATTCCGCCGAAGGAACACAGGAATTCCGCAGATGTCTTAAAAGCGAACAGTATCTCTTGGGAATTGAGTATTACGGAGCCTTTGACGGCAAAAAGCTGATTGGAGAAATAGGAATCAGACCCGACAAAAAGCATATTTGCTTTTTCTTTGTCGATGGCAACTATCACCGCTTGGGTATCGGGACAAGGATGTTTAAATATTTGATACAAAATTATAAAAATGAAAAGATTACGCTCAATTCCTCACCTTACGGCTTGTCATTTTATAAAGCGATTGGCTTTGAAGAAGCCGATGAGGAAAAGACGGTAAACGGAATACGGTTTACGCCGATGGAACTGAACCTGTGAAAGGGGTTAATGTTAAAATGAAAACGGTAATTATTTATGTTTCCGTACATCACGGAAACACTAAAAAAATTGTGGAAGCAATAGCTTCAAAAAACGATGTGAAGGTTTTTGATGTTTTGTCAAAAGAGAGAATAAATCTTGAAGAGTATGACTGTATAGGAATAGCATCGGGAATCGCTTACGGAAAATACTATCCTCAGATGATTAAGTTTGTGGAGGGAAATCTGCCGGAGAATAAAAAGGTGTTCTTTCTTCACACGGCTGGTTCGCCGAGAGAGAATCACAATGCCGCAGTAAAGGCTGTTGCCGATTCAAAAAGCTGTGAGTGCTTGGGAACATATTTCTGTAAGGGGTTTGACACATACGGGCCTTTCAAATTGGTTGGCGGAATTGCAAAGGGGCACCCGGACAACGCTGAAATTCAAGGTGCGATAGATTTTTTTGATAAAATATCGAAATGATAATCTGAGACAAATCGGAGTTGTGAGGAGCATTGAGATGAAAGAAAACATCGTACAGAAGCTAACATCAAAAGATGATAAATATGCCTGTGCCTTTACTGATAGAATTGTTGCAGAAAGCCATGATACAGATGAATGGTATGAATACTTTGAGGATGTTGCTTCGTTGCTCGACCATCCAAAGTCATTGGTAAGAAATCGAGCT
>JAFSYJ010000032.1 GCA_017450025.1 Clostridia bacterium | reverse complement strand
TCGGAGTTTGTTTCGTGCAAATTTTTGTCGAGGCAAGGAAAATGCCGCGGGGAATACTTGGTGTATTTACAAGGTATTTGACGAAGTATCGGCATAAATTTGCCAAAAAAAACCGTAGTTCAAATTAGAGCCATCAGGCTAAGCAAAGCGGATTGACGGATGCCGCTCCGCGTGATATAATAGGCTAACGCGTAAAGTTGCAGAAAGGAATTATAATCTCTTATGCAAAAAGAAAAAACTTTTTACGGCTTATTTTTATTTATGTCAATATTTTTGATGCCCGTTTATGCAAGCGCAAACATGGTTTGGCCGTCTTTATATATTGCAGAGGGTATGAGAAGCTGGTATGTAATACTGACAGGGCTTGCGGCAGAAATCGTATTTGTAAAATATTTTTTGAAGGAATCTCTGTTAAAGTCCGCTCTGATAGCCTTTATTATGAATTTGGTTTCGACCGCTTTCGGCATATTTTTAATCCCTTTAAGCGGTTTTATAGGCGAGCTTTTGATCACACCCTTCGTCTATGATACCTTTCACCCGACGCATTGGTTAATGAGTTATGCTCTTGCCGTACTCACAAATGTACTAATTGAAGGCTTTACTGTCAAAATTATTTTTAAGCACAAATTTAAAAAAATGTTTTGGTGGCTTTGCGCCGCAAATGCCGTCAGCGTTATAATTTGTGCTCTGTTCCACGGCTTATATATGGAAAATATAATTATTTGATTTCTTTATATATTCGGCTTGCGGTTTATCGTAACATTTGTTCTGCTTTGTTTTGCGCTGATTTCATAATTTGCTTAACATCAGCGCCTTGTATGTCAAGTCCTTCCGCTTTTATACATACTGTGTTTTTTATACCGAAAAGACCTGTACAAAGCTGCCTTATATAATCGTATCCGTAATTGACTTCGGGGATAAAACCGCCTGCCGTTGTGACATATATCAGCCTTTTTGCATTGCATAAGCCTTGCGGAATGCCTTGTTCGTTGTAACGAAAGGTCAATCCGTTGACGCAAATTGCCTCGATATAGCATTTTAAAACGGAAGGAAACGACAAATCCCAATATGGAGCTGCAACAACAATCTCTTCTGCTTCACTGAACTGTTTAGCAAAACGGAACATTTTATCGCTGAAATCTGATTTTTGTATGTATCCCTCACGCTTTGAAATTACGCTGTAATCAAGCGGTTTGAGGTCTTCTTCATATAGGTTCAGGCGCTCGGAGCTTGCATTTATTATTTGAGCCGCGCTTTCTGCAAGTGAAAGCGTTCTGGACGCCGGTCCGGTACACGCGTTTATCAGTAAAATCATTTTATTTCTCCTTACCGGGATGCAGGCTATATTTTAAGACGGATTATAAAGCACACCGCGCCTATCGCAGCTAAAACAAACCCTGTAACAAAAAAAATAACCGATTTATTATGTAATCTTTGATAATGCTCTGCCGTGCCGTCGTAAAGGTTATTGAATCCATACAGATTTAAAGCGGCATAAAGCAGAAATAATATACACGCGACAATGCTGACGATACCGACTATCAACAAAAGTTTTTTCATAGTTTCCTCCCACAGATAACAGTATTTAAGGCATAACATTTAAAAACCGCGAAGTAAATCACGGTTTTTGCTTTTTTTTCTGTGGAAAAATCCACCAACAGGACACAATAGCAACAATGATGTATGCCACTATTGGACAAAATCCGCCGAATACCGTTGCCGAAAAATAAGTAAAAAGACTTATGACGCTTCTTGCGTTCAGCTTAAAATTGTGCTTTTCGCCGCTTTCGCATATTATAAGATAATACATCAAATGAAAGGTGATGCTTGCAAACAGCATATCGGCAAAATACGCCGAAAGCGGTGCCCACGACAGCGGATATGTACCTGCCCACGCCGTTGTGAACGGAATAAACGACATCGTAAAAAGCCAAACAATGTTGCACCACAAAATCTTTACATTTATACATTCGGCTTTTTGAAAAGTCAAGTGATGATTTACCCAATAAATAGCTATAAAGAAAAAACTGAGAAGGTATGCTAAAAGCGTCGGGGTAAGTGCAAAAAGGTCTTTTATTCCGTCGCCTAACGGCTGTCTGAGCTCCAATATCATAATTGTTATAATAATTGCAAGAACACCGTCTGAAAACGCTTCTAACCTGTTTTTTTCCATAGGCGTACCGTCACCTCACCAAATTCAAATTTTCAACGGTATTTTATCACATATATTCACTTTTTTCAATAAAAATCTCCATATTTTAAGACTATACAATGTGCAGCACCCTATATCCGCTGAAAGAATAGCTCGACAGCGGTCTTTTATACGAATCAGCCGTATGTGCGTTTATTAAAATGCCCGAAAAATCACCTTTTGTTATTATCTCGGTTACAAAAAGCGAATGGTAAAAGGCGTTGCCGTATTCGAGCTGGACAACATCTCCTATTTCCGCCTCGCCAATGCTGACTTGCTCGGCTGACGGCCCTGCGCCTTTGTTTTTTACAAGAAAGTTATACAAGTACTGAACTCCGCTCCAAGACGGCGTTCTGTCCTGCAAGCTACGGTAGTACCACCCCATAACGGGTGTGTAATTCATCTCGCCGCAGCCCGCATAGATACATTGCGAAACATACGAAGTGCAATCTCCGCCTATACCGGAAAAATCATAGTATTCAGGATTTCTTCCGAGCGCCCAACGGTTTGAATAAGCAACGGCGTTCTGCCTGTTATATGCTGTCATTTAATACGCCTGCCCCCTTTTAGGGGAAGCAATTATTTTTACATAAAAAGCCATACAATCTACTCCTTTAATTGCAGTATATTGTACGGCTTGATTTTTTGCGACTGATATTAAGTTTTATTATTCTACATTATGTCTTGCGCGGTCAAATATGCAAAAGCTATGCTGTCATATCCCACGCTGTAAACGGACACCGAGCCCTTGGGATAAATATAATACGCGCCGTTTGCACTGCCTATATAAAGCGTCAGCGTGCCATTTTCTACCGTCACCGTAACTTCCTTATCGAAGCCGTATTTTGACAAATCCGCAGGGTTATCTTCCACAATATCGTTCGCAGTTATTTTGCAGAGCGGCGTCAAAAGCTTTTCATTAAATTTTTTATTTTGTGCGGCTGCCGCTTGGGGGTTCTTTACATCCCAGCCGCCGTCAGAACGGACAACATTAAGTGCGGTGCTGCCTGATTTTATTTCTATGCCACGCACATCTTCTGTGTCAATATTTGTAACGGTCATACTTCTCAAGCTGTTCAGCCTTTTAAAATATGCGTCGGCATTGGCTTTTACTACGGTATAGACTGTGTTTTTGCCGTCTTCTGCGACATAGTAATAATTACCTGTCGGGTCAAGTGAGCCTATTTTAAAGCTCTTTTCAACGCCCTCTGCCGAAACCGCGATCTCCGCCTGCGGCTCGGTTAGCCCATAAATCGCTTTATCCTGCGGCTTTTCATCTATTATTTCCGAGGCGGTAATTTTGGCAAAGTTATAAATGTATGTCTCCACCGCGCCTGTCAGCTCGATATAGTCCTTTCCTTCAACTTTCCAGCCGTTACCGTCTTTTACAAGCGTGAACGAATCCGCCGTGTTTTTGACAACTATTTTTATAACTCTGTCGGCGTTGACATCAAAAAGCGTGATTGTTTTTTCTTGCGGAATATCCGTGTGTTCTGTGGGCGGCTCGTATTTTGTGGCAAAATAATATCCTGCGCCGAGCACAACTATCAAAACGCCTATAATAATTAGATTGCGTATAAGCTTCATAGGCGGCGCCTCCTGAGCCATACAACAAGCCCTGCCGCAAGCACCAGAATTTCGGGAACGATACCGAATATCCACATATATGCGTAAATTTCACCTTGCTTCAGGCTCATATAAGTGTTTGATACATTTTTGGGTATTATTGATATTCCTTTGGAATCGTTGCCCCTCAGATATACAAAACATTCGCGTACAAAATCGCTGTTTGCGAGGCTCATATCGTTTAAGCACAGCTTATCGGCGTAAAAGCATGTGCCTGTCGCTATGATATGCGCGGCAGATGTTTTGCTGTCTTTCTCACAAACCACCGCAAGTATATGCTTGCCCTGTATATCTTCATCCTCCGCCGTGTATGAAACAGACTCGGCAGCGGCCTTGGAAAGTGCGTTTTCCGTTGTGGTAAGCAAAACAGACGCTTTTACATCAGGGACTTCCGTTATATGCAGGCTTCTTGCTTCAGGCCAGGCGATTTCGGTCTTTTTGTCAATAATGCCTTCCGTTATGCTGTGCTGTACGACGCTAGGCAGTACATAAAACGGATCGCCTCCCCAAACAGCCATACTGTCTGTTTCCATAACAATATCGTTATTAAAGTTTATTCCCCAGTCGTCACTTAAAAACCGCCTTAATTCAGGCAAATCGTCGGACTTAACGCCAAGAGACACATTAAGCCCTCCGCCGTTTGAAAGATAGCTCTGAATTTTTGAGATCTCATCTTCCGAAAAGTCCATCTGCGGTGCCATTATATAAACCGCCGCGGCATCGTCGGGGATTTCTGCCGTTGTGAGGTCAATTTCATAAACATCGGCGTTTTCGTCTTCCAGAGCGATTTTTATACTATGGTAATCAATTTCTTCGTGTCCCGTTGTAAAATACACCTTTACATCGGATTCCGCCTGCACATATGCAATCGCTCTTGTCAGCTTTTGCTCAAGCTGAAATTCAATTACGCCCTGCTGCTTGGCACTATCATAAACCGTTGAAGAATCAATAACTTTTGCTCTTTCGCCGCTTTTAACGATTACGGAATTATCCGTAACATCTGTGCCGAGGCTCCGCGCAAAAACGGGGTCTTTTGTCGGGTCTTTTTGCTCAAAGTGTATTTTATCCGAGTAACCCTTATACATATCAACTGTTTGTGTTATATAGAGCTTTTCGTTACCCTTTGTCACAAAATAATATATATAAACATCTTTGTCGACATTCTCTAAGACATTTTTAGTTTCTTCGCTTAATTCAAAGATTTTATTGCTTGTCAGGTCAAGCTTTGTCGGGATTTTTTCACCTATTGTACCGACAAACAAATTGAGCAAAATCACGGCTGCAAGCGCGGCGGCGACTGATAACCAAAGGGCAAGCTTTAGATTTTTTTTCATAACATCCCCTCCTATTTCAGCCGTCTGTGTTCAATAACAAGCCCTGTTAAAAACAAAAACAGCGCCGTGATGCTTAAATAATAAACAATGGGAACAAGGTCAAAAACGCCGAGATTGAATTCTTCAAATCTCACCGAAAGAGCGAGCCAGCCTATGACCTCTGACCAAAACGGACTGCTTATACTGCTTTGAACCGTGCCGAGCAAATACGCTCCAAACAATATGGCAAAAGTGATTATTGCCGATACGATCTGGCTTTCGGTGAGTGAAGAAACAAACAGTCCTATTGAAATATAAGTTATGCCCAAAAGCACAAACCCCACATAATTACAAAAAATCTGAGCATATGAGGGAGCGGTATGAGACGCTATCACAATAATATACATAGATGTAAGCAAAAGCGTGATTATGAAAACAGAAACGGCGGCAAGAAACTTGCTAAGAACAATATCAAATATTTTTACGGGCGCAGTTAAAAGCAGGCGGTCTGTTTTATTACTACGTTCTTCGCTGAAAAGACGCATAGTAAGAACGGGGATCAAAAACATAATTATGATCCGCAAATCATACAGCATACCGTCAAGTGTTGTACTGCCTCCGAGGAGGTTAAAGCTAATAAACAGAAGCCCTGAAAAAATAAGAAAAATCCCAATAAAAATATACCCGACGGGCGTTGTAAAATAAGCTTTGAGTTCTCTTTTAAAAATTGCTTTCATACGGTAAACTCCCTGTCAGTATTGGAATTTGTGATTTTGATGTATGTTTCTTCAAGGCTGAATTTTTTCTGCCGAAGCTCTAAAACGGGGCAATTTTCTTTTGCCATAGTGTAAAAAATATCCTCGCGTATATCCCGGCTTGCTTTTACTTCGTAATCGTATACATCAGCTTCGTCTGTGCCTCCTGCTCTGACATCGTAAGCTCCGTAAATGCTGCCGAGAAGCCCTGTAACGCGTGATTTGTCGCCTCTTACCCTTACGGTGTACCCGTTTTCTGTTTCTAAAGCTTCCGAAAGCTTGTCTGTTTTTCCTTCGGCAACTATTTTGCCGTTATTTATTATAATGATTTTATCGCATACCTCGCTGACCTCGCTGAGTATGTGTGATGAAAATATAACCGTTCTATCCTTGCCGAGATTTTTAATTATATTTCTGAATTCTATGACCTGCTTTGGATCAAGTCCCGCGTTTGGCTCGTCAAGTATCAAAATCTCAGGATCACCGATAAGTGCCTGTGCAAGCCCTACTCGCTGCTTATATCCCTTAGAAAGATTTTTTATCAGTCTGCCCGACACATCGCTGATTTTAACCGTATCTGAAATTTCTTTAATTATCTCGGATTTTTTCCCTTTTGCTTTTTTCAAATCAAAAACAAAACCGAGGTACTCCAATACGGTCATATCGGGGTACAGCGGCGGAACTTCCGGCAAGTAGCCGATACATTTTTTGGCTTCTTCCGGATATTTGAGCATATCTTTGCTGCTAATTGTGACTTTGCCCATTGTTGCGGATATACAGCCTGTTATTATATTCATAGTCGTGGATTTGCCCGCGCCGTTAGGCCCGAGCAAACCGACGATTTCTCCTTTGCCAATAGAAAAGCTTATGTCATCTATGGCTTTTTTATCACCAAAATTTTTGGAAAGATTTTTGACTTCTATCATTTTAAGACTTCTCCGCGCAAAAATGCCGCAACGCTTGCGCAATCGATTTTTATTTCTTCTTTTTCTCCCGTTGTCATATCTTTAATATTTGCAGAATTAGTTTCAACCTCGTTGTCGCCTATAACTATACTGTATTTTGCCTGCGAGCGGTCGGCGTTCTTCATTTGAGCCTTGAGACTTTTACCTGCGAGGTCGCACTCCGCCCAAATACCTTGTTGGCGAAGCTCGTAGCAGAGCGACATAACCGCCGTTTCCTGTCCGAGAGAAGCTATATAGATCTCGGGTACGCTTTCGGTCGGGAATTTTACATTTTGCGCCTCCATTACGAGCAATATCCTCTCAAGCCCTGTCGCAAAGCCTATTCCCGGCGTCGGAGTGCCTCCGAGCTCCTCAATAAGCCCGTCGTATCTTCCTCCTCCGCAAACAGTCCCCTGTGCGCCTATTGAGTGCGAAACAAATTCAAACACAGTCCGCGTATAGTAATCCAAACCGCGTACGATAGATGGGTCAATATTATATTTAATTCCAAAATTGTCCAAGTGCTTTTTTGTTTCCTCAAAATGCTCGCGGCAGCCATCGCATATATGGTCAAGAATTGACGGTGCATTGGCAGCGGCAACCTTACATTCGGGATTTTTGCAGTCAAGTACTCTCATCGGGTTCTTTTCAAGCCGCTCGTGACAAGTGCCACAAAGCTTATCGGAATGAGCCTTCAAATATTCAATAAGCGCTTTATTGTAATTTGCGCGACATTCCTTACAGCCTATACTGTTTATATTAAGCTCAAGGTCCTTTATTCCGAGATTTTTAAACAGTGTCGACGCAAAGGCTATGATTTCCGCATCAACAGCAGGCGTGTCAAGCCCATATGCTTCAGCCCCGAACTGATGAAATTCCCTCATTCTGCCCGCCTGTGGCTTTTCATACCGGTAGCAGGTTATATTATAAAAAAGCTTAACAGGCGCGGGGAGGGCATAAAGCGAGTGTTCAAGATACGACCTTGCAACCGACGCAGTACCCTCGGGGCGCAGCGTGATGCTTCTGTCCGCTTTGTCGTTAAAAGTGTACATTTCTTTTTGCACAACATCAGTTGTATCTCCAACGCCTCTCTGAAAAAGTTCCGTATGTTCAAAAACAGGCGTGCGTATTTCTTTAAAGCCAAATGTTTTAGCTGTTTCTTTTGCAGTATTCTCAATAAACTGCCATTTTTCTATATCCGACGGCAGAATATCAGCAGTGCCTCTTGGGCCTTTTGTAATCATATAAGTCCTCCAAAAGATTATTTTATAATAATTTTATACCATTATATATATATGTGTCAAGTGAATTTTAAATAAAGAAATTTTAATTTATATAAAAATATTATTGTCAGCACAAAGTACAAAAATACCGAGAGCAATAGCTCTCGGTATTTTATAGTTCTTATTTATATTAGAGATTTGCCCAATCTCTGTTTTCAATAAGTTCTGACCAATTTTCTGTAAGTCCATCAGACTGTCTTGTGTATTTATGAGAATTTGTTGCTTCCTCTACATCATAATAGTACCAAGCGTCTGCCGAATTGTCAGGCCATATAATTACATCAGCGTGGAGACCTTCTGCATTAACTTTTCTTGAAAGCATTCTGTTAAGAATTGTCATAGCTTCTGCTCTTGTAATATACTGATCGGGAGCGAATGTACCGTCTTCGTATCCGGAAATCAACTGTTCACCGGCTGCGATAAGAATGTACTGCTCTGCCCAGTGCCCTGATATATCAGAGAACTTACCTGCTGCTGCAGTATTAACTGCCTGTGCATAACGAACTATCATTGTTGCAAATTCTGCTCTTGTGATGTTCTTTGCAGGAGCAAATGTGCCGTCTTCATAACCGTAGATGTATGCACCGTTAGCCATTGTTGATATTGAACGGTTTGACCATCTGTCAGCACTAACATCTGAGAAGTTATTCTCCTCTGATATGATGGAAGCGCGTTTGTCATCTCTCAAAAGCCTGTAAAGAATTGTAGCAACTTCTTCACGGGTGATGTTGTTCAACGGTCTAACATTACCATCCGGATAACCTATTACATAAGCAACATGGTCTTCTGAATTAAATGTATCACTGATCAAATCAAGATAGAAAGTATTACCGGAATATGTCTTGCTTGGATCAATCGGTCTTGTCTTTTCAGGATCTTCATATACAACAACTGTGTAACCGTCTTTCTGTACCTGTTCTTCTACCATCTCTTGAATCTGTTGTCCTGTACGACCTGTTGTGCTGTCACCGCTACCTGTTGTTCCTGTTGTTTCATCACTTGGCAAAGTAATTGAATTTGAGCCACCGATATTATATGTGTTATTATCAGATCCACCTGTTGTCTGGTTACCGCCTGCATTCTCTCCATTGCCTGTATTTGCTCCGCCTGTGGTGCCACTAATTCCACCACCGCCGCCGCCTGAATGGTAATATGCTGACTCTTCTTCTTCGTCAGTTGTGATATTAACATCTACACGCAGGTTAGCACCAACTTCAGGCTGACCTTTAAAATTAACTCTTATGCTGTCATCCTTTGAAAGCCCAAAAACTGTATGACCATCCATTGATGCTGTAACTTCATGGCTTCCTACTGTAGAAACCTTAACATCGCTAACTGTAAATTCAAGCTTTGATAAGTTTTCTTCAAGCTTTTCACCGACTAACTCTTCAGCAAGAAGAGGATTCTCTATATTACCAGGTGCGTTAGTAGCTATTATGATTGTGAGTACTTTTCTTTCACCGATTTTTTCTTCTGCTCTTCTTACTTCATGGAAAATGATCTTAGCTTCCTCATTAAAGCCATACATATCGTTATTATCGCTGATATAACCTGCAGGAACATTGAAAAATGCCGGATAATCAATTTTTATCGTAAACTCACCGTCAATAACTCTTTTGTCGAGCTTGCCAATAAGGATATCTCTTGTATCCTCGTTGCCGTCGGAAAGTTCATCAATTTTTTTCAATCCCTCGTTATACCACTTTTTAATAGCAGTTTTAATATCTTCTGTTGCCAGAACAGCCTTGAAATCAACCTTTGCCTCGTTGACTTCTGTAACGCTTTTCGCCCAATCAGAATTCTGTGATTTGAGCGTCAAGTCAATTCTTACATCCACATCATCAGTCTGATTTGGATCCGCAAGTACAAGCATAGTACTTGACAATACCAGCACTAAAGCCAGTATAACCGAAAATACTTTCTTTTTCATGTTAAATTCTCCCTTTCATATTTCCTATTTATAATTTTAATTCGGATAATAAGTGTCTATTATAACAGCTTTTTTAATTCTTTTTTCCTGAGTATAAATACTCTTTATCTCAGAAACCGTATTCGTGTCTTCTCCAAGATTTTCGAGCTCTGTCCTAAGGTTGTCCAACAGCATATCCATTTGTCCGTCACATTCGGCTTCCAACGCATTGCCCTGTTTAACAAGCTCCTCTGCTATGGCAAACTTTGCAACTGTGGTTTGTTCTGACTCGTCAAGAGCTATATATTTGCTTTTGGCGTTTGCAATCAAGCTCTCTATCCTGCTTGTATAGGTTGCACGCAGTACATAAATTTGCGCTATTAACGACTCTTTTCTTGAAAGGCTTGCTTCTCTCTCTGCAACACGACCCGTAACAAGATCAATTGCTTCTTCTTCGGTTATCTCGCCGGCATCAAGCATTTTACGCTCTTCTTCGGTGAGTTCGCGCATCTGCACATCAGTAAGACCGTTGAGAACCTTACGGATACGCTGGTCGTTTTCTTCCTGCTGCACCTGAAGATCTTCTTTTGAAGTCCGGTAAGCGTAATATACAACCATCAGGTTCTCTCTGTTTGAGTAAGCAAAAATACCGACTGCAACAAATATAAGTACAAAAATAATCAGTAAAATATGTAATATTTTAAAACGGGAACGCTTTTGTGTATCTCCCGTGTCTTTGCTCATAGCGTTCCTCCTCTCGCACAAAAGACACCTTCACCACTATAAACCATATTATACACCTGTTAGAAAACAATTTCAACCTTTTTTTTAAATTTTTTAAAAAAATTTTTTTAAATTCCTTACCCTTCTGACTTGTTTCGCGTTTTTTCTCGCGCCGATTGCGTTAAAATAATAAAAAAACGGAGTTATAACTATGAAAACATATGATTCTGAATACAACATTGTCAGGGGATTTTATATGCGTTCTTTGTCTTTTTTTAAAAAACACTCATCATTTTTAATTGTTGTTACCGTGTTTTTAATTATTTTGGCTGTGTTCCGGACAGGCACTTTGTTTTTCGGGTATGACGTTTTTTTAGGGAGCAATTATCTCGGCACAGTCTCCGGTCGTGCGGAAACCGAAGCAAGTCTTGCTGTAATAAACGACAGTCTTGACATTCCCATTAAAGAAAATCTTAATTTTTTTCCTAAAATCGTTATACGCGGAGGTTTAACGCCTGCCGCCGAAGTCTCAAAGCAAATAAAGCTCGTAAGCGGACAGATGCATGAGGGCACAGGCTTTACGGTTGATGGGGAGACGCTTTTTGCAGTTAAGGAAAGTTCTGATATGCTCCGCCTTATAGATGAATATACCGCTCCTTATAAAACGCCTTATACAACAAGCGCAGTTCTGGAGGGCAACATTACATATGAAGATGATGTATTCCCGAATAAATTATTTGTGACTTACAGCGAGGCGTCACAAATTCTTACGGAAAAGGCCTTTAATGTTATGACAAGCGAAAACATAACCGAAACAGAAATTATAGAACGCTCAACCGAACAAATCGAAGATTCTACTCTTTATATAGGCGATGTCAAAGTCAAAAGCGAGGGGACAGACGGAAAAAAAGAGGTCACAAAAATAATATTAAAAAGAAACGGCGAAGTGATATCCGAAGAAAGTGTGTCCGAAAAAACCATTGCGCTGCCTGTTGCCCGAATCGAGGAAGTGGGAACGCTCGCTTTAAGCGGTACGGGAAGCGGAATTTTTACACGCCCTGTATCTGGCAGTATAACTTCCGGCTTTGGCAAGCGTTGGGGCAAAATGCATAAGGGCACGGATTTTGCAGGTGAGACAGGCGAGAGCGTCAAGGCCGCCGACAGCGGAACAGTTAAATTTGCAGGTAATGATGAAAGCTTTGGGAATTTTATAATAATTGATCACAAAAACGGTTACGAAACATATTACGCTCACTTAAGCGATATTTATGTTTCTGACGGCGAAAAAGTAAAAAGCGGACAGGTTATAGGGGCAGTTGGCTCAACGGGCAACAGTACAGGTCCGCATTTACATTTTGAAATACGCAAAAACAACGAAGCGGAAAATCCAATGAATTATATATCAAAATAGCCTGACGGTCACATTTTACCGTCAGGCTAAATCGTTTTTTAAGTTCAATATATTGTAAATCCGCCATTGGGGCTTAAGACCTGCCCTGTTATAAATTCGCTTTCCGAAAGAAAAACGATCGCTTCGGCAATTTCCGCAGGCGATGCAAAGCGGCCAAGCGGAGTTTCGTCAACAAGCGTTTTGCGCTCCTCGTTAGTAAGCTCAAACATCATATCCGTTTCAGTTATTCCCGGTGCTACGGCGTTTACGCGTATCCCTGAGGGTCCAAGCTCTTTGGCGAGAGCTTTTGTCATACCTATAAGTGCCGCTTTTGACGCTGAATAATGCACCTCACACGAGCCACCGACTATCCCCCAAACCGAAGAAACATTAACTATCGAGCCGCTTTTTTGGGCAATCATATATTTTGCCGCGGCTCTCGATGCGTAAAAAGCTCCGTTAAGATTTACATCAAGCATATGCTTCCACGCGCTGTCTGTTATATCGCAAAAAAGCGATTGTTCCGCTATGCCGGCGTTATTAACGAGTATATCAACTCCGCCGAACTGCTTATGTGCGGCGTCAACCATTTTATTTACGGCGCTGCTGTCGGTGATATCCGCTTTATATATTATATGAGGAGTTTTGCCAAGCTCTGCGGAAAGGCTCTCCGCCGCCTCCTGAGATGCGTTGTAATTTATGAGAACATTATAACCGCGTTTTGAAAAAAGCTTGCTTACCTCTCTGCCTATTCCTCTTGCACCGCCTGTGATAATAGCTGTTTTCATTTTTTTACCTCTATAAAAATATTATATATGTATTTTATATTAAAGTATAAAAAAAATCAAGAAAAAGGATGTTTTTTTAATTTTTTTGTTTACAAACCGTGTTTTTAGGAGTAAAATATATATATATTTAAAAAATGATCCGAAAAGGAAGTGAGTTTATGGACGCTCATCCGGGGCGAAGTACAACTGAAAATTTGGAGGGCGGTCATAAGCTTTTATAAGGGCCGTCCTGTTTAAGGAGGTCTTTTTTTGCTTGAAAAAATATTAGAATTGCTTGAAGCCCGCAAATTTGCGAGCATACGCGAAATCTTAAACGATGCAAACGAGGTTGATATTGCGGCTCTGTTTGAAGAACTGCCTGAAGAATATGCGCTTCGTGTGTTCCGTCTTTTACCCAAAGAAGTTGCCGCAGATGTTTTCAGCTATATGTCAAACGACATCAGGCAGAATATTATCGAAGCCATAACCGACCAGGAGTTATCCGGAATTATTGACGAGCTGTTTCTTGACGATACAGTCGATCTGATAGAAGAAATGCCCGCCACGGTCGTTAAAAAAGTGCTGGCAAACACGGATTCCAAAAAGCGCGCGCTGATAAACCGTTTTCTTCAATATAAAGAGGATTCTGCCGGAAGCATAATGACGATAGAGTTCGTTGACTTGAAAAAGGAAATGACTGTCCGTCAGGCTTTTGAGTACATCAGGCGCACGGGCGTTGATAAGGAAACGATATACACCTGCTTTGTAACCAACAAAAGCCGTACTCTTGAGGGAGTGGTGACCGTAAAGGATCTTCTCCTGAGCGACGACGATGAAATCATTGAAAACATAATGGACACAAACATCATTTATGTTTCTACCGATGACGATAAAGAAGTTGTTGCAAAAATATTTGACAAATATTCGTTTTTATCTCTGCCCGTTGTGGACAAGGAAAAGCGCCTTGTCGGCATAGTTACATTTGATGATGCTATTGATGTTATTCAGGACGAAAACACAGAGGACTTTGAAAAAATGGCGGCTATTATTCCGTCAGACGAGCCGTATTTAAAAACCTCCCCTTTTAAACACGCAAGGCATCGTTTGCCTTGGTTGCTTCTCTTGATGATTTCTGCCACCTTTACAGGAGCGATTATTACAAGCTTTCAGGAAAAATTTATGTCCGTTGCAGGCGCAGCTCTCGTAGCATTTATTCCAATGCTTATGGACACGGGCGGCAACTGCGGGTCTCAAACCTCAACGCTGACGATACGCGGTATGTCTCTCGGTCAGATACAGGGGCGCGATGTCTTAAAGGTTTGGTGGCAGGAAATTTCTGTCGCGGTTATGACGGGCGCTGTTTTAGCGATTGTAAATATTGTAAGAATTTATTTACTTAACGGGCGTAATATTTTGCTTGCCCTTACAGTCAGCCTCAGCCTTTATGCGACTGTTATAATTGCACAGTCCGTCGGCTGTCTTTTGCCTATCGGCGCAAAAAAGATAGGTCTTGACCCTGCTGTAACGGCTTCGCCGCTTATTACAACGATTGTTGACGCGTGCGCGCTTTCAATATACTTTGTAATAGCAAAAATTATTTTGCCGTTATAACAAAAACAGAGAGCCGTATTTATATTGATAAACGGCTCTCTGTTTTTATCTCTTTATCCTTTAAATAATTCAGCCTTCCCGCATCGGTTTTAAATGCAAATATTGCCTTATGCGAAATTAGTTTTTGTCCTTTTCCGCCGAAGCCGTATTTAGGGTCTCCCGATACGGGGCAGCCCAAATGCGCCATATGTACTCTTATCTGATGTGACCTGCCCGATATTATTTCCAGCTCGACGAGCGCGTTTTTACCGTTTTCCTTTAAAACCATGTAATGTGTTTCTGCGCTCTTGCCGCCATTTGTCACAATATGTGAGACATTTGTTCCGCCGTCTTTTTGAAGCTGTGTTTTTACAATTCCGCTTTTTTCGGGCGGCACGCCTTCGGTAACGCACATATAAAACCGCCGCACCTCGCGGCTTTTTATTTTTGCATTTAAAATACGCAGGCTTTCGGCATTTTTTGCCGCTATACACATTCCCGCAGTATTGAAGTCAAGCCTATTGCACAAGGCGGGCGAAAACGACATCTCGCCGTTTGGGTCATATTCACCTTTTTCAAAAAGATAGCTTTTGACATAGTCAGCAAGCGTGTCTCTTTGATGTCTCGCGTCGCTTTGGCACGGAAGCCCTGCCGGCTTATTGACTGCCAAAATATTTTCATCTTCATATACAACATCAAGCGAATATTTGACAGGCTCAAACTTTTTATTTTGCAAAAGCGAGCTATCGCCGAAATATTTTATTTCGTCCCCCTCGCAAAGCCTTGTATCGGGCTTGGGTTTTTTTGAATTGAGCTTGATTTTATTTGTTCTGATGTATTTGTAAATAAGCCCCGCACTCGTGCAGGGCATAATTTTTTTAAGGAACGAATCGAGGCGTTGACCTGCATCGTTTGCGTTTATAATAATAATTTCCATAGCATTATCACCGAAATCACTTTATCATATTTTCGCAATTATGTCAAGTTGTCAAGCCTTATAATACGGGCATATACATATCCGTTCTCCACGCTCATATCAAGGCGGATACGGTTTGGAGAAATATTTTTGAATACAAAGTCAAGCTCTCCGTAAGAAACAGCCGCGTCATCTCCGATTTCCACATAGTGAACCTCGTTTTCGTGATTATGGCGTTCCAGAATTTCCATTCCCGCGAGCTTTGCGGCATTGTAAAGCGTTGAGCTTATCTGGCAAACTCCGCCGCCTACCGCGTAACCTTTTTCCTTTCCTATGAGAATACGCGCCTCCTCGTAGCCCTTTTCCTGCGTTCTTGCGCCTACCGTATCGTTAAACGAAAATATTTTTCCGCTTTCGATTTCAACGCCGTCGAGGACGCGGGCGCACAGAATGAGATTATTGACTCTGTTTTCATCAGTGTCGAGTATGGGAGTGTAAAATGAGCCGATTTCCGTTTCCGTTACTGTCTTTGCTTTATCGGGAACACTTTCCGTCACAGTTCCGCAGCCCGTCAGCAGCATAAGCATTATTAAAACAAGCAGCTTCATTTTACGCAATCCTCACAATCAGAAAAATTGCCGTTATTACGCCTAAAACAACCGAGAGTCCGAGAATAACCCCGCCTTTACGGGAATGTCTTTCATATGTCATACCGTCATATCCCATTTTTTTGAGGTAAGCGTCAATTATATTTTCCGCTTCGCGCACGACATCGCTTTTGGGTTCATCTTCTGTAATACCGTTTTCTGCCGCAAATGCGTCAGGCTTTGCAAACCGTGTTTTAAAATGCTTCAGTACGAAAGATTTCTTTGCTTTTTTACTCATAAAACTCTCCTAAAACTGATTTGAACAAGAAGCAAAATTCCGTATTTTGCAATTTTGCTCTGCGTCTCTACAATCAGTTTGTACCAAAAAGCGGAATTTTATACAAATTAAGACTATAATTTTAGCTTTTTACCACGCTTCTTCGTCATCAAGCCTTGCTACGACAACAGTCATATCGTCATTGATGATATCAGCCTGCTCTTTACGGGCAAAATCGATAATCATAGCTGCGATGTCCTGCGGATTTGTTCCGTCGTAGGCGGCTATTGCTTCTTTGAGAGGATTTTCATCTTCCGTACCGATAATTCCGTCGGAAACCATAATAACCGTGTCGCCTTCAAAGAGTTTAACTTTTGTGCGGTCAAAACCGCTGTCACCGAAAACGCCGGCCGGCAAAGACGCCGACGAAATTGTTTTAACATCGTTTCCACGCTTAATAAAGCTCTGAGCTGCGCCGAGCTTGTAAAATTCCATTTCTCCCTTTTTGAGGTCAATAAGCCCCATATCAACCGTTGCAAACGATGTCTCCGCCGATTTAAGCACAAGAACGGAATTTATTATTGCAAGCGCACTTTCTGCGTCAAATCCGCATCTCATCAGCCTTTTGGCTATTTCAACCGTGGCGTGACTGTCTCCGCTTGCCCTTTCGCCGCTGCCCATACCGTCGCTGAGCATCATCAAAAATCTGCCGTTTTCAAGATGCTCCCAGCCTGCCGTGTCGCCGTTATAGGCGTTGTTATCCTTTGACATACACATTTTGCCCATTGAAACGCGCAGTCCTTCACGCTTAAAATATCTCAGTCTGTTTCCGACGCGCACAAGCAGTTTATATTCTTCTCCCGTACAGCTGTTTATTATTTTTTCTATTTTATCCGTATCACCTGCCGTCTGAAGCGTTATGTCTATTTTTTTGTTTCCTCTTTCACTGCATACAAGTACGGCTGTCGCGGCAATTTTATTTTCGTTAAGTGCGGATTTTATATTGTTTTCCTGTGCGGCGTCAAACATAAATCCACCCTTTGAATTTTTTGCAAGCCGGGCTATTTGCGCGCCTACGCACTCCATCTGCTTTGCCGCCATGTTTCTGCCTTCCGTTGCGCGCGTCTCCCACAGCCTGTCCACCTTATAGACCTCGTACATATTATTGAATACACCCGCTATCTTGTCCTTTCGTGAACATTTGCGCGTCAGCTCGACAGGTATGTCGCAATTTTCCACGCGCCCTTTTTTGCCGCACAGCTCAAGCATAACAAAAAACGATGTGTATGTCCTATGAAATTCACGCCGCCAGCAGTGGGGCTTAAGCGAGCAACCATCGCACAGCTTTCTTGCGGTCTTTTCAAAAAATGACGACGCTGCACTCTGCGTGCCGAGCAGCTTGTTTTCCGATATATTGCTGTAAATCTCTGCCACCTCTGAAACCGCCTGCGAATTTTCCATAAGGCTCATATATGTATATTCCTTCATCTTTGCCGTATGTGACCTGCGCCGTTCTCCCGTCATATTAAAAAACTCAACGGCTCTTTGCGGCATAAGCGTAAATATAAGGGAGCCTGCCGCCACTTCTCCAAGCCCTACGAGCATAGCACTTGTGCCGACTGCATAAAAGGTCACAAGGGAATTGGCAAATAAAAACCCGAGCGCGCTGCCGCTTCTGCCGTATTTTGAGAAAAATCCCGCAAGCATTGACGCAAGCGCAAACGCTCCCAAAACACCCACGACATCTTCTGAATAAAAGCCGTAAATGACGCCTATTGTTATGCCGCTTGCCGCGCCTATCACCGCGCCGTTTTCATACGCAAAAAGCAGCGTTGTAAGTACGCAAAGGCAGCCGCTTATGCCTATCCCTGCCACCTCTATGCGACCAGCTCCCATTATTGTTACCGCCGCAAGAGCCGTCAGCGCAACAATATCCTCGCTACATGCCGCTTCGCGCATTCTGCTTGTAAAAATGAGCGTTTTTGCTCTCGCAAACAAATATGTAGCCGCGAATGTTATAAGCCCTTCAAGAACAAGCATCATAACATCATAGAAAAGCAAACCTGCCGCTATGTACGACGCCGCTCCGGCAATCATCACAGCTACCGACATACATATTCCCTTTTGAACATTGGATTTTAAATTGAGCTTTTTTGCCGCCAAGCTGAAAATTAAAAGCGCGGCGGTATATTTAAGAACTATTATTATACTTTTTTGGGCAAGCCACGCCGCCAAAAGTACAAGGATTCCCGCCACAAAAGGGATACCTCCTGTAAATTCAACCGCATACATTGCCGCTCCAAAGGGCAGCGAAAATTCCAACGCGTTTGCCTTCGCAGCCAAAAAAATCACCGCAAGATACGCTATTTTCCCGAAATTTATTTTACCTATCAATTCGTTTATTCGACTTGTTAAGCTATGTTTTTTATCTTTTAGTGCATTTTTTCTTTGATATACGCCTAATTCCAAAATAACAGCCCTCCGTTTTTCAAATTATACCGGAATTATATCAAAGAAAAGCGTATTTGTTTGTCGAAAGAGCGCGGATTTAAAAAATTTTTTCATCAAAAAACTCCCGAATATATCGGGAGTTTTTTGATAAGTCATTATTTTGCTTTACGGATTTTTTTGCCGAAATAAATATATGTTGCGATCATATAAGCAGCCAGGCAAATATAAACAAAAATCAGCGCCGTTTGTATTTGCGTAGGATGATGATTAATAGAATTTGTAAACCAATGCCACAAATCAGAAATATGAAGCGCGTCTAAAACCTTTTTGTACATTCCTGAATAACGCACTACGGACAAAAGGAACGCGCCGCCTGCAAAATAAGGTATAAGCTTGAGATATTTTTTATCCTTTTTGCAGCGCCACAATATCAAAGCTGCAACAATAACGGCGTCGGCAATCCAAATCAAAATGCTCAAAAAAGTCATTGTCTCCCTTGCCATTGCCGAATTCAACCAGCGGTAAACATATAAAAGAAATATTGCCGAAATAAGTCCTATTGCCGTTGCAAGAACTATCTGATTGTCTATATGATCTCTTTCGGCTTTTGTCATCTTTGTTTTTTTAGCTTTTTGATCAGCCATATAAATCTACCTCCAAAATATTATGTCTAAAAATAAATATACATTTTTTTGAATTAAATGTCAAGGTTTTGTCATAAATTTATTTAAAACTATTGACAATCATTTGTAAATTGTTATAATTAAGGAAGATTTGAGAGAGGACTGGCTTTGGCTTATGAAAAAGTTTTTTTCAAATGTTTTTTTACCTGTTGCAGTAATTGTTTTAGTTTATATGTATTGCGGCTTACTTCTCGGACTTATTGCTTCCGCGGCGTTGATAATATTTTGGATTTACAGGTATTTACCTACAATTTATATGAGCTTGGGTCATTCGTACTATCTGAAAGACAACGACAAGATGTTTGACTATTTTGAAAAAGCATACAACACGGGTCGCCTTACCGCAGAGCAAAAGCTGAACTATGCTTACATGGCTATGCGCGAGGGGCGTATGGAAAAAGCAGAGCGTCTTTTTAACGCCGTTTTGGCCTATAAGCAAAAGCCTGACCTTATGGCGCGCGCAAGGCTTAACTATGCGCTTTTTCTCTGGAAAAGCGGAAATCTTGACGAAGCTCTTGAATTAACAGAAGAGGTTTTTAAGGATTATAAGTCTTCGCTTTCTTACGGAAATTACGGTTACCTCCTTATGATGAAGGGCGATTTGGACAAAGCGCTTGAGATAAACCTTGAAGCATACGAATATAATGATGCCAACGCCGTTATTGCGGATAACCTCGGTCAGAATTATTATCTATTGGGCAGGTATGAAGAAAGCCGTGAGATTTTTGAAAAGCTTATTGCTTCAAAACCGCAGTTCCCTATTCCGTATTATAATTATGCCAAAACTCTTTACGCGCTGGGCGAAAAGACCGAGGCGCTTGAAAATCTTAACACAGCTTTGCAATATCCGTTTTCATCTGTTGCCGAGCTTTCCCGCGATGAAGTTGAGAATATGATTGCAAAAATCGAAGAAGAGCTTAATCAATGATTGACTTTTTTGAGCAATTCAATTATACCGCTGAAACGGAGTAAAACAATGAATAGAGAAATATATTTTATATGGTTTAATTCCAAAGATATTTCTTTAACAAAAAAGCGTACTCTTTTAAAACAGTTCGGGAGTATAGAGAAGCTTTATAATGCAGATGCAGGCGAATACCTTAAAACAGAATGTTTATCAAAAGAAAATATAAATATTCTTACGAATAAAAGTCTTTCGTTTGCCGAAAAAGAATCCCTACGCTGCAGAGAATTGGGAATATCATTGATTCCGTTTGGCTCGAAAGCATTTCCGCCTGCGCTTTACAAAATCTCTGACCCGCCTTTACTTTTATATGCAAAGGGCGATGTATCTCTCTTGCAAAACAGGCTTGCTTTTTGCTTTGTCGGCTCGCGCGAATGTAGTGATTACGGGACTATGCAGACCTTTAAATTTGCCTCCCGTATTGCAGAAGCCGGATTTACCGTAGTAAGCGGCGGTGCTATGGGAATTGACAGTGCCGCGCACAAAGCTGCTCTTGTATCGCACGGCAAAACGATTGCCGTTATCGGCTGCGGTATTGATCTTGATTATCCCTCCGGCAACAAAGCCTTGAGAAAAGAAATTGCGGAAAAGGGCTTAATTATCAGCGAATATCCTCTTTCAACACCTGCTCATAAATATAACTTTCCCCGCCGTAACAGGCTTTTAAGCGGACTTTCGCTCGGTATTGCCGTTATGGAGGCAGGCGCTCACAGTGGAGCTTTGATAACGGCTGAATACGCTCTCCAGCAGAACAAAGATATATACGCCTTGCCCGGCAACATAGATTCTATCTGCTCCGCAGGCTGTAACAACCTGATCCGTCAGGGCGCCGAAATGCTTATCTCACCGGAGCAGGTCATAAGCGAATATCTGCCGCGCTATCCACAGTTATTTCCTATGGCGGACAATTGCGACGGGGCAGCTACCGTTAAAGCAGTTAAAGTCCCTGTCAATAACTCAAACAGTGATTTGAGCGATGCGGAACGCACCGTAATTAAGCTCCTTAAAAACGGAGAGCAGCACATTGATTACATAATTTCATATCTTAATTTACCTGTATCACGCGTCACCTCTTTGCTGACTGTTATGCAGTTAAAAGGCACGATCCGCGAGGAAGCAGGAAAATATTTTAAATTAAACACTCGGGAGGGTTATTGATGAAAAAGGTACTTTTATTGACATTGGCTTTACTTTTTGTATGCTGCGGCTGCGGCAAAAAAGGTGGCGATGCGCAAACACCGTCAGACAACAATATCCAAGACTCCACCGTCAGCGAGCCTATTATAACAAGTGATGTCAAATTGGGCGATTATACAGGAAGGTTTATTGAAAAGTATGTCGCAAGCGGCACATACTATATTAAGGAGCGTCTTTTAAACGACGATACCGCCGAAGAAACAGAGCTTGCTTTAAGCGGTACAAAAGCGTCAATGAGAACTGCAGACACAAATCAAATAGTTGACGGAGACAAGCTTTATCTTGTTATGCATGAGCAAAAAGCCGTACTGACTTCGCCTGTTGCTGAAACTATGAAGGAAAGTATGATAAAATCGCTCGGCATCAAAACGGCGAAAGAAGCCAAAGACAATTTTGTTTCATCGGGCAGCGAGGCCGTAAACGGTACAGAATACTCTTATGAAGAATACAAAAACGGCGATGAAACGCTTAAATATTACTTTGATACCGAAACAATAAGATACATTAAGCACATAAGCGGCAACGGTGACGAATCACTGTATGAAATTTTGCAAATCTCAAAAACAATTCCCGCTGATATGTTTGATATACCTGACGGTTATGTTATTCAGGATTTAAGCAGTCTGAAATAAAATAAAAACGACGCTCAGCGTCGTTTTTTAATATACTATTACTTTTGTTCCAAATGTCATATATAACTCCAGCCAGGCTATATCGTCGTCATACATTCTCACACAGCCGTGTGATGCAGGCCGTCCTATCGTTCCGTCGATAAGCCGTGAACCGTCAGGCGAATACAATCTCGAATGAAACGCCAAACCGCGGTATATATTAAAATAAAGTATCGGTCTTACCTGATATTCGGGCTTTATCCAAGCTTTGTCACGGGCGCAGTATTCATAACTACCGGCAGGCGTCGGCGTTTGGTTTGCACCTGTTGAGCATGTAAAGCTCTTCTGGAGTACCCATTTGCCCTGTTCGCCCATAAACACATTGACCTTTTGCATACGCGGATGTATCCAGATAAGATACGGCGTTTTGCTCGCATATCCCATAGCGTTTACAAATTTTTCTTTTTCCGCGTCTGTCAAAGTATCCTGTACGGTAAAGTTTTTGCCCGATACCGTTACAGTTTTGTAAGGAACCCACACGGTCGAGCCGTCTGAAAGCTGAACGCAGGCGGAGTCTTCTTCCTCGTGGTCGCGGTAATACACAAATGTACCGGCGTTTAAATATCCGGCTTGCGCCGAGAGCTTTCTGTCCATATATGTATTTGTCGGAGTATTTATCCACGCGTCAATATCAACTTGCCGCACATATTCCATAAGCCGCAGTGCGGCCTCATCAAGATAATTTCCGTCAACGAACGGTACTGATATAACCTCGCGCCGAAGCACTCCGTCTACCGCAACATCAAGTCCTATATTGGTGGCTGTTCCACCGTCGCCGTAGTACGGCAGAACGCCGTCATATGTGACCGTCATTCCCTCCGAAAGTACAATGCTGCTGTAATAGCCGTTTTCAAGCGGCACACCGTCCTGAACCCATTGCATACTTGCGGTCTTGTCGGTCGGAACATTCCTAATCGCAACTTCTACCGTTAGCGGTTGTCCTTTTTTTAAGCCTTCGCTTGCCCTTAAAAAATCAAATATTATTGTGTTTTGCGAACTGCTTTTATCAGGCCTCGGATAATCTCCTATGACCTCCATTATCTTCAAATCACGGGCAAATGCACCTTGTGAAAAAGACATAACTATAATTAAAATAATTAAACCCAAACAAAATTGCCTTTTCATTTTTTATCCTTTCGTAAATCACTGCTGCTCTTTTCTGTTATGTTAATTATATATTTTTTGTGGCTTTATGTCAATGCCGTATAATAAAAGTTTGACGCTTTTAAATATTTAATCTTTAATTTTGCTTGCGGACTATTTTATAGTCATCGCGCGTCTGCCAATACGGACAGTTATCAATCTTTCCTTCCATAAAGCGGTACATCTCGTCTTCGTCAAGCTCGGCTTCGCAAATATAATAGCCGTAATAATCGTCTAAATTATAGTACATACAATCCTCGCAGTTTGTTTTGCTCATTTTACCCCTCTTTTCAGGCTAATATCTTAAAGCAGAAACGAATGTTCTGCCCTTTCTGCTTTTGTTCCCTATATCCGAAATCACGACCTTACCCTTATGCCGCAAAGTTATTTTATCGCCTGTACCGACTGTTTTATCGGGTTTAAGGCAGAGGACATCGTTTACATACACAAGCTGTCCGTTTACCGCCTCGTTTGCCTTGGAACGCGAAAGATTAAAAACTTCCGCCAGAACGGAATCTACACGCATTGACGATACCGAAAATGTAATCTCCTTAACCTCGGAAACCGGCACGCGCAGTTCTGTTATGCTGCGCGAAGTAACGGTAAGCTGCGCCCCGGCGGCTTTTGAAAGGTGCGAATAAACAAACTCCTCCAATTCGGGCTTGATGATTATATCCGCCGAACCGTCAAATACAAGAATATCCCCTACGAATTCGCGCTTTATCCCAAGACCCATAAGCGTCCCCAGATAATCTCTGTGCGACAGCGGCTTTGCGGAGTTGTGCTCTGCGCGTATCACGCGCAGAAATTCTGATTTTTCAACATCATATTTAGGGACAAAAACAAGTATCTTCCGCTCAGCATCGTCATATCCGCCCCACAGAAAAAAATCGGAGCGGAAATCCTTTTTTATGCCCTGCACAAGCGACTGCTTCTGCATATCCAAAAACTCCGTCGCGCAAGGGTAATTTTTATTAAAACACTCGTTATCCTTGTCAAAAATGTGCGAAATAAATATTTTTGTGTCTTTTTCTGCATCCATACATAAAATTCCTGTTTTTTTTCATTTTAGCATACACTTTCTGTTTTGTCAAAAGCCTTGACATAAAGAATTTTTTATTATACAATTATTTTGAGGTATTTTAAACTTATGGGAGGTTTAATATGCAAAAACTTATTCTTATTATTGAAGACGAACAACCTATTGTTGATATTTTAAAATTTAACCTTGAAAAAGAAGGATACAAGGTTACCGCAGCACTTGACGGCAACGAAGGTCTTAAGCTTGCTCTCCAGAAAGAGCCTGACCTTATTTTGCTCGATGTTATGCTTCCGGGGCTTGACGGCTTCGGCGTGTGCAGGAAAGTGCGCGAAAAGTCAAGCGTTCCTATCATTATGCTCACCGCGCGTGACGAGGAGGTTGACAAAGTGCTCGGTCTGGAACTCGGCGCAGACGACTATATGACAAAGCCGTTCAGCGTTCGCGAGCTTTTGGCGCGCGTAAAGGCAAATTTGCGCCGCATATCGTCTGACGAGACATCTGCAAACGATATTACCCGCATAGGCAATCTCTCTATTGACGGCTCGCGCTATGAGGTTATAAAAAACAACACCGTTATCGACCTTACTTTGCGAGAATTTGAACTGCTCAAGTTTTTGGCACAGCAGCAGGGCAAGATTTTTTCAAGAGAGATGCTGCTTGAAAAGGTTTGGGGCTACGACTACTACGGCGATGTACGCACAGTAGATGTCACAGTCCGCCGTCTGCGCGAAAAAATCGAAGACGACCCCGCAAATCCGACTTATATTATCACAAAACGCGGTGTGGGATACTATTTTAAGTAATCACGGCAAATATATTAGACGAAAAGGATGCTTTTTATGTTCAAAAGTATTCAATGGAAGCTTCTTACGGTATTTGTACTACTTATAATTTCGGTTATGATTATCGTAGGGACATTCCTCTTAAACAGTGTAAGCACTTACTATCACGAATCGTTCGTGAACCAGATGTCTGACATAGTTTTTACAGACGACCTTGTAAACCAGCTCCGTACGGCCGCGGTTTCTGACGACGGGGTTGAGCAAATGTGCCGTATTATCGATGTATATGCCGGAAAAATGGGACTTAACTCTTACCGCACCTACTATATACTTGACGGAGTTACGGCGGCGGTATTATATTCGTATGACAGCGGCTCCGAAAGCGTCGGCATAACCCAAAACCTGCTTGACGCTATGGACGGCGAGATCGGCAACAGCATAAACCGCGGCGCTGCGGTTATGGACTACGCCTATCCCTTAAAGCTCGAAAACAAATCTTATATAATATATGTGTGCGACAGTAAAATGGAACTTTACGGCACTCTGCAAAATATATTTACCATAATTTTGTGGGCGCTTTTGCTGGGGCTTGCAATTTCGGTGTTCCTCGGATTGTTTATGTCAAGAACTATCATAGCCCCGATTGCTTCGCTTAAAAAGCGGGCCGAAAAAATTGCATCGGGCGACTTCGACCAAAAGCTGGAAGTCAAGTCGCGCGATGAGATAGGACAGCTTACGGGCACTTTTAACACGATGGCGACGGAGCTTGCGCAAACACTTTCCGAAATCGCGCGCGAAAAAACAAAGGTTGAGACAATATTCCGCTTTATGACTGACGCTGTTGTGGCTTTTGATGCGGGCGGCGTCGCAACTCATATAAATCAGGCGGCAAAAGCTTTGCTGTCGCTTGGCGATGACGAAAAAATCAGCTTTTCGGAGCTATCAAAAAGATTGGGTATCAATGTTGCACTCAATGAATTTATATATCTTAAAGGATACGAAATTACAGAGCGCAACGCTGAATATGACGGCAGAATTCTGAAGGCGCAGTTTGCGCCGCTAATATCCGACGGAAAAACCGCCGACGGCGTCGTTGTTGTTATTCAGGATATTACGGAACAGCAAAAGCTGTCTATGGCACAGAGAGACTTTGTGGCAAATGTGTCACACGAGCTTCGCACGCCTCTGACAACTGTTAAAAGCTATACCGAAACTCTTATGGAAAATGCGGCGCCGGCTTCTATGGAATTAAACTTTTTGTCAGTTATAAATAACGAAACCGACAGAATGACGCGCCTTGTAAAGGATCTGCTCACGCTTTCGCTGTTTGACAATGACAGGACGATCCTCAGCAAAACATATTTTTCAATGCCTGATCTTATAAAATCTGTTGTTCAAAAAATTTCTATGGAAGCGGATCGCCATCATCACATAATCAACTTTTACGAAAACGGCCCTGCCGCACAGTTTTACGGCGACATAGACAGAATAGAGCAGGTTATAATAAATATAATCACAAACGCCATAAAATACACCCACGACAACGGAATAATAAATATTTACTGTGATAATTCCATTACGAATGTGACCATAAAAGTCCGCGATAACGGTATGGGTATTCCGGCATCTGATCTGCCTCATATCTTTGAGCGTTTTTACAGAGTGGATAAGGCAAGAAGCCGCAAACACGGCGGTACCGGTCTCGGTCTTGCTATTGCCAAAGAAATAATCGAAGCCCACAACGGCACGATAGAGATCTCAAGCGTTTACGGCAAGGGTACAACGGTAATTATCAAAATGCCTTGTTACAGCAAATAAAGCTCCGTTTCAATGTTATTTAAAGTTAAATCGCTTGTAACGGCTTTGTAACATTGACGGTGTATAATAACAAATGTAAAAGGGAACTCTTCTGTTCCTACGGTTGCACAAATTGTCCGAACAGTGCAGAAAAACCATTACGGACATTGTTAATTTGGCTTTTTGCCAAGTTAACTTACATAATTGTGAAAGGTTTTGTATTACGATGAAAAAGCCGGTCAGCTTTGTACTTATTTTAATAATTGCTCTTTTTGCAGTTAACTGCTATGCCGCTCCGTCTTCTGTAAACGGCAGCGACGCAGGCAATATTGCAAACATTGTTATTGTCAAAAAACCGGAGACTGCAATATCGTCAACAACAAAGCAGATATATACCGTTTCGGCTGTCAGTGTTCCGGGCGTTGAAATCGCTATATACAAATATAACCCCTCAACAGGTCTTTTTGACATACTGACGGATTCAAGCGGTAATGCGGTTGTTGCTACTGTCGGTGCGTCAGGTTTGTTTGTGCGCGATATTGAACTTTCGGAAAACACGAATTATTTGCTTATCAGAGCCCAGTACGGCAGTCTTTATCAAGCGATAAGATTTGACATTACACTTTTGAACCAAGGTCTTTTAGACAGCATAAAGGGCTTTTCCGCCAACTTTAAATCTGTCTTTGGAGCTTGGTAATCGGGGCGGTATGCTGTGAAATTCAGAAAGACCAAAAGCTTAATATTAACACTCCTTATTGTTTGCAGCCTTGTTTTGTCTGTAAGAGTATGGTTTGATGAAAAATTATGGCCCGGCGGCTATAATTTTTTTATTATGTTCAAAAATACCCCTGTTTTCAGTAAAATTTTTAATTCAGAACCTTCATATTCTATGCCGAAGGAAAACCTTTCGCGCCCTCAAAAAATCGTAATAACAAACAAAGACAAAAGAACAGTATTTTATAACAGCGATTCTTCTTTTGATTCCGTGAACGAGATCGTTAAAAACTTTTTTACTCAAACGCTTAACTCAAAGGACAATGTTTTGAACTCCTCCACCGTGGCGGAGGACGAGTGGTACGATGTCTTGAGAAACGACGAGCTTCTCGATACAAGAAGTATATATGTTGATTATTCGCTCGCGTACTCACCCGAGCTTTTTGCACATTTTATCGGTATCCAGAACAGCTGGCTTGAAGGCGATGTCGCGGCTGTCAAGGAATTCATTATCGCTCCCGTTAATTCTGATAATGTCAACGCGCTGTTTTATGTCAAGGACTTTTCAAACAATTCGATTATGAAATACTATATCTCTTATTCGGATAAAGGTGCGCTCGATACCGCCGTTTCAAGGTATGTGAAAAAAACAGACGATTCCAATTCGTTTGCATTTGAACTGAATCTCGACAACAGGTCAGGCGGCATAGGCTCCGGCGTTGTGCAAAAGGTTTTTCTTGACTCTATGGTAACTGTAAGCACTTCGACAGGTGACAAACCGGTTATCGAAAGCGAAAACCCTCTAAAAAGCGGCGGGTTTTCTCCCAACGCCATGCTGAATGTCTTTGAATATCCCAATGTTTCGCCGCGCCATTACACTGATGTTGACGGCACTGAATATTTTGTGGAAAATTACAGCGTTCTTAAGATTTTTCCAAACGGTGTAATTGAATACACTGCAGATAAGGATTCTATGGGTATTGAAATTTCCGACGATTTATCGTTGTACGAGTCATTGAACCGCGCCATTGAATTTTCTGAAAATGTCTGGAACGCCGTTGTGCCTGACGAACCGTTTAATGTGCTTGTGACATCTGACCTTACCGAAAGCCGTCAAAATGACGGCGAATATACATTCTACCTGGATTATTACTGTTACGGCAGTCCCGTGACAGTCGATGTTGACGGAATAAATCACGCTGTCGAAATTAAAGTGAAAAGCGGCAAGATTATAAGCTACCGTCATTTTATCCGCAAATATTTTTCCGCAGGTTATTCTGTAAATCCAATTCCTATGATAGATGCGCTTGATGAGATTTATTCAAGCTTTTCATCATCGGAAGACGAAATAGAAATAAAAGATTTGTACTTGAGCTATATTGACGACGGCAGCTTTGGCGACAAAACGCCTGCGTGGTCTGCGGAAATCCGAGGCAGCGAAAAGCTATTCTATATAAAGGGAGAATAAAATAATATGTATTGGTACAAGGTTAAAAATGTTTTGATTATTTTATTTGCCGCTATAAATATTTTTCTCATAGCAACCATTGTGATCGGGAATGTCGAAAAAAATCGCGAGGAGCAGCGCATAAGTGACTCTTTGATCAAAGTTCTCGAAAACAGTAATGTCAAAATTAACGGCGAATTGATAAGCACCAAAGCTCCCAAGCTGAATACAAAGCAAGTAGAAAACTTTATTACTCAAGACACGGATTTTGCTTCGCTTATCCTCGGTGGTAAAGCTGCGGTAAAATTTGACGGTGACGGCGTTTTGTACTACGGCTTTGAGGAAGACAAGCTGTATCTTGCAAACAGCAGACTGCACTACTATAACAGCTCGTTTTCCGGAAGCGGAGACACAGATGCCGCAACGGTCGAAAAGGCTGACGCGGCTTTGCGGAAAATCGGACTCCCTATGGAAGATTACCGCGGAGAGCTTAACGGTGACACCGTTATCTTCACATTATATATAGACGGTGTGCCGTTTTTCGGGAATAACCTTAATGTAAAACTGTTTAACGGTCAAATTGGAGAATTATGGGGTTATATAATTAAAAATACCGCCTTTACGGGAACGCCTGCCTCTATCAGAAGCACGGCAGATGTCCTTCTTGAATTTTTGCAGGAACCGGCGCGCGGCACAGAAAGCATAACGGTTACCGCGCTTGAGCTGGGGTATTCGATTTTGGAACAGGGCTCGAACATTGACTTTAAAACCGCCGACGCCGTTCCGACATACAGAATACAGACAGACAAAGGTCAGATTTTTTATTATGACGCGCGAAAAAATTAAGCTACCCAAAATTTGGTAAAATTGCACAGAAATTTCTAATAATACTGGCAAAATGCATATTTATTTATCAATGATTTTGTATTATAATATATTTATGTATATGAATATACACAAACATATTGGCAGCTAATATTCGATGATATATTACTGACTTTTTATAATTCAAGGAGGATTAGGATGAACAAATACTCAACTGACAAAATAAGAAATGTTTGCCTTATGGGCCACGGTGGAGTAGGAAAGACTTCTTTTGCAGAAGCTGCACTCTTTAATACAGGCGGCACAGACAGACTTGGCAAAGTCGCAGAAGGCAAAACAGTAACAGATTACGATCCCGAAGAAATAAAACGCGCATTTTCTATAAATACAGCAATGGCTCCCGTTGAATATAACGGAACAAAAATCAATTTTATTGATACCCCCGGTTATTTTGACTTTGTGGGCGAGGTTTTTGAAGGCCTCAGGGTTGCGGACAGCTCGCTTGTTCTCGTAAGCGGTCGCTCCGGCGTTGCAGTAGGTACGGAACACGCATGGGCTTACTCCAAAGAAAGAAACATCCCCGTTGCTTTTTTTGTAAACAAGCTTGAAGATGAACACGCTGATTATATGAATGTTCTGGAAGCTCTCAAGTCCCAGTTCGGCACGGCTGTTGCTCCTTTCCAGGTTCCGATTAAAGAAAACGGCGCTCTTACAGGTTATGTTGATGTTATCAACGGCAAAGCATATCACTATGACGGCGCAAAGGTTGTTCCGTGTGATATCCCTGCCGATATGGCGGATATGATAGCAGAAGCAAAGGATATCCTTAACGAAGCTATCGCAGAAACAGACGAAGCCCTTATGGAAAAGTTTTTTGAGGGAGAAGAATTTACACAGGACGAAATCGTCGGAGCTGTTAAAAACGGCGTTAAAGACGGAAGTATCGTTCCTGTTTTCGGCGGCTCTACATTGCTTAATTTGGGTATTGTTCCCGTACTTGACGCTATTTCTTCATTCTTCCCGTCTCCTGCCGCTCACTCCGAGCTCCACGCAAAAGAAGCAAAGACAGGTAACGAAATTGAAATCAAGTGCAGTGCAGACGAGCCGTTTACAGCTATCGTATTTAAGACCATAGCAGACCAGTCGGTAGGTAAAATATCGCTGTTTAAGGTTTGCTCCGGCACATTAAAGTCCGATACGGCAGTTTATAATGCAAATAAAGAAGCAAACGAAAGACTCGGCAAAGTAGTTTGTATGCGCGGTAAAAAGCAGGTTGAAGCCGGCGAGCTTTGTGCCGGTGACATAGGTGCAGTTACAAAGCTTGCCGTAACAGGTACAGGTGACACGCTCTGTATGCAGTCAAACCCGATCATTCTTGAAGGCATAAGCTTCCCGAAGCCTGTTTTGTCACTCGCTATTTCTCCTAAGGCAAAGGGCGATGAAGAAAAGATGAGCGCTGGTCTCAGAAAGCTCGAAGAAGAAGACCCGTCGTTCAAACTTGAAAACAATAAAGAAACACGCCAGACTTTAATTTCAGGCGTAGGCGAACAGCATCTTGATGTGCTTGTAAGCAAGCTCCAGAGCAAGTTCGGCGTTTCCGTAAATCTTGAGGACGCAAAAGTTCCGTACAGAGAAACGATACGCAAAAAGGTTAAAGTTCAGGGCAGACACAAGAAGCAGTCCGGCGGTCACGGTCAGTTCGGTGATGTTTGGATCGAATTTGAGCCCGGCGAAGAGCAGGATCTCGTATTTGAAGAAAAGATCTTCGGCGGCGCAGTTCCGAAGAACTACTTCCCCGCTGTTGAAAAGGGCTTGCGCGAATGTATCGTGAGCGGTGTTTTGGCAGGTTACCCTGTTGTTAACCTCAAAGCAACGCTTGTTGACGGCTCTTATCACCCCGTTGACTCTTCGGAAATGGCGTTCAAGGTTGCCGCTTCTCTCGCTTATAAAGAAGGCTTAAAGCAGGCAAATCCTGTTTTGCTTGAACCGTACGGCAAGCTCGAAGTTACAGTCCCTGAAAGCAACATGGGCGATATCGTCGGTGATGTTAACAAGAGACGCGGAAGAATCCTCGGAATGAATCCGATAGGCGGCGGTCTGTCACTTGTTGAAGCCGAAGTTCCTATGAGTGAAATGAACAAGTACGCTACTGACTTGCGTTCAATGACGCAGGGTAGAGGCAAATTCAGTCTTGAATTTATAAGATATGAAGAAGCTCCTTCCAATGTTGCTCAAGCAATAATCGAAAAGGCTAAAAAGGACGCAGAAGAATAGTTATAACGGTTACAAAAAACCTGTTTTGCAAAATGCAAAACAGGTTTTTATATCTTTCTAATTCAGTTCGTATCTTGCTCTTGCGCCGCCTATATACTTGGGTCGCGTCTTGGCAAATGTGACATGAGCCTCTCCGATTTTATTTACGGAAAGCCTTACGGGAACAGCCACATGGCGCAGATGCATACCGATAAAAGTATCTCCGATGTCCATACCTGCGTGTGCTTTAACAAATTCTACCACTACCGGGTCGTTAAAATGCATATATGCCGCTGTTGCCGCGCTGCCGCCTGCCTTTGGAGCAGGAATAACGCAGACCTCGTCAAGCCCATATTTTTCTGCCGCTTCGCGTTCAATAACTATTGCGCGGTTTAAGTGCTCACAGCAACCAACTGCAAGATATATCCCGCGCGGCTTTAACGCCGCCATCGCTCCGCTTATTACTTCGTCGCCTAAAGCGGGCACAGAGCCTTTGCCTATTCTTTCTCCTGCTATTTCACTTGTACTGCAACCGAGAACAAGAATTTTCCCTGCTGTCAGTCCGGCTGTATCTGCAAGCTCGTTTATTGCATCAAAAACTTGTTTTTGTATATTATCCATCTCTTTCACCTCTTGTGTGCTATTTTATCACTTGTGTCTCTATATGTCAAGGTATTAAAAGCTTTGCGCCTGCTGAAAGCTCCTGCGACGGATTAAGCGAATTTATCTCTGCTATTTCGTCGGGGCTGACTCTGTACTTTTTGGCAACAGACCATAATGTATCTCCGCTCTGCACAAAGTAAATAACTATCGGCGCTTTTTTGACGGGCGCACTCTCTGTTGTCCTGATCCCCTCCACGACATCTACCTTTTCACCGCAGATAAGCTTTAGCGAAAGCGAAACAGCCGCTTTAATATTTATATGTCTGTCGTCCGCAAGGCTGAAGCTGCACCCCGTCATATGCGCGGTACATTCTATTTTTGCCTCCTCAATGCCGTCAGCATCAACGCTTTGCTCAAACAAAATTTTTGATTTTGTGCTGTAAACCGGCGTTTCATCATCTTCTGTAAGATAAAGCACCTGCATATCAAGATGCCCTTTTACATTTGCCTTTCCGTCTTTAAGCTCTATGTCGTCAATAATGGGAGATGCCGTAATATTACATATTTTTGCTGCAGGCGGACAAGGTTCTTCAATTTCGGCAGTCCCCTTGACAGTAAACAACGGCTGGAAAAATCCTGCTATCCTGTCAACCGTGCAGACCTTTTTTGACAGCTCGATATCGCATACGGTACAAAAACAATCGCTTAAAACAAGCGCACTGTCACGGCTTGTCACATCTGCCGTAACGCAAAGTGTGATCTCAACGCCGATAAGCCTTCCGCTATCGTCGGTTTCGTAATAAACAGAATCTATTTTGTAGTCTATATCACATTCCATCCCCTCGTCAACATTCGGTAGATCAAGAATTTCGGTAAACGGAATTTCGTGCTCCATAAATTCGGGTTTTTGAGTTTCTGCGCCGATGTAAAGAGTGCAAACATTTATATTGCCCTTTATAATCGCCTTGCCCGCAATCAGCTTTGTCTCGCTGTCGCAAACAGAAGCGCTGATGTTAAGCACATCTTCGATCGCACTGCAGGAAGACGGCACTTCGAGCTTATCCGCAACGGTAACAGTGAACTCATCGTCAGCCTCCTGACTGAATGTAAGCACCTCTTTATGCAGAGTTTCAACAGGCTCGTCGCTTTCAATGTCTGAAATAAACTCCGTCTCGCTCTGGCGGTACGCTTTGAGATTGGTTGAAACAGTCGCCTTTATGCTTATCTTGCGGCTGTTTATGAGGTTATATTCTATATTTGAAATATCCGCTCCTGCCTTAACCTTCATATCCTGCAATACGCCCTTTGCCTCGCATACATCTGTAAAGTTTGCCGTTGTATGCGCGCTTTTTACACTCATATCCGTCATTTCGGAATCAGGCACATAAATTACGGTAAATTCCACATCTCCGCGCAGAACGACTCTGTCGGGGCCAACTTCTTTTTCCTTTATCCTCGCCGTGGCGTCGATTTGCAGTATCCTTTGTATGTCGGGATATGCATCGGGCAGAATAATGTCTGTTTCCGTCATGACCTCCGAGCCGCATCCCGCAACAGCCTCGTTTATTTTTATGGCGGTTTTTTTGGTTTCTATGTTCATATATGTTCCTCCTGTATAAAGTTTCTGTTTATTATATATGACAAGCTTTTCCGTCATATAACTTTTTATTGATTATTTTTTTTTAATAATGTATAATTAAATCAAGATGTCCGTATATTCTACCGAGGTGACTTTAATTGAAAAAGTATTATATAATTCTCGGTATTGCATCGGCAATTATTATATCGGTTGCTTTTTTCGGCAGGTCTTATGAATTTGACGCGCGGACCGAAGCAGAACGGATAAAGTGCATTGAGCAGTTCGGCTGGAAAATCGAAGGCGGAGCGATCGAAACGGAAAAAGTTGCTATTCCGTCGCCGCTCGGAGCGGTGTATGAGGAATACAATACCTTGCAGCAAAAAATCGGGCTTGACCTTGCAAATCATACGGGGCAACATGCAACACGCTATACATATATAGTAAAAAACCGCTCTGACGCCAAAGGCAGGCAGATACGGGCAAACATATTGGTTGCAGACGGAAAAATGATTGCAGGCGATATAATGGTAACCGCGCTTGACGGTTATATGATACCAATGAACGGGAGATTAAAATGAGACTTGACAAATTTGTATCGCGCTTTGCAGATTCAAGGCGCGAGGCAAGAAATATAATAAAAAAAGGTCGCGTGAATGTTGAGGGCGCCTTAATAAAGGACCCCGGCTTCGTTATAGACGAAAACAGCTCGACGGTTGAGCTCGACGGCGAAAGGCTGAACTATAAAGAATTTATATATATAATGATGAATAAGCCTTCGGGCGTTATTTCTGCAACCGAAGATCCGCGCCATAGGACCGTTGTTGACCTTTTACCCGACGGCTTCCGCCGTTATAAGCCGTTCCCCGTCGGGCGGCTCGATATAGACACCGAGGGGCTTTTGCTTCTCACAAACGACGGACAAGCCTCGTACAAGCTGCTTTCTCCCAAGCGCAAAGTGCCAAAGCGCTACATAGCCGTTTTAGACTGCGACATAGACGACAGCCATATAGAAAAATTCCGCGAAGGTATTGTGCTTTCAGACGGATATAAGACAAAACCCGCCTGCCTTTCGAGGCTGGAAGGCGAAAACGAAGTCAGCGTTACGATAACCGAAGGAAAGTTCCATCAGGTTAAAAGAATGTTTGCGGATTTAGGCAGAACCGTTTTGTTTCTTAAAAGAATTGAGTTCGCAGGTTTATCTCTCGACCCACAACTTTTGGAAGGCCAATCACGCGAATTAACTCCCCAAGAACTTAAAATTTTGGATAAGATTATGCAATAGTGCTAAAGATTGAATTTAATTTTTGTGTATTTGTCGTATTTTCAAACGCAAAAAAATGTGTTATAGTATAATTACTATAATAACTGTTTATGAAAATTTTAGGAGGATAATTATATGTCAAGCTTAAGCTTAAGAGGAATTGCTAAAGTTTACGCCGGCGGCGTAAGAGCAGTAAGTGATTTTAACCTTGAAATCGAAGATAAGGAGTTTATTATTTTCGTAGGTCCGTCAGGCTGCGGTAAATCCACAACACTCCGTATGATCGCAGGCCTTGAAGAAATTTCCGAAGGTGAACTTTATATCGACGGTCAGCTCGTTAATGATGTTGCTCCGAAGGACAGAGATATTGCAATGGTTTTCCAGAGTTATGCTCTCTATCCGCATATGACAGTTTATGATAATATGGCTTTTGCACTTAAACTGCGTAAAACGCCAAAGGACGAAATAAAGAGAAGAGTTACCGAGGCTGCTTCTATTCTCGGTATTGACCACCTCCTCGACAGAAAACCGAAGGCTTTGTCAGGCGGTCAGAGACAGAGAGTTGCGCTTGGTCGTGCCATCGTTCGTGAACCTAAGGTATTCCTTATGGACGAACCTCTTTCAAACCTTGACGCTAAGCTGCGTGTTCAGATGAGAACAGAAATCGGTAAGCTTCATAACAAGCTCCAGACAACATTTATCTATGTAACACACGACCAGACAGAAGCTATGACAATGGCATCGAGAATCGTTGTTATGAAAGATGGTATCGTTCAGCAGATAGCAAGCCCGCAGACGCTTTATGACGAACCCGTTAATATGTTCGTTGCAGGTTTCATAGGCTCGCCGCAGATGAACTTTATAGATGCAACCGTTTTTGAAGAAGATGGCAAAATCGGTCTCACATTCGGTAACAGCAAGATCATTCTTCCTGAAGGCAAAGCTGCTCAACTTGACAAAGCTTATGTCGGCAAAGAAGTTGTTTTGGGCGTCCGTCCTGAAGATATTTACGATGATGAAGCTTTCATCTCCGCATCACCGAACCTCACAGTTGATACGCATGTAGAAATTACAGAAATGATGGGTGCTGAAACTTACCTCTATCTGATGGTAGAAGGCAAACAGTTCGTTGCAAGAGTTAACCCGAGAACAACCTCCAGCACAGGTGATGATATTAAAATTGCTTTTGACGGCAACAATATTCATCTGTTCGATAAAGAGACAGAGCTTGCAATACTTAATTAATCAGATATTAACCCCCTCCGCAAAAGCGGAGGGGGTTTTGTGTGTATTCATATTATACAAAATAAAGTAAAGCCGCCAACCCGCATTCTGTGATTCTTTTGCGGTCTGACGGCTTTTTTACAGCAAGAACCCCTCCGCTGTTACGGAGGGGTTCTATTAATTATTTATTATCAATTTTACAGAATTCTTCTTGCAGCATATACGCCTCTGTTAAGAGGTTCTACCGAAACAGTCCTGCCTGTTCTCGGCGCGTGAATGTACTGACCGTTGCCAACATATATGCCGACATGATCACCGCCACGGAAGAATACAAGGTCTCCGACCTGCAAATCTTCCTCGCTGACGCTTGTTCCTTCTTTTAACTGGTCATACGATATTCTTGGCAGCGATATTCCAAACTTTGCATAAACATATCTTACAAATCCGCTGCAATCAAATCCTGAAGGAGTCGTTCCGCCGTAAACATACGGAACACCTAAAAATTCTTTTGCATATTCAACTATTTCTTCACCTGCTGCCAACCTGTTTGCTGCTTCAACAACCTCGGGATCGTCAGACACATATTTTTTAGAAACATATGCCGTGTCGTCTTCGTACTGAATTTTATACCAATTTCCTCTTTTGGAAAGTATTATTACATTTGTGTTTTTTGTGAGCTCGCCAATTTTTTGTTTTCTGCTACCTGCGCTCTTTCTTACATTCAGTACGCTTGCAGTTACAACGCCCTGTTTTTCAGGCTCTGCGTATGCTGAAATGCCTAAAAATAACATAAGCGATGCGATAACTGCACATACTGTTTTCTTCATCAAATCATTCCTTTCAAAATATTTTATGTCCATAATATAACATATTTTTTTAATTTTGTCAAACTTTTTTAATATTTTTTTAAAATTTGTTCACATTTCCCTTGACAACTTTACTTTTTTTACGCTGTTTTTCCTTGTTTTAAGACTTAATATTACACAGTTTTCTTAATATTTGTTACAAATTTTTTAATATTTATTTTATTGATTAAATTAACATAATCTGTTATTCTAATATTAAGAGGTGAAAACAATGACTTTAATATTGGGAATCGAATCCTCCTGCGACGAAACCGCCGCTTCTGTCACGCTTGACGGCAGGCAGGTTTTGAGCGATGTTATATATTCACAGGCAGATATTCATAAATTGTACGGCGGAGTTGTGCCTGAAATTGCTTCGCGCAATCATATAACGGCTATTTCATTTGTTATTGACGAAGCGTTAAAAAAAGCAAATGTCAAAAAAGAGAACTTGTCCGCAGTCGCTGTTACAAACGGCCCCGGACTTATAGGCGCACTTCTGGTCGGGGTTTCTGCCGCCAAAGGGCTTGCATATTCCCTTTCAAAGCCGCTTGTCCCCGTTAATCATATACACGGTCATATTGCCGCAAACTATATTGCATCTCCCACGCTAGAACCTCCGTTTTTATGTCTGGTGGCTTCAGGCGGACACAGCCACATACTTAATGTAAAGGATTACGGAGAGTTTGAGGTTTTGGGCGCAACACTTGACGATGCCGCAGGCGAAGCCTTTGACAAGGTTGCCCGTGTTCTCGGACTTGGCTATCCCGGAGGCCCGAAGGTCAGCAAGCTCGCCGAGCAGGGCGACCCGAACGCCGTTTCTTTTCCACGGCCTTTGAACGGCTGCGATTTCAGCTTCAGCGGTGTAAAAACTGCCGTTATCAACTATATTCACAAGCTCGAACAAAACGGTCAGCCTGTGCCGCACGCAGATATTGCGGCGTCTTTTCAGGCGGCAGTTGTTGATGTTTTGACGAGTGCCGTTGAACACGCCGCCGTAAAAACCGGCGCAAAAAAAATAGCCCTTGCGGGCGGTGTTGCGTCAAACAGTTTTCTGCGTACTTCACTTTCTTCACTTGCCGAAAGGCTCGGCGTGGACTTTTTTGTCCCGCCGCCAACGCTATGTACCGACAACGGTGCGATGATTTCGTGCGCGGGCTACTACAACTATATTTCAGGGAACGCGGCGCCGCTTAATTTGAACGCATACGCCACGCTCCGTCTTTAGGAATCTATTTTAATAGCCGGCTATAATATCAGTGTATGCAAAACAAAGCCGTTTTGCCGATATATGAAAGAAGAAATATAATGTTTTTCATTAAAATTCCAAATTCCGCTCCAAAGGAAGCTTCTATCCTCATCGCGCAGGAGTCGCATCTTTTGTCAAAGCTTTCCTTTAAGTATTTTATTCCGACTGTTCAAATAAAATCTCTGCCGCCCTCTCTGGCGTATCACGCCGATTTGCAGATACATTATTTAGGGAAGGGCGTCTTTTTGTCCTGCCCAGAAGCTTACGGTTATTACTGTGAAAAGCTTGTTCCACTCGGTGCGAAGGTTATCAAAGGACAGGCTGATGTGTCCGGCAACTATCCGAATGACGCGGCATATAATATTGTAAGAGTAGGAAGCAAAGCCTATCATAATACAAAATATACCGAAAAAACCGCCAAAGCTTATTTTGAGCGTGAAGATGTTACCCTTATTCATATAAATCAGGGCTACGCAAAATGTCTCACGGCAGTAACGGGAGAAAACTCGATTATGACTTCCGATGCAGGCATTTACAATACTGCGTGCGCTCACGGCACGGATTCTCTCCTGATAGAACAGGGGTATATAACGCTTGACGGTTTTTCATACGGATTTTTGGGCGGCGCAAGCTGTCTTTTGCCCGATAATAAATTTTTTATTACCGGCAGTTTAAAAAATCACCCTTCAAGGCATAAAATTCTGTCTTTCTTGGAAAAACAAGAATTAGAGCCTGTTGAAGCTGTGCAAAACCCGCCTGTCGATATCGGTTCTCTAATTATTGCATAAGCCGGCGGAGGTTTGCCTCCGGCGGACTTTAAACGGAGGTGCCGTATTGCATCAGCTTTCGGTTACAAGTGATACAGACAGCATTTTAAACTGTGTTAAGCACTCGGGCAAAATTAAAACTGAAAAAAACAAAAGCGGTCTTTGCTTTTCTTCTGAAAGCAAAAACGAGCTGGAATTGTTTAAACAAAATCTTGTGAACGCCATCACATCTGTTATAAAAACAAAATACCGTCAGGAAATCGCCGCCGATATTCTTAATTGCGATTATCCGTTTCTGACAACGCGGGATAAACGCGAAGTTTTATCCTGTATCAAGAATTCTCCCGACCGTTGTTCGGATATGGTATTTTCTGAAGTTTCTGACTTTCTGTCACAATCTGACACCATTTCCGTAGAAGGATTTGTAAAGTTCCGTCTTCCGGAATACAAAAAAGAAGTCCGTCGCGGTGTTGACCGAGCAGTGCGTGTGCTTCTTGCAGAACAGGAGTATAACGATTTTATCGAACTTCTGAAATATTTTGTTTCTTGCCAGCCGCCAAAAGAAAATCACCTGCACATTGCAGTCTCCGAGGGCGGAGGGTTTTCAATATACAACGGAGCTTTGCGCGATATAACGGGCGACTGCGCAAAGCTTATCGCCGGCTCATTTGCAGGCGACGAATTAAGCTTTGACGATATTCTGCTCAGCGCTTTGATAACATTGGCGCCGCTTAAAATAACATTTCATAACGCGGCGTTTATTAAAACTCCAAACCTTATTAAAACTGTAGAAGAAATTTTTAAAGGGCGTGTTGAATGCTGCGGCGGCTGCGATTTGTGCGGAAAGAAATATAATTTTTAAAAATTTTTACTTTTTTTATTGCCAATTCTGTAAAATGCTGGTATACTGATATATATTATTTCTTTTGGAGAGTGATTACTTTGAAAAAATTATTCAGACTCCTGCTTGCTTCATTGGCAGTATTGTGCCTTTTAACGGGCTGCTATAAGCAGGATACAAAAATCAGCGTTAACCAGTTGGGAAATGTAAAAGTAGATATTTCCATGGTCGGTAACGACGAGGCGATTTCACAGGTTTCGGGCGGTATGTCTTACGAGGATCTTATGGAAAATATAATGCCTCAAATCGAAGAACTCGAAACCGACAAGTCAATGAATGCTGAACAAACAAGCGCCGAGGTCAACGGAGAAACTTATAACGGAATCAGAATAACCGCAAAATATCCGAGCGTTTCCGAAATGAATGACTCCATTTTCTTCCAGGCATTTAACAGCTCCATTGCCGTACCCGTTACCTCTGCTGACACAAGCAGCATGAACAACGGTATAACATTTAAGGATATGCCCAATGTATTCGGTACGATATATACGGCAAACGGCAATGTATCTTTATCACAGGGCAATAAGCTCAGCGATGAGGATTCTGCAAAGCTTGCCAACGCTTCAATTTCTATGAAGTTGAGCTTCCCGTTCTTTGCTTTCGGCTCCGGCGGCAGAATCGTTAATCCTTCTTATACATTTAATGTAACGGCAGAGAATCCTTCTGCTCCCGTTCATTTTTGGGTGTTTATTCCGAACTTTGCATTTTTAATCGCACTTCTCTTTATCATTGCGCTTATTATTATTGTTATAATTCTTATGCGTAAAATGAAAGCGCTCGCGCCCACAGATCCTGATGACCAATCAGATTTTGCACCTGTTACGGTTGCTGAAAGCGAGATTTCGGAGGACGATACAAACTTCTTTGATAATGGTTCAGAGCCTGTCGAAGACGCCGCTGACGAAGCAATCGAGCAAGACGATGCCCAAGAGGCAACAGAAGATGGCGATTCCCGGGAAACAACAGAAGATAACGAAAATAACGAAGAATAATTTATAAATTCATAAAGCGACTGCGATTAGGCGGTCGCCTTTTCTTTGCAATAATTTATATATTTGGATTTTTTTCATTTATACCATAATTCCTATTTACATTTTTTTTAAATTGTGGTAAAATAAATCAGAATATACAGCAAAATGGAATAGTTTTTCATTTTGCCGAAAAAGAGGCGATATTTTATGTTTTTTGCAGACAGAGTTTCTAAACTTCACGGCTCGGCCATCAGAGAGATGTTTAAGCTTTTGGCTGATCCTCAAATCATATCATTTGCAGGCGGCGCGCCGTCTCCTGCGCTGTTCCCGTCAGAACAGCTTGCTGACATCACCGCTCAGATATTAAAAAACAATCCTGCTGTTGCGCTCCAATACGGCATTTCGGAGGGTTATACTCCGCTGCGCGAATTTGTGCAAAGCAGAATGAAGGCTGCCGGCAATTTAGGTGACAGCGACAATCTCATTATCACTTCCGGCGGTCAGCAGGCTCTTGATTTGACCTTTAAGTCACTTATAAACGAGGGAGACACCGTTGCCGTAGAATCTCCAAGCTTTATCGGCGGACTTAACTCGATAAAATCCTATAACGCAAAGATAAAGGCTGTTCCCGTTTTAGATGACGGTCTTGATACTGAAGCGCTTGAAGAAATCGCAAAAAATGACAAGATAAAAATTGTATATACTATTCCGACATTCCAGAACCCGACGGGAATTACAATGAGCCTTGCAAAAAGAAAGAAAATGCTTGAACTCGCTGAAAAATACGACTTCTTTATTCTTGAGGACAACCCGTACGGCGAACTGCGCTACAACGGCGAAGAAATCGCAACTATGAAGTCAATGGATACGGACGGCAGAGTTATTTACGCAGGCTCTTTCTCCAAAATCCTGTCCGCAGGTATGCGCCTCGGCTGGTGTGTCGCCCGCAAGGATATAATGGAAAAAATCATAATCTGCAAACAGGTGTCTGATGTTCACACTCCTGTTCTGACGCAGATGGCGGCTTATGAATTTTGCAGCAGGTATTCTCTTGACGAACATATCGCAAAAAGCCGCGAGCTGTACAAAACGCGCTGTAACGCTATGCTTTCGGCGCTTGAAAGATACTTCCCGAAGGACTGCTCCTTTACACGCCCTGACGGCGGAATATTCCTTTGGTGCACGCTCCCAGAAAGAATAGATACGCAGGAACTTTTGAAAAAAGCTGTTCAGAAAAAGGTCGCGTTCGTACCGGGCGCTACCTGTGAAAGCGATGACAAAAGCTCCGCAAACAAGATTAGACTTAATTATTCTCTGCCCGATGAAGGCAAAATCGAAAAGGGTATCAAAATACTCAGCGAAGTTATAGCAGAACAGTAAAAGGTGGTTGATCATAATGGAAAACAAAAAAAGAGCTTTTTCCGGCATACAGCCCACAGGCTGTCTGACACTCGGTAATTATGTCGGAGCCGTTAAAAGCTGGCTCAATATGCAAGAAGAATTCGACTGTATTTTTTCAGTCGTTGATATGCACTCGATAACAGTACGTCAGGACCCTGCGGCTCTCAGAAAGCGCTGTATGGAATTTTTCTGCGAATATATTGCTTGCGGACTTGACCCCGAAAAGTCGATTTTGTTTTTTCAGTCGCATGTTTCCCAGCACGCGGAGCTTGCATGGATTCTTAATTGCTTTACCTATATGGGCGAACTGTCCAGAATGACACAGTTTAAGGAAAAATCCGCGCGGCATGCTGACAACATAAACGCAGGTTTATTCACTTATCCCGTGCTGATGGCGGCGGATATACTCCTTTACGGTGCAGAAATCGTCCCCGTAGGTCACGACCAAAAACAACATGTTGAATTAACAAGGGATATTGCCGAGAGGTTTAACGGCGTTTACGGCGATGTTTTTGTTGTGCCAGAACCGTATATTCCCCCTGTCGGCGCGCGAATCAAAAGCCTTCAGGAACCTGAAAAGAAAATGAGCAAGTCCGACCCCAATCCAAACGGATATATATGGGTTTTAGATGAACCTGATGTAATTATGAAAAAAATCAAGCGTGCCGTTACGGATTCCGACGGTGAGATCGCATACCGCGAAGGAAAAGACGGCATAAATAACCTTCTTGCGATTTACGGTGCTATGACGGATAAAACTCCTCAAGACGCCGCAAAAGAGTTTGAAGGTCTCGGTTACGGCGTGTTTAAAGAACGGGTGGGCGAAGCCGTTGCAGAAACCCTCGCCCCGATAAGAGACAAATATAACGACCTTTTAAAAAACAAGGATTATGTGGAAAGCGTCTATAAGAACGGCGCGCAAAAGGCGTCTGCCATCGCATACAAAACCCTGCGTAAAGTTCACAAAAAATTAGGCTTTATACAAAGATAACATAAAATCCGCAAATAAAGGAGGTTAACTTATGTTGTCCTTTACAATCATTTTTTCATTTCTAATTGCTTTTGCGGTGGCGTTTGCAACTACGCCGTTTGTCAAAGAGCTTGCCAAAAAGGTCGGCGCGGTAGATAATCCAGGAGAGGCACGCCGCGTTCATAAAACCCCTATTCCTCTCCTCGGCGGTCTTGCAATATTTTACGGATTTGTCGTTAGTCTTTTGTGCCTGTGCGATATCGATATGAGCGTGCGCGGAATGATTTTGGGCAGCCTTGTTATCGTTATAACAGGTATTTTTGACGATATATATTCGCTTCATCCGCTCGTAAAGCTTGCCGGACAAGTTGTTGCCGCAATAATTATAGTCCTGCACGGCATTATCATATACCGTATCAGTATGCCTACCGTTATCGCTCCCAGCGGTGTTGTGGAACTCGGCTATCTGGCTGTTCCGATAACGGTTATATGGATCGTTGCCGTAACAAATGCCGTTAACCTTATCGACGGACTTGACGGTCTCGCCGCAGGCGTAAGCTCCATAGCTTCTATGACGCTATTTTGTATCGCGCTTATCGCGAGTGAAAATAATATAGCTCTGATCACAGCGGCGCTGGCAGGCGCTTGCTTCGGATTTTTGCCGTATAACTTTAACCCTGCAAAAATATTTATGGGCGATACGGGTGCGATGTTTTTGGGGTTTATACTTTCGACAGTTTCGATAATGGGCGTATTCAAGGCGTACGCCGTAATAAGCTTTATTGTTCCGTTTTTGGTGCTTGGGTTGCCTCTTTTTGACACTGGGTTTGCAATTTTCAGAAGAATGAAAAACCATAAGCCTATTATGGGTGCAGACCGCGGTCATCTGCATCACAAGCTGCTTGATATGGGCTTTACACAAAGACAGACAGTAGGGATCTTGTACCTTATATGCACAGTCCTCGGTTTGAGCGCAGTTGTCCTTATAGGAGCCGGCGCAATACGCGCTCTTGTACTTGTTTTAATTATAATTGTCGCAATGATAATCGCTTTTATAATAATACGGAAAAACGATGACAAAAAATCGGAAGAAATCAAAGATGAGGTCGATGAAAATGAACAAAATTAAGGTTATGACTGTTTTCGGCACAAGACCGGAAGCAATAAAAATGGCGCCGTTGGTGTATGAGCTTGAAAAACGCGACGAGATACAGTCGCTCGTATGTGTTACGGCACAGCACAGGCAAATGCTTGACCAGGTGCTTAATATGTTTAAAATCACTCCCGACTTTGACCTTGATATAATGAAGGAGCGTCAAACGCTGGTCGGAATAACCACAAGAGCTATTGAAGGGCTTGACAGAGTTATGAGCGCAGAAAAGCCTGATATTGTGCTTGTCCACGGTGATACATCTACAACATTTGCGGGCAGCCTTGCGGCTTTTTACAATCACGCAATGATAGGTCATGTTGAGGCAGGTCTGAGGACATACGACAAATGGTCTCCCTATCCTGAAGAAATGAACCGCAGGCTCACGGGCGCGTTGGCGGATCTGCACTTTTCGCCTACCAAAAAGAACAAGAACAATCTTCTTGCAGAGGGCGTCAGCGAGGATAAAATCTTTATAACGGGCAATACGGTTATTGACGCGCTTAAAACTACGGTTTCGGATTCTTATAAGTTTGACAGCCGCCTCGCGCAAATTTTTGACGGAAGCAGCAGGGTTATTCTGATGACGGCTCACAGGAGAGAAAACCTCGGTGAACCTCTGAAAAATATAGCAAATGCTGTGCTTCGCATAGTAAACGAGTTTGAAGACATAAAGCTTGTTTACCCGGTTCATCTTAATCCTGCTGTACGCGAGGTCGCAAACTCCATACTCGGAAATCACGATAGAATTTATCTTATTGACCCTCTTGAAGTCGGAGATATGCATAACGCAATGGCAAAGGCCCATCTTATCCTGACTGATTCGGGCGGACTTCAGGAGGAGGCCCCGTCACTCGGCAAGCCTGTTTTGGTGCTGAGAAAAGAAACAGAACGCCCCGAGGCGATTGACGCAGGAACAGTCCGTCTTGCAGGAATTGAAGAAGAAAATATTTATAATATGACAAAGCAACTGCTGTCAGACGATGCGGAATACGAAAAAATGTCAAAAGCGGTAAATCCGTACGGCGACGGCTTGGCGTCAAAGAGAATCGTTGACGCGATACTTTATAACTTTGGTCTTGGAGAAAGACCTGCTGATTTAGTTTAGGAAGGTGAAGACAATGAAAATACGAACACGCTTTGCGCCAAGTCCGACAGGCTATATGCATGTCGGCAATCTCAGAACGGCGTTATATGCATATCTGCTCGCAAAACACGAGGGCGGCGACTTTATCTTGAGGATCGAAGATACAGACCAGGAACGCTATGTTGACGGCGCAGTTGACCTCATATATAAAACACTTGCGGAAACAGGCCTTGTTCACGATGAAGGTCCTGATATTGGCGGCGATTACGGTCCGTATATACAGTCCGAAAGGCGCGATATTTATAAAAAATATGCCGAAGAACTCGTTGAAAAAGGCGCGGCTTATTATTGCTTCTGCGACAAGGAACGCCTTGACAGAGTAAGAGAACAGCAGGAAAAGGCAAAGCTGCCGTCAAAGTATGACGGACATTGCCGCAATCTTTCAAAAGAAGAAATCGAAGAAAAGCTTGCTGCCGGCGTTCCGTATGTTATTAGACAAAAGATCCCGCGCTCGGGCAGTACAACCTTTGAGGATATGGTTTTTGGCAAAATAACAGCGCCAAACGACACTCTCGATGACAATGTACTTTTAAAGTCAGACGGTCTGCCGACATATAATTTTGCAAATGTTGTTGACGACCACCTTATGAATATCACACACATTATCCGCGGCAGTGAATACCTGTCGTCAACCCCTAAATACAACCTTCTTTATGAAGCGTTTGGGTGGGAAATCCCGAAATATGTTCACTGCTCTCCCGTTATGAAGGAAGCCGGCAAAAAGCTCTCCAAGCGCGAAGGCGACGCTTCATACGAGGACTTCAGAGTAAAGGGTTATCTCAAAGACGCAATTTTAAATTATATTGCACTTCTTGGCTGGAGCCCCGGCGACGACAGAGAAATTATGTCTCTTGACGAAATGGTACAGGCGTTCAATGTGGCAGGTATCAGCAAGTCGCCTGCGATTTTTGATATAGACAAGCTCAACTGGATAAACGGCGAATATATAAGAAGGCTCTCTCTCGACGAATTTACGGAAATTGCTATGCCGTTTTATAAAGAAGCCGTTAAACGCGATGTTGATTACAGCCTGCTTTCGTCTTGTCTGCACAACAGAACCGAAAAGTTTGCGGATATCCCCGAACAGCTTGATTTTATTGACGAATTGCCCGATTATTCCCCCGAGCTTTACACTCATAAAAAAATGAAAACAACACCCGAGAACTCTCTTGAGGCATTGGAAAAGATATTGCCTATATTAGAGGGGATAGACAATTGGGAACACGACACTATCCACGACGCTATGATAGATCTTGCAACATCTCTCGAACTCAAAAACGGGAGAATTTTGTGGCCACTCCGAGTTGCGCTTTCAGGTAAGGCGTTTACCCCCGGCGGCGGTATTGAAATCGCCTGCATTTTAGGGAAAGCTGAAAGCCTTGACAGAATAAGAAGAGGTATTGAAAAACTTTCTTGAAAGGAGTAATTTTTACGCTATGAACAACACGATAAGAAAAGGGCTGTTTGGTTACAAAAAGGACGATGTTACGGCATATATTGACAGCATTATAAGTGATTATGAAAAGGTGATAGAGGAACAAAAGAAGGAAATTTCCGAGGTAAAAAGCCAAAATCAAACTTTAATTGCTGAAAATGCCGAAAGCTTTAAAAAACTTGAAGAACTGCAAAAAGAAAGAGACGCTGTTGCCAAGGCTGTAATTTCCGCAGAACTGCGCGCCAAAAAGATCATAGAAGACGCAGAGGAGGAAGCGGCAACGATCAAGGCAAACAAAGCTGCCGAAATCGCGCTTGCAGAGGAAGAGCTAAAAAAAATGAAAGAAAACATTAACAGCCTTAAAATGTCCGCCGTTGCAACTCTTAAAAAATACGAGGCACAGATGGACGACCTTGTTGACGATGATAAATAAAAATGACGGCTTTTTTCATAGATTTGGACAACACAATGTTTTTTGGCGGCGTTTGTCCGTCCGAAAATATAAAGGCAATTAAAGAAGCCCGCAAACGCGGCAATCTTGTAGTATTTAATACGGGTCGTGGAAAGAGTTATATTCCTTGGCGGCTGATGCCGGGACTCGAATATGACGGTATTATTGCCGGACTCGGCGCTTATGTTGAGTTTGACAATAAAGAATTATACACCTGCCCTGTTCCCACTGAAGACTGCGTAAGAGTTTATAATATTTTCAAAAAGAACGGCAAATGGAATAAATTTGAAGGCTCGCATTTTACTTATTTGCAAAATATGACCGAGGACAACCGTGAGATCCTTAAAAGCGAGCAGCATTTACGCGATAAATGCGCAAGCGAGTCTATTTTAAAGTTCACCTGCGCACGCTTGACTGACGAAGAAGAACAACGCCTTTGCGACACGCTGCAGATTTTTTCGTACGAACAGTACAGCGAAGGCGTTAAAAAAGGCGCGAGCAAAGGCAACGGCATAAAAATACTTTTGCCGCACATAAAGCTGTCGGCAGATGATTGTGTTGCGATAGGCGACAGCAAAAATGATGTTGAAATGTTCAAGGTTTGCAAAAACGGAGCGGCTGTGGCAAATTCAGAGCCTAAGCTTTTTGAATACTGCACATATAAAGCCCGTCACGCTTCAGACGGCGGCGTTGCTGATGCTATATATAATTTCATATAAATAAATGCTGAAGCCTGTTTAAAAGCTTCAGCATTTATTTTTAAATTTATCAAAAAAGCTTTGCGCTTTCTTTTCCTGTTTTTTCAGGCATAGCTTTTTACTCAACAAGCACAGATATGCGTTTGCCTCCTCAAGATATGCCGTAAATTGACATTTATTCATATTTTTCCACCAAAATTCCCCCATTAACAGTATATTCGGCAGGATTTTATTTGTTCAGTTTTTACATCCTGTTACGACGCGCTCGATGCCTGCAAGATCTTTTAAAACTGTAATATTTTCAAAATTATTTTCCTTCATCGTTTCCGCGACGGCTTTTGCCTGACCTATCCCAACCTCAACGCCGAGTTTTCCGTTATCCTTCAAAATACTGCTTGCCTTTTTTATTATCACAGGATAAAACATCAGTCCGTCACGGCCTCCGTCAAGCGCAAGCTCGGGCTCATATAAGCGGACATCTGGCATAAGCGAATCCAGCATCGGCGTTTCAACATACGGAGGATTAGATATAATCACATCATATCTTCCGCTGCAAGTATCTGTGAGTATATCGCATTTAACAAACTCTGCGTCTATCCCTAAAATTTCCGCGTTTCTTTTGGCAATTCCGAGCGCTGCCTCCGATATATCAACAAGCGTTACCTTGCATTGTTTATAATATGCGACAGTAAGCCCCAGACAACCGCTGCCTGTGCAAATGTCGAGAACTTCCGTCTGGCTGTCTGAATTTTCAATCGCCCATTCTGCCAAAACCTCTGTGTCGGGTCTGGGGATAAGGACATCGCGCGTGACTTCAAAATCAAGAGAATAAAATTCCTTTTTCCCCGTTATATACGCGACAGGTTCTCCTGCCGCGCGGCGCATTACCATTTTTCTGTATTCGCCGTAAACATCGTCAGAAACCTCTTCGCTCCTGTGCGTCAGGACCCAGCCTTTATCCTTTTTTACAAGCTCGCAAAGCAAAACAAGCGCGTCTGATTTTTCAATCACAAGACGCGCGTCTTTCAAAAGTGTACCAAGCGTTACCATTTGTCTTCTTCCTTGTTTTCGGGAATCACCTCTGTCATTGCGGCAATGGCGGCTTGTATCATTTTATCGTCAGGCTCGCGTGTTGTGATGCGCTGAAGCCAAAGCCCCGGCGCAGAAATTATACGGGTAAAAATATTATCAGCCCTGCCTGCAAGCTTGATAAGCTCATATCCTATCCCGACAATAACAGGTATCGTCAAAAGCTTAATAAACGTGCGGTACAGCGCAGGAAGTGTTGACGGAATAAACATCGAAACAATTATTCCTACGAGCAGAACAAGAATCATAAACGATGTGCCGCAGCGCGGATGGAAACGGCGCTGTTTGCGTACATTTTCAACAGTTAATTCAAGTCCGGCTTCGTAGCAAAATATAGTTTTATGCTCCGCTCCGTGATACATAAATGTCCGCCGTATATCCTTCATCAAAAGCATTAAGAGCATATAGCATACAAAAATTATAATACGCAGTACACCCTCAAACGCACTGCGCCCGAGATTTGACTGCAAAAACGGTGCACCGGATGAAACCCATTCGTAGAGCTTTGCCGGTAAATAAATAAATAACCCTATCGAAAGAATTATGGCGAGAACGGTGCTGATCGTCATCAGAAATCCCATAATAACACCCGTTTTCTTGTCGTTTTTTTCTTCTTCCTCAAGTCCTGCTATTTCAGCGGAGCGCATTAAGCACTTGTATCCAAAACGCAGCGAATCTATCATATTAAATATTCCGCGCACAAACGGCAGCTTCAATATACTGTTTTTGTTTTGTCCGGGAGTAGGCCATTTTTCAATTACAAGCTCGTCCTCGGGGTTCCAGACAGCCATAGCCGTTGTACGCGGCCCGCGCATCATAACGCCTTCAATAAGAGCCTGCCCGCCTATACTTGTTTTATGTTCAGCGTTCATAAAATCATTCCTTTAATTGATATACTGCTATTTTAACAGATTTCTTTTTTGATTACAATACCTATAAATTAAATAATGTGTAAACATTATAAAAAGAGCCGTCAAAATGACGGCATCTTTACTTTATAATATATCGTTATTTGTGTCCTGCGGTGGGTTTACCGGCGGAATCGGCTCCGTTGGCTGCTGAACTCCGTTTGAATACGGATTTGCATTAGGTCTGTACGCAGGTTGGGCGTAAGGCACTGCGCTGCTGTTCATCAAAGGAGTAATCTTTGCATTATAGTTAAATATTACAACAGTAGATGCGATATAACTTACAACGCTCACGATCTTCGTCAAAATCATCAAAAATCCGCTGCCTCCCACAATGCTCATTATAGGTGCAACAACCTCTCCCGGCAAGTCCATATCGTAATAAAGCAAGTCTCCCAGCCCCGACTGCATTTCGGCCGATGTAAACATTGAAAGAAAAGCAAAAATCGCAAGAATAATATTTATAACCGCCACATACACAGACGCTTTACCTGCTACGATTCCCGTCTGGGCTGTCTTTTTTGCATTGCCCACAGATTTTGCCGCAAATAAAATATACAAAAGGGAAGGTATCAAAACGACAAGCGTTATTAAAAATACCGCTATGCCTATACCTGTTTCCCTGCTCGCTATACCGGCAATAAAAGACAAAACGATCATAGCAAACACGCCTATACATAATAACACAAAGGCGATCCACAAAAAGACGCTGAAAATCGAAAGTCCTCCTGTTTTAAACATGTCGCCGGTTTTGCGGGATTCTGAATAAATCTTCCAGTACGCCGCCAGCATAATGCCACAGATTGCGAGGCTTATAATACTGCCGCCAATCGAAGATGCAATCGTGCCGGAAGGTAAGTATGATGCCACATCAAGCATTGAAACAATATTTCTAAAAACAGAAACCACCGTTATAAGTACCGATATGCTGTACGCAATCGCCAGCGTCATAAACGCACCGCCCGAGCCCGTAAGCTTAAGCGCATTTATGGCGTCATTTGAAGCAAGCCTTTTTGTCACTCCTTGTATAGGTTGAACAAACCCCTGCTGCTGTGTATATGTATTCTGTTGTGGTGTACTCTGTTGTGCTCCGAGCGTTGCGCCGCATTTTGCGCAAAATCTGGCGTTGTCGTCGTTTTGATTTCCGCATTGAGAACAGTATTTCATTCAATCAACTCCTTTTCTTTATAGATTAATTTTACTAAAAATACCAAAAAAAGTCAAGTTTTACGGCAAATTTCAGCTTTTTACTTTTATTATGCGTCAAACAAATAAAAAATGTTATATTATTTTGCTCTAAACTATTGACAAATATCGCAAAGTGTGTTTTAATTGTTTTTGTTTACAAAAATTAAACTTTAAGTATATTTTAATTAACCTTTCAGGTGATATTATGATTAAAATAGGCCACAAAATCAAAAATTTAAGGCTGAAAAACAATTTGACACAATCCGAGCTTGGCGCGCGGTGTGATTTGACAAAAGGATTTATCTCACAGCTTGAAGCCGATTTAACATCTCCTTCCCTGTCAACTCTGGAGGACATACTCTCATGCCTCGGCACTAATTTTACCGAATTCTGGAGCGATCTTGATTCGGAAAAAACCGTTTACAAAAAAGAAGATGTAATTGTTGCAGAGTACGAAGAAGGCTATAAAATACACTGGCTTGTGTCCGACGCGCAGAAAAACGAAATGGAGCCTATCAAGGTCGATATTGACCCGGGCGGTGCGACCGAGGAACATTCCGCACACGAAGGCGAAGAATTCGGATATGTGATGTCAGGCAATATAATTCTGCATATAGGACAGAATAACTACAAGGTCAAAAAGGGCGAGTGCTTTTATTTTAAGGCAAGGCTTCCGCACTTTTTATCAAATGATTCAAAAAACGCAGCGACGGTACTTTGGGTGTCCTCGCCGCCTACATTTTAATTTGTTATGAAAGGAGATCGGGCAATTGAAAAAGTTGGGAAAAGCAGTAGTTTTATTTCCGTTTGTTCTTTGGATGGTATTGCTTATTTTAGTTCCGCTTGCTCTGATTGCCTATTATGCCTTTACAAAATCCGACGGTAATATTTTACAGTTTTCCTTTGAAAACTTTAAGTCTTTTATCCGACCCGACCTTTTGCTCGTGCTGGCGCGCTCACTCAAGCTTTCGCTTATTGCGACGGCTATTTGCCTTTTTGCAGGCTATCCTGTTGCAATGATCTTGGCAGGGAACACTTTTAAGAAAAAGGCTCTGCTGCTTGTTTTGTTTATAGCTCCGATGTGGATGAATTTTCTCCTGCGTACCTACGCTTGGCTGACTCTTTTGGAAGGCACGGGGGTTATAAATACAATCCTTGACGCGCTTGGTCTTGGAACTCATACCTTTCTCGGCAATGAAAACGCTGTTGTGTTCGGCATGGTGTATAACCTTCTGCCGTATATGATTTTTCCCATTTATTCATCTATATGTAAAATTTCGCCAAATATTCTGGAGGCGGCAGAGGATTTGGGAAGTAACGCTTACACGAGATTTACACGCATTATTTTGCCCTTGAGTATCCCCGGCGTTCTTTCGGGAATAACAATGGTGTTTGTTCCGGGAGTTACAACTTTTGTAATATCGCAGTTTTTGGGCAGCGGCAATGTGATCCTCATCGGTGATATTATAGAACAGCAGTTTACAAGGGCAAGCAACTGGGGCTTTGGCGCGGCCATTTCCATCGTCGTAATGATTGTTGTGTTTATATGTATGTGGATCATAAACCGATTTACTGATGAGCCGGAGGTGACTATGCTGTGAAAAAGTTTTTCAGTAAAGCTTACTTCTATATCGTTTTGCTGTTTTTGTACCTTCCGATTTTAACGCTTGTTATTTTTTCTTTTAACAGCGCAAAATCGCGCGGCAGGTGGGGCGGCTTTTCAACGGTATGGTACCAAAGGCTTTTTCATAATTCGTCAATGATGGACGCTCTCGTCACAACTGTTATTGTTGCTCTTTTGGCGGCTGTGATCTCAACAGTCATAGGAACAATTTCGGCGATAGCGCTTCATAATTCCTCGGAAAAGTTCCGCAAGACAATGCTTAACATAACATATATCCCGATGATGAATTCCGATATAGTAACAGGCGTCTCTCTGATGATGCTGTTTACATTTTTGAGATTCAGGCTCGGTTTTACAACGCTTTTAATATCGCATATAACATTTTGTATTCCGTATGTTATTTTGTCTGTGTTGCCAAAGCTTTACGGAATAAACCGCAGCGTTTACGAAGCCGCGCTTGACCTCGGTGCGACGCCTTTAACCGCATACTCAAAAATAATCATACCGGATATTATGCCGGGTATTATAAGCGGCTTTTTGATGTCGCTCACTCTGTCGATAGACGATTTTGTGATAAGCTTTTTCAATACAGGCGCAGGCGTGCAAAATATTTCCATTCTCGTCTATTCGTCAAAAACAGGTGTAAATCCCGAAAATTACGCGCTTTCATCGCTGATGTTTGCCGCTGTAATAATACTTCTTTTAGTGATGAACTTGAGAAGCAACCACGATCAAAGGAGAAATGTAAAATGAAAAAATTAGCTATTTTGCTCAGTATTGTTCTTGTCGCGCTTAGCTTAAGCGCGTGCGGCGGAAATTCGGACAGGATTACCCTCAATGTTTATAATTGGGGCGAATACATTGACGAGTCTGTTCTTGACGATTTTGAGGCAAAATACCCAAATATTAAAATAAACTATGAGACTTACGCCGATAACGAGACAATGTACACAAAGCTTAAAGGCGGCGGATCAAGCTATGATGTTCTGATCCCGTCTGACTATATGATTGCCCGTCTTATAGATGAGGATTTGCTCCAAAAGCTTAATTTTGACAATATCCCCAATTATTCATATATTGACGACAAATACAAGGGGTGGTCTTATGACCCCGAAAACGAATATTCCGTGCCGTATATGTGGGGAACGTTGGGTATTCTTTACGATAAAACAAAGGTGTCCGAAAAGGATTTCACCTGGAACACACTTTTTGACCCGAAGTACGAGCGCAGCGTTCTTATGAAAAACGATATGCGCGACACACTCGGTCTTACGCTTAAAAGCCTCGGCTATTCAATGAATTCCACAAGCGAAAAAGAACTCAAGGAAGCCAAAGAAAAGCTCATTGCACAAAAGCCCAATGTTGCAGGCAGAGTAAATGACGAGGGAATGGATAAGATGATAGCGGGAGAAGCCCCGATGGCTGTTATGTATTCAGGCGACGCGGCATACTGCATCAGTGAAAATCCCGACCTTGACTTTGCTATTCCGTCAGACGGAACAAACTACTTTGTTGACGCTATGGTTATCCCGAAAAACGCAGAACACAAAGAAGAAGCCGAGCTTTTCATAAACTTTATGTGCGAGACTGAAACAGCGCTTAAAAACGCTCTTGAGATAGGGTATTCAACGCCTCACACGGGAGCGTATGAAGAGCTTCCCGAAAAAACTAAAAAATCCTTCCAATATCCTGATGACGCCATCTTGGAATCCGCGGAGGTTTACAGCTACCTTAAAGATAAAACAGATCTGTATGACAAAATATGGACTGACTTTATCGCTTCTATCTAAGGAGGAACAAAATTGGGAGAACACATTATAGATTTAATAAATATATCAAAATCCTTTGATGACACTCCTGTTTTAAGCAATTTTAATTTATATATTAGAAAGAACGAATTTATTACTCTGCTCGGTCCTTCGGGCTGCGGCAAAACAACCACCCTGCGTATAATCGGCGGTTTTGATAAGCCTGACACAGGACAGGTTCTTTATAAGAATCAGGATATACAAACAATCCCTCCGAACAAGCGTAACTTTAACACGGTTTTTCAAAAGTATTCGCTCTTTCCTCATATGAATATTTACGAGAACATTGCTTTCGGACTTAAAATCAAAAAAATGCCCAAGGACTATATTCAGGAAAAGGTCAAGTGGGCCTTGAAGCTCATAAACCTGTCGGGCTATGAAAAGCGCAAGCCTGATTCGCTTTCGGGCGGTCAGCAGCAGCGCGTTGCAATTGCCCGCGCAATAGTCTGCGAGCCTGAAATAATACTTTTTGACGAGCCTTTGGGCGCTTTGGACTTAAAACTGCGTCAGGAGATGCAGCACGAACTCAAAAAGCTAAAGGATTCCCTCGGTATCACTTTTATATATGTAACTCACGATCAGGAAGAAGCCCTTACAATGAGTGATACGATCGTGGTTATGAGTAAAGGCGAGATCCAGCAGATAGGCACGCCTGTCGATATTTATAATGAGCCCAAAAACCGTTTTGTGGCGCGCTTTATCGGCGAGAGCAATATCGTAGGCGGCGTTATGCTGGAGGACTTCAGCGTTTCTTTTGCAGGCCGCAAGTTTGAATGTGTAGATAAAGGCTTTGGGAAAAACGAAGAAATAGATGTAGTGATAAGGCCTGAGGATATAAAGCTTGTACCGTCAGGCGAAGGTATGCTCTCCGGAACGGTAAAATCCGTATTTTTCAAGGGCGTGCATTATGAAATGAGGGTTGAATGCGGCGACATAATATGGCAGGTTCAAAGCACTATGCCGGAGCAGCCCGGAGAAAATGTTGGAATAAATATTTTCCCGAACGATATTCATATTATGAAAAAATCAGAAGATCTGCAATTTTTATAATATGTATAATTTTACAAAACTTTGAAAAAACTATTGACAAAACGCAAGTTTTACTTTATAATTAAGCTTGCGTTTAAAAATGGCGGCGTAGCTCAGTTGGCTAGAGCAAACGGTTCATACCCGTTAGGTCAGCGGTTCAAGTCCACTCGCCGCTACCAAAAATCGGCAAGATTCTAAAGATTCTTGCCGATTTTTACTTCTTAGCCTGATGGCTTTAATTTGAACTACGGTTTTTTTGCTTTTGGATAACTGTTTAAGCAAATTTTTGGAATGCATATGCCGCAATTTTGTTTTTATAGGAGAACCCTCTATGTTTGAAATAATAAAAATACTTGAAATAATAGGCTCAATGGCTTTTGCGCTGTCCGGCTCTTTAGTTGCTATTGATTCGGGTCTTGATATATTTGGCGTAGCTTTTGTAGCATGTATTACTGCATTTGGCGGCGGAATGATCAGAGATATATTGCTGGGAATAACCCCTCCTGCAATTTTCAGTGATTTGTTACTTTTTTTGCTTGCGATAATTGTTGCTTTAATTGTTTTTATAGCTGCATTTACACGACGGAAAAGCTTTAATTCTCTCAAGATTAAAATAGAATACATAAATAATATCTTTGATGCTATAGGCTTGTCGGCATTTGTAGTTATCGGATCAGAGATCAGCTGTGCTAACGGTTTTTCGGACAACGGATTTATTGTCGTCTTTGTCGGTATGATTACCGGAGTTGGCGGCGGTATTTTTCGCGATGTTCTTATTGATACAACGCCGTATATTTTTAAAAAGCACATTTACGCGTTAGCGGCAATTTTCGGAAGCTTTGTATATTTCATATTAAGAAAATATATTCAAAATGTTGAGCTGGTATCCATTATATCAATGCTCACGGTTTTTTCAATACGAATGTTGGCGACAAAATACAGATGGAGTCTGCCTAAAATACATATAAACGATGATTCGACTGATTGAGATTCGTTTTTCTTTACACCAAATTTTTTACATAAGAAGGTATTCTGTTTGAAAAAACATTTTTCCACCGAGCTTGCGTATGCTCTCGGACTTATATTTATTGCTTTGAGCGTTGCACTGATGCAGCGCGCGAATTTCGGGCTCTCTATGATTGTTGCCCCTGCATACATATTGCATCTTAAAATTTCGGAGTTTCTACCCTTTTTCTCATTCGGTATGGCCGAATACACTCTTCAGGCCGTTATTTTATTGTTGCTTTCCGCAATTTTGCGTAAGTTTAAAATCTCATATATTTTTTCTTTTGTTACCGCGTTTATATACGGCATACTTCTTGACCGCATAATAGAGCTTGTTGCACTTTTGCCGTACGACTCCTTTGCCGCGCATATTATTTATTATATCCTCGGTCTTGTTATATGCGCTTTGGGCGTGGCTCTTATGTTCCGTACTTACATTCCTCCCGAGGCATACGACCTTTTTGTAATGGAATTTTCGGGGCATTTTTCTTTGAATATAAGCAAAGTCAAAACAGTATACGACTGTACAAGCTGTCTTGTTGCGCTGATTTTGTCATTTTCGTTTTTTGGCTTCGGGCATTTTCGCGGTATAAGTTACGGTACTGTTATCACCGCTTTGCTCAACGGTACGATTATCGGCATTTTTTCGCGTTTTCTCAACAAAAAATTTGAATTTTACGACGCGCTTCCGCTCCGAAAGTATTTTACAAAGTAAATTTAACAGAATGTTAATACACAAACCGTTAAAATTGTGATATACTCGCTTTAGACTTGCAGAAAGGTAAAAATATATATGCTTTGTTCACATTGTAAAAAAAATACGGCAGTTGTTTTTGTTACCAAAATTGAAAATAACCAAACAACGAATGAGGGGCTGTGTATTCCCTGTGCCCAAAAGCTTGGAATAGATATGTCAAAATCACTTCAGGCTCTTAACTTCAATCCCGATGATTTTGAAAATCTCACTTCCCAGATAGGCGATATGCTGAACTTACCCGACGATATTGAAATGCCCGATTCAGAACAGATACAGGACTTTTTTAATATAATGGGACAAAACGGCGAGGCGGAAACTCCGCCCGACGACAAATCTCCCAAAAAAAGCAAAAAGAAAAAGCGCCTTCTTGATACTTACGGCACCAATCTCACAAAAAATGCTGCCGACGGAGAGGTTGACATTGTTGTCGGCCGCGAAAGCGAGATAACGCGCTGCATAGAGATTTTAAACAGACGCACAAAAAATAATCCCTGCCTGATAGGTGAGCCCGGCGTCGGCAAAACGGCTATTGCCGAAGGGTTGGCGACAAGGATAGTTGCGGGTAATGTTCCCGAAAAGCTCCTGAATTACGAGATTTACCTGCTCGACTTTACGGCTATCGTAGCAGGCACGCAGTTCCGCGGTCAGTTTGAATCGCGCCTTAAGACTATACTTGAAGAAGTCAAAAAGGCAGGAAATATCATTCTTGTTATTGATGAGCTTCATAATATTGTTGCCGCAGGCGACGCAGATGGCGCAATGAGCGCCGCAAATATACTTAAGCCTGCTCTTGCACGCGGAGAAATTCAGGTTATCGGCGCTACAACAACAAACGAGTACAGAAAATTCATTGAAAAGGACACCGCACTTGAACGGAGGTTCCAGCCGATTTTGGTTGAAGAGCCGTCTCCCGAAGAAACTATCGAAATAATAAAGGGCATAAAGGGCTATTATGAGGACTTTCACAAGGTCATAATTACCGATGATGTGATCCACTCCGCGGTTGAACTTAGTAACCGCTATATTACTGACAGATTTATGCCCGACAAGGCTATTGATGTTATTGATGAAGCTTCGTCAGGCGCAAATCTCCGAAACACGGCGCTTGTTAAAATAGCAAAGCTTCGCGCGGAGCTTGACGGCGTTGACAAGAGCTTACAGCTTTTGGAGGAATCCCCCGACGAAGGCAACTATCAGGAAATAGCTGACCTCAAAACACATAAATACAGACTTATGGAGGACTTGTCCAAGCTGGAAGGCGAAACCGCAACCGTTATGCTAACGGAAGACGATATTGCGACTGTAATCGAGCGCTGGACAAAAATCCCCGCAAAGCGTATAACGCTTGACGAAAATAAAAGGCTGCTGACGCTTGAGGACACATTGAAAAAGCGCGTTAAAGGGCAGGACGAGGCTATTTCTGCGGTTTCCTCGGCAATTCGCCGCAGCCGCGTCGGTCTGTCTAAAAAAAGACGCCCTATATCGCTTATTTTTACAGGTCCTACGGGCGTCGGCAAAACAGAGCTTGTTCTGTCTCTGGCAGAAGCCGTGTTTGATTCGGAGGACGCGCTTATCCGCCTTGATATGAGCGAATATATGGAAAAACATTCAGTTGCAAAAATCATCGGCTCGCCTCCCGGATATGTCGGGTATGAAGACGCAGGTCAGCTTACGGAAAAGGTACGCCGCAAGCCGTACTCGATAATTCTTCTTGACGAAATCGAAAAAGCTCACCCTGATGTTTTAAATATTCTCCTGCAAATTTTTGAAGACGGAAGAATAACCGACAGCCACGGCAAGCTTGTAAACTTCCAGAACACAATGATAATTATGACATCTAATGCAGGCAGCGATTACAAAGGCAACGCGCCGGGATATACGCAGGACAATCGCCAAGCCTCGTCAGATAAGGTACAAAAGGCTTTAAAAGAGCTTTTCCGCCCTGAATTTTTGAACAGAATAGATGAAATTATCATTTTCAAGCCGCTCGAACACGATGCGCTTATGGAAATCTTGACAAAGCTCCTCGGCGAATTTGCCGAAATGCTGTCCTCACGCGGTATAAAGTTTGTTATTTCCGATGACGCAAAAGAGCTTCTTTTGCAAAAGGGATATGACCCCAAAAACGGCGCACGCCCGCTTAGGAGGATTATTCAGAAAGAGCTTGAAGAAAAGGCGGCATATATGATTATTTCAAATCTGCTGTCTTCGGGCGACACGCTTTATGCAGTATCAAAAGACGGTGCGATAACGCTTTATAAGGAGGCAAATGATGAAGCTCTTAAAAGAGAGACGGTCAATCAGAAAATTTAATCAAACACCCATAAGCAAAGAAGTCCTTTTGGATGTTTTGGACTGCGCGCGCCTTGCGCCGTCTGCAGGTAACCTTCAGCCTCTTAAGTATATTGCGGAAACCCGCGCAGATATGAACGCCAAGATTTTTCCAATGACAAAGTGGGCGGCATATTTAAAGGGCGAGGGTACACCGAGGACGGGCGAAGAGCCAACGGCTTATATCGCCATTCTGAATGACACGGACATAAAAAGCAATCTGTATCAGCTTGACGCAGGAGCTGCGGCAATGAGCATAATTGCGGCGGCGCAGGAAAGAGGCATTGCCTCGTGCTGGATTTATTCGGTTGACCGCGATTTGTTTTCCGCGCTTTATGGCTTGCCCGCAAATTTACAGCTTGTATCTGTAATTGCTCTCGGCTACCCTGCCGAAAAGTCCTCCGCGGTTGATTTTAAAGGCGATGTCAAGTATTATAAAAACCCTGACGGCTCTCTTTCTGTGCCAAAGCGGTTACTAAATGAGATATTGATAGGATAAAGTTAATAAAATCCCTTAAAATTACGGGAAATTTAATAAAAACTATTGAAAATTTTTCCAATATATGTTACAGTATTTTTGAGGAGGTGTATTTAAAATGGCTTATATTATTTCAGATGAATGCATCAGTTGCGGAGCTTGTGAAGCAGAATGTCCTGTTTCCTGCATCTCAGCTGGAGATACAAAATTTGAGATTGACGCAGATACTTGTATAGAATGCGGTAACTGCGCTAATGTCTGTCCCGTTGGAGCACCCAATCAGGGTTAACATTTTGCGGCTGCAACAAACCAATTGTTGCAGCCAAAATTTTTAGGGGGCTGTCAGATTGAATCTTAACCCTTATGAAAGACTTGATGACCTTCAGATACGCGGTCTTTTTATTATACAGGACACGCGCGGCTTTTGCTTCGGCACTGACGCTGTGCTGCTGTCTGATTTTGCGGATGTCAAAAAGGGCGCAAAAGTGCTTGATATGTGTACGGGAACGGGCATAGTTCCGCTCCTTTTGTCAGCTAAAACAGAGGCATCGCATATTACGGGAATTGAAATCATTGACAGCGTTGCCGAAATGGCACAGCGAAGTGTTTTGTATAATAAAATCACTAATATAGATATTGTTAAAGGCAATATTTTGGATTCTGCTGAAATCTTCGGCAAAGGCGTTTTTGACGCCGTAACCTGTAACCCTCCCTATAAAAAGGCAGGCAGCGGAATTGTAAACCCCGATGATATACAGGCGATTTCGCGCCACGAGATACTCTGCACGCTTGAAGATGTTGTTTCTCAGGCGTCTGCCGTTTTAAAGGATAACGGAAAGCTTTTTATGGTACACCGTCCCTCGCGGCTTTCTGATATTTTTGCGGCGCTTAAAAAGTATTCGCTTGAGCCTAAAAGGCTTCGCCTTGTCGCTCCCCGTGAGGGCAAAGAACCAAATCTCGTTCTTATAGAAGCCGCAAAAGGCGGCAAAAGCTTTTTAAAGGTTATGCCGACGCTTAATATGTATAATGCAGACGGCAGCTATACAGACGAAGTTCTCGGAATATACGAAAGGAATTAAAAATGTCAGGTATTCTTTACTTGTGCGCCACCCCAATAGGAAATCTCTCCGATATGTCGGCAAGGCTTATTGACACGCTTTCCTCCGTTGATATTATCGCCGCGGAGGACACGCGCCAGACAGTAAAGCTCTTAAACCACCTGAATATTAAAAAGCCCCAGATAAGCTATTTTGAGCATAATATTCACGAAAAGGGAATACAAATAATAAATATGCTTAAAGAGGGAAAAAACATTGCTCTTGTGTCAGATGCCGGAACTCCCGCCATTTCTGACCCAGGTGAGGATTTAGTGCGGCTTTGCGCAAAAGAGAATATCCGCGTTGTTCCTGTTCCGGGTCCCGTTGCGGCAATAAACGCGCTTGTTGTTTCCGCTCTGCCGACAGGCAGGTTTTCTTTTGAAGGCTTTTTGCCGATGAACAAGAACAGCCGCACAGAACGCCTTGAAGAAATACAAAAAGATAAAAAAACGCTTATATTTTATGAAGCTCCGCATAAGCTGCGCCGCACGCTCGGCGATTTGCTCAAATATCTCGGCAACAGACAGGTGACGCTGTGCCGCGAGCTTACAAAAATACACGAAGAAATTATAAGAACAACTTTAGAAGACGCGCAAACATTGTATTCTGACGACAGACCGCCTAAAGGCGAGTTTGTAATAGTTGTCGCTCCGTCGGACAAAGAAGAAGCCGCGGAATTTTGGCAAAATATGTCTCTGGAGGAGCATGTGGAATTTTATATTTTTCAGGGCATGAGCGAAAAGGACGCGATGAAAATGGCGGCAAAGGACAGAAAAATCGCAAAACGCGATGTTTATGACGCTATAAAAAAGCATTGATTTAAGGAGCTGTGTTACTATGTTAAATTTGCTTATAATATTTGGAGGCGCGTCAGGCGAACACGAAGTGTCTTGCCTCTCTGCGGCGTCCGTTTTAAGAAATATAAATAAAGATAAATACTATGTAACAAAAATCGGAATAACAAAAGACGGAAGATGGTTCAAGACAGATGCTTCCGCCGATAAAATCGAAAACGGCGAGTGGATAAACGAGGATAACATAAAGGCTATTTTGTCCCCCGACAGAGAAACACATGGCATAGTGCTTGCAGACGGTACAGTGCAAAAGATAGATGTTATCTTTCCCGTAATGCACGGCGATTTTTGTGAAGACGGCTGTATTCAGGGGCTTTTTGAGCTTGCCGGAATCCCGTATGTCGGCCCGGGTGTGCTTTCTTCTTCTGTTTCTATGGATAAAGCCGCGACAAAGCTTTTTGTCGAAAAGCTCGGTATCCGTCAGGCGGCTTGGTATGTTGCTTCTCCTGATTTTACAGATGAGGATATTGACAAGATAACCGCAAAATTCAACTTTCCGGTATTTGTAAAGCCCTGTAATGCAGGGTCTTCTTTGGGCGCAGGAAAGGCGTCAAACAGAGAAGAACTTGTTTGCGCGATACGCGAAGCCGCAAAGGTTGACTCTAAAATTCTTTGCGAAGAATTCATAGACGCGCGCGAAATCGAATGTGCGGTTTTGGGAAACCGCGACGCCAAGGCGTCAACAGTTGGCGAGATACTACCGTCAAACGAATTTTATGACTATAACGCCAAATATATAGATAATAAGTCAGGGCTTGTTATTCCTGCAGATTTGCCTGAAAAAACGGCCGAAGAAATCAGAACATACGCTGTTAAGATTTTTAAGGCTTTGCAATGCAGATGCCTGTCAAGAGTTGACTTTTTTGTGCATAAAAAAACAGGCGAAGTGTATTTTAACGAAATCAACACCCTCCCCGGCTTTACATCGATAAGTATGTATCCAAAGCTTTGGGGCGCGAGCGGTATTCCTTATTCCGAGCTTATTGACAAACTCATAGAATACGCACAAAAACTGTAAACATAAGCACAACATAACACTTTACTATTTATTTGTTTTGTGCTATACTCATTTTAGGTGATACATATGAAAAAAGATGTCATAATTTCTATTAAGGGCACAGAAAGTGTTATCGAAGATAATGACACAGACAATATTGAGCTTGTGACCGAAGGTAAATATTATAAAAAAGGGAATAAGCACTACCTGTCCTACTTTGATTCCGAGGAAATGACAGGCTATGAACGCACGCGGACAACGCTTAAGATTGACGGTGACACCGTTTCTTTAACGCGCTTTGGCGAAATCAATTCCCATATGGTGTTCAAAGAAGGCGTCAAGCACCTTGGTCATTATGAAACGCCTTACGGGAGCTTTACCGTCGGGGTTATGCCTGACAGCGTAAATGTTGATATAGGCGAAACGACAGGTAATATCAGAATAAAATATATGCTTGAAATAGATAACTCTGCAAAAGCACTTCACGATTTACAGCTCAGCATCAGAGAGGCATAGGAGGATTTATGAACATAGTAGAAAAGGTACAGTCAGAAATCAGAAATATTTTATCCGCGGCGCTTGGCGAGGCTTATTCTTCGGCACAAACGCCCGATTTTCTTGTTGAAGTCCCAAAGGACCCGTCAAACGGCGATTATTCAACAAATATGGCAATGCTCCTTGCACGGCAGCTTAAATTGCCTCCGCGCGAGATCGCTTCAAAAATCGTGGCGTGCATACCACCTTGCTCTCTTATATCAAAGATCGATATTGCCGGCGCGGGGTTTATAAATTTTTACTTGAATAACAGCTACCTCTACGAGGTTATTTCCGAAATCGAGAACAAATGCGAAGATTACGGAAAAATAAATATAGGTAACGGCAAAAAAATCAATGTTGAGTTTGTAAGCGCAAACCCCACGGGTCCTATGCATATGGGCAACGCGCGCGGCGGCGCAATAGGCGATTGCCTTGCTTCCGTTTTGCAAATGGCAGGATACGATGTAACGCGCGAATTCTATGTAAACGACGCAGGCGCCCAGATAGACAAGTTCGGTCGTTCACTTGAGGCACGCTACCGCCAGATTTTAACGGGCAGTACCGACTTCCCTGAAGACGGCTATAAAGGCGACGACATCACCGTTCACGCTCAAAATTATATCGACCTGTACGGAGACAAGCTCTTAAATGTGAGCGAAGCCGAAAGAAAACAGGCTCTTATTGACTATGCCCTGCCTCTTAACCTCAAAAAAATGAAAAAGGACCTTAAAAATTACCGTATCGAATACGACAACTGGTTTTACGAAAGCTCTCTGCATAACAACGGCGATGTTTTAAAGACAATAGAGCTTTTAAAAGAAACCTCTCTCGTATATGAAAAGGACGGCGCGCTGTGGTTTAAAAGTACAGAGTTTATAGAAAAGCGCGGCGAGGACGACCGCTCCTATAAAGATGATGTTCTTGTCAGGGATAACGGTATTCCCACATATTTTGCCGCCGATATTGCATATCACAGAAACAAGCTTTTAACAAGGGATTTTGACCTTGCAATAAATATATGGGGCGCAGACCATCACGGTCATATAGCGCGTATGAAGGGTGCGCTGCAGGCTCTCGGACTTGACCCTGATAAACTGTATGTTATTACAATGCAGCTTGTCCGCCTTATGGAAAACGGAGAAATTGTCCGTATGAGCAAGCGCACAGGCAAAATGATAACGCTTTCCGACCTGCTTGAGGATATAGGCGTTGACGCCGCAAGGTTTTTCTTTAACCTCCGTCAGGCAGGCAGCCATTTTGACTTTGACTTGTCGCTTGCGGTTTCGCAAACTAACGACAACCCCGTATTTTATGTGCAATACGCGCACGCAAGGATTTGCAGTATTTTAAGGCTTATGGCAAATGACGGAATAAATGTTTTGCCGTACTCTGAAATTGACGCGTCTCTTTTAACCGCGCCTCAGGAAGTTGATTTGCTTAAAAAGATTGCGGAACTCCCCGAAGAGGTCAGGATCGCGGCTGAACTTTATGAGCCTTCGCGCCTTACCCGCTATGTTACAGAAGTTTCTGCGCTGTTTCATTCTTTCTATAACGCTTGCCGTATTCGCGGCGAAGAGCCTGCGCTTGCGGCAGCACGGCTCAAGCTTTGCGACTGTGTAAGAATTGTTATTGCAAACTGCCTTAAGGCTCTGGGTGTTACCGCACCTCAAAAAATGTAAAAAGGTCGTGATAATATGAAAAAACGCTTATCTGTATTATTTATCAGTTTAATTATACTGCTTTTTTCGTTCAGTACTCCTGCTATAGCTGCAACTGAGAGCGAACTTAAAGGAGCATATGAATTTAATCTTGTGGCGCGCGCCGCTCAGTTTATTTCTAAGTACTATAAATTCGGCACTACGAATGAAGAAATGATGAGTGCCGCACTTTTCCGAAAAATGATTCATCCGGAAGATACTGTCGAGGACTTGCTTGATGAAATGCTTTCGTCTTTAGACGAACACTCACAGTATATGTATAAAGAGGATTATGAGCAGATGCTCTCTCACACTGTTGCAGGTGAATTTGTCGGAATAGGCGTGAGCATACATCAGAGCAACGGACGCATTATTGTTGTCTCTCCGATAAAAGGCTCTCCTGCCGAAGCCGCAGGCATTTTGCCAAATGATGTGCTTGTTTCGGTAAACGGTGAGGATATTTCCTCCGCATCGGTTGACTATGCGCAATCCCTTATTATGGGTGATGTCGGAACATTAGTAAATATCGGCGTTTTGCGCGGAGGTAAGCTGATTGATTTTGAAATTATGCGTGCAAAAATAAAAGAGGTTTCCGTTGCATCTGAAATTTTAGACGGAAACATTGGCTATATTTCTGTTGCAAACTTTAACGGCAGTACCGTAGAAGAAACAAAAACCGCTCTTGCGGAATTTGACAAAAATAATGTTCAAAAAGTGATAATTGACCTCAGATATAACCCGGGCGGCGAGCTCAACTCGGCTATTGGATTTTGTAATTTGTTTGTACCAAAGGGCGTTGTCGCCTCTGTTCAGTATAGAGACGAATCAAAAAACGAGTCGTTTTATTCCGAGCTGGAACACCCAAAATATAAGCTTGCGCTTCTTGTAAATAAAGGGAGTGCCTCAGCGGCAGAGCTGTTTTCTGCGGCAGTTCAGGATACCAAAGTGGGCAAGCTTTTCGGTACAACGACTTACGGAAAAGGTACAATGCAGACCTTGTTCCCGTTTTCACCGACAGGCGGCGCTTTAAAAATCACCACTGCAGAATACTTCTCTGCAGGCGGTAATCCTGTAAACGGTGTGGGAGTTTCGCCGGATTACAGCATTTCTAACAAGACTGTAACAAAGGATTGCTCGTACTTTGTACCTATTGATTTTAATGCTGTGGTTTCCGATGGTACAAATTCCGAAGCCGTTCTTGCGATTGAACAGCGTCTTGAGTTCTTGGGGTATTTTGACGGTGAGCCCGATAGCCTTTTTGATAAAGAAACCTCGGATTCTCTTTTAAAATATCAGACCTACCGTAATATAAACGCTACGGGTACGGCTGATTTTGCGACTTTGTTTGACTTAAATAATGTTGAGTACGAAGAACTTTTGTTCACAGATGACAGGCAGTTTGACGCTGCATATGAATATTTAAAAGGCTTAAAGTAATACCGGCATAGCTGGGGCTATGCCGATAAAAATTTAGTTTAAAAAAGAATGGGCTTTAGCCCATTCTTTTTTATATTGCCGCAAGACCTTTTTTCAAGTCTTCTATTATATCCTCAACGGACTCAAGTCCGACCGACAAGCGCACCATACCGCCGTTTATTCCAGCCGCTACAAGCTGCTCGTCTGTAAGCTGACGGTGAGTCTCGCTTGCAGGGTGCAAAACGCAAGTACGAATGTCCGCAACATGAACTTCGTTTGAAGCAAGCTCCAAAGAATCCATGAACTTAACGGCATTGTTTCTTCCGCCTTTTATAATAAGCGAAATTACTCCGCTCGCGCCTTTGAGATATTTCTTGGCAAGAGCATAGCTCCTGTCTGTTTCAAGCCACGGATAAATTACTTCATCTATCTTGTCGTTTGATTGCAGGAACTTTGCAACCGTGTAAGCATTTTCGCAGTATCTTTGCATTCTGACTGCCAAAGTGTCAAGTCCCAAGTTCAAAAGAAACGCCGAATGAGCGGCAGGGTAAACGCCAAAGTCGCGCATAAGCTGCATTCTCGCTTTTAAAATATACGCCAATTCGCCGTATTTTTCGGTGTAAGAGATTCCGTGATACGACTCGTCCGGCTCAGTCAGACACGGGAAGTTGCCGTTTTTCCAATTAAATTTGCCGCTGTCAACGATAACGCCGCCGCCCTGAACTGCGTGACCGTCCATATATTTGGTAGTCGAATGTGTCACGATGTCAGCCCCAAACTCAAACGGTTTGCACAAAATAGGCGTCGCAAAGGTGTTGTCGACAATAAGCGGCACGCCCTTTTTATGCGCAATTTTTGCAAATCTTTCTATATCAAATACCGTGAGGGCAGGATTTGCGATTGTCTCTCCGAAAACAGCCTTAGTGTTCGGCTTAAACGCCGCTTCTATTTCTTCATCAGTTGCAAATGTATCAACAAAAATGCACTCAATTCCAAGCTTTTTCAGTGTTACGGCAAAAAGATTGACCGTTCCGCCGTAAATCTGCGCCGTACTTACTATGCTGTCGCCAGCCTCGCAGATGTTCAAAATTGCAAGCAGATTTGCAGCTTGTCCCGATGATGTGCACATCGCGCCGACGCCGCCTTCAAGGTCAGCGATTTTACCTTCAACCGCCATAACCGTCGGGTTTGCAAAACGCGAATAAATAAGCGATTTTGTCGGGTCGTCAAATACGGCTGCGACATCGTCTGTGGAATCATAAACATAAGTTGTGCTCTGAACTATCGGAACAACTCTCGGCTCTGAATTTTTAGGCGTGTAGCCTGAATGCAGGCATTTTGTCTCGTCTCTCATAAAAATCATCTCTCCTTTTAAAATATAATAACACAAATTCATTATTTTGGCAATATATCTTTGTATAAACATTTGAAAAAGTGTCAACAATTAGCCTTAGAGGTGAATTGGAATGAAAAGAAATTTTATTCTTATATTTCTGTCTTTGGTTTTGCTGACAGGAATGGTATGTATATTATATTCGGGTAGAGTTCAAACTGATTTGGCGCAGAATGTCGTAAGACTGCATATTCTTGCAAACAGCGATTCTGACGAAGACCAGTCTTTAAAGCTCGCCGTGAGGGATAGGATTTTAAAAGAGGGCAGAAATTTGTTTGACGGCAGCACATCAAAAGAACAAACAGAGCAGATACTCAGTGCTAATATTGATTTTCTGAAAACTGCGGCAAGTGATGAAATTTCAAAAAACGGTTTCTCTTATCCCGTGAACATAGAAATCGGAAGCTACGACTTTCCGATGAAGCAGTACGAAAATTACGCTTTTCCTGCAGGCAAATACGATGCCGTAAAGATAGAGATCGGCGAAGCAAAAGGGCATAACTGGTGGTGCGTTATGTTCCCTCCGTTGTGCTTTGTTGATGCCGCTGTAAGCGAAGAGCCTCAAAGCGTTGAGGCATTCAAAAAAAACCTTTCACCCGACGAGCTTGATATAATCACGACAGATTCGGGCGTGGACATACGCTTTAAGGTCGTAGATATGGTGCAAAGCTCCCTGTATTCGATAAAAACCGCGTTAAAAAAATAAATTCCTTGACAAATAATTCTTTTTTTGGTAAATTTATAGTACAGTTGAGCGGATTTTTCCGTTTTCAAGAATTTGCTTTTTGGGCGGAGGGCTGTAGCTCTCTGCCTTTGATTTTTGTAAAAATAAGAAAGGCGGAACGCATAAATGACTAAAACGCCGAATCAAAAGTTTAAAATTCTCTATCTTATGAAATATCTTCTTGAAAATTCTGACGAGGACAACCCTGTAACAATGGGCGATATTCTTGCGGAGCTTGACAGCTACGGAATACGCGCCGAGAGGAAGTCCGTATATGACGATATTGAGGCCTTGAGGGTTTTCGGGCTTGATATAATAGGAGAAAAACGGTCTTCGTATGTTTACTACATCGGCTCGCGCAATTTTGAACTGCCCGAATTAAAGCTTCTTGTTGACAGCGTCGGCGCTGCACGGTTCATAAGCGAAAAGAAAAGCGCGGCGCTCATCAAAAAGCTTGAAAGCCTAACAAGCCATTATCAGGCGCACAAGCTACAAAGGCAAGTTTACATAGTTGACCGAGCAAAAACAATAAACGAGATGGTATATCTTAATATTGACAAAATTTACGACGCTATAAACAGCGGACGGCAGATAGCATTTAAGTATTTTGAATACCGCACGGACAAGCAGAGACACCTCCGTAATGACGGAAACGACTACGCCGTAAGCCCGTACTGCCTGACCGTTTCAGAAGACAACTACTACCTTGTGTCTCATTATCACAAGCACGAAAAGCTCACGCATTTCCGCGTTGACAGAATGACCGATTTGCGTGTTTTAGAGGATAAAGCGACGCCGGTTCAGGAGGTTGCAGGTGCAAACTTCAATCTTGGCGAGTACTCGCGCAGAATTTTCAATATGTACTCGGGCGAAACTGTCCTTGTCACGCTCAGGTGCGAAAAATCGCTTGTAAATGCCGTTATAGATAAATTCGGACAAAATGTTTCCGTTCGCGATTGCGGCGACTTTTTCACCGTCAAGGCAAATGTCAATATCAGCCCCACATTTTTTGCTTGGGTTTTTATGTTTGAGGGCAAGATGAAAATCGAAGCCCCCGAAGCAGTGGTGACCAAATTCAGAGAAACGATTGAAAATTTTATGTAAACTATTGATTTCCTGTCCATAATTTGGTATCCTTATTGTGTAAGGTGGTTTGTATATTATGAAAAAAATAGAATCCTATTGGTGGAAAATTCTTATCATCGGCATACTTTTTATTGTTGCGTGGAAGGTTCTGGACATTAACGCTATTTTAAACTTTGTTAAGTTTCTTTTAAGCGTTCTTACCCCGTTTTTTATCGGTCTTATCATTGCCTTTTTCACAATTAAGCCCGCAACAAAGCTTGAATCTTACTTGCCAAAAAAATTCCCCAAGCTATCCAAAAAGGCGGCTCGCGGCATTGGTGTTGCAGTTGTATATGTTGCTTTGCTCGCTTTGATTTTTCTGGCAATCAAGTTGCTTTTGCCCGCTTTGTATAATAACATAGTTGATTTGATAGAGCATTTGCCGTCGTACTATGAGACTGCTAAAAAGTTCTTTACAGAACATGAGTTTTTAGGTAATCTCAACCTTATTGATAAAGTCAACGACTTTATAACCTCCTATATCAATTTTGATGTGGTTGGTAAACTCGTAACCGCGATCAGCTCTGTTGCAAGCTCCGTTATAACCTTTGTCCTCGGCATAGTTTTCTCGATATATATTTTGCTTGAAAGAGAATCTCTTGTAAAAGTGCTTAAAACGGTCGGCAGACTCATTTTTAAAGGTAAAAGAGGAACAATCCTTGCATTGTATGCAAGAAAAATGATTGACATTTTTTATTCTTATTTCATAGGGCTTGTCACAGACGCAATAATTGTAGGACTTGCGGCAACGATCTTTTTGCTGGTGTTCGGCGCACCGTATCCGGTTTTGCTTGGTCTTCTGGTAGGTCTCGGCAATATGATTCCGTTTTTCGGTCCGATTGTTGCGGCAATCACAGTGTATGTTGTGTGCGCAATAGCCTTTGGACCGCTCAAAGCGATATGGGTTCTCGTATTTCAGCTTGTCCTCGGCCAGGTTGACGGAAATCTTCTTCAGCCTAAAATCGTCGGCTCGTCTGTCGGCATCAGCCCGTTTTGGGTTATCTTTGCGGTTATGCTGTTCGGCGGTCTTTGGGGTCCTGCCGGTATGATAATCGGCGTACCTATCATGGCAGCGCTTCGGATAGTATATATTGACTACACAGATGACCGCATTTTAGGTAACAGCTTATAAAACAAAAATATTTAAACTTTTTTTGAAAAATACTTGCATTTTGTAAATATATGTGCTAAAATAACTTTTAGTCACTATTTATAATGGAGGTGAAATGCATTGCCTAACATTAAATCAGCTAAAAAAAGAGTATTGGTTATTGAAAAGAAAACACTCAGAAATCAAATGATTAAATCTGCACTTAAAACAGCTATAAAGCGTTTTGAGGCTTCATGTTCTGCAAATAATGTTGAAGAAGCCGGTGCTAATTTTAAATTTGCTGTTAAAAAAATCGACCAGGCAGCTGCAAAAGGCGTTGTTCCTAAAAATACCGCTGCCCGTAAAAAATCACAGCTTGCACGCAGATACAATGAGATATCTGCATAACACAGATTTAAAATCAATTTTTATTATGAAAAATCCCTGTTTTATAAACAGGGATTTTCGTTTTTTCATAATCTATACATTACAGTCCGTACTTAACGCCACGGCGTGAGCTATCGCCAAAATCGATTCGCCCTGCTGCGATGTCGTCGGGCTCATAAGCGCGCCTGTCGCCGTAAACAGTACATTCTTTATTTCGCCTGCCTGCATCTTCGGCAGAACATATCCGCACAAAACGCTTGCGCTGCAGCCGCAGCCGCTCCCTCCGGAGTGTGTGTCCTGCTTGCCGCAGTCAAATATCATAACTCCGCAGTCGTTATAGTTTTCTCTTATGTCGTAGCCTTCGTTTTCCAAAAGCTCTGCCGCAATTCCCTTTCCGATTTTGCCCAAGTCCCCTGACAAAATCAAATCGTAATCCGATGGCTTTCTTCCTGTATCCTCAAAATGCGCCTTGACCGTCGATGCAAAAGCGGGAGCCATTGCCGCGCCCATATTGTTGGCGTCTGTTATGCCGTAGTCTTCGATTTTTCCCGTAGTGGCGTGTGTAATATAAATGTTTCCGCCATATCCCACCGCCGTCGCGCCTACTCCCGTGACTGTCCATTGTGACGAGGGCGGTCTTTGTCCTCCGTATTCAAGCGGAAAGCGGTACTGTTTTTCCGCCGAGCAAAAGTGACTCCCCGCGACAGCTATGCAGTTTTCCGAAAATCCGCCGTCTGTTATCATAGCCGCAAGCGTCAAGCCTTCCGCCATTGTCGAGCAAGCGCCGTAAATGCCTAAATACGGAATACCGCTCTCGCGCGCTCCAAACGCCGACGCTGTGCATTGATTTAAAAGGTCTCCTGCTATTACATAATTTACATCCGAAGATGTTATTTTTGCTTTTTTTAAAACAAGCGCAAGCCCTTTTTCAAAAAGCCGCGTCTCCGCCTTTTCCCAGGTTGCTTCGCCCAAAAATTCGTCATCTTCTACCGAGTCAAAGCAGTCACCTATCGGACCTTCGCCTTCTTTTTTTCCGACAATCGCGCCGTATCCGTTTATTGTCGGAAATGTTGTAAACGCAACTGTTTGAGTTCCAAGTCTTTTCGTCATTTTTATCACCTATCTGAAGAAATAATAAATTATGCCTGCTGCAACTGCGCTCAGAGTTCCGTAAACAATTACAGGTCCTGCAATAATAAACATTTTTGCGCCCATTCCAAGCACATATCCCTCTGACTTAAATTCTATTGCAGGCGCGGCTATGGCGTTTGCAAAGCCTGTTATCGGCACCAGCGTTCCGGCTCCGGCAAATTTAGCTATCTTGTCATAGACATCAAGCCCCGTAAGAAGTACGCTCAAAAAAATTAAAACAACCGATGTAATTGTAAGAGCGTCTTGATTTTCCAGTCCTTTTGAAAGCGCGACCTGCCGTATAATTTCACCCAGCGTACAAATTGCGCCTCCGACCAAAAACGCAATCAAAACATTTTTAGCCATTGGTGAACTTGGATAATATTTTTCGGCAAGGCTTTGATACTCTTTATCAGACATATCCATACAATCATTCCTTTAAATAAAATTTTGTTTTTAGTTTTTCCTTTGTTTTGCCGTTTTATGCAGTTGACTACGGTTGACTTTTATGCTAAAATGTAAAAACGGGAGTTGATTTTTTTGAAAAAAAGAGTGGCGTTTTTTACGCTCGGATGCAAAGTAAATCAATATGAAACACAGGCAATGGAGGCGCAGTTTATGCAGAGCGGTTACGAAACTGTTCCGTTTGAGGATTATGCAGATGTATATGTTGTAAACACCTGCACCGTTACAAGCGTCGGCGACAAAAAAAGCCGCCAGATGCTGCGCCGCGCAAAGGCAAAAAATCCAGACGCCGTAATTATTGCCGTCGGCTGCCTTGCACAGACAAACCCCGAAATGCTTAAATCTCTCGGCTGTGTTGATATTATAATCGGCACAAATCAGAAGAGGGAAATTATAAATTTAATAAAAGAATATGAAATAAATCGCTCGCCGGTACAAAAAATTGAAAATATGATGCAAAAATGCGATTTTGAAGATACACCTATCGAAAATTTTGAAGGCAGGCAGCGCGCCTTTATCAAAGTTCAGGAGGGCTGCAACCAGTTTTGCTCATACTGTATAATCCCGTACGCACGCGGCAGAAGCCGCTCAAGGAAGGAAGAAAGTATTATTGCCGAAGCCGAAGCTCTCGGTAAAAACGGCTTTTGCGAGATCGTTCTCACCGGAATTCATGTTTCGTCATACGGCAAAGATACAAACACCTCACTTACATCTCTCTTGCGTAAAATCAGCGATTTGCCGCAGATAAAAAGAATACGCCTTAGCTCAATCGACCCTAACGCGTTTACAAGTGATTTTATCGCGGCTGTGTCGTGTCTTCCAAAGGTTTGCCCGCATTTTCACATATCTCTGCAAAGCGGCTCTGATATTGTTTTAAAAAAAATGAACCGCCACTATACGGCGGCGGATTACCTCGCCGTTTTGGACAAACTGCGCACCGCAATTCCCGATATAGCGGTAACTACGGATATAATAACCGGCTTCCCGTTTGAAGGTGAAGCCGAATTTTACAATACGCTTGAATTTGTAAAAAAGGCAAAGTTTTCGGGCGTTCATGTTTTTCCGTACTCCGAGCGCAGCGGCACACCTGCCGTGAATTTGGCAGAATCCGTTCCCAAGAACGAGCGCGCACGCCGAGCGCATATCCTTGCTGAAATTGCTGAAGAATACAAAAGCAAATTTGCCGCAGGGTTTATTGGCAGAACGCTTGATGTTCTTTTTGAGCAAAAAAATAAAGCCGGCTTTTACGAAGGCTTTACTTCTAATTATTTAAAGGTTATGGCAAAGTCCCAAACAGATGTATCGGGACAAATCCTCCCTGTTTTGCTCGAAGCGGAAGAAAACGGCACGCTTTTCGGTAAAATAACAAAATAAATCTTATATGTACCCCTCGCGCGCCATACTTGTAAATCCGTTTCCGCCGGTGATAATATGGTCTATCATATTGATTTTTATCGCTTTGAATGATTCTCTCATTTGATGCGTAAATATAAGGTCTTCCTGCGACGGCGTTATTATGCCCGAGGGGTGATTGTGTGCCAGAACGGCCTTTTCAGCGTGATTTCTGACGGCTGTTTCGATAATTTTTCTCGGATTTGTTGCCGCGCTTGATACGCTTCCGCGCTCTATTTCCTGAAACGCAAGTATTTTATTCGCGTTGTCAAGGCACAAAAGATATAAGCTTTCGTACGGCTTGTCGCCTATCATATCCTGTATGTAATATCCGATCTCGTCAACATTGTTAAGCCTTATTATATCTCCCCATTTTTCTTTTTGATAATACTCAAAAATGTCTTTTATAAGCTTTATTAAAACAACGGTTTGTTCACCGACGCCGTCTGTATTTAAAAGGTCTTTCGCATCTGCGTCAATAACTCCGGACAGCGAGCCAAAGGCGTTTATCAAGTCGTGCGCCAAAGGGTTTGTGTTTTCCCTCTTTTTGACATAGTAAAGCAATATCTCAAGTATTTCGTGCGGCGCAAACGAATCAATACCGTATTTTAAATATCGTTCTCTCATTCTTTCGCGGTGTCCATCGTGCATTGGCTATGCCCCTTTCTACTGTAATTATATAATTCTTTATCCGATTTTGCAACTACTTTTGAATATAATTTGACAAAATTGTCTATTTATATTATTATAAAATAAATAATTTATTCTCAGGAGGTTTAATATGCCAAAATTTATAACAACAGATAATTTTGAAGAAACCGTAAAAAACAGTGCAAAGCCTGTTTTGATAGATTTTTACGCTGACTGGTGCGGTCCTTGCAAGATGATCGCGCCGGAAATCGAAGAGCTTGAGTCGGAAATGGGCGATAAAGCCGTTTTTTGCAAAATAAATGTTGACGATGCGGAAAGCATAGCTCTTTCGCTCGGTATTGACGCAATCCCCACGATAATCATATTTAAAAACGGCAGCGAAGCCGCACGCTCTGTCGGTCTTGTTTCAAAGGATCAGCTTGCGGCAAAGCTCGGTGAATTACTATGAGTGAAAATTGGATACGCGTCAGCATTTTCACAACTCCTGATGGCATAGAGCCGCTTTACGGCGCGCTTCTGTCGTATGGGTTTGAAAGTGTTGAAATTTGTGATGAAGGCGACTTTTTTAAATTTCTTGAAGAAAACAAAAGCAAGTGGGACTATGTTGACGACGATGTTATAACATCAAAAAAAGAGCCGACGCACCTCAATGTCTTCCTTCGTGAAAACACAAACGGCAAAGAGCAGATCGCCGTTTTAAATTCGTGCCTTGAAAACTTAAAGAAAACAGACATCGGCATTGATTTAGGTTCACTTGAGGTCCAGTTTGCAGATGTCGGAGAGGATTCGTGGTTTGAAAAATGGAAAAAGTATTACAAGCCGCTTGAAATCGGCAAAAATATCCTCGTTGTGCCGAAATGGATCGATGATCCGCCCACAAACCGCAAAATACTCAAGATAAATCCCGGTATGCTTTTCGGCACAGGCAGCCATAACACCACACGCCTTTGTATGGAATTTCTTGAAAACACTGTCAAACGCGGTGACTGTGTTGCGGATATAGGCTGCGGTAGCGGTATTCTTTCTATTTTGTCGCTTGTTTTGGGCGCGGAATTTGCATCGGCCGTGGATATTGACCCTGCCGCTGTTCATATCGCGTATGAAAACGCGTCATATAACGGCATAGGCAAAGAAAATTACTTTGTGACATCGGGAAATATTTTGGAAGAAGCCCCCTTTGCCAATACCCCTGCGGACAGGCTGTACGACATTGTCGTAGCAAATATTGTTGCCGATGTTATTATTCCGCTTTCTGCGATCGTACCAAAGTATATGAAGCCAAACGCACTTTTCCTCACAAGCGGCATAATAAACCACCGCTTTGACGACTGCGTTGCGGCTTTTAAAGAAAACGGCTTTAATATTCTTGAAGCACGACAAGACGGCGAATGGCACGCTGTTCTTTCGGAAAGAAAGTGATAAAATGGCAAGATTTTTTGTTGCAAAAGAAAATATCGGCTCGACCACCATTACGGTTACGGGAGATGAATTTATACATATCAGCCGCGTTCTGCGTATGAAGGCAGGCGACGCGCTTACGATATGCGACGGTGAAAAGTCGGATTATGAATGTACGATAAGTTCAATTTCAAAAACCGAAGCCGTATGCAGTATCGTTTCCTGTTCTCCAAATCTCTGCGAACAGGATTTTTCGGTTACGCTTTTTCAAAGCGTTCCAAAGGGTGAAAAAATGGATTTTGTAATACAAAAATCCGTTGAGCTTGGAATAACGGAAATCAGGCCATTTTTCAGCGCGCGGACAGTTGCAAAAAGCCATGGCAAAACCGCAAGGTGGAATAAAATCGCTCTTGAGGCTGCAAAACAATGCGGCAGGGGAATTGTGCCCGTTGTTTACGAGCCTGTTGAATTTTCCGAAGCTCTCGCTAAGACATCCGCGGACTTAAAGATTTTTGCGTATGAAGAAGAAAAAGAGATATCTTTAAAATCAGTCCTGCGCGGAGCGCAAAAGCCGCAAAGTATCGCTGTTTTCGTAGGTCCCGAGGGCGGATTTGAACGCACAGAGGCAGACGCCGCAAAAAACTGCGGCTTTAAAACCGTAACTCTCGGCAACCGTATTTTAAGAGCCGAAACCGCTCCGATTACACTTATTTCCAATATTATGTACGAATATTTGCTTTAAATTTTATAAAAAGGCTTGACTTTATCTAAATAAAGTGGTATATTTATTGTGCAAATCCGCTGTGTCTGCCCGTACACAGCGGCAGATTTAATTTTTCGGGCGGAAAGGTTTTAGACAAAAATGAAAAAGTTACTTATTTTTATGCTTGTGGCAGTAATGGCATTTTCCCTTGCTGCTTGCGGTCAGAAAGAGGCTCCTGCAAATACTGAAGAAACAAAAACTGCTGACAGCGATCTTTCTTACATAACCGAAAAGGGTACACTCGTTATCGGTATCACAGATTACGAGCCGATGAACTTCAAAGACGATTCAGGCGAATGGACAGGCTTTGATACAGAGTTTGCACTTCTCGTAGGTGAAAAGCTCGGCGTTGATGTTGAGTTTGTAGAAATCGACTGGGACAACAAGCAGAACGAGCTTAATTCCAAGGCTGTTGACTGTATCTGGAACGGTATGACTCTGACTGACGAAGTTTTGGCTTCAATGGAAACAACAGACCCGTATGTTATAAACGCACAGGTTGTTGTTATGGCTTCCGATAAGGTAGCAGATTTTGCTGATATTGACTCTCTTAAAGAGCTCAAGTTTGCAGTAGAAGCAGGCAGCGCAGGTGAGGCAGCTCTTGAAGAAAACGGCCTTGACAACTTCACAGCAGTTGCAGCTCAAAGCGACGCTCTTATGGAAGTTGCATCCGGTTCGGCTGACGCATGTGTAATCGATATTACAATGGCAAACGCTATGACAGGCGAAGGCACAAGCTATGCAAACCTCACAAGCGGTCTTTCGTTGACAGAAGAAGAATACGGTATCGGTTTCAGAAAGGGTTCTGACGCCGCAGCCGCTGTTAACGACATCATCAAGGCTCTTAAAGAAGACGGTTCTTTGCAGAAGCTTGCTGAAAAATACGAACTTACTCTCGTAGACTGATTTACTTAAATCAAAATTTCCGGCAGGGAGCAATTATGTTCCCTGCCTTTGTAACTTTTGTAGAAAAGGCGGCGGTATTATGTTTATGTCTGTAACAGCTTCTCTTGCAGAAGGCTTTTTAATGACGCTCAAAATATTTGCTTTAACGCTGTTGTTTGCGCTTCCGCTGGGGCTTATCATAAGCTTTGGCTCGATGAGCAAAATAACGGTCATTAAGTGGATAGTTAAAGCCTTTGTGTGGATTATAAGAGGAACGCCTTTAATGTTGCAGCTTATAATAATTTATTACGGTCCGGGTCTTGCAGGAGAATGGGCGCGCCACATGTCTCCCGAGCAGTTTGCCGCAATGGCAGCTCCGGTAAGGTCAGTTGTTTCGTGGTTTGCGACATGGAATGTTTTTGATAGATTTGTGGCTGTTATGGTTGCGTTTTCAGTTAACTACGCCTGCTACTTTTCCGAGATTTTCCGCGGCGGTATCGAGGGTATTCCTAAAGGGCAGTATGAAGCCGGCTTTGTCCTCGGTATGACAAAGTCGCAAGTTTTCTTTAAAATTGTTCTTCCGCAGGTCATAAAACGCATAATTCCGCCAATGAGTAATGAAATAATAACTCTCGTCAAAGATACCTCTCTGGCGCGCGTTATTGCGGTGTACGAGGTTATTTGGTCTGCACAGGTCTACATAAAGCGCGGCGGTCTTATATGGCCTCTTTTCTACACAGGTGCGTTTTATCTGATTTTCAGCGGTTTTCTGACGATTTTGTTCGGTTATATAGAGAAAAAGCTCGATTATTATCATTCGTAAGGAGGAAGCGTAATGCCTATACTTGAAGTAAAAGATATAAGAAAAAGTTTCGGTAAGCTTGAAGTTCTCAAAGGCGTGTCGCTTTCTGTCGAACCGCTTGAAGTTATTGCAGTTATCGGTCCTTCGGGCTCCGGAAAAAGCACATTTTTGCGCTGCTTAAACAAGCTTGAAACAGTAGATTCAGGCTCAATTTTGCTTGATGGCGAATATCTTGCCGAAAACGCGGTCTATAAGCCTGAAAAGGAACTGCGCCCAATGCTCAAAAAAATGGGAATGGTTTTTCAGCAGTTTAATCTTTTTCCGCACAAATCCGTGCTTGAAAATATTATCGAAGCTCCCGTATGCGTAAACGGCGAAACAAAAACAGAAGCGATAAAAAACGCGGAGATGCTTCTTGCAGAGGTAGGGCTTTCCGAAAAAATAAACAGTTATCCATGCGAGCTTTCGGGCGGGCAGCAGCAGAGAGTTGCAATAGCGCGCGCCCTTGCTATGAAGCCTGAAATAATGCTGTTTGACGAGCCGACCTCCGCACTTGACCCCGAACTCACGGGTGAAGTTCTTAAGGTAATAAAAGAGCTCGCTCAAAAGAATATGACAATGATTATAGTAACACACGAAATGAATTTTGCCAGAGAAGTTGCAAACAGAGTTGTTTTTATGGACAACGGCAATATTATTGCAGATGACACACCTGAAAATATTTTTTCAGAAGCTGTCGATACACCGCGAATAAAGGCCTTTTTGAGCAAATTTGAGGGATAAAATATGGACTATATAAAGCGTTTATCCGAAATAACAGATAAAAACCAGCTTGCCTTGATACACACCTTCGGTTGCCAGCAAAATGAAAATGACAGCGAAAAAATTGCAGGTGTTCTGCACGAAATAGGTTACGGTTTCACAGATGATGCAAATAAGGCAAGCCTGATTATTTTTAATACCTGCGCCATACGCGAAAATGCCGAAAAAAAGGTTTACGGCATGCTTGGTGCACTCAAGCCGCTTAAAGAAATGCGCCCGAATCTTATTATCGCGCTGTGCGGCTGTATGGCAAATGAAGAAAAAAATATAAAAAAAATAAAATCCACTTTCAAACAGGTGGATATTGTTTTCGGGACAAACAGTATTCAGGAGCTTCCGCGCTTTATTTATGAATATCTTTCAGGCTCAAACCGTGTTTTTTGCACGACAGAAGACGAGCTCATACACGAGGATATTCCTTATTTCCGAAAAGACAGCGTAAAAGCCGGCGTCCCCATAATGTACGGCTGCAATAATTTTTGCACTTACTGTATTGTTCCGTATGTGCGCGGCAGGGAGCGGAGCCGCGCGGAAGGCGATGTCGTAGAAGATGTTAAAAAGCTTATCGCGGACGGTTGCCGCGAGGTAATGCTGCTTGGTCAAAATGTAAATTCCTATAACGGAGGCGGCGACGCATTTGCAAATCTTTTGCAAAAGGTTGCCGATACAGGCATTGACCGCATACGCTTTATGACCTCACACCCCAAGGATATTTCCGACAGCGTAATCCGCGTTATGGCGGAAAATAAAAATATTTGTAAAAGCCTTCACCTTCCGCTTCAGGCGGGAAGCGACGCTGTTTTGAAGTCTATGAACAGAAAATATACTTCTGAATGGTTTTTGCAAAAGGTGGATAAGATCCGCGATAAAATGCCTGATATTGCGCTGACTACCGATATTATCGTCGGTTTTCCGAGTGAGACAAACGACGACTTTGAAAAAACTTTGGATATGCTTCGCAAAGTCCGCTTTGATATGATTTATTCGTTTATATTTTCTCCGCGAAGCGGCACGCCCGCGGCAAAAATGCCGTTTGTTCTCTCCGATGATGAAATCAAAGCAAATTTTGAACGCCTTTTGGAGGTACAAAACGAAATTTCTTTAGAAAAAAATAAGGCTTTGACGGGCAAAACGGAGCTTGTTTTAGTAGAGGGCGAAAGTAAGACAAACCCCCACTTTATGACAGGACGCACAGAAGGAAATAAAATAGTCAATTTCCCCGCTCCGCATAGCTTAAAAGGCGAAATCGTACCTGTTAAAATTGTGAAGGTCGGAACTTTCAGCCTTGAAGGCGAGTTAATATAAAAGGGATATGAAATTCATATCCCTTTTTTCTATGCCAAAAGACTGAACATATCGACCTGTGCGCTTTCCTGCATACCACTGAGCGCGCCTGCCGCTTTCAGCATTTCCACAACTGTTTTGGAAACTCCTGTCCTTTTTACCATATCATCAATAGCCAAAAATTCTCCCTTTTCTCTTTCTTCAGCTATTTTCATTGCGGCAGCCGCGCCGAGTCCGGGCAGGCTGTTTAGCGGCGGTCTTATTTTTCCGTTATCGTTCAAAAAGTTTAGAGGGTGCGATTTATAAATATCTATGCCGCAAAAATCAAGTCCTCTTTCGTACATTTCGACGCAAACTTCCAAAATAGTGACCTTTGATTTTTCTTTTGCCGTCGCTTCCTTACCCTTTGCTTTGATAAGGTTCATTTCGTCAATAACTCTTTGTTCTCCGTGACACATTGTATTATAATCAAAATCATCGGCACGGACAGAAAAATATGCCTGATAAAACGCCATCGGATAGTGAACCTTGCAATATGCAATTCTGAACGCCATTGTAACATACGCGCAGGCGTGCGCCTTCGGGAACATATATTTTATCTTTTTGCAGGAATCTATATACCATTGCGGCACATTGTTTTCGTGCATCAATTCTTCCCATTCGGGCGTAAGCCCTCTGCCTTTTCTGACGGATTCCATTATCTTGAACGAACTTGCAGGCGGCACGCCCTTTTTAATAAGATACAGCATTATATCGTCACGCGTGCAAATACAGCTTGAAAGCGTGCAAGTACCGCTCCGTACAAGGTCCTGGGCATTGTTTGTCCAAACATCTTCACCGTGAGAAAGCCCCGATATTCTGACAAGCTCCGCAAATGTGGTCGGTCGCGTGTCAACAAGCATCTGCTGCGTAAATCTCGTTCCAAACTCAGGCACGCCGTATGTTCCGACCTCTGTGCCTATCTGCTCTTTTGTAACGCCGAGCGCTTCGGTTGAGCTAAAGATACTCATTGTTTCTTTATCGTCGAGTGGGATTTTTTTTGCGTCAATTCCCGTCAGGTCCTCAAGCATTCGTATTACAGTCGGGTCGTCGTGTCCAAGCAGGTCGAGCTTTAACAAGTTTTTATCTATCGAATGGTAGTCAAAATGCGTTGTTATAATGCCAATACCATCTTTGTCAGCGGGATGCTGAACAGGCGTAAATTCCTCTATTGTATGACCTTTTGGCAAGACAATAAGTCCGCCCGGGTGCTGTCCTGTTGTCCTTTTTACTCCGGTACAGCCTTCAACTATTCGCTGGAGTTCTGCCTTGTTTATTGTTTGTCCTCTGTCCTCGTAGTAGTTTTTAACAAATCCAAACGCGGTTTTGTCTGCAATAGTGCCTATTGTTCCCGCCTTAAAAATATTTTCCTTTCCGAACAGTTCCTCTGTGTATTTGTGCGCTCTCGCCTGATACTCGCCCGAAAAATTAAGGTCTATGTCAGGCTCTTTGTCTGCATTAAAGCCGAGGAATGTTTCAAACGGGATGTCGTGACCGTCTTTTCGCAGCATATGTCCGCAGTTCGGGCAGTTTTTGTCGGGCATATCGCAGCCGGAGCTGTAAGAGCCGTCCGTTATAAACTCCGAATATTTACATTCGGGGCAAATATAGTGCGGAGCAAGCGAGTTGACCTCCGTAATATCCGACATATACGCCACAAGCGACGAGCCTACACTGCCACGCGAACCTACAAGGTAACCGTCGTCGTTTGACTTTTTAACAAGCTTGTGCGCAATCATATATAGTACGGCATAACCCTTGGAATTTATACCATCAAGCTCTCTTTTAAGGCGTGTTTCAACAATTTCGGGCAACGGGTCTCCGTAAATTCTGTGCGCCTTTTCGTAGCACATTCTCTCTATGTCTTCTTCGCTTCCCTCAATTACCGGAGGGCAGTATTCATTCGATATTGGGCTAATGTCCTCTATCATATCGGCAATTTTATTTGTATTTTCAATAACGACCTTGCGCGCTGTTTCTTCTCCGAGATAATCAAATTCCGCGAGCATCTCATCTGTTGTGCGGAAATATAAAGGTGCCTGACTGTCTGCATCATCATATTTTTGTCCTGCCATTAAAATCCTTCTGTAAACCTCGTCTTCAGGTCTCAAAAAGTGAACATCGCAAGTTGCCGCGACAAGCTTGCCGTGTTTTTCTCCGAGTGCTATTATTTTTTTGTTGATTTCTTTTAATTCCTCAACACTGCCGACCTCGCCTTTGTTTACCATAAACATATTGTTTCCCAAAGGCTGGATTTCAAAATAATCGTAAAACTCACAAAGCCTGTCGATTGTATCCTCGTCTGCCCCTGATTTTACGGCTCTGAAAAGCTCGCCCGCCTCGCACGCCGAGCCTATTAAAAGACCGTCACGATGCCGCAAAAACTCGCTTTTCGGTATGCGCGGCTTGCCTTTAAAATATTTTAAATGCGAAAGCGAAATGAGCTTATATAAATTTTTTATTCCTGCTCTGTTTTTTGCAAAAATCGTCGCGTGATAATAGCTGAGATGCGCCAGACTGTCTGTATCTTCAGATATTTTGCGGTCAATTTCGTCAAGTGTACTTATTTTTTTTGCCCGGAGTATATCACAGCACTTATTCCAGATGCCTGCGCAGACCTCCGCGTCGTTTACGGCTCTGTGGTGCGACGGATTCGGAATACCAAAATATTTTGCCATAGCGTCAAGCTTGTGACTTTTTTTAACTGTAACTATCTCTCGGCAGAGTGCGAGTGTGTCAAGATACATAATTTGCCTGTTGTCTCCGCGGCGGCGCAGATTTTCACGAATAAAGCTGACATCAAAATCCGCATTGTGCGCGATGAGCGGAGCATCGCCGCAGAATTTCATAAACGCGTCAACCGCGTCATTTGGAGAAGGCGCATCGGCAACCATTTCATCGGTTATCCCCGTAAGCTCCACTATCCTTGACGGAATAGCCTTCCCCGGATTTACAAATGTCGAAAATGTATCAGTTATCTTTCCATCAGCGATTTTAACCGCGCCTATTTCGGTAAATTCGTCGCTTATGTGTGAAAGCCCCGTTGTTTCAATGTCAAAAACAACTACTTCACCGTCTATCGGGTAGCTTTCTCCGTGATATATTAAAGAATCGCAGTCATTTACAAAATACGCCTCAGTACCATAAAGAATTTTTATCGAATCATCTTTTGTATGTAAAGCCTCCGGAAACGCCTGCACGACTCCGTGGTCGGTTATCGCAACGGCTTTGTGTCCGTATTCCTTAGCCGTATTTACAATGTCCTCCGCGCTGGCCATTCCGTCCATGGCGGACATTTTTGTATGCATATGCAGCTCAACACGCTTTTCCTCCGCGGTGTCTGCCTTTTTTTCTTTTTCGCAGGTGTTTATATCCTTTACCTGAAGCACGACTTCCCGCTCATACGGGTCAAACTCCATTTTACCGCCGACTTTGAGATGCGCTCCCGCCTTCATACTGCCCTTTATGTCCGCAAACTTTTCTGTAGGAATAAACGCCTTGCAAATAACGGAGCCTGTTCCGTCATATAAGTAAAATAACACCATCGTAGTTTTTTTGTCTTTGCCCATATTGTCGCGCGTGTCTATGTAAAATAAATCCCCTGCTACGGTAACTTTTCCGCTGTCCTGATCTATTTCTTTTACCTGTAATATTTCGCTGCTTAAGACCTTGCCGAGCAAAACAGTCGGCAGCTCCGTCTTTTCAGGCTTTGGCTCTGTTTTTTTCTCCTTAACAACGGGTATAATTTCGGGCATAGTGAATTTGATCTCTTCAATATCCTCATCAAATTCAACATTCAGATTTATATTTGACCTCTGCATTATTTTTTCTATTGCCGTATGAACATTGCCTCCCATATCATTTTGGTCTATGCCATGGCGCAGTGTTATTATAAGCGTATCGCCGTCTTGCTCCCATCTGCTCGCCTCAAAGGCGTATTTGGCAATAGGATTGCCCTGTGCAAGCTCCATTATAATATAATCTTTGTATATATCGAGATTGTTCATCAATTCATTGTTTTCAAACTGTACCTGCACATTTACGCTTTGTAAAATATATGCCTTTACAAGCTCTTTTTTAAGTATTTCAATTTCTCTGTACGGCAATAAAGGTGTTAATTTTAAAACAAAATTAACACCTCTTGTTTTTGTATCAATAGAGAGCGCGCAAACTCTGCTCCCGTAAAACACTTCAGGTATATTAGCCAAATCAAAGGCTTCTCTGATTTCCTTTTCCAACTTTATTTCTCCCACAAATCTATTTCTTTAAATAAAACATCTAAAATTTCATTTTCATTTATGCTTTTTATGATTTTGCCCTTTTTAAAAAATACCGCGTTCCCTTGACCGCCTGCTATGCCGAAGTCAGCATCGCTTGCTTCTCCCGGCCCGTTCACCGCGCAGCCCATAACAGCTACTTTAAGCGGCTTTTTGACATTTTCAAGATACCTTTCAATCGCGTTTGCAATTGGCGGCAAATCTATATTGCACCTGCCGCAGGTAGGGCAAGAAACAAGCGTTGGCGCGTCGTACATATCAAGTGCCGATAATAATGCTTTGGCAGCTTTGACTTCTTCAACAGGATTGGCTGTCAAGGACACCCTAATCGTATCGCCTATTCCGTCTAAAAGCAGCGCACCTATGCCAGCCGCAGATTTTATGATTCCCTGATAAACCGTGCCTGCTTCTGTTATTCCAAGATGGAGCGGATAGTCGCATTCCCCCGCCATTTGCCTGTACGCCGCAACGGCCGTTTTAACATCAGACGCTTTAAGGCTTATGACAATATTTTCCATGCCCTCGTTTTCCAAAAGCGACGCGTGGTATTTTGCGCTTTCAACCATAGCCTTCGGCGTTTTGCCGTATTTTTCGGCGAACTGCTTTTCTATCGAGCCGAGATTTACGCCTATTCTTATAGGGACATCAGCCTTTATGGCGGCCTTTGCAACCTCCGCAACTCTTTCGCGGCTTCCGATATTTCCGGGGTTTATCCTTATTTTGTCTATCCCTCCGGCAATACATTCAAGAGCAAATTTATGATTAAAATGGATATCGGCAACAATCGGCACGCTAACGCGCTGTCTTATTTTGTCAACTGCTTTTGCGTCTTCCTCGTTTTCGATTGCAAACCGCACAATATCCGCGCCCGCATCTGCAATGCGATTTATTTGGTCAACGGTTTCGTCAATGTTCCTTGCTTTTGTTGTTGTCATACTTTGGATTGCAATCCTGTTGCCGTTACCGATTTTTACTGTGCCGATTTTTACTTCTCTGCTCATTCTTCCGTAACCGCCTCTGTCTCTTCTGCTTCTTCGGCTTCTTCCTCATGGTCGGTTATTGCGAGCGATACGACCTTAACGCCGTCTTCAAGGCGCATAAGCCTTACTCCCTTTGTGCTTCTTCCGATGGAGCGGATATCGGCAGAGCTCATTCTGATAATAACGCCTTCGTTTGTTATGAGCATGATATCGTCGTCGTCAGTTACTATGTTTATGCCGATAACAGAGCCTGTCTGCTCGGAAATTTTATATGTCCTGAGCCCCATACCGCCGCGGTTTTGCTTTTTGTATTCTGAGAGATTTGTTTTTTTGCCGAATCCGTTTTCCGTAATTGCAAGAAGCTCATCTCCCTCGTTTGTTACGGACATACCTATAACATAGTCGCCGCTGCGTAGCTTGATTCCTCTTACGCCGTGAGCCGTTCTACCCATCGGTCTTACATCGCTTTCGTCGAACTTAATTGCCATTCCGTTGTGAGTGCTAAGCATAATGCTGTCACCCTCTGAAACCAGCTTAACGCCGATAAGCTCGTCGTCCTCATTTATGCCGATTGCGTTAAGACCGCCGCGGCGCGTCGAAGAATACTCGATAAGCGGAGTTTTCTTTACCGTTCCGCGTTTTGTTGCCATAATCAAGGACTGACCGTCTTCATAGCTCTTTATTGCGATACTTGCTTTTACCTTTTCGCCTTCTTCAAGCTGCAAGAGGTTGACTATCGCCGTACCCTTGGCGTGCCTGCCTGCCTCGGGGATCTGATACCCCTTAAGCTTGTACATTCTGCCCTTGTTTGAAACAAACATAATCGTATCGTGGGTAGAAGCAGTAAATATCGTGTTAACAAAATCCTCTTCTCTTGTGCTGAGACCGGCAATACCTCTGCCGCCTCTGCGCTGGCTTCTGTAAGTGCTTGCAGGAATTCTCTTGATGTATCCGAAGTGCGTAAGCGTAAATACGCTTTCTTCTTCCTCGATCAGATCCTCAAGGTCGATTTCACCGAAATATTCCTCAATTTGTGTTTTTCTTTCATCGCCGTACTTGTCACGGATCTCCAGAAGCTCGTCTTTGATAAGCTCCATAAGCCTGCTGTGGTCTGTCAATATAAGATTGTACTCGTCAATTTTTTTGCCGAGTTCTTCATATTCGGCGTCGATTTTTTCGCCGTTTAAGCGCTGCAACTGTGCAAGCCTCATATCCAAAACGCTCTGCGCCTGAATTTCTGACATATCAAAACGCTCCATAAGGCGTTCTTTAGCGTCATCGTACGAATTTCTGATGATGTGGATTATCTCGTCTATGTTCGCAAGAGCAATTCTCAAGCCTTCCAGAATGTGCCGTCTTGCTTCGGCCTTTTCAAGGTCAAATTTGGTACGCCTTGTAACGATTTCCTGCTGGAAGTCTATAAAGTGGTCAAGGACTTCCATAAGCGTCATAGTTTTCGGCTTGCCGTCGTGAATAGCAAGCATATTGACAGAAAAGCTGTCTTGAAGGCGCGTAAATTTATAGAGCTGATTTAAAACGACCTGCGGATTGGCGTCTCTCTTGAGGGAAATATCAATTCTGATGCCAACTCTGTCAGATGAATGGTCGTCTATGTCCGAGAGACCTTCTATTTTTTTGTCTTTTACAAGCTCCGCTATGGATTCAACAAGCATTTTCTTGTTAACCTGATAAGGAAGCTCGGTTATTATAATAGATGATGTGCCGTCGCTGTGTTCTTTGATTTCGGTTTTTGCTCTTACGATTATTTTGCCTTTTCCCGTTTCATAAGCGCTGCGAATGCCGCTTCTGCCCATAATCGTCGCTTTTGTCGGAAAATCAGGACCTTTTATGTATTGCATCATCTCGGCGAGCGAGATTTCAGGATTGTCGATTTTTGCAATAACGCCGTCTAAAACCTCTGTGAGATTATGCGGCGGAATATTTGTCGCCATACCGACGGCTATACCGGAGCTGCCGTTTATCAAAAGCGTCGGTATTCTCGTAGGCAAAACAGTCGGCTCTACTCTCTTCTCGTCAAAGTTCGGCAAAAAGTCAACCGTGTTTTTATCGATATTTTCGAGCATAACATTTGCAAGCTTGCTCATTCTTGCCTCGGTATAACGGTAAGCAGCAGGCGGGTCGCCGTCAACTGAACCAAAGTTGCCGTGACCGTCTATAAGCATATAACGCATAGAAAAGTCTTGTGCAAGTCTTACCATAGCGTCGTAAACAGATGCGTCGCCGTGCGGATGGTAACGGCCTATAACATTACCAACGGTCGTTGCCGACTTAAAAAACGGCTTGTCGTATGTTAAATGCTCCTCGTACATAGAATAAAGAATTCTTCTGTGTACGGGCTTAAGACCGTCTCTTACATCAGGAAGGGCGCGGCTGACTATAACGCTCATTGCATAGTCAATAAACGCCTCTCTCATGCGTTTTTCGATGTCAACATCAACTATTTTTTGTGTTTCGAGATATTCTTCAAAATGTGAATCTTCGTACTTTTTATTCTTAGCCATATTCTATCTCCAATTAAACATCAAGATTTGTTACATACTGTGCGTTTTGCTCTATAAACAGTCTTCTCGGTTCAACCTCGTCACCCATAAGAATACTGAAAATCTGGTCGGCTTTTTCCGCGTCCTCAAGCGTTACCTTTAAAAGTATTCTGTTTTTGGGGTCCATTGTTGTCTCCCAGAGTTCTTCGGGGTTCATCTCACCGAGACCTTTGTATCTGCTTATATCAACTTTTGCGTTGGAATCTCCGCCTTTTAATTCTTCACTGATGGCGTCTCTTTCTTCATCGCTGAACGCAACCATTTGCTTTTTACCGCGAGAAAGCTTGTACAGCGGAGGCTTTGCGAGATATACATGACCTGTTTCGATAAGCGGCGTCATAAATCTAAAGAAAAATGTCAGTAAAAGTGTCTGAATATGCGCACCGTCAACATCGGCATCGGCCATTATAACTATTTTGTCATATCTTAACTTTTCAAGGTTGAATTCTGCCGCAATTCCCGTTCCGAGCGCCTGAATAACAGGTGTGAGCTTGTCATTTCCGTAAACCTTGTCCGCTCTTGCCTTTTCAACATTCAGCATTTTGCCCCAAAGCGGAAGGATTGCCTGATACTTACTGTCTCTGCCGCTCTTTGCCGAGCCGCCTGCGGAATCACCCTCAACTATGTAAAGCTCTGTTTTTGACGGGTCTTTAACAATACAGTCTGTAAGCTTGCCCGGCAGTGAGTTTGTCCCGAGCGGAGTTTTTCTCGAAGCTTCTCTCGCTTTTCTTGCGGCGATTCTTGCCTTTGAGGCCGCCAAAGCCTTTTCAATAATTGCTCTTGCAACAAGCGGGTTTTCTTCCAGATAGTCTGCAAGTTTTTCTTTGAGCATATTGTCAACAAATGTACGCATTTCGGAATTTCCGAGCTTTGTTTTTGTCTGACCTTCAAACTGAGGCTCTTCCAATTTAACTGATATTACTGCTATAAGTCCTTCTCTGACATCTTCGCCTGTTAATTCTTCGTTTTCTTTTAAAATCCTGAATTTTTTTGCATTGTCGAGCAAAACTTTTGTAAGCGCAGACCTGAATCCGGTTACATGTGTTCCGCCCTCAGTTGTAGAAATGTTATTTGCAAAGGATTCCACAACCTCGTCATAACCGCTGTACCATTGCAGCGCGACCTCCGCCATATTTCCGTTAGCTTCGCCCTTTACATAAATAACATCATCATTTATACATTCAAGACTTTCTTTTCTTGCCTTTTTCTCATTAAAAAGATAAGAAACAAAGTTTTTAATACCGCCTTCGTATAAAAGTTCTTCTGTTATAGGCTCATCTTCTCTGTCATCGGTAAATATTATCTTAAGTCCGCCGTTTAAAAACGCCTGTTCTCTGAGTCTTTTAAGAAGAATATCATAATCATAGACCGTTTCTTCAAAAATATTTCCGTCGGCCCAAAAAGTTATTTCCGTACCGGTTCTGTCGGTTTTTCCTATTTTATGTACTTCCCCTTCGGGAACGCCGCCGTTATAACTCTGGTACCATATGTCGCTGCCGTCGTGAACCTTAACTTCAAGATGCGTTGAAAGAGCATTAACAACAGACGCGCCGACGCCGTGCAAACCGCCCGATACCTTGTATCCGCCCCCGCCGAACTTTCCGCCTGCGTGAAGAACTGTGAATACAACATCAATAGTTGATATGCCCATTTTAGGATGTATTCCGTGAGGAATACCTCTGCCGTTATCCCGTACAGTTACGGAATTGTCTTTATTTAATATGACCTCTATTTTTGTACAATAGCCTGCAAGTGCTTCGTCAATAGAGTTATCAACTATTTCATATACTAAGTGATGAAGTCCCTGAGCCGAAGTTGAACCAATATACATTCCCGGTCTTTTTCTTACTGCTTCAAGTCCTTCAAGAACCTGGATTTGGGTTTCGTCATAAGTTGAATTTATTTTATCCATTTTCTTTAATCTTCCTTTCCCTGCATCTTTTATAGAGAGTAGCTGTTGATATGGGTGATATATATATTTTTGATTTATTATTATCTTTGGTAATAATAAAAGACCTTGGTAAATCATCGGAAATATTTATAACTTTTTTTCCGTTTTTCCGGAAAAAATCCTTCGTTATCTTTGAAGTGCTTGTATTTTCTATTTCCATAATTCCGACAATAGATTTTCTTTCTATAACCGTATCTCCGCCTATGTGAATATACATTATGTTACCTCTCGGACCGTGCCATTTTCTACATAAAAAAACTTTTCTTTTTTTCCGCTTGAATACCTGTCCGTACTTGTTATAATGACTTGGCTGTTTTTTATTTCGCTCGCAATAAATTCCCTACGCTCACTGTCAAGCTCACTCATAACATCGTCAAATAAAAATACAGGATACTCTCCGCTTTGATTTTTTATAATTTCTGCCTGCGCCATTTTTAAAGAAATAATTGCCGATCTCTGCTGTCCCTGCGATGCAAAAATTCTTGCGTCTTGCCCGTCTATAAAAAAGTCAATATCGTCTCTGTGTATTCCGACAAGACTCGCACCTATTGCAATCTCTTTTTGTTTTTTTCTTTCGATTGCTTCGAGAATTCTGTTTTTTAAATCACTTTTTTCATAATTTTCAGAAGAAACATTCTGATTATATAAAATTTTAAGTTCTTCCCTGCCGCCTGAAATTTTTTTGTAAGCCTCGTTCGCTCTTTTGCTTAGTTCTGCTAAATATTCCTTTCTATAAACAATAATTTTAGCTCCGTTTTCCGCAAGCTCCTCATTCCATATATTTAATGTTTCAAAATTATTATTTATATCTTTCAGTAAATTATTTTTTTGTTTAAGAACTTTATAATATCTCTTTAATGTGTTATAATATAAAGGTTTTTGAGAGCTTATAAATAAATCAATAAAATTTCTTCTCAGCTCCGGCGCGCCGTTTATTAAATAAAGCTCCTCAGGACTAAAAACAACACAATTAAAAACACCCAGCAATTCACTTGTTCTGCTTAAAGATATACCGTTTAACTTAATAAACTTGTTTTTTCCTTTTGTAAATATGATTTCAGCAGATTTTTCGGTATTAAAAGAATCAAATTCAATTCTTATCCTCGCAAAATCACAGTCATATTTTATTAAGTTTTTGTCAGATACCCGCCTGTAACTTTTTCCGGAAGAAAATAAAGAAATAGCCTCTAAAATATTAGTTTTCCCTTGTGCATTGTTCCCAAAAATTATATTTGTTTCATGTGAAAAAAATATTTTTTGATGTTCATAGTTCCGGAAATTTGTAAGTTCAATATTTTTTATAAACATTTACCGCACCAAAATTTTTATTGACTTGTCATTTAAAAGCTCAACAATATAATCTTTGTATATTTTTTTTCCTCTTCTTGTTTCAACACTTCCGTTAACCAAAACATTTCCGTTTTGAATAAAGGCTTTTGCCTCGCCGCCGCTTGAAACAATATCCGTTGCTTTAAGAAGCTGGTCAAGCTTTATAAATTCTGTTTCCAATATAAATTTCATATTATCAGTTGCTTAATTTTACGGGTAAAACCATAAATAAGAAGCTGTCTCCTTCTAAAGGCTTTATTATACACGGATTAAGACTTCCGTTAAATTCCATAAATATTTCTTCACACTCGCACGCCTGTAAAGCTTCGTGTAAATACCTCTGATTAAATCCAATTTCAATTTTTTCGCCGCAATCATCTATGTCAATAATGTCGTGAACTTTTCCCGTTGATGTTATACAGTCTATTGAAAGCGAATTGTTATCTATTGTGATTTTTATCGGATTTTTTAATATATCAACCGCAACGATAGGATCAGTTCTCTCAACACAAACAAGAATATCCTGAAGATTTAATACGGTTTTTACTCTGAAATCAGTAGGAATTATTCGTTTATAATCGTAATAATCACCTTCAATAAGCCTTGATATAACTTTTGTTTTTTCATACTCAAACATAACATATTTGTCTGTCAGCTTAATTTTTATCGGCAAATCTTCATCTTTTATTATTTTAACTATATCACCGAGAGTTTTTCCTGAAATTATAAACTTTTCATTTCCGCTTGCGTCAATTTTTTCCTTTCTTATAGCCATACGGAATCCGTCAAGTGAAATAATAGATAAATTATCACCGTCAATTTCAAAAAGTGAGCCTGTAAGCGTCGGTTTTTCTGGTCTTGTTGATACAGCAAAAAGTGTTTGCCTTATCATCTGTTTTAAAACTTCTGCATTAATTTCAAAAGAAGCTTTTTCTTTTATAATCGGAAGTTCAGGAAACTCAATAGGATTTAATCCTATAATATTATAAACGGATTTTTGACATTTGATAGTTGTATGATAATTATCATCAACTTCAACACTTATGTAATCGTTTGGCAACTTTCTTATAATTTCAAAAAAAACTCTTGCGTCTCCTATAACAATAGAACCGTTTTCTCTTACGATTGCAGGAATAATACATTCAATTCCCGTTTCAAGATTGTTAGTTGTAAGAATAATACAATCTTCATCTGTACTGATAAGAATACCCTGTAAAATAGGCATAGGTGTTTTAGAAACAACCGCTTTTATAACAGTTGAAATACCTTCTAATAATTTGTCTTTTTCACACAAAAAATTCATTAGCCTTCACCCTTTCTCTTTAGATATATAAATTTAAATAGTATATAGCAGTAATGTATATGCAAATCAACTATAACCTCAAAAAAATCAGATATTGCATACCCAAAGCTATGTGGAAATTTTTAGGAAATCAAGATAAAATATCCTCTTTTAAATTTTCAATTTCCAAAGCGAAGTCTTCATTTTCTCTTATTTCCTTTTCTACTTCTTTAATACCGTGCATAATTGTAGTGTGATGCTTGTCAAAGTATTTCGCAATTTTAAGTTGAGAATAACCGAGAATTGTGTGCATATAGTACATACAAATTTGTCTTGCTTTTGCTATTTCGTTAGTTTTTCTTTTTCCTAAAATATCTTCTCTGCGAAGCTGATAATATTTAGCACAGCAGTCAACTATAATATCAGGAGTAATAGTTTTTTTGCCGTTTTTTTCGTAATTTTTCAAAACATCTGCGGCAAGCTCCATAGTAATTTCTTTATTTTCAAGACCGCGATAAGCCAAAACCTTGTTAAAAACACCTTCAAGCTCACGGATATTAGAAGTCACCATATCAGCAATATACATAAGAATATCCTCTGATATGTAAACTCCTTCATTTTCTGCTTTTTTCTTTAAAATCGCCACACGGGTTTCAAAATCAGGGGGAGCTATGTCAAACATCAATCCCCATTCAAAACGGGATCTTAACCTGTCCTCAAAGGTTTTCAGTTCGTCAGGACTTTTATCACTTGTGATAATGATCTGCTTGTTTGAGTCGTGTAAAGCGTTAAAAGTATGGAAGAATTCTTCCTCCGTGCTTTGCTTGCCGGCAATAAACTGAATATCGTCAACCATAAGAACATCAACATTGCGGTATTTGTTTCTGAATTTGTCAGTATTTTTTTCTTTAAGAGAGCTGATAAATTCATTCATAAAGGATTCCGAAGAAATATAAGCAATAACGGCGTCTTTGTTGTTGTCTTTAATATAGTTTCCTATTGCGTGAAGAAGATGAGTTTTGCCGAGTCCTGCAGCGCTGTATAAAAAAAGTGGATTTCTCCAAACGCCGGGGGCTTCCGCAATAGCGAGAGAAGCGGCGTGTGCGGTGTTGTTTGACTTGCCTACTACAAAAGTGTCAAAAGTATATTTAGGATTAAGAGGCATACCGACAGTGCGTGAAGGCTCTTTTTGTTCTTCTTTTTTCGGAGCCTTGTCAGCAGTAGATACAACAATATCGGCATCTGTTCCGGTGACCTGATAAATAGAATTTCTTATAAGGTCAATATACCTTTGCTCAATCATAGTTTTGTTTATTGTTGTAGGAACATTGATATACAAAATGTTATTATCAAACTTAATAGGATTTATTGATTTTATCCAGGTGCTGTAGCCTATCGGAGTAATTTCGTCTTCTAAAAGAACTAGAACCTCGCTCCAAATATCCAAAGTAGATTTGTCCATTTTTATCCCCTCAAAAGTAAAAATATATGTGGAAAAGTAGTATAAAGCAATTTAAAATATGTGGAAAAAATAGCATTTTTCAGAAAAAACAGGGCAAAAAGTGTTTATAACTATGTGGAAATCCTTATTTTTTTGTGAAAAAATAAAAATAAACTACCTTTTTTACATATTAAATATATAATACCATTTTTTTCACAAAAACGCAATAAAAAAAACAATAATTTTTAAAAAAAATAAGAAATAAAAAAAATGTTTGACAAACATAGCCAAATTATATATAATACAGTAGTAAATGTGTCATCTAAGAATAAAAGAGGAGGTGTAATTAGATGCTCAGAACATTTCAGCCAAATAACAGGCATAGAAAAAAAACACATGGTTTCAGAAAGAGAATGAGTGACAGAAACGGAAGAAAGGTCTTGGCCGCAAGAAGAAGAAGGGGCAGAAAAGTACTTTCTGCTTAATTCGATATGAAAAAAACATGTGCTTTAAAGCAAAATAAAACTTTTAAATACTTGTATTATAGAGGCGGTTCGGAAGTTTCAAAAACGCTGGTTTTTTATTTTAAAAGAAATAATAAGTGTACCAACCGCCTTGGTATTACAGTAAGTAAAAAAGTCGGAAAAGCAGTTGTGAGAAACAGAGTAAAACGGTTGATACGGGAAAATTACAGGCTCAGAGAAGATAATATACGCACGGGTTACGATATAGTCATTGTAGCAAGGATCCTTGCTTCTGAAGCTGACTTTTGGAAAATAGGAAGGGATTTTGACTACCTTTTAAGAAAGTGTGGACTGTCAGTTGAAAATTCCGGCACTTAAAGCTATTAAATTTTATCAAAGATATATTTCACCGCACAAAAGAGCGTGTTGCAGATATATTCCGACTTGTTCGGAGTATAGCTATCAGGCGATTGAAAAATATGGATTTATAAAGGGCGGATTTCTATCTGTTTGCAGGATAATACGGTGCAACCCTTTTTTTAAAGGAGGATACGACCCTCTTAAATAGCAAATTCGTGATGACACACCAAGTATTCAAGTTGAAAGGTTAAATTATGGGAGCTATAGCAGGTGTTTTAGGACAAATTATGGAGTTTTTATATAATTTTGTCCAAAATTATGGTGTTGCAATTTTTTTATTTACACTCATTGTCAGAATTATTTTGTTGCCGCTTAATATAAAGCAGCAAAAATCAATGATAAAAATGCAAAAAATAAATCCGTTGCTTACGGAATTGCAAACCAAGTATAAAAACGATAAAGAAAAGCAAAATCAGGAAACTATGAAGCTTTATAAAAAGTATAAAATAAGCCCGATGTCGGGTTGTTTTCCTATGCTTATACAGTTTCCTATTTTAATAGCGCTTATTTGGGTTATATATGATCCGGGCTGGTATATGTTTCATATAGACACGGCTAAGGAAATCGCGGCACATCCTGAAATTTACGAAGGTATGAGTACACAGCTTGCAAAGCTTCAGGTTGCTGTAAACAGTGGGCTTAACGCAAAAATCTTCGGAATAAATCTCGTTGCTATACCGGATTTTAAAGCAGTTTCAGAACTTTGGATATTTCCGCTTGTTGCGACAGGTCTCACATACCTTTCGGGTAAGATCACACAGGGGCAGCAACCGTCGCAAGCTGCCAACGATCAGGCTGCACAAACGGGTAAAATGATGACAACAATATTCCCTCTTATGACATTGTTTTTTACTTTTACAATGCCGGTTGCCGCATCATTTTATTGGACGATAAGCAGCGCATTTCAGATTTTGCAAACATTGGCGTTAAAAAAACTGATAAAAGTAGATGATATTGAATTAGATAATGGGGGCACTTGGCATGAAAGAAACGGTAAAAAAAGGTAAAACGGTTGAAGAAGCCGTAAGCCTTGCGTTAGAAGAGCTGGGAATCAGCGAAGAAGACGCGGAAATCGAAATTATAGACGAAGGAAACAAGGGTTTATTTGGACTCATTGGAAATAAAGAAGCAGAAGTTCGCGTTTCTGCAAAAGAAATGTCATACAAAGATGAAGTATATAATTTCCTGAAGGAACTTCTAAGCAAAATGAAGATAGAAGCGGAAATCGAAATAGACGATACGCAAAAGGGATTCAGGATTAATCTTTCAGGAAGTAATATGGGAATTCTTATAGGCAGACGCGGAGAAACGCTCATGGCACTTCAGTACCTTACAAGCCTTATGATTAACAGAAAGTCAGAAGAGTATATCAGCGTTACGATAGATACTGAAAATTATAAGAAAAAGAGAGAGGAAACGCTGATAAATCTTGCAAAAAAGACTTCAAATAAGGCTGTAAAGTACAAAAGAAATATGACTCTCGATCCAATGAATCCGTATGAAAGAAGAATAATTCACTCAAGTCTGCAGGGCGATGACAGAGTAAAAACATACAGCACAGGAGAAGAACCCAACAGAAGAGTTGTAATTGCGTATAACAGAGATTATAAAAACTGATAGAACAACTGCCTTATAATTTTGCAAACAATATTTTTGCTTATTTTAGGCAGTTTTCTTTTGTGTAAGGAGCAAAAATGAGTAAGACCATTGCGGCGGTTGCAACAGCTCACGGTGTGGGCGGCGTTGCAATTATAAGAATAAGCGGCGACGACGCATCATTTGTTGCGGATAAAATTTTTAAAGGCAAAACGCCTGTTTCGCAAGCTGTGCCGTATCTTATGCAATACGGAAAAATACTTGATTTTAGCGGCGGCATTGTTGACAGCGTAATGTGCGTGTATATGAGGGCGCCTCATTCGTTTACCGGAGAAGACATTGTTGAAATTCATTGCCACGGCGGTATTCTTGTCACACAAAAGATCCTTGAACTTGTCCTTCGCGCCGGAGCGCAAATGGCTGAACCGGGCGAATTTACAAAAAGGGCGTTTTTAAACGGCAAATTCGACCTTTCGCAGGCCGAGGCGGTGGCGGATTTGATAAACGCAGAAACTGATAATGCCGCGTGTGAAGCCGTCAACCGTATGGAAGGAGAGCTTTCCAAAAAAATCAACTCCGTGCGCGATTCACTTTTGGATATTTGCGCGCAGATAATGGTCGTTTCAGATTATCCCGAAGAAGACATAGACGAAATGCAAAAATCTACATTCCGTAATGTAATAACGGACAAAATGGACGAACTTTCGGAATTGCTCAAAACGGCGGATTTGGGGCGGTTTGTTAACGAAGGCATTTTCTGCACAATAGTAGGAAAGCCGAATACAGGCAAATCATCGCTTCTGAATGCACTTTTGGAAAAAGACAGAGCAATAGTTACCGATATAGAGGGCACAACGCGCGATGTTATAACCGAAGAAGCCAATATAGACGGTATAGTCGTTAAATTCTGCGACACGGCAGGGATAAGAGAAGCCGAAGGAATAGAAAAAATTGGCATAGAAAAGTCATATGAATATATAGAAAAGAGCGATATTTGTTTAGTTGTTTGCGACGCGTCAGATTTCACGGACGATGACAAAAACATAATAGAAAAAACAAAAGAAAAAAAGCGCATCATTGTTTTAAATAAACAGGACCTTGCAAATATGGATTTAAAAAACCCCTCACCTGTTATTAAAATTTCAGTTAAAAAAGGAGAAGGGCTTAAAGACCTCAAAAAAGCAATAGTAAATATAGCTTCAGACGGAGAAGTTTATTCCGCACAGCGTGGTATGATTTCAAATCTCCGTCAAAAAGAAGCTGTAATAAAGGCACACGAAAGCCTGAAAAACGCACAGGAAACGCTTGATTCAGGCTTTCCGCCCGATTTGGCGGCGACAGATCTGGAAAACGCCATTTCGTTTCTCGGGGAAATAACAGGCCTCACCGTGTCCGAAGAAATTATAAATAAAATTTTCAGTAAATTCTGTTTAGGGAAGTAATTGTATGGAAACAAATAAAGAATATAAGGTTGCGGTTGTCGGCGGCGGTCACGCAGGCTGTGAAGCTGCCGTGGCTTCTGCAAGGCTCGGAGTGCCGACAGTTATGTTTACGCTCAGCCTTGATGCTGTGGGCAATATGGCTTGCAATCCCAATATCGGCGGCAGCGCAAAAGGACATCTTGTGCGAGAAATCGACGCGCTCGGCGGCGTTATGGGCAAAGCCGCGGATAAAACCTTGATCCAGTCGCGCCTTTTAAATAAGGGCAAAGGGCCTGCAGTGTGGGCGCTTCGCGCACAGTCAGACCGAATTGCATACAGACGCGAAATCAAAAATGTGCTTGAGCATACCGATAATCTGGCAATTAAACAGGCTGAAATAACCGAAGTCCTGTTTGATGACAATAACGCCGTGTGCGGAGTTAAAACCGAAATGGGCGCCGTTTTTGAGGTTAAAGCCGTTATCATAGCCAGCGGTACATATCTCGGCGGCAAGGTAATTACGGGAGAATATTCGAGACAGAGCGGACCTGACGGGATTTTTCCCGCACTTGCACTGTCCCAAAGCTTGAAAAATAAAGGCGTTGAGATATTGCGTTTTAAGACAGGCACTCCCCCGCGAATAAGCAAAAAAACAATTGATTTTTCAAAAATGGAAGAGCAGTGCGGCGACGACGAGATATTGCCGTTCTCGTTTGAAACAAAACGAAAACTCAAAAACCGCGTGAGCTGCTATTTGACATACACAAATTCCAAAACACACGAAATAATCCGCGCAAACCTCGACAGAGCGCCTATGTACAGTGGCAAAATCGAAGGTGTGGGCGCAAGATACTGCCCGTCAATCGAAGATAAGGTGGTACGCTTTGCAGAAAAAGAGCGTCACCAGATTTTTATAGAACCAATGGGGCTGAACACAGATGAAATGTATGTTCAGGGGCTTTCTACCTCACTTCCCGAAGATGTTCAGCTTGATATGCTGCATTCGATTGCAGGGCTTGAAAATTGCCGTATTATGAGAACGGGATACGCGATAGAATACGATTGCATAAATCCTCTGCAGCTAAAAGCAAGTCTTGAATTTAAAGATTTTGGAGGTCTTTTCGGCGCAGGACAGTTCAACGGAACATCAGGATATGAAGAAGCCGCAGCGCAAGGCCTTATGGCAGGTATAAATGCCGCTATGAAGATACTCGGAAAAAAGCCCGTCGTTCTTGGCAGAGACGAAGCCTATATCGGCGTTTTAATAGATGATTTGGTAACAAAAGGGACAAACGAGCCGTATAGAATGATGACATCGCGCTCCGAGTACAGACTTCTTTTGAGGCAGGATAACGCTGACGAGAGATTGACCCCGATCGGTTACGAAATAGGGCTTATCAAAAAAAGCCGCTATAAAAAATTCTGTGAAAAAATGAGCGCCGTCAAAAAAGAGATACGGCGGCTTGAAAAAACATCTCTCCCACCGACGGAAAAGCTTAACGGAATTTTAGAAAGTAAGGGTACGGAAACAGTAACAACAGGCATTAGAATAGCGGAGCTGCTTCGAAGACCGCAGATAACATATGAGGACTTAGAGCCTGTTGACACAACGCGCAAACCCATTGGTTATGCGGTTTCGCACCAAGCGGAAATGAAAATTAAGTATGCCGGATACATCAAGAGACAACGGCAGACGGTAGAGCAGTTCCGCAAGCTTGAGAACAAAATTATACCGAAAGACATTGATTTTATGAGCTTAAAGGGCATCAGAATCGAAGCACGGCAAAAGCTTGATAAAATAAAACCCGAAAACATCGGACAGGCTTCCAGAATATCAGGAGTTTCACCGGCAGATATTTCCGTATTATTGGTGATTATGGAAAAATATGGTAAAGGAAAACAAGTATGAACTCAATTTTGCAGGAAGGGTTTAAAAATTTTGGAATAGACCTGACACCTGAAATGGAACAAAAATTAAATATTTTTGCGGATATGCTTGTTGAAACCAACAAAAAAATGAATTTAACGGCAATTACGCAAAGAGACGAAATTTATATTAAGCATTTTGTGGACAGTATGAGCTGTCAAAGCCTCATAAAAGAGAACGCAAATGTTGTTGATGTAGGCACAGGCGCAGGTTTTCCGGGCATTGTACTTAAAATCGTAAGACCCGATATTAAAATCACACTCCTTGATTCACTCAGGAAAAGAGTTGACTTTTTGGACAGCGTTATTGAGGCGTTAGATCTCGAACAGATTGAGACAATTCATTCGAGAGCGGAAGACGCGGCAAATTTCGTCAAAATGCGCGAAAGTTATGATGTCGCAGTTTCCCGTGCGGTGGCAAATTTGCCCGTATTATGCGAATATTGTATGCCTTTTGTAAAAATCGGGGGCAGTTTTTTGGCGCTTAAGGGCAAAGAAGCGGAAAATGAAGTCAAAAATGCGGAGAAAGCAATAGCGATTTTGGGCGGAAAAACAGAAAAAATCGAAAAAACTTTTTGGAATAATATGGAACATTATGTCGCAGTTATCAGAAAAACTTGTAAAACACCGCAGAATTTTCCGAGAAAAGCAGGAAAGCCGTCAAAAAACCCAATAATTTGACGATTCTTTTTTCTTTACTAATACGACTTTTTGTGATATTATATGTATTGACAAACAAGAATTCTGAAAGGGGTTGTTTTTATGGTCAATACATACGATAAAAGTCAAAAGATTATGAACATCCCGATAAAGTCAATAAAGCCAAACCCGTATCAGCCGAGAAGATTCTTTGATATCACTTCGGTTTCCGAGCTGGCAAAGTCTATCAGAGAATACGGAATACTGCAACCGGTAAGCGTCAGAAAGCTCGGGAGAAACTCTTACGAGCTTGTCGCAGGAGAAAGAAGGCTCAGAGCAGCCGAGCTTGCCGATATGACGACTGTTCCGGCAATTTTAATTAAGGTATCCGAGGACGATTCGGCAATTCTTGCAATAATTGAAAATGTTCAAAGAAAAAATCTTGATTTTTTTGAAGAAGCAGAAGCGTACCACAGTTTGATCAAATATCATAAGATGACGCAGGAGCAGATTTCGCAAAAAACAGGGAAAAAACAGTCAACAATAGCAAATAAGTTAAGACTCAGGAATCTTTCAACCACAGTTAAGACGATTATAACAGAGAATAACCTTACTGAGCGACACGCAAGAGCACTTTTAAAGGTTCCCGATGAAAAAATGAAGCTCGATATACTAAAAGTTATTATTGGAAAAAACCTGAATGTAGCAGAAACCGAACGCTATATAAATGAAGAAATAAAAAAAGCAATTACAAAACAAAAGCTTGCACCGTGCAAAAAAGCCAAACGCGAGACAGATTATAAAATCGCTTTAAACACAATCAAAAAAGCCATAGATATGGTAAAAAACACGGGACTTAAGACGCGGACAAAACAAATTGAACACGATAAATATTACGAATATGTAATTAAAATAAACAAATCAGCGTGATGTTTCACGTGAAACATACGAAAACAATTTAAAATATGAGAAAAACAAAGGAGGGACGCTCCGGTGTCAAAAATAATCGCAATATCTAATCAAAAAGGCGGCGTAGGAAAGACAACGACTGCCGTCAACCTTTCTGCTTGCCTTGCAAAAATGGGCAAAAAGGTTTTGCTTATTGATATTGACCCTCAGGGGAACGCGACAAGCGGACTCGGCATTGAAGAAATTCCTGAAGTAACGATATATGATGTTTTGATAAATTCCGTTCCAATAGCTGATGCAATTATAAAAACAGATTATAAAAACCTGTTTTTATGCCCTTCAAACCGCGACCTTGCAGGAGCAGAGATAGAACTTGTAAATATGATGGGCAGGGAATACCAGCTAAAAACCGCACTTGAGGATATCGTAGGCGAATATGACTTTGTTTTTCTTGACTGTCCTCCATCTCTCGGAATGATAACACTGAACGCTTTTACAGCGTGCGATTCTGTTTTGATTCCGATTCAATGCGAGTATTACGCGCTTGAAGGCGTGAGCAGTCTTACCGGTACCATAAAGCGTGTAAAAAAAGTGCTTAATAAAGATATAGAAATCGAAGGCATACTTCTCACTATGTTTGATGCGAGGACAAACCTTGCAATTCAGGTGGTTGATGAAGTAAAGAAGTTCTTTGGGGATAAGGTCTATAAAACAATTATTCCCAGAAATGTGCGCCTGAGTGAAGCTCCGGGCTTCGGGCAGCCGATTATTGTATATGATTCCGCGTCTAAAGGGGCGGAAAGTTACTTGGATCTGGCAGAAGAAGTAATAGAAAGGAGCGAGCCTGATGACATCTAAAACAAAGGGCGGATTAGGCAGAGGGATTGACGCTTTTTTTGATACCAAAAGCGTATCAGAAGGGGCAGAAAAGGATCTAGTTGAGATAACAATAAGCCGGATTGAGCCGAACAGCACCCAGCCAAGAAAGCAGTTTGACGAGGATCAGCTCAAAAAGCTCAGCGATTCGATCAGGGAGCATGGAATCATTCAGCCGATAATTGTTACACCTTCGCAAAACGGATTTTATAAAATAATTGCCGGAGAACGTCGTTGGAGAGCCGCCAAGATGTGCGGACTTCAGACTGTGCCTGCGATTATAAAAAATTATGAAGACCGCGAAGCCGCAGAAATCGCGCTGATCGAGAATCTTCAAAGGGAAGATTTAAACCCGATTGAAGAGGCACTTGGGTATAAAAACTTGATAGAACAATACGGTCTTACGCAAGAGAGAGTCGGCGAATTGACAGGAAAAAGCCGTTCGGCAATAGCAAATTCGATCCGCATCCTTTCTCTGCCGGAAAATATTATTAAAATGGTGCAGGACGGGCTGATTTCCGAGGGACACGCAAGAACGCTGCTTTCCGTTGAAAGCGACACAAAAAAACAAGAGCTCGCGGAACGGATCATTAAAGACCAGATAACTGTAAGAGAGTTGGAAAAAATTGCCGCCGCAAAGGAAAAGCCGGCAGCAAAAAAGGTGTTAAAACTGCCGGAAATACTTGATCTTGAAGAAAATCTGTCGCAAAAATTAGGCTCAAGAGTCAGGATAATAGCCGGAAAAAGAAAAGGAAAAATAGAGATAGAATATTACACCAACGACGATTTGGAAAGAATAATATCTTTATTTAAATAATGTAGGAGAACAAAAAATGAAGAAAAAATCAAGCTTTTTTTGGGTTTACAGCATAGCTCTTTTTGCAGTTGCGTTTATATTGATACTTTTTTCGGCCTTTACGGGAGTGCGCTATAAGGATGAACAGTATAAGGCGGAGACGCTTTATAAAGGTGCGCAGACATCGGCAGTTTCGCTGACGGATGAAAACGAGGCGCTCAAAAAGGACAATACCGCAAAAACAGCGGAAATAGAAAAGCTAACTGAAGAGAACAAAACGCTCAAGAGCGATGTAGACACGCTCACAATGGAAAAAGAATATGTCATAATGCAAACGGAAAACCTGCTCAAAGCGGAAAGATTGTGGCAAAACCAAAGATATAATGAAGCGCGAGAGGTTTTCAAAGACCTTGACTCCAATGTTTTCAGCGAGTACGCCATGAAAAAATACAATCAGCTAAAAAACAAAATAAACTAACGAGGAGGAGACATTATGTTAGATATTAAGGTTATAAGAAGTGAGACAGAAAGAGTAAAAAAGGCTCTCAGTCGAAGAAAGGAAAATGTAGATATTGACGGGCTTTTGTCGCTTGACGAAAAGAGGCGCGCGACGCTTTTTGAGGTTGAACAGCTCAAGGCAAAGCAGAACGAAATCACCAAGCAGATCCCGTTAATGAAGAAAAACGGAGAGGATACAACGCAGATTTTTTCCGAGATGAAGACGCTTTCTGACAAAATCAAGGAATATGACGCGCAGGTAAGAGAGATGGACGACAGCATATATAAATGGCTATTGTCTATTCCGAACATTCCAAACGATACAGTTCCGGACGGAAATACAGACGAGGATAATGTTGAGGTAAGAAGATGGGGCGAGCCCACACAGTTCCCGTATGAGCCAAAGGCACATTGGGACTTGGGCGAAAGCCTTGATATTCTTGACTTTACAGCCGCAGCCAAAATCACAGGCGCAAGATTTACGGTTTATAAGGGTAACGGCGCAAGGCTGGAGAGATCGATAATAAGCTATTTTTTGGACAAGCACACGCGTGAAAACGGATATACCGAGATCCTTCCGCCATATATGGTACACAGAAATTCAATGGTCGGAACGGGACAGCTTCCAAAGTTCGAAGAAGACGCTTTTAAAGTAACGGACACTGATTATTTCCTTATACCGACGGCGGAAGTACCTGTTACAAATCTGCACAGAGAGTCGATTTTAGACGGAGCATCTCTGCCGATTAAATACGCTGCATATTCGGCATGCTTCCGTTCCGAGGCAGGCTCGGCAGGCAGAGACACACGCGGTCTTATCCGCCAGCACCAGTTCAATAAGGTAGAGCTTGTAAAGTTCACAAAGCCCGAGGATTCATACAAAGAGCTTGAAAGTCTTGTAAACGATGCAGAAAGCGTACTTCAGGGCTTGGGTCTTCCTTATAGAGTTGTAAAAATCTGCATAGGCGACCTTGGATTTACACCGGCAATGAAGTATGATATAGAAGTATGGATGCCGAGCTATGGCAGATATGTTGAGATTTCGTCTTGCTCTAACTTTGAGGACTATCAGGCAAGACGCGCTGGAATAAGATATAAGGACGGAGCAAAGAGTAAGGCACAGTTCGTGCATACATTAAACGGTTCGGGAGTTGCAATAGGCAGAACAGTTGCGGCAATTTTGGAAAACTACCAGCAAAGCGACGGTAGCGTAATAATCCCCGAAAAGCTCAGACCTTATATGGGAATCGATAAAATTTCCAGAGTAAATCTTTAATCCAAACAAAAGGGCGAAGCATTTCGCCCTTTTAGCTTGTCGATAACTCTGCACGATGCCAGAACGCAAAAAGAAAAGGGCAAACAGATAGCCGTAGGTGTACAGGGTGCGGCTGATTGCCAAATTTAAGGCGCAATAATTTTGTTAAAAAATGCTTGACAAATTATTCAAAAGTTATTATAATATATAGGTATCCTTGCCCAGAAATGGGCCACAAGACCAAAAGGAGGTGTTATTGATGGCTGAAATCGTAAATAAGTATGAGACAATCTTTGTTCTTGATGCTACTCTTTCCGAGGAAGAAATCAATGCTTTGCAAGAGAAGTTTACTTCACTTATCGCGAAAGAAGGCGAGGTTGAATCCGTAGAAGTTTGGGGCAAGCGCCGCTTGGCTTATCAGATCAATTATAAGACTGAGGGTTATTATGTGCTTGTTAACTTCAAGAGTTCGCCTGAGTTCCCGAAGGAGCTCGAGCGCGTTTACAACATCACAGAAGGCTTGCTGCGCAGTATTGTAGTACGCCGTGATGAAGAGGAGGAGTAAACTATGCTTAACAAAGCAATTCTGGTCGGAAGACTTACCCGTGACCCGGAGCTCAAATCGACGCAGACAGGTGTTTCCGTTCTTAATTTCACCGTTGCTGTTCCGAGAAGATTCAAAGATGCCAACGGAGAGAGACAGTCGGATTTTATCAACTGCGTAGCCTTTCGTCAAACCGCAGAGTTTATCTCTTCGTGGTTTAAAAAGGGCAACATTATTTCGATTGACGGCAGTATTCAGACGCGCAACTACGAGAAGGATGGACAAAGAATTTATGTAACTGAGGTTCTGGTTGATAACGCAAGTTTTGTAGAAAGCCGGCGCGATTCAGAGTATAACAACCCTCAGCCGCAAAAGGATACATTTGCGGATACAGACCAGTCGCTCCCGGAGATGCCCACTGAATTTGGCGGTGTTACGGACGATGATTTACCGTTTTAAAGTTTGGAAAGGAGTAGAAAATAATGGATAAGGATAGACAGGATAAGCCTTATCGCAGAAAAACAAAGAAAAAAGTTTGTGCTTTCTGCGCAGATAAGGTAGAATATATCGATTACAAGGATGTTGCACGCCTGCGCCGCTATGTTTCTGAAAGAGCAAAAATATTGCCCAGAAGAATTACAGGAACTTGTGCAAAGCACCAGCGCCAGCTTACAACGGCAATCAAAAGAGCACGCATTATCGCGCTTTTGCCATTTTCATCTGAGTAGTAAATTTCGGCAGGTCAAAGACCTGCCTTTTTTTGTGGAGGAATAATATGAAAACAGTAGTTCTTGACGGCAGACCGTTAAATCCGGGTGATTTGTCGTGGGATTGGCTCGGAGAAATCGGAGAATATAAGGTTTATGACAGCACCACTCCAGAAGAATTGGAAGAGCATATGGGCGATGCTGAAATTATTATAAATAACAAGGTCGTTTTTGATAAATCCGTGATTGAACGCTTCCCAAACATAAAATATATGGGCATAACGGCAACAGGTTATAATATTATTGACATTCAGGAAAGCACAAAACGCGGCATTGTAGTAACAAATGCACCTGCCTACTCAACTATGGCTGTGGCGCAGCACACTTTTGCGCTGATGCTTGAAATTTTCTCAAAAGCCGCCGCTCATATTGATAGCGTTAAGCGCGGAGATTGGGCTAATTCGCCTGATTTTTGCTATACCGTTGACCGTGTTAATGAAATCATGGGCAAAACGCTCGGTATTATCGGGTGCGGCAGTATAGGCACAAATGTTGCGGCGATTGCGCGTGCGTTTGGGATGAATGTACTTATTTGTTCGCGGACAAAGCGCGACGGATATATTGAACTTGATGAACTTCTTGAAAAATCAGATGTTATAACGCTGCATTGTCCGCAGACGGATAAAACAAAGGGAATTATAAATAAAGACGCCATTTCCCATATGAAAGACGGCGTGGTAATAATCAATACAGCAAGAGGCGGACTTGTTAAAGACAAGGACCTCGCAGACGCGCTGAATAGCGGAAAGGTCGGAGCTTACGGCGCAGATGTTATGAGCAAAGAGCCTCCCGAAAAGGACAATCCGCTTATAAGTGCAAAAAACACATATATAACGCCGCATATCGCGTGGGCAAGCTATGAAGCGCGCAAAAGGCTTATGGATATAACAAGGGATAACCTTATGTCATTCCTTAACGGAAGCCCAAAAAACAAAGTTAACTAAATTACAAAAGCCGCTTAGCCTGATGGCTCTAATTTGAACACGCTTTAAATGTCGATATTTCGCCGCTTTTTACCTTATCGGTCTTGAGGGGCGACAGCCCATCATCGCCCTCTGCGGCAAAAATCGTCTGAAATCTCATAATTTAAAGTCCTTCG
>JAFSYJ010000031.1 GCA_017450025.1 Clostridia bacterium | reverse complement strand
GGTTTTACACCGTTTATCAATATTATGAATGAGTGGTATGCGAAAGATACCTCAAAGAAAATCCGCGCTGTTATGAAAGCAAAGGGTGAGTCGGGAAAACCGCTTACGGCAAACCCTCCGTTTGGATATATCAAGGACGAAAACGACAAAAACCTTTGGATTGTTGATGAAGAAGCTGCAAAGATTATACGGCGGATATATGCTCTTTGTTTGGAAGGCTACGGGCCTACTCAAATTGCAAAAATACTTATGGCGGATAAAGTATTGACACCTACCGCATATTATTATGAAAAGGGAGCTACCGCAAATCACGCAAAACCCGGTAATCCATACAAGTGGGTTGCCCGCACTGTCGGCGATATACTTGAACGGCGCGCATATATAGGCGACACTGTGAATTTTACAACAGTCAAGCCGTCGTATAAGTCAAAGAAGCACATCAAAAATTCGCCTGAAAATTACAAGATTTTTGAAAACACTCACGAACCGATAATTGATATTGACACTTGGGAAAAGGTTCAGGAGTTGCGGAAGAATAAGCGCCGTCCGTCAAGAACAGGCAAATCAAATATGTTTTCGGGTGTTGCCTACTGTGCGGAGTGTGGACAAAAACTATATTACTGCACAAGCAAGTATTTTGAAAGCCGTCAAGACCATTTTATATGCTCAACATCAAGAAAGAAAGGTACTGATGTTTGCGATAGTCATTTTATTCGCGCGATTGTGTTGGAAAAAGGTGTGCTGGCGCATTTGCGGTATGTAATCAGCTTTATTGCAAACTATGAAAATCAGTTCAGAGAAATCATAGGCACAAAGAAAAAGGCTGATGTTCAGAAAGAGCTGTCCGCAAAGAAACGGCAGATTGCAAAATATGAAAGACGCATTGCAGAATTAAATGGGTTATTCAAGAGGATTTACGAAGATAACGCAAAGGGCAAGTTGTCTGACAGCCGATTTGAATTACTGTCTGCCGATTATGAAAAGGAACAGGCACTGCTCACGGAAACTGTTAAAAATCTGTCTGCCGACATTGAACGGACGGAAGAACAGACCGATAATGTAGAACGGTTTATCGCTAAAGTACATAAATATTTTGATTTACAAGAATTAACACCTACAACACTAAATGATTTAGTGAAGCGTGTAGAAGTCCACACCGCCGAAACCATTGACGGCAAGCGGACACAACTGATTGATATTCATTATGACTTGGTAGGCTTATTACCATTGTCACTGTTTCAGCAGCAAACGAAGAACGACATAGCCTAAAAACTATGTCGTTCTTAAAAAACATTTCGTTACTGTCTTATGTGAGTTGCCCTCACGATACATCCTTTTTAATTGCTTTAATATACAACTACGGGATCGCCCTCGGAGATGACGCCGTAAAGCTGCTGTGCAACGCCGAAGGGGAGGTTTACGCAGCCGTGCGAACCGCCGCCGCGGTAGATGCTGCCGCCGAACGCGCCCCGCCAGGTCGCGTCGTGCAGGCCGATACCGCCGTTAAACGGCATCCAGTAGGATACGGGACTTTCATAGCCCTGCCCCTTTAAT
>JAFSYJ010000030.1 GCA_017450025.1 Clostridia bacterium | reverse complement strand
TTCTCCGATTTTTTCATAGTATTTCAGAAGCCGGCGATAATACGGTTTTTTCACGGTTTCTAAATAATCGACAAATTCCGCTGTTCGTATTTCTTTGTCCTCAGCGCAGATTGCCTTCATCAGCTCGCCGGTGCTATCGGTATAGTCGTCACTGAAATATCCCTTGTCCTTAAAGTAAAAGCTCTTATCGGTGACAGCTTGGTTATGAAAAGCTGTATTCCGCAACAAATCCAAAACCGCGTCGACGCATTTCTCCTCTATCATATGATGCTCTAAAAAAGCGATTTCGGTATGATCCAGAGGCAATAAAAGATAGAGCGACAAAGCATTGCACAGTTCGCTGTAAAACATTTCTCCGCCCAGCTGAGTATACGCATACCAATTACGGCAATACCGCAGCGCTTCATCGGTGAGCGTCTTTATGTCCGCCTGCAACACATACAGGATACAGAATCTTTGGTAAACATGCATATTTACTACGTAATAATATTGCTTTATATCCGCTTTGGGACTCTTCTTGACGCCGCTTTCAATTTCTGAAAGAAAATCGTCAATCGTTTGAAGCTCCTTAAGATAATACTCCTTTGACTTATAATCGTCGCGGGGATTCGCACTGAATTGTCTGTTCGTTTTCTTTTTCGATCTTTTAAATAAGCTCATAATTTCAACCTCGTTTGATTCAACTTCATTTCACATGCACCTTTTTCACGCGAAGCAGATTATCGCAGTAGGGACAGCGTGCGGTCATATTGGAAGGCATATTGACAATCGCGCCACAGGCAGGGCAGTGGTAGCCTGTTTGCGGATGGGTTTTATAAATATCCACGCCGTTGAGCATTTCTTCAAATTCGCGCTCGGATTGCGGCGCAATTGCGCTGCCCTCAACCGCGGCAAACCCTCTGTATATCTTAAAGGCAAGGTTGGAGCCTTGCGGAAATGACGTTGCCTTTGTCCTGTCCGTCGGAATTTTAATCAGGCGCAGATTGCCGTCAAAGTCAAAATACAGCACGTCAAGCACCGCCATCGGTCTGCCGAGCTTTTTATATTTACGGTCAAATTCATAGCCGTACACCTTGCCGATATGCTGCACACCTCGAAGCGGTACCCAATAATACACTTTCCTCAGCTTTGCCGATTGCCGCGCGTAAACAATCATCAGCACAAAGCACAACAGCGCTAAGCCAAGTAAAATCCCTCCGATTATTTTAAATGTAACGCCTTTTATCATAAACAAAATGATGACAGCCGCCGCTGAAAGAAACATAAATAACAGACAAAAGATTACGGCAAGCGTTTGCTTATAACTTGATATTTTCATGACCTCACCTCGTCCTGATTACCTGACCGTATTGATCGGTTCGCAGTATCATACCGCAGAAGACGCACTTTGCCCCCTTGCCAACAGGGATTTTGACCTCTCCGCCGCAGTTAGGGCAAATTGCGAGAACAGTCGGGAGACTGCCTTTCACGTCCATACCGTCGAGCAGAAGCTCGTCCTCACCTTGGATTATTCTGTCTGTAGCGGCGCCTATCAGCACAGCCATACCCTTATACAGCTTGAACGGAACATTATATGTAAGCGGAAATTCGCTTTGTTCATATTTGTATGTCGCTACGTCAATCTCGCGAATATCTCCGTTTTCGTTCAAATAACGCACCGTAAGTATCAGCGGGAATTTTCCGCTTGCCTGATGCCGCTTTGATTCATCTTGCTCATAGGAATAGCCCTTGATTTTCCCCATGTAGGTTTTGCCGTTTTTCAGAATAGCCTGTTTTTGATAATACTCCCGATAGGCGGTTTGTAAATAAGCTGTTCCCGCCCAAAGAATTAACGCGCCAAACGCGCCGAACAAAAGCAGAAGCAACATTCTGTAGTCCGCCTGGTTAGTTTGAAACAGCCATATTGTTATGACAATCAATCCGACAATTTCAAAACCGCCGAAAAGACATAGTAATCCTCCGATAATTATTTGTTGCTTTACAGTTTTCATACAGTTCTTCTCCTCTGAATTTTATCTCGAAAAATCATGTTCCTTTTCCGATAACCTTCAGCATAATCTCGAAGTAATGTCGGCAAAACTTGTCTTTGTCCTCTTCTAAAAACCATTCACCCTCTTCCAGCGCAAGCTCTCCGTCAAGGCTGTATACTGCTCTATAACCCGGCAAATAATCAGGTTCTATATCCTTTTTGGCTTTA
>JAFSYJ010000029.1 GCA_017450025.1 Clostridia bacterium | reverse complement strand
GTTCGCAAAGGATATACATACAAAATACGTTGAACCGCCATACACCACTGATTTTGCGATAATGTTCCTGCCAACCGAAAGCCTTTACCTTGAGGCGGTAAAACGCGGGCTTATTGAAACGCTGCAGCGCGAGTATAAAATCTGCCTTACAGGCCCAAGCACAATGGCGGCGCTACTAAATTCCCTGCAAATGGGATTTCGAACGCTTGCGCTTGAAAAGAGGGCAAGCGAGGTGTGGCGTGTTTTAGGTGAGGTTAAGTCGGAGTTTGAGAAATTCGGCGGTGTTTTAGAAGCGATGCAAAAGCATTTGAATTCCGTAAACAACGACCTTGACAATCTGTTGGGCGTTCGTATGCGCGCTATGGAGAGAAAGCTCAGGGACATTGAGAAGAATAATGAGACGGACATTGAGCTTTAAATTGTTTCATAACGATTTAAGGGAAGTTTCGTTTCTATGACAATTCCGTTAACTCGGTTGACAAATAAAAACGGCGATGATATACTGATTTTACCAAAAAAAAAGGAGGTAATTTATTATGACACAAAAAGAAGCAGCAGCAATTGGACTTATCGGAATGATAGCCGCTATGGGAGCAGCAATCTTCGTTTGCAGCCTTATATGGTATGTTTTGCAGGTAATTGCAAGATGGAAGATATTCACCAAGGCAGGTGAAAAGGGCTGGAAGGCAATCATCCCGGTATATAACGAGTTTGTTATGTACAAGATTTCATGGAAGACAATGTTCTTCTGGATTATGCTTGCCCTCGTAGTTGCCGGTTCTCTGGTTTCAAGCCTTGCCGGTACAGGCCAGAATGCTAACGGAGTTTTATTATTCATAGCATTCGTACTCCTCATTGCCGCTTGCGTGATTGAAATTATCCAGCTTCACAATCTTTCAAAAGCTTTCGGACACGGCGCAGGCTTCACAGTAGGTCTTGTACTTTTAAATCCGATATTTATGCTTATTCTCGCATTTGGCTCGTCAGAGTACAAAGGTATTCAGGATTAATTGAAAATCAGCCCCGTATGGGGCTTTTTTTCGTTGACAAAATAATTTGTGACTGATACAATTATCTTTGAAAGTGAGGATTGAATATGAAAAAGGTTTTATTATACGGCGACTCTAACACCTGGGGACATAACCCTGTTGATTTTACGCAACTTCCGCGCACGTGGGGTAATGTGGCGCAGGAGCTTTTGCCGGAATGTGAAATAACGATAGACGGCGAGTGCGGACGTGCGACTCTTTGGGGCGAGGGACCTAAGCACGGTATAGCTTGTTTTCGTGAAAGGTATTTTGTAAAAAAGCACGACTTTGACCTTATCGCAATAATGCTCGGCACAAATGACTTGCTAAAGCAGCTTCAATACGAACCCGAGCGCACAGCGCAGGCGCTTAGGCAGTACATACACGAAACGCGCGTTGTATACGGCGATAAAACTCCGGAATTCCTGATAATTTCACCGATACACGTAAATGATAATGTCTTAAAGCACCCGGTATTTTCGGAGCTTTACTCCCCAAAATCGGTGGACGATTCCAAAAGGCTTGCAGAAGCAATTTCAAAAATGACCGCAGACGAGGGCGTATACTTTATGAACGCGGCAGATTACGCAAAAGCATCCGATATTGACGGCGTTCATATGGTTGAGGAAGAACACGAAAAGCTCGGCATTGCCGCTGCTGCAAAGATAAAGGAAATATTTGGATTATGATAAGAATTACAGGCGTAAGGCTTGAAATTAC
>JAFSYJ010000028.1 GCA_017450025.1 Clostridia bacterium | reverse complement strand
CTCACCTGTTATAATGAATTCCGTAGCGTTTACAGTAAGAAAATTTACGACCTTTGTTTCAATCAGTAACGAAGCTGCACTTGTTCAGAGTAAAGACGGAGACCTCTTTAACCGCCTTCCCGTTACGCTTGAAGGCAAAGAGGAATACAATATTGACGACATACTAAAGGCGGCGCACGAACAATATGCCGATGCTGAACACGGTTATTCTTCCGCTGACAGCGGTTTTGGTCTTTCTATAACAAAGCTTTGGGGAGATGAAAGCGGCGCATGCGGCTATTGGCAAAACGACAATTCCGCCTGGTCGCTTGGTGATAAAGTATCTGACGGCGATTTTATTTCCGCCTTTGTTTATAAAGACCGGACAGGCTGGAGCGACGCATATACAAAGTTTGCAGATAATCCGGTAACAGCACCGGCAAAAAGCGAAATAACCTTCACTCTGCAAAAATTCGATTGGTCTGCATACGCCTTTATTCCGTGCGTGGGAGCTGAGGTATCGGTAATAGGACTGACTGATGTGGGCGGCACGACTGATGAAAACGGCGCAGTAACGCTTGTAATTCCGACCGAGGGTACATATACCGCAATAGCTCAAAGCGCGGATATTCCTATTGTACCTACATCATGCACAATTACATTGTCTGCTCCATTAGCTGCTGTAGGCGATGTAAACGGTGACGGTGATATTGACTTTGCCGACGCGATACTCATTTTAAAGTATGACGCAGGCATATCACAAATCGCTGCAGATTATTTGTCAGTAGCTGATGTAAACTTTGACGGGGATGTTGACTTTGCCGACGCGATACTCATTTTAAAGTATGACGCAGGGCTTATTGAATCACTTAACTAAAAATAACTGTTAAAAAAATACCGGTTCCAAGGCTTTACAACCTGTGAACCGGTATTTTTTTATAAAATCTTATTTTTTCCAAGTGTAAGGTGACAAAAGCACAAGGATAGGAAATACTTCAAGTCTGCCGATAAGCATATCAACCGTCAAGACACATGTCGAAAGCGGCGAATACAGCGAAAAGTTTTCAAGCGGTCCGACCTTTGCAAGTCCGGGCCCAATATTGTTCATAACTGATGCTACGGCCGTAAAGTTAGTTGTAAAATCAAAATTGTCGAGCGAAATTATCAGAAGCGACAACGCAAAAATCGATACATAAGCAATAAAGTACACATTTACCGCGCGCACTGTCTCGTGCTCAACCATTCTGCCGCTAAGCTTAATTTTGTGAACAGTTTTCGGGTGTGCCGCGATCTTGCATTCTTTTTTGATGCTTTTCAAAAGAATGAGTATTCTGGACACCTTCATTCCGCCGCCTGTACTTCCGGCGCACGCACCGACAAACATAAGAATTACCAAAATTGTCTTTGAAAGTTCAGGCCACGCATCAAAGTTGGCGGTTGAATAACCCGTTGTCGTTATAATTGCGGCGACCTGGAACGCGCTGTCTTTAAGTCCGCCGATAAACGAGCCGTAAATGCCGCGGCAGTTAAAGCAAATCACGACAATCGCGGCAACGATAAGTCCGAGGTATGTTTTGACCTCCTCGGAGCGGAACGCGTGACTGATTTTACCTATGATAATAAGATAAAATACGGAAAAGTCTATTCCGAAAAGTATCATAAACACGGTAACAACTATCTGAATGTACGACGAATACCCTGCCATACCGCTGTTAGTTACCGAAAATCCACCGGTGCCCGCCGTACCGAATGCCGCAGTCAGCGATTCAAACAAGTTCATACCGCCGCATAAAAGCAGTATAATTTCCGCCGTTGTAAGTGCAATGTATAATGTGTAAAGTATTTTTGCGGTTTTACGCACCTTGGGTACAAGCTTGCCAACGGCAGGACCTGTGCTTTCAGCCTTAACAAGGAACAGATTGCTGCCGCCCGAGAGCGGAAAAACAGCAACCAAAAGCACTAAAACTCCCATACCGCCTACCCAGTGCGTAAAGCTGCGCCAGAACAAAAGGCTTTTCGGAAGAACTTCGACATCAGAAAAAATCGAAGCTCCCGTAGTTGTAAAGCCCGATGCCGACTCAAAGAAGGCGTCAAAAAAGCTTTTGCACGCTCCTGTCAGCATAAACGGTATAGCACCGAAAAGGCTTATCGTTATCCAAGAGAGAGCGACAATTACAAACCCCTCTCTGGAATACATACCCATATCTTTAGGTGTATTCCATTTTAAGACAAATCCAAGCGCCAAGCATAAAAGGGCGCAACCTGCAAAAATACTCCATTCGCTCTCGTGATATAAAAACGCGCAAATAAGCGGCAGACAAAAGCACGCCGCTTCAAACAGCAACACTATCCCGAGAGTCCGTCTTATCAGTTTTAAATTCATAGGTTTTCCTCTATTCCAAAATATCACTTATGTCGTTGTAGCCTTTGCCGTGAGTTACGACAATAACCGTGTCGCCTGCCGTAATCATATCCTGACCGCGCGGAATAATGATTTTACCCCCGCGGTTAATGCAGGCAATTAAAGCGTTTTGCTTCAGACTGAGCTTTTCCAAAGGCACATCTGAAACAGGTGAAGACTCATTTATTTTGAATTCCAAAGCTTCCGCCTTTCCGTCAAGAATAAAGTGCATTGTCTCGATATTGCTGTTTAGTGAATTACGCATTGCTCTGACAAAGCGCACAATATATTCAGCCGTAATATTTTTGGGGTAAATTATGGTGTCCAGATCAAGTGTGCCGATGACCTCGTCATACGCTATTCTGTTTATTTTTGTAACAAGCTTTCCGTTCATTTTACTGCGTGCAAAAAGCGAAAGCATAATGTTTTCTTCATCAATATTTGTCAATGCGACAAAAGACTCGGCATATTCCAGCCCCGACTCAAGCAAAAGCTTTTTGTCACTGCCGTCGCCGTTGATAATTGTTGCCTTCGGAAGCAATGTACTCAAAACCTCGCAACGCTTTTCGTCGCGTTCAATTATTTTAACGCTTATGCCGCGGTGCAGGAGCATATTTGCGAGATAATATGATGTGGAGCTTCCGCCGACTATCATACAATCCTTCACTCTGTTCGTTTTAACGCCGATTTCCTTAAAGAATTGCGAGCCTTTGTTAATAGCCGCAACAATGCTTACCAAATCACCGCTCTGTATTACAAAATTACCGTCGGGGATATGCGCTACTTCGCCGCGTTCAATGCCGCAAATAAGTACATCACAGTTAAGCTTGTTCGAAAGCTCCGAAATCTTAAGATTGTCTAAAACACTCCCCTGCGGAACACGGAATTTAAGAATTTCCACTCTGCCCTTTGCAAATGTGTCTATCTGTATTGCCGACGGAAAACGCAAAGCACGCGCCATTTCACTTGCAGCCGCAAGTTCAGGGTTTATTATCATTGCAAGACCGAGATCCTCTTTAAAAAGCTGTATTTCTTTGCCGTATTCGGGCTTGCGTACACGCGCTATTGTCTGGCAGCCGCCGGTTTTTTTTGCGATAAGACAAGTCATAAGGTTCAGCTCGTCGGAGTCGGTAACAGCAATAAGCACATCGGCTTCTTTAACGCCTGCCTCATTAAGCGTATCAATACTTGCTCCGCTACCTACAACTCCCATAACATCAAAATTTGCAACGACATCGTTTACAACGCTGTTTTGAACATCAATAGCAGTTATATTTATATCTTCTTCATGGCTGAGCATTTCGGCGAGCTTGCACCCGACCTTGCCGCAGCCTACAATAATTATATTCATAATTCAGTCCTCCCGCGTATATTGTACCACAATTTTGTAAAAATGGAAGAGTTTTTTGAAAAATTTTTAAACTTAAATGTTTGTTAATTATTTTAAGGGATAATTTTTGAAAAAATACTGAAAATATTTTAAGAAAGGATTTTTGCTATGGGAAGTTTTTATTATACATCAAATACCGAAGAACCTCAAGAAGTCAAGGTCGATTCCGAACGCCTTGCAATGGAAAAAATACGCGAAAGCTCCGCCGCGGAAATAACTACAAAGCGCGGCAGGATATATTGTCTCACTGTTATCGGGCAAATCGAAGGTCATCTCCTTTTGCCGCCGCAGAATAAAACAACAAAATACGAGCATATAATCCCCCAGCTTGTGTCAATAGACGAAAGTGAAGAAATCGACGCTCTGCTCATTATCCTGAATACAATGGGCGGTGATGTCGAAGCCGGTCTTGCGATAGCCGAGATGATTTCCGGTATGAAAAAGCCGACAGTATCGCTTGTTCTCGGCGGAGGGCACAGTATAGGCGTTCCGCTCGCGGTCGCGTCAAAATACTCGTTTATATCGCCGACCGCTACAATGACGCTGCATCCTATCCGTTATAGCGGGACAGTTATCGGTGTTCCTCAGACATTCGAGTACCTTGAGAGAATGCAAGAGCGCGTAGTGCAATTTGTGATAAAAAATTCGCATATTACGCGCGGTGACTTCCGTTCTCTTATCATGAATACAGGTGAGCTTGCAAACGATGTCGGAACTGTCCTTTTGGGCGAGGACGCCGTACGATACGGACTTATTGATGAAGTCGGCGGCGTATCCGACGCAATTGAAAAGCTCTATAATATGATAGAAACTAAATAGAAAAATAAATAATCTCCTCTTTCATAAGACCGCCTGACCGCAAACTATAATTATGCGGTTCGGCGGCTTTTTGTAATACTGTAAATAAAATATTGACTAAAACGCAAAAAAATGATAAGCTGATTTTGGTGATAAAAATGGATAGAAGTATTAAGGAAGTACGCGGCATCGGAGAAGTCCGTGCAAGACAGCTCAAAGCTCTCGGTATTGAAACTGTATCCGATATGCTCTATTTCTTTCCGCGCAGGTTTGAGGACAGAACAAGGCTCACTTCAATATTTGAAGCGTGCGACGGTGACACTGTATCAGTTTCAGCCGTCGCAACAGGTGCGCCTCAAGTATCACGCCCGCGCAAAAATTTCAGCATAACCCGTCAAAGCTTTGCAGATGAATCGGGAGTTATAGACGCCGTATGGTTTAATAATCCCTACATAAAAAATATGATACGCACGGGAGAGCGCTATAACCTTTACGGCAAAATTCAGGCAAAATATCGCAAAAAGGAAATCCTCACCCCAGCCGTAAGCCGCGGAAACGATGGCCTTGAAATCGTGCCCGTTTATCACCTTGGGTCATCGCTTACACAAAATGCCTTGCGGCAAACCGTAAAGGAATGTTTGGAAATAGCGCGCGGTCATATTCCCGAGACTATCCCCGAATTTACAAGAAAAAAATATAATATCGCAGAAATTGAATTTTCGATGCAAAATATACATTTTCCCGAAGATAAAAAAGCGTTTGAAATTGCGCGCAAGAGGTTTGTTTTTGAGGAGTTTTTGGAGCTGGGGCTTGGACTTGGTCTTATGCGAAGCGAAAAAAAGACCGATAAAACAGATGCGTTTAAAGTGTTCGATGACGAAGGCTTTTTGCACCGCCTTAACTATAAGCCGACGGGCGCGCAGGAACGCGTTATGCGTGAAATCAAAAATGACCTCGCAAAAAATACGCCCATGCAGCGCCTTGTTCAGGGCGATGTCGGGTGCGGAAAAACAGTTGTGGCGGCTTATGCTCTGTATCAGGCTGTCAAAAACGGCTTTCAGTCCGTTATGATGGCACCTACCGAAATACTCGCGTCACAGCATTTTGAAACTCTTTCAGCGCTTTTCCCCGATATATACATCATCTTCCTTTCGGGCAGTCTTAAAGCCTCCGAAAAGCGCGAAGCCCTTGAAAAAATCAAATCGGGCGAAGGCAAAATAATCGTCGGCACACACGCACTTATTCAGGAAGGCGTTGAATACAATAATCTTAAGCTTGTAATAACAGACGAGCAGCACCGCTTCGGCGTGCGTCAGAGGTCTGCCCTTTCTCTTAAAGGCGGCAAGCCGCACACACTTGTTATGAGCGCAACTCCGATTCCGCGTACACTTTCACTTATTCTGTACGGTGATCTGGATATTTCCATAATCGACGAACTGCCTCCGGGCAGACAAAAAACAGATACCTTTGCAATTGGCTCCGACAAGCGCGACAGAGCCTACGGATTTGTCAGAAAAAATCTGGAGCAAGGTATGCAGGCGTATGTTATATGCCCGATGGTTGAAGATAGCGAAGCCTCGGAACTGCACAGCGTTCAAAAGCACAGAGGCGAAATTGCAAAAAAATATTTTTCAGGCTTCAATGTAGAGTTTATTCACGGCAAAATGAAGCCCTCCGAAAAAGACGAAATAATGCGGCGGTTTGTTTCGGGCGAAATCCATGTTCTTGTATCAACAACTATAATAGAAGTCGGCGTAAATGTGCCTTCTGCCAATATAATGGTTATCGAAAACGCGGAACGCTTTGGTCTTTCACAGCTTCATCAGCTCAGAGGGCGCGTCGGCAGAGGTACGGGAAAAGCATACTGCATTTTGATTTCGGATAACCGTAGCGATGTCACAAAGGAAAGACTGAAAACAATGTCCGAGACGACCGACGGGTTCAAAATTTCCGAAAAAGACCTAAAGCTCCGCGGACCGGGCGACTTTTTCGGAACACGCCAGCACGGACTTCCCGAACTAAAAATCGCCAATATATTTGAGGATATGCCCGTTCTTAAAGACGCAATCGAAGCGTCGAAGGAAATTCTCGCAAAAGACGGCGAACTTACAGTCTTTCCAAGTTTGAAAAAACGAATACAATCACTGTATAAAGAAGAAATTTCATTTTAGCAAATTTTTCATAAAATTGTATTGTCAAATCAAAAAAAATGATGTATAATTATAATGTTTGGAAAATTTTATTATGGAGATGATATAAAAGTGAGCAAATTTTTAGACACAATCATTGAAAAGGCAAAAGCCGACAAAAAAACAATCGTTTTGGCAGAAGGCAGCGACCTGCGTACTATCACAGCAGCCGATAAGGTGCTAAAAGCAGGAACGGCAAACCTTGTCATTCTCGGTGACGAGAGCGCAATTAAGAAAATGGCGCAGGACAACGGTCTTGACATTTCTGCGGCAAAGATAATCAACCCCAAAACGGCAGAAAATAAGGCAGAATTTGCCGACGCTCTCTACGAGCTTCGCAAAGCAAAGGGTATGACTCCCGAGCAGGCTTCACAAACAATCGAAAATGTGCTTTACTACGGCGTTATGATGATCAAAAAGGGTCTTGCCGACGGTATGGTTGCAGGCGCAATCAACTCAACTGCAAATGTTCTTCGCGCGGCTCTTCAGGTAGTTAAAACAGCACCCGGCACAAAACTTGTTTCCGCTTTCTTTGCAATGATAGTTCCCGACTGCGAATTCGGTGAAAACGGTGCATTTGTATTTGCTGACTGTGGACTTAATCAGGATCCGTCGGCAGAAGAGCTTTCCGAAATCGCTATTTCTTCTGCAAAGTCATTTGAAAGCCTTTTCGGAGCAGAGGCAAAGGTTGCAATGCTTTCTCACTCCAGCTACGGCAGCGCAAAGCACGCACTTGTAGATAAGGTTGTTGAGGCTACACGCCTTGCAAAAGAAAAAGCTCCAAACCTTAAGCTTGACGGCGAATTACAGCTTGACGCTGCAATCGTTCCCGAAATCGGTAAAGCAAAAGCTCCCGATTCCGCAATCGCAGGCAAAGCAAATGTTCTTGTATTCCCGAACCTTGATGCAGGCAATATCGGTTATAAGCTTGTTCAGCGCCTTGCAAAGGCTGAAGCATACGGCCCTATAACGCAGGGTATCGCAGCACCTGTAAACGACCTTTCACGCGGTTGTAATGCGGACGATATAGCAGGCGTTGTTGCTATAACGGCTGTTCAGGCACAAATGAATAAATAAGGAGTAGAAAAATGAAAATATTTGTTGTAAACTGCGGTAGCTCTTCTTTAAAGTATCAGCTTATAGATATGGAAAACGAGAGCGTTCTCGCAAAAGGTCTCTGCGAAAGAATCGGTATTGAAGGCTCAAAGCTGACGCATACCCCATCTGGCGGAGAAAAGTTTGAAAAAGAAACGCCGATGCCGTCACACAAGGACGCTATCAAGCTTGTTTTGGAAGCATTGACAGATAAAGACCACGGCGTTATAGAAAACACAGACGATATCACGGCAGTAGGTCACAGAGTTCTCCACGGCGGAAACATCTACACCGATTCCATTCAGGTAAATGACGATGTTAAAAAGGTTATCCGCGAGTGCTTTGACCTCGGTCCATTGCACAATCCGGCAAACCTTATAGGTATAGAAGCTTGCGAAGCCGCAATGCCCGGTAAGCCTAATATTGCAGTATTTGACACAGCCTTCGGTATGTCAATGAAGGAAAAGGCATATCTCTATGCTATCCCATCTGAATACTATGAAAAGTACAAGGTTCGCCGCTACGGCTTCCACGGTACAAGCCATAAGTTCGTATCGGGTGAAGCTATAAAGTTCGGCGGACTTGACCCGAAGACAGCTAAAGTTATCGTATGTCACCTCGGAAACGGTGCATCGATTTCTGCATCTATCGGCGGCAAGTGCGTTGATACATCAATGGGTCTTACTCCTCTTGAGGGTCTTATTATGGGTACACGCTCGGGCGATATTGACCCCGCAGTTCTCCAGTTTATATGCAATCATGAAAACATCGATGTAAACGAAATGCTCACAATACTCAATAAAAAATCAGGTATTTTGGGTATGAGCGGCGGTATTTCGTCTGACTTCCGCGATGTCGGCAAGGCAGCAGACGAAGGCAACGAAAAGGCTAAAAACGCTTTGGAAGCTTTCAGATACAGAGTTGCAAAATACATCGGCGCATACGCAGCAGCAATGAACGGCGTTGACGCAATCGCATTCACCGCAGGCGTAGGCGAAAACGATAAAGAAGCCAGAAAGCTTATCTGCGAAGAATACCTCGGCTATCTCGGAGTTAAGATTGACGACGACGCAAATAATGTCCGCGGTAAAAACGCAGTTATTTCCGCTCCTGATTCCAAGGTTAAGGTAATGCTCCTCCCGACAAACGAGGAACTCGCAATAGCAAGAGAAACACTTGAGATCGTTAGCAAGTAAAAGCTCACTCAATAAAAAAGGGACTGTGTTTTACAGTCCCTTAATTTTTACTGATACAACGCTGTCCCTCTGTGTTTGTCAACGGGTATTGCCACATCAACGGGCTTATTCTCTGCAGGCAAGAGTGCGTGAGAAAGCACATAATCCATATTGTCCGCAAGCAAAAATGTGAGTTTTGAGCGTATCTCCTTCGGAATGTCCTCTAAATCAGGCTCGTTTTCTTTGGGCAAAATTATTTTTGTCACACCGCAACGGTATGCGGCAAGTACCTTTTCAAGAACGCCGCCTATTGCAAGCACACGGCCTGTAATCGTGACTTCGCCCGTCATAGCAAGTTCGGGGTCGGCGCATCTGCCAGTCAATGCAGAAACTATCGCCGTACATATTGTGATACCTGCCGAGGGCCCGTCTTTCGGTACTGCTCCTTCAGGCACATGCAAATGTATATCCTTGTTCTTGTAAAAGTCGTTATCTATGCCGAGAGCTGTCGCGCGCGAGCGTATAAAAGCTACCGCGGCAAACGCGCTCTCCTTCATCACCTGGCCGAGATTTCCCGTTAGTTCTATTTTGCCTGTTCCATCAAGCGCGCATACTTCTATATTCAGCGTGTCGCCGCCAACTCTTGTCCATGCAAGGCCGCGCACAACCCCTGCCTCTGCAACTCTTTGGATTTTGTCAAATTTAAACCTGTGCCTTCCGAGGAACTCCGTCAGGTTGCGCGAGGAAACCGTAATCCCATCTTCGCCGTTTACAAGCCTCATTGCGGCGCGGCGGCATAGAGTGCTTATTTCGCGCTCCAAGTTTCTCACGCCTGCTTCACGCGTGTAGTATGTTATAATATCGCTTATAGCACTCTTTCCTATTTTCAGTCTGTCAGGCGTAATGCCGTTTGTTTCAAGGCATTTCGGTATAAGATGCCGCATAGCGATTTTTTCTTTTTCTTCTGATGTATAGCCCGATATCTCAATAATCTCCATTCTGTCCAAAAGCGGTGCAGGAATAGTGTCTGCATTGTTCGCCGTTGTAATAAAAAGCACATCGGATAAATCAAACGGCACTTCAACATAATGGTCGCGAAATGAGTTGTTTTGCGCCGAGTCGAGTGCTTCCAATAACGCTGACGAAGGGTCGCCCTTGTAGTCAGAGCCAAGCTTATCCACCTCGTCAAGAAGCATCAAGGGATTGGCAGAGCCTGCCTTGATAATAGATGCAATTATTCTGCCGGGCATAGAGCCTATATAGGTTTTCCTGTGACCTCTTATATCCGCTTCGTCGCGCACACCGCCGAGAGAAATCCTCACATAATTTCTACCGAGCGCTTCTGCAATACTTTTGGCAATTGATGTTTTTCCAACACCCGGAGGTCCAACAAGACAAATTATCTGTCCTGATAATGAGCCAGCCAAAATCTTAACGCTCAAGTATTCCAAAATTCTCTTCTTGACCTTTTCCAAGCCGTAGTGGTCGTGGTTTAATATCCTTTCGGCTTTTTTTATCGAATTGCTTTCTTTTGTATAAACACCGTACGGCAAGTCCAAAAGCGTGTCAAGATAATTTCTGATAACGCCTGCTTCGGGCGTCTGGCTGCCTGTTTTTTCAAGACGGTTAAGTTCCTTTTCGGCTTTTTCTCTGACCTCGTCAGGGAACTTTTTTGCGTGTATTTTTTCTTCATACTCTGCGATCTCATCGGCGTCGTCGCCAAGCTCTTTGCTTATTACCTTTATTTGCTCTCGCAAAAAGTAATCACGCTGATTTTTGTCTATCTGCTCTCTTACCTTGTTAAATATCTCACTTTCCGTCTTTATAATTTCAAGCTCACGCCTCATCATCGTAATAAGAAGCGTCAACCGCTTTGAAACATTAAACTCCTCAAGTATTGATTGCTTATCCTCGATTTTCCGTAAAAATCCCGACGCAACGCTGTCTGCGTACTGCCCCAGATCTTCAACAGCCTCAATTGTTGTTATCAAGTCGGAATTAAGATGCGGGCTCATCGAGCTGCACTCGCTCCACATTTCGGAAATCATACGCTTTATGGCCTGTTCTTCAAGCTCGTCAATGTTTTTGTGGGTTGAAAAGCGTTCAAGCGTTTCACATTCAAAATAAGGCTGTTCCCTAAAGACATCAATAATTTCTGCACGGTAAAGCCCTTCTACAAGCACGCGGACAGAATTGTGAGGCAGTTTAAGAAGCTGTTTGACCTTGATTACAGTCCCGACCGTGTAAACATCGTCAGCGGTCGGATTTTCTATGGAAAGGTCGCGTTGAGCCGCAACAAACACAAGCTGGTTGCCTGCCATAGTAGCCTCCAGAGCTTTTATAGACACATCGCGTACCACATCAAAGTGCAGCACCATCGTCGGATATATAACCAAGCCGCGTATCGGAATCATCGGCATTATTTCTCTTTTTCTTGCTCTTGCCATGCTGGTCTCCTTTCGGGTTGATGATTAGATTATACTATATTTCAAATTTGTTTTCAAGGTCTAAATTTAAACATTTTTTGAACATAATACCCATATTGCAATTTGCCGTACATTGTGTTAGAATAAAGCCATAACAAAAAGCGGTAAAATCGGACATACATAGCCGCCGCATAGAATATAATAAACTATCGGCAGTTGTAATCAGGCTACCGCTTTGTAAGAGGCGATTAAATGAAGCAATTTATCACACACCCGTTTCCGCCGTTTTACTATAAGGATTCCACAGTCCTTATTTTAGGGAGCTTTCCGTCGGTCAAATCGCGCGAGCAAAAATTCTTTTACGGTCACCCGCAAAACCGTTTTTGGCGCGTTACTTCAGGTGTATTCGGGTGCGCAGAACCGCATACTTTGGCAGAAAAACGCGAATTTTTGGCAAACAATCACATTGCACTGTGGGATGTTATAGCAAGCTGCGAAATCAAAGGCAGTTCGGACTCTTCAATCACAAATGTCACGGCAAATGACCTCTCTCCTATTCTGTCACAGTCAAATATACGTCAAATCTTCACAAACGGCAAAACAGCGCATAAGTTTTACGAAAAATACACGCAAAGCTCCGTAAACCGCAACGCCATTTGCCTGCCATCAACCTCGCCTGCAAATGCAGCTTGGTCGGTAGATTCTTTGATAAAAGCTTGGAATGTAATAATCTGCCCAAGGTAACCGCGCTTATTGCACTGCTGAATTCAGCAGTGTTTTTTTAGGTGATTTTATGGAACATATTAACACATTTCTTGAAGGATTTGCAAATATTTTATCGGGCTATGTTCTTGTTGCGCTTGTTTTGGCGGTAGGGATATTGCTTACCATTAAGCTAAAGTGGATTCAAATTTTCCGCTTGCCTAAAGCGCTTAAATATATGGTAAAAAACGAAGACGGCGGACAAGGCGATGTATCAAGCTTCGGTGCGCTGTGTACGGCTCTTTCGGCGACTATCGGAACAGGAAATATAGTGGGCGTTGCAACAGCCGTCAGTCAAGGAGGCCCCGGCGCGCTGTTTTGGATGACGGTAGCGTCGTTTTTTGGACTGGCAACAAAATACACCGAGGGTATGCTTGCGGTAAAGTATAGAGTTTTTTCAAAAAGCGGCGCGCAGGGTGGTCCTTTCTTTTACATAGAAAACGGAATGGGCAAAAAATGGAAATGGCTTGCGGTTCTATTTGCAGTATTTGGTGTCACAGCAGGACTTTTCGGCATCGGAACAATAACGCAAATAAGTGGAATAACAACTGCGGCAGGTGATTTTTTTGACCCTGACAAGGCTCACATAGCATTTAGTCTCGCAGGTCGGCCGTATTCTTGTGCCGTTGTTATTTCGGGTGCGCTTGTGACAGTTTCTGCGGCAGTTGTTCTTATCGGCGGCGTAAAGCGCATCGCAAAATTTTCGGAATTTGTAGTGCCGTTTATGGCAGGTATATATCTCACCGCCTGTACCGTTATTATTTGTTCGAGGATAGTAGAACTACCCTCCGCTGTTATGATGATTGTAAAAGCGGCATTTGACCCTAAGGCAGTTACAGGCGGCGCTGTCGGCTCAGTAATGATAGCTGTCCAAAAGGGTATTGCCCGAGGAATTTTTTCAAACGAGTCAGGTCTCGGCTCTGCCCCGATAGCGATTGCCTCAGCCAAATCAAAAGACCATGTAAGGCAAGGGCTTGTTGCAATGACAGGCACATACGATACAATGATTATATGTGCTCTGACAGGTCTTGCAATAGTTATGACGGGAACTTGGAACAAAGGACTTGAAGGCGTCGAAATAACGGCGCAGGCTTTCAGAATAGGACTTCCGTTTATCCCAGCTATCTCTGCTTTATTACTTATGATAAGCCTCTCATTCTTTGCCTTTACATCAATTCTCGGCTGGAATTACTATTCCGAAAGATGCTTGCAGTATCTTATCGGTGAAAAACCTACGGCTCTTAAAATTTATAAATGGGCATATATACTGATAGTCTTTATAGGTCCGTATCTGACAGTTTCGTTTGTGTGGAAAATCGCCGATATTTGCAGCGCATTGATGGCTCTGCCGAATCTTGTGGGACTTCTTGCACTTTCGGGCTTTGCCGCAAAAGAAACATCAGAATACTTTAAAAAAGATAAAATTCAAGATGCAGAAAACGCTCCTCGCAAAGTAGTCAGATATTAAATTGTTTTTATAAACTTTAATCAAAAAATACTTGACATACAGTGCATAATATATTATAATATCAAAGTGTGTTGAACATTTGGAGAAGTCGCCTAGCTGGTCGAGGGCGCACGATTGGAAATCGTGTAAACGTTAATAGCGTTTCGAGGGTTCGAATCCCTCCTTCTCCGCCAATTTAAAGGATATCCCACAGGGATATCCTTTAAATTTATGTGTAATGCGAGGGATTCGAACCCTGAGAGGGCTGCGAGCGTAAAAAAACGGTTGATAACCGTTTTTAGCGACGCAGGTGCGAGGTGGGTACTGCAAGCATAGCTTGCGGTCACCGAGCAGTAAAGACGCGTAGCGGCTTTGTCCCTCCTTCTCCGCCAAACAAATAGCCACGGCTTTTGCCGTGGTTATTTGTTTAATGAAAGGGATTCGAACCCTGAGAGGGCTGCGGCTATGGGTAATTTGTGTAGCTCTTATACCGTATCAAAAAAGAACCCCGTTTATTAAACAGGGTTCTTTTACCAATCAAATACTTTTTTTTGCAGAGTCTTTTCCGTCTGCCAAGCTTATTTACTGTTACTTTAGATTTAATTTTTCTACGATGAGGTTTTCGAAATCTTTTGCGTTTTTCTTAACAACAATCATATCGATAATGCTGATGATTGCATGTGCAATCAAGACACAGCCGATGCCTATTGTAAGCGACAGCGAAGAAAGAACCGGTGAGAAAATAGCGAGGCAGCCGATGATAATATCGATAATATACATAATAAGCATAAGTACCCAAGGTGCGCCTGTTCCGCGGAGTGCTGCCGAAAGCTTAATGCCCTCAAAGCCGGAAATGATGATCCACAGGCCCAAAGCAACGCCGATGTAAACAGCTATATTCGCCGGATATTTTGCAAGCAAAATACCGAGGATTATGCAAAGAATACCTTGCAGTAAGCCGTTAAACGGTATGTATAAACGCCATGCCTTAATGTCAATAATTATGAGTGTTATGCCGTGAATGATAAGATACGCCGCAACTGTAAGCCCGAGTGCTACAAGTGATAAACCGGGATAAGCGACGAGCACTATGCCAAGCAAAATAGCAAGGATAGACAGCCAAATAACAGAATTTGTAAGGTTTTTTACGGTTTTCATAAAAAATTACTCCTTTTCTTTTATTTGTTAATATCATATCAAATATGTGCAAAATTGTCAAGAAAATCCTGTTTTTTTATTGCTTTTTGGTTTCCGTCTTGCCTATTTTCGGACAATTCGTGAATTGTCCCTACAAGCTTCTCCGTTGGTAAGTGCCACACAAAACGGGCAAATCGTGATTTGCCCCTACAACACTCGACAAAAGGCTGCAAAATAGTAGGGGCGGTTCACGAACCGCCCGTTTTTTTAGGTTTCTATCTCACCTGTTTCGAACAATTTGTGCATTGCCCGTTTGATTGAGCTGTAATATTTTACGCTAATTTTGTGATTTAAGCTTTTCTGCCTGTTTTTTTTGGATTTCGGGGTATGCGGAAAGCATCGGTTCGATGTCCTTATGCTTGATATTTCTGTCAACATAATTTTTTGTAAGCTTTATAACAAGCCCCGACAGAGACACAACGCCAATTAGGTTAGGCATCATCATAAGCCCGTTAAATGTGTCCGAAATATCCCACGCGAGAGAAGATGTAAGAATTGCGCCAAAGAATATAGTGATTATATGCAATATTTTAAATATAACCGTGCTTTTTGTTCCAAACAGGTATTCCCACGCTTTTGTTCCGTAGTGCGACCAGCCGAGTACAGTCGTAAAAGCGAATAAAAACATAGCAATTGCGATAAATTTTGAGCCAATATTGCCCCACGCAAAAACGCTGTCAAATGCCGCTCCGACAAGTATTGCGTCAGAAGCCGCCGTAATTTCGCCCGTAGAAAGATTGTAAACTCCCGATGTGAGCACAACAAGAGCTGTCATTGTGCAGACTACTATCGTGTCGGCAAACACCTCAAAAATGCCCCACATTCCCTGCTGAACAGGTTCAACAACATTTGAATTTGAATGTACCATAACAGATGAGCCGAGACCGGCTTCGTTTGAGAAGACTCCTCTTTTAAACCCTTGCGTTACAACTTTGCTGATAACATAGCCAACTCCGCCGCCGAGTGCGGCAATGGGCTTAAAAGCGTTCACGAAAATTGCTTTAAACGCCGCGCCTATGTTAAAATAGTTAAATCCTATAATCACCAAAGAGCCGGCTACAAAAGCCACAACCATAAAAGGCACAACTTTTTCTGCAAAGCTTGCGATGCGCTTTAATCCGCCGAGTATAATAAGCGCGGCAAGAATCATGATAACAACGCCTAATATAACGCTGTAAAGTGATACGGCACTGTCACCCGAGCCCATAACGGTAATGCTTGAAAGTGCCTTTATATCAAATGCCGATGAGATGTTTGCAACTATCTTGTTGACCTGTCCCATACTTCCTATACCAAAGGATGCGAGTATGGCAAAGACAGAAAATAAAACGGCGAGAACAGATGCAATCCCCTTGCAGCCTTTAAACTTTCCGAGTCCTTCCTTTATGTAATACATTGCGCCGCCTGACCATTCGCCGTCGGGATTTTTGCGGCGGTAGTAAATACCGAGTATGTTTTCGGAATAATTTGTCATCATTCCAAAGAACGCGGCAACCCACATCCAGAACACCGCACCTGCGCCGCCGATATGTATAGCCGCCGCCACACCTGCGATATTACCTGTTCCTATTGTTGCAGCAAGCGCGGTACATAACGCCTGAAAGGGTGAAATCGACTTTTGGTCGGTGTTTAAAATATTTTTCTTGTGAAAAATACTCCCTATTGTATGCTTCCACCAATGCCTCAGGTGCGACACCTGAAAGAACTTTGTACAGCAGGTCATAATAATGCCTGCGGCAATAAGTAACCATACGCCCGTTTTTGTCCAGACAAAACCGTTGATTGAATCATTAACTTCAGTAAGTTTGTCTAAAAATAACATAAAAAGACCTCCGTAAAAATAATAAAAGAGAACCCAAAAAGGATTCTCAAACAAAAGAAAAATACAAATATAACGCCACTGCACTTTGTATCCGTCCTTTTGCCTGAGAGATTAACCGCCTTTAAGACGGTCTTGCACCTTCGGCACCCGCACGCAAGGGCGGGCTTCTCCGGATCATCATCAATACACAGTCTTCTTCCTTGCGGAAACCTGAGAGTGTTACTCCTTCGGTTGCTTACGCATTTCCTGCATATCTCATCTGAATTCGATAGTATTATAACAAATGATAATTATTTTGTCAACAATTTTGTAAATTTTTGCAAAAACAAAGCCACGCTCCATTCAAAGCGCGGCTTTGTTTTTAGATTATCACTTAAAACAGCACAGGTTCTCCGGTTTCGCCCGATTTATAAATCGCATCGATAACTTCCATAAGCTTAACACCGTCGTCGGCATTACAGATGCACTCCGTACCGTTTACACAGCAATCGATAAAGTGATTAATTTCTTCCTGAAAAGCGTCGTTCTTGTCAATCAGCGGTTTAACTTCTCTCAAATAATAGTCATCAGTACATTCAAGAAGCTGAATTTCCTTTCCGGGAGACCAGCTTTCCATTTTTACCCCTGCCTTTTCGCCGCATAATTCAATATATGTCCCTGTCGATACAGTATTTAAAATAGCACTTGTTTTGATAAAGATGTACGACCCGTTTTCAAAAAGAATATACCCCGACGCTACGCTTTCAACAGTTCTTTCGTATTTGTTTTTGTCGGCGGAGACCCAACTCCACGGTGTTTTAGCGCCGTTCATTTTTTGAGGCAAATCGTTGTTCATATCAGTTGTAAAGCCAAGTACAGCTTTTGGCTTTGGATATCCCATAAGATAAAGTAAGCTGTCAAGCTGGTGAATAGCCGAATCCATCAAAGGTCCGCCGCCCGACTTACTCTTGTCGATAAACCAACCGCCAATACCTGAACAACCGCTTAAGCGAAACGCCTCGCCGCTTATTATTTTGCCCATTTTACCGGCATCGATATATTCCTTTGTATACTTCATATAGCTGTTAAAGTGGCGTACCAATCCGTACATAAGGCATTTGCCGTATTTTTTTGCGGCGTCTCTGCACTCGGCGGCATCTTTTGCGTTAAGAGCCGGAGGCTTTTCGCCCAAAACATGCTTACCCTTTGCCAAGGCTTCAAGCACGATCTGCTTATGTGTAAATGTCGGTGTTACAATGCTTACGGCATCTATGGTATCATCGTTTAAAATGTCGTGATAATCGGAATATACATTCGGTATGTTATATGCTTTTGCTCTTTTTTGAGCCTGCTCGATATTTATATCGGCTATTGCATTAAGCTCGCAGAAGGGATTTGCCGAATACGACTCGATATGCTTTACCGATATTGTTCCTGCGCCTATTACTCCTGTTTTAAACATTTTTTAGTCCTCCCAATACAGATTAACCGCTAAAGCTTTTGTTCTGTCTTCCATAAGCATTTCGTACATTTTAGCAGCATCTTTGTAGTTTGCCTTATGAGTTATCATATTTTTTACTGACAACTGTTTCCTTTGGAGCAGCTGCAAATAATATTCTTTATCTCTGTGAGCAGTCCATGGGTTAAGAGTTGTTGCTATCTTGGGATGTACAGCACTGTTGTGTGCCCCGATAATTGTTATTCCTTTTCTGTTGCAGTAATCAAAGTCCACGGTTGACCTTCCCTTCGGGCTGCTTGTTATAATTATTCTGCCGTTTTTGACAAGGCACTCTATTTCGCTTTGTATAAGCGGATGATAGCCTGTTGTTTCAAAAACAACATCCGCCAAATTGCCGTTATTGTGTTCTTTTATAAATTCGGCAACATCGGTTTTTGACGAGTTAACAGAAATAAAGCAGCAGTCATCAGGCAGCAAGCTCAGCCTGAAATCAGAAACATCGGCTACAATAACATTAAGTGCACCTGCAAGCTTTGCAAAACGGGCAACGAACTGACCGATAAGCCCGGCTCCAAAAACAACCGCCGTCTCTCCAAGCTTTATCTGCGAAACTCTTGCGCTGCCCAAAGTAATTCCGGCAACCGCAGCAAAAACAGCTTCATCATAATCCACTCCATCAGGAACAGGAGTTACATAACTCCATCCCGGAACTAAATCTGACGCCATTCTTTTTCCGTATTTTGCGTGTGGGCATCCACTATATACTATTTTGCCAATCATAGAAGGATCGACATTTTTTCCAACACCAACAACTTTACCAACATTTGAATAACCCGGATATGTAGGATATTTCATTTCATTTGTCCAAGACGAATCTGCGTCAACATTTCCCATAAGCCTTGTCAGCTCTGTCCCTGTGCTGATTTGTGTAACTATCGTTTTTACAAGAACTTCTTCATCACTCGGCTCCGGCATCGGAACTTCTGATAACTCAACTTTATTTTGCGCGGTAAAAACCACCTGATAGTTTTTGTCCATAACCTTTAGCCTCCTCAAAATTCATATTCTACAATTTGTAGAATATCATAACGGATATAAGCACTCAAGCAATTTTGTATTAAAATATAGAAAAAATGTGTCAAAAATCTGCCATTACAATCTTGACTGATTTATACAATACTGCTATACTTGACTTGTGAGGAGTGCGATATTATGCGAATAGTAAAGGAAAAAGTAGTAAACGAACTATCATCGCGTATAATAGAAAAAAGCGGTGCGCGTCTAAGCGCATTTCATTGGCACGAAAAGTACGAAATTTGCTGTGTTGTCAAAAATTCGAGCCGCTTTTTGGTTGACGGAAAGGTAATAGAAGCTGACGAGGGCGATTTGATCACCATAAATGAGCGCATAGTACACCGATTTTTAACATGTGAAAACGACTCATATATACGCATAATACAATTTCCGTATAGAATTATTTTGAATTCAAACATAAAAATAAAGCCTTTAAAGGCTCATATTCCGTCAGAAGAAATAAAAAAGATACCTGATCTCAAGCCCCGCCTTGATAGCCTGTTTGAGATACTGGATCAGGAAAGAGCGGCGCAGTACGCCGACGAAAACCCGTTTTTCATGTCTCTTTTGTTGTCTCTGTATCTTCTTTTGATGCGTAATTTTGCGGAAGAACAAAATTCCTGCGCCCCCAAAAAGGACAGGGCGGAATTTTACAAAATCGCAGAATATGTAAACAGTAACTTTAAAGAAGATATAAATGTCAATATAATTTCTGCAAATCTGTATATTCCTCGTAAAAGGCTGGCTGCAATTTTCAAAAGGTACTCTGGAATGGGACTCAGTGATTATATAAATTCGCTGCGTGTAAAGAATGTAAACGAGCTGATAAATGAGGGATATAATATTACCGAAGCCGCGCTTGAAAGCGGATTTCAATGCATACGCACATTTAATAATGTGTATAAATCGTATATAGGTATGACGCCGACAGAATATATAAATCAAAAGTAAATTACAGCCTTTGAATATCAATAAGCTTCGGCATACCTATATAGTTAAGTCCGAGTTGCTCAACGAGTTTTTCAGCCTTGACTACGGAATCTGCGTCGTATGCGTTGTAAGCGTCGTGCGCGTCCATTCCGAAAACAACAGGCGATTTTTCTTCTGCCGCCATCTTCCAAAAATCTGTATTCGGATAATTCCTACCCGAGCGTATTCCAAGCAGATTTAATTCAAGCGGAACATTATACTCTCTCGATAAAACGCATATTTTTCTCATCTCGCGTGCGTAAATTTCTTTGCTTCCCGTATATTTTATATTGTCGGGGTGGGCAATATATGTAAAACATCCGCTTTTTATTGCGCTTGAAACACAAAACACAAACTCATTTAAATCATCCGTGCTGTCAGTATCGTAAAATGCCGATTTTCCGTTAGGGTATTCATTATATATAAAATGCTGCCCCATTATTAAATACTCTGCTCCGCAGTTTTTCGCTATTTCGAGCATTTCGTCAAAATATTTAGGATAGTATTCCATTTCAAAACCTGTATGTATCTCAATTTTGTCTTTGTATTCGTCGCGCAGCTTACCGATAGCAGCAACATATTCCTCAGCCATATCCATCGGCACTCTGTAATAAGACTCGTGCCCGTCAGGAAAGCGAAACGGCGCGTGGTCGGAAAACCCCATATACTTTATGCCGCCCTCTATTGACCGCTCTATGTATTCGCGCTCCGTACCTGTTGCATGGCTACACCTGTAAGTGTGTGTATGAAAATTATATAACAAAATGTATCCTCTTTTCAAATTTATAATTGCCGTTTGGTTAGCCTGATGGCTCTAATTTGAACACGCTTTAAATGTCGATATTTCGCCGCTTTTTACCTTATCGGTCTTGAGGGGCGACAGCCCATCATCGCCCTCTGCGGCAAAAATCGTCTGAAATCTCATAATTTAAAGTCCTT
>JAFSYJ010000027.1 GCA_017450025.1 Clostridia bacterium | reverse complement strand
GCTATCTAATTTTCAAGGTCCGTCTCCATCTTTCGATGGAATTTTATTGTACCACAGCTGCCTTTTTTTGTCAAGAACTTTTTTCGCCTTTTGACAAAAAATATAGCACCCTCGGCGCAACAGATATTATATTACCACACTATCTGCTCCTTGTCAAGGGGTTTTTTTGAATTTTTTCGACAAATTTCCACAAATTTTTATTCGCCCATTTTAAACAGGTTTTTGTTGTTTACAATATAGACCGCTCCTGAAAGTGCGGTGATAAAAGCGCTTACATAAAACAATATGTCCACGACAATATTTTTGCCAAAAATGAGCGCTACAATAATAGTAATAAGCTGAATAACAGTTTTGATTTTGCCGAGCTTACCCGCCGCGATAACTATACCTTCTGAAGCCGCGATAAGCCTCATTCCCGTTACAATAAACTCACGCGCCAAAATGATAACGACGACCCACGACGCGCAAATGCCCTTTTCAAGCATACAGCAAATCGCAGCGGTGACAAGCAGTTTATCTGCAAGCGGATCCATAAATTTACCGAAGTTTGTAACAATATTATTTTTGCGTGCAATATGTCCGTCAAGAAAATCAGTGGCGGAAGCGATAACAAAAACGATTGCCGCAAGGAGGCAGTTAAGTGTTATCTCAAAGCTGCCCGTCGCAATTACCGTGTCAGACGGCACAAGGTACAAAATCATAAAAACAGGTATCAGTATAACTCTGAATACCGTTAGTTTATTTGGCAGGTTCATCGTTCATCTCTCCTATCAAGTCATAGCTTTTTGAACCGGTAATTTTTACATTTACGAATTCACCGTTCTCTATTTTACGCGCTGCGCTAAAGATAACCCTTCCGTCTATCTCGGGAGCGTCACCCATTGTGCGACCAACGCATTTGCTTCCGGTATTGCCTTCTTTTAAAACTTCAAAAGTGATGCCGACCTTTTCAGCAAGCTTGCGTTTGGAAATTTCTTTTTGGATCTGCATCACAGTTCCCTCGCGCATTGCCTTTACATCTTCATTTACCTGATCGGGCAGTTTATACGCCGGCGTGCCTTCTTCCCTCGAATATCTGAAAACACCGAGTCTGTCAAATTCGGCAAACCTCACAAAATCGCAAAGCTCTTCAAAATCCGCAGAAGTTTCCCCCGGAAAGCCCACAATGAGAGATGTTCTCAAGACGGGGTCTTCTACGCTTGTTTTTATTTTTTCGATAAGCTTATATATTTGCTCCGAGTTGCTTTTTCTGTTCATCTTTTTTAAAATCGGGTCAGATATATGCTGGATAGGAATATCAAAATAGCTTGCAATTTTTTTTGATTTATTAATAATTTCCAAAAGCTCATCGGATATCATTTCGGGATATGTATAAAAAACCCGTATCCACTTTAAATTATCGACCTTTTCAAGCTCTGTCAACAGGCGGTTGAGCCGCGGCTCTCCGTAAATATCCGTACCGTAGCGCGTTGTGTCCTGCGCGACTACATTTATTTCACGCACTCCACCGTCGGCAAGCCTTTTTGCTTCTGCCACGATGTCGCTTACTTCCCTGCTGCGAAGCCGTCCGCGTATCATCGGTATCGCGCAGTAGGTGCATCTGTTGTCGCAGCCCTCCGCAATTTTAAGATACGCCGTATACGGCGGCGTCGCCAAAACTCTGGGTGCGTATTCGGGATAAAGTGCTTCACGCTTATCTGTGAAAAGCTTTTCATCGCTTTTTATTATGTTTACAATATCCTCAAATCTGCCGACCCCCACGACAGCGTCAACCTCGGGCAGCTCGGTCAGGATTTCTTCGCTGTAACGCTGGGCAAGGCAGCCTGTTACGATAAGCTTTTTCAGTCTGCCAGATTTATACTGCGCAGCGCGCAAAATTTCGCCTATTGCTTCGCTCTTTGCGTCCTCTATAAACGCGCAGGTATTGACCACAATAACATCTGCCTGCGATTCGTCATCTACGATATTATATCCGTTTTGCTTGCTGAGACCTATCATAATCTCGGTATCTACGAGATTTTTGTTACAGCCAAGTGATATAAAACCTATATTCATTCAAACACTTCTTTCACGGCGTCTGCCGTTTCGTAATAAGAAAATCCGCGCCTTATAAAGTAATTTATGATTTTTTGCCTTTCCTTTTCATCGGAACAGCTTTTAAACTTTTTCCGCACCAAAGCTGGCAAATCATACTCGATGCCGTCAAGCGCGTTTTCCGCGATTTCGGCTTCAACTCCGCGCATTATGAGCTCCCTTTTTATTCTTTCCGGCCCGTAGCCCTTTAATTTGACAGAGTCCGACACAAATCTGCGTGCATAGTCCGCGTGGTCAATGTAGCCAAGGTCACGGTAGTATTCAGTTGCCTCGCGCACTTTCTCTTCATCGTACCCTTTTTTGACGAGCTTTTCTATGATTTGCTTTTCGGTACGCCTTGATAAAAGTGCGATGTTAAGTACTTCTTCACGAATCTTATCATTCATTTTAAATCAGCTCCGAAAAAACATAATTTGAAATATCTATACCCCTGTCCGTAAGTGAAATATAGCCATTTTCAAGCTTTAAAAGCCCTGCGGCAATCATTTTATCGGTTTTCGGGTTTTGTTCGTACCTGATGCCGCGCATCATTCGGAGTCCGAGAAAAATATGCTCTTTCCGTTTTTCTTCTTCATCAACTATATATATGTTTTCGCGCGGGGCATTATTTATATAAAGCTCCGGTTTTTCGGCATTTGAGTATCTTTTGCCGCCGTAATACGAATGTGCCCCCGCGCCAAGCCCCACATATTCTTTACCTGTCCAATACGACGAATTATGCCGCGATTCAAAGCCTTTTTTTGCAAAGTTTGAGATTTCATAATGCCCATAGCCAGCGTTTTTAAGCCTTTCGACGACATAATGATACATTTTTCTTTCCGTGTCCTCGTCAGGCAACATTTCTTTTAAATTGCTGCTGTAAAGCGGCGTTCCTTCTTCAACCGTCAGGGAATATGCCGAAATATGCTCAAGCTCAAGGTCGAGGATTTTATCTATTGTTTTATCGAGTGCCTCAAGCGTTTGGTTTGGCAAAGCTGTCATAATGTCGCCCGAAATATTGGAAAACCCAGCCTCACGCGCCAAATTTACAGCCTCTACACCCTGCTTTGCCGTGTGAATACGCGACAGAGTGCGAAGTTCGCTGTTATCAAACGATTGAAAGCCGATGCTTATTCTGTTAAAGCCTGCGTTTTTCAGTTTTTTCAGCTTATTAAGCGTTACCGTGCCGGGATTTGCCTCGATTGTTACTTCGGCATCAGATGAAACATTGCAGTACCGAAAAACACTGTCAAGAATATTTATAATATAACCTTCAGGGATATAGGTCGGTGTTCCGCCGCCGAAATATACGGTTTCAACATCAAAAGGCTTATATTCGTAAAGTTCGGAAACGACACGCTTGGTATATTCTGCAATCAATTCATTTTTGCCTGCATACGAGTTAAACGCACAGTAAATGCACTTTTGCGCGCAAAAAGGAATATGAACATACAGCCCTGCCATCAGTCGAGCTTAAGAACCGACATAAAGGCCTCCTGCGGAACCTCAACGGAGCCGACCTGCCTCATGCGCTTCTTTCCTTCCTTCTGCTTTTCGAGCAGTTTTTTCTTTCTTGTAATATCGCCGCCGTAGCACTTTGCCAAAACATCTTTTCTCAATGCCTTGACTGTTTCACGGGCTATGATTTTGCCGCCGATTGCCGCCTGAATCGGCACTTCAAAAAGCTGGCGAGGAATCGCCTCTTTTAATTTTTCGGTAATTTTTCTGCCACGCGCATAAGCCTTTGACGAATGAACGATAAAGCTGAGCGCGTCAACCATCTCACCGTTTAAAAGCACATCAAGTTTGACAAGGTCGCTCTTTACATATCCCGAAAGCTCATAGTCAAACGACGCATACCCCTTTGTCCGTGATTTAAGCGCGTCAAAAAAGTCGTATATTATTTCATTAAGCGGCATTTCGTAATGCAGAGACGCCCTGCCCTCGTCGATAAACTTCATGTCCTTGTATATGCCGCGCCGCTCCTGACAAAGTTCCATAATACTGCCGACATATTCCGACGGCACAAAAATATCCGCCTTTACAAAAGGCTCTTCCATATATTCTATTGCCGAAGTGTCGGGCATATTTGTCGGGTTATCAATAAACAAAGTCTCTCCCGACTTCATTATAATTTTATAAATAACGCCCGGAGCTGTCGTTACCAAATCAAGATTATATTCGCGTTCAAGGCGTTCCTGAATGATTTCCATATGCAAAAGCCCCAAAAAGCCGCAGCGGAATCCAAAGCCGAGCGCTATTGAGGTTTCAGGCTCAAACATAAGCGCCGCGTCGTTTAGCTTAAGCTTTTCCAGCGCCTCGCGCAAATCGTCGTATTTTGCGCCGTCTGCAGGATATATACCGCAGAAAACCATCGGATTGACTTTTTTGTATCCGGGGAGCGGCTCTTTTGCAGGTTTGTCGGCGCGCGTTACCGTATCGCCGACATTAACATCGGAAATATTTTTAATACTTGCTGCAATAAAGCCTACCTCGCCTGCGGAAAGTTCGTTTGAAGGCGCCATGCCGTCGGGCTTGAGATAGCCTGCTTCAACGACCTCATACTCCTTGCCCGTTGCCATAAATCTTATTGTATCGCCCGGTGAAACCTTACCGTCAACCACGCGGACATAAACTATAACGCCCTTGTAGCTGTCGTAGTACGAATCAAAAATAAGCGCCTTTAAAGGCTCGTTGTCATCGCCCTCGGGTGCAGGGATCCCGTCAACGATTTTGTCAAGTACGGCTTCAATATTTATGCCCTGCTTTGCGCTTATGCACGGCGCGTCCTCGGCAACGATACCGATTATATTTTCTATCTCTTCTTTAGCAGCGTCAGGTCTTGCGCTCGGCAAATCTATCTTGTTTATGACCGGAAGAATCTCAAGGTTATGTTCCAGCGCAAGGTATGTGTTTGCCAAGGTCTGCGCCTCGATTCCCTGCGAAGCGTCAACGACAAGTAACGCTCCCTCGCACGCTGCGAGAGAACGCGACACCTCATAGTTAAAGTCAACGTGCCCCGGTGTGTCGATAAGATTTAAAATATATTCCTTGCCGTCTTTATTGTAAATAAGCCTTACCGCACGCGCTTTTATCGTAATTCCGCGCTCTCTTTCGAGCTCCATATTGTCGAGGAGCTGTTCTTCCATATCTCTCTCACTGACAACGCCTGTCAGCTCCAAAAGCCTGTCCGCAAGCGTTGACTTGCCGTGGTCGATATGGGCGATAATACAAAAATTTCTTATCAGTGATTTATCTGCCAAGACGGAATCCTCCTATATTGATTTAATTCCTTCTTTAATATATTCAATAGCCGCCTTTATCGCATCATCGGCTGTTTTTTCTTCAAAACCTTCACTGCCTCTTATCTTGTATTCAACGATATTTTCTTCCGCCTTCTTGCCTACTGTAATTCTAAGCGGAATACCGACAAGCTCCGAGTCCTTGAATTTTACGCCCGGTCTTTCGTCGCGGTCGTCTATAATTGCCTCTATGCCGTTTTCAAGCAAGGTGTTATATATTTTTTCTGCGAGCTCCTTCTGTGCCTGATTGTTTACATTTACGGGGATTACGCTGACATGGTAAGGAGCAATTGAAACAGGCCATATAATGCCGTTTTCATCGCTGTGTTGTTCGATTACAGCCGCAAGGCAGCGGTTGACGCCTATGCCGTAGCACCCCATGATAACAGGAACACTTTCTCCTGCTTCGTTTATAAATGTGAGATCAAGAGCTTTGGAATACTTTGTGCCAAGCTTAAAAATATGACCTACCTCTATGCCGTTAAATGTATTGATTTCCTTGCCGCATTTCGGGCAAATATCGCCGTTTGTAATCTGACGCAAATCTGCATATTTTGTAACTTCAAAATCTCTGCCAGTCTCAACATTTACAAAATGATAGCCTGTCTCGTTTGCGCCCGTAACAAAGCTGTGCATATTTTTGATTTCGTTGTCGGCATAAACTTCAATACCGAGATTCATCGGTCCTGCAAATCCGACTTCTGCTTTTGTTATTGCGCGCACATCTGCGGGAGCCGCAAGTTCAACTTCGCCCGCGCCAAGCAGGTTTTGCAGTTTTACTTCGTTTATTTCCCTGTCGCCGCGTACAAGAACTGCAACAAACTTATCGTCAGCCTTATAAATAATAGTCTTAACAAACATATACTCGGGTACGCCGAGAAAATCTGTCAGCTGAGCTATTGTATGCACATCGGGCGTGAGTATTTTTTCGATTTCTTTGCCGTTTGCCTCAAATTTTTTGCCGTCGGGAATACACTCGGCTTTTTCCTCGTTTGCACAGTAACCGCAAGCTTCGCAATGCGCTATTATGTCTTCTCCGACTTCGGACAAAACCATAAATTCCTGAGAGCCGCTGCCGCCCATTGCCCCTGAATCCGCATCAACTATTGTAAATTTAAGCCCCAAACGCGTAAAGATGCGGCAGTATGCTTCATACATTTTTTTGTATGACTCATCAAGTCCCTTTTCGTCAAGGTCAAAGCTGTAAGCGTCTTTCATAATAAATTCGCGGCTGCGCATAACGCCGAAACGCGGACGGCGTTCATCGCGGTATTTTGTTCCGACCTGATAAAGCGTCAGCGGAAGCTGCTTGTACGATTTAACTTCGTTTTTAACCGTTTCGGTAAAAATTTCTTCGTGCGTCGGCCCGAGGCAAAAGTCGCGGTCGTGTCTGTCGCGCAGTCTGAACATTTCAGGGCCGAAAACATCCCATCTGCCTGACGGCTGATAAGCCTCCGCAGGCAGGAGCGCACTCATTAAAACTTCGTTTGCGCCTGCTCTGTCCATTTCTTCGCGTATTATATCTTCAACCTTTCTGAGCGAGCGCAAGCCCATTGGCATATATGAATAAATACCTGCCGCGAGCTTTCTGATAAGTCCTGCGCGGAGCATAAGTCTGTGGCTTGTTATTTCCGCCTCGGCAGGTACCTCCCTCAAAGTCGGCATAAGTAATCCTGATAATCTCATTGATAATCAATCCTTTCGTGCAAACATACATATTTATATAATAACAGATTTTTGAAATAAATGCAATACAAAAATCCACGATAAATCTTTATCGTGGATTTACTGTTTTACGATATCATTCGAGCTGTGCTATTTCGTTATACAAATCGGCGTATCTGCCGTTTTGTCTTATAAGCTCCTCGTGTGAGCCGCTTTCTATAATTCTTCCGTGTTCAAGTACCATAATAACATCAGACTTCCGTACGGTCGAAAGGCGGTGGGCTATAACAAAGGTCGTGCGGTTTTCCATAATAGCGTCCATTCCGCGTTCTATATTCCTCTCCGTACGCGTATCAACCGAGCTTGTAGCTTCGTCAAGAATTAAAATCGGCGCGCGGCTTACGGCTGCGCGTGCAATATTTAAAAGCTGTCTCTGCCCCTGCGAAAGATTTGCGCCATCGTTCGTCAAAAGCGTATCATAACCGTGTTCAAGCCGTGTTATAAACCTGTGAGCCGAGGCAATTTTTGCGGCCTCCACTACTTCCTCGTCAGTCGCGTCAAGCCTGCCGTATCTGATGTTTTCGCGTACAGTCCCTGTGAAAAGGTGCGTATCCTGCAAAACTATCGCCACATTTCTTCGCAAGAAGTCTTTGTCCAATTTTTTTATATCAATGCCGTCAACAGTGATAACACCTTCATCAATATCATAAAAGCGGGTCAAAAGGTTTGTTACCGTCGTCTTACCTGCTCCCGTCGAGCCGACAAACGCAATCTTTTTGCCGGGCTCCGCAAAAATAGAAATGTCCTTTAAAACCTGTGTATGCGGCGTATATCCGAAATAAACATTTTTCATTTCGACTAAACCTTTTATTTTTTCGGGAACAACTGCATTTTCGGTTTGCTTTTCACCCTCTTTGTCCATAACCTCGAATACTCTTTCCGCTCCTGCCAGCGCCGAAAAAACAGTATTTATTTGCATTGAAATTTCATTTATCGGGCGGTTAAAATGACGGGTATAATTTAAAATAATCGTAAGTCCGCCCAAGTCGAAACCGTTCATAACTACAAGCACTCCGCCCACGCACGCCGTCACGGCATAAACGAGGTTACAAAGCTGATGTGTGACAGGTCCCATTATCCCCGCACGAAACTGCGCGTTAATTTGCGCGCGGCACAGTTCGTTGTTTAAATATTCAAATTCTTCCTGCGCCATTTCTTCGTGATTAAATACTTTAACAACCTTCTGCCCGCTTATTGTTTCCTCCGCAAAACCGTTTAACATTCCAAGTGAGCGCTGCTGTTTGGAATATGACGCGCGGCCTCTTTTAATAATTGTTTTGCTCACATACACAAGCATAGGGCTGACGGTTATAGTGATCAACGCGAGCCACAAATTAGTATATATCATAAGTACAACCGTTCCTACAAGAGTTATTGCGCCTGAAATTATCTGAATAATTGTCGTATTCAGCATTTCTCCTACGGCGTCAACATCGTTTGTAAAGCGGCTCATAACATCGCCTGTTGCATTTTGGTCAAAAAATCTTATCGGAAGCGTCTGCAGTTTTGCATAAAGCTCGCGGCGCATCCGTGCCAGCGACCTCTGTGAAACAGACAGCATAATTCTCTGCTGAAGCCATTGTGCCAAAACGCTGACCGCATATATCACAGCCATAACTCCGAGACTGCCTGCCAAACCCTGCATACCGTTTTCGGCAATATTATTTATTATAGGTCTCAAAAGATACGCGGCTGCCAACGCTCCCAAAGTATGTATAATTGAACAAATAAGTGCCACAGTTATCATAAGGCGCTCTTCGGCAAGATACACAACAAGGCGCGATATAGTTTTGCCCGTGTTTTTCGGTTTCCCTTTTGCGCTCATAGCTCCGCCGCGCATAGGCCCCCTGTGCATGACGCTTATCTCGCGTTTTCTGCCTGCTTCCGCAGTAACCTTATATTTTTCGGCAAGGCGCGCCATTCTTTCAGCGTCCATTTTCATCAGCCTCCTTTTGTGAGTAATAAATTTCCTTGTATTCTTCACAATCGGAAATAAGCTGCGAATGTGTTCCACATCCTGCAATTTTGCCGTCATTTAGAACTATTATCTTATCAGCATCTATAACAGATGTTATGCGCTGTGCAATAATGATTTTTGTAACGCCACCCAGTTCGCTGCGTAAAGCGGCACGGATTTTTGCCTCGGTTTTTGTATCAACCGCGCTTGTGGAATCATCTAAAATCAAAATTTCAGGCTTTTTCAAAATAGCACGCGCTATACAAAGGCGTTGCTTCTGACCGCCAGACAGGTTTTTCCCACCCTGTTCAAGCTCTGTATCGTAACCGTTTTTAAAGTTTGAGACAAACTCATCAGCCTGCGCCATCTGCGCGGCTTTTAATATTTCCTCGTCAGATGCGTTTTCATTGCCCCACTTAAGGTTTTCTTTTACCGTTCCAGAAAAAAGTGTATTGTTCTGAAGCACGACCGCTACACTCTCACGCAAATTGTAAAGCGATAAATCGCGCACATCCACGCCGTCAATTTTTACTTCTCCGCTATCTGCATCATAAAGGCGCGGTATTAGCGAAACGAGCGTCGATTTGCCGCTGCCGGTTGAACCTATAATTCCGACAAGCTCGCCGCCGTCTATATGAAGGTTTATATCTTCGAGCACATTTTCTTCATTATCTTTAAAATACCTGAAGCACACATTTTTAAATTCAATTTCTCCGCCTGTGACCTCCTTGTTTTTTTGGGTGGCATTGTCGTCTGTCAAATCAATTTTTGCATTAAGTACCTCGCTTATACGCCTGTCAGAAGCCGCCGCACGCGAAAGCTGCAAAATTATATTTGCCAGCATATTGAGTCCGTTCAGGATTTGTGTTAAATATGTAATAAACGCTGTCAGCGTTCCGATCGTCATATCGCCGACTGTGATCTGCTTTCCCGCAAACCACACAACGGCAAGCGTCGTGGCGTTCACGGCAAATGCCGAAACAGGTTGCAGAAGTATCATGACTTTAAGTGCGGAAATGCTCCTATCCATTAAATTTGAATTTACCTTCCCGAACTTTTCCTTTTCGTATTCTTCCCGCACAAAAGACTTTATAACTCGCTCATTAGTTACGGTTTCTCCTATATTGGAATTAAGCAGATCTATACGGTGCTGCATCTCGGTATATCGCGGCGAGGCTGTTTTGATTATCATAAAAATTGCAAATGCCAAAATCGGCACAACTGCAAAAATAACGCACGCAAGGCGCGGATTTAGACTAAACGACATTATCAGCGCACCAATAAGCATTACAGGACTACGGAACATTCCGCGCAGCAATGTCTGCGTAAAGCCCTGTATTTGCGTTATATCATTTGTTATACGGGTAATAAGTGAACCTGTTGTAAAATCATCAATATTTGAAAAAGAAAATCTTTGAATTTTATTGAAAACGCTACGTCTTACATCTCTCGCAAGATATGACGCGCCGCGAATTGCAAAAAAAGCTCCCAAAACGCCTGTGATAAGCATGGCAACCGAAACAGACGCCATTATAAGACCGTTTTGCAATATAAACGGAATATCCTTGTTTGCCGCACCTATATCTATTATATTTGCATTGACATAAGGCAGTATAAATTCGCCGCAAGCCTCTAAAATCATAAAAAAAGGTGCAAAAATAAAGCACCACCAATATTTTTTTACGGATTTTTTATATTTTTGCACACTCTCACCTTATTTCTCCAGCATAGTCAACAAATTTTTATAGTAATCAATTGTTTTTGCATTGGGATTTAAAGCCTGATTGTTGCCTTTTATTATTTTTTCAAACTTATTTTTAAGGCTTTGCTTATAGAGCGTTAAAAGAGGGTCATCTGCCAAGCCCTTGCCTACAAACAGTTCATATTCGCTTATAACTTCATTGCCGTCTTGGGCAACCAATATGTTATATATTTTTTCGCCTTCCGCCGCAAGACCTTCCGTCGTGATTTTATAGCCGTTCTGCGACAAAAACCTTTTGAGCTCCGGCAAATTTTTCATCGGCTGAAGTATGTATTTTTTTTGGCGCGGAGCATTTTTAAGGATCTCTGCGATAAGCATACCGCCCATGCCTGCAACAACTGCGGTATCAAAAGAATTTTTGTCAATGCACAAAAAACCGTCCGAAAGAACGGTTTTTATATTGCGGCTTAAGCCAGCATTTTTTATGTTTTCTGCCGCCGTCTTTAAAGGTGCAGCGTTAATATCGGCCGCGATAGCCTCGTTTATTATACCTTTTTGAACAAGATAAATCGGAATATATGCGTGGTCTGTGCCTATATCCGCGAGCCTCTCGCCCTTGTTAACATATCCCGCGATTTTGATAAGACGCGGTGTCATATAACCTTCCATACTATTCCAGAAAATCCTTGAGCTTTTTGCTTCTGCTCGGGTGGCGGAGCTTACGCAGTGCCTTTGCCTCTATCTGTCTTATTCTCTCTCTTGTTACGCCAAACACATTGCCGACTTCTTCCAAGGTTCTCGGTCTGCCGTCATCAAGTCCAAATCGCAGACGCAAAACCTTTTCTTCACGCGCTGTCAAAGTATCAAGCACGCCCATGAGCTGTTCTTTAAGAAGCATAAACGACGCCAGCTCGCTCGGTGCAGGCGCATCATCATCGGGAATAAAGTCTCCGAGATGGCTGTCTTCTTCTTCGCCTATCGGCGTTTCAAGAGATACAGGCTCTTGCGCTATCTTCATAATCTCGCGAACCTTATCTATGGACATATTCATTTCTTTTGCGATTTCTTCGGGTCTGGGGTCGCGTCCGAGTTCCTGCAAAAGCTGACGGGAAACTCTGATGAGCTTATTTATAGTTTCTACCATATGAACGGGAATACGGATAGTTCTTGCCTGATCTGCTATTGCACGCGTAATAGCCTGTCTTATCCACCAGGTTGCGTAGGTACTGAATTTATATCCCTTATCGTAATCAAACTTTTCAACAGCCTTGATAAGTCCGAGATTGCCCTCCTGTATAAGATCGAGAAAAAGCATACCTCTGCCGACATATCGCTTTGCTATACTTACAACAAGTCTGAGGTTGGCTTCTGTCAAGCGTTTTTTGGCGATTTCATCTCCCTCTGCCATCGCTCTGGCAAGTTCAAACTCTTCTTCTGCCGTAAGCAGCGGCACTTTGCCTATCTCCTTAAGGTACATCCTTACATGGTCGTCAACATTTACCCCTTCGGGAACGGAAAGGTCTTCTATATCCTCCTCCGATGTGTCCTCCTGTTCGATTTCCTTAAGGTCTGCATCTATATCGCCGACAACCTCAACGCCTATCTGCTCTATAGTCTCATAAACCTTTTCAATTTGTTCGGGATCTAAGTCAATTTCTTCAAGCGCGTCAATTATTTCTTTGTATGTCAACATTCCCTTTTTCTTACCACGCTCTACAAGTTCTTTAATGGCATTCTTTTTATTTTCCAAATCCGCCATCTTAGCTCCCTCCTCTCTTTAATGTTTATTCTTTGCCATGATCAGGCGGTTAAGCTCTTCTGCATTGCCTTCCTTCATGGCTTTATTTATCAGTTGATTTAACTTTTCCTGCTTTATTACATTTATCAGGTCTGTTGCCGCTTTTTCGGGGTTTTCAAAATCAGTATTTTTTGTCAGTGCGGCTGCAACTTTTTTTGCGTCAACCTCATCAAACTGTAACGCTATAAGCGGTATATCTATCTTGCCTTCTGCAATAATTTGGGCTATCTGCGAATGAACCCTGTCCGAGAAAAAGTCATCTTTAAGAATCTCAGTATGATGATTTAAAATACTCTTATCCTTTGCACAAAGTGACAAAAGCGTCTGTTCCGAATCTATAAGCCTTGCATTTTGACTGCGGTTGATATTTTTTATTATTTTTATGGATTCGCTGACGGCTTCGGTTTTTTCACGCCGTGTATTTCTGCGCGCGTCCTTTTTAACTTCGGCAACTATCGAATTGAGCGAAATCCCCGTTCTGTCTGCTACGGTTTTGGTAAGTACATCGCGCTCTATCGCGTTTGGTACAGACGCGAGTATTTTTGCTGCCTCGTTTGCAAAGCCTTCTCTGCCGTCTGCAGTTTTTATGTCGTACCGCTTTTCCAGCATTGAAATTCTGTAATCCGCAACGGATTTTGCGTCTTTAAGTTGTTCTTCAAACGCTTTTGCGCCGTTCTTTTTTAAAAACTCGTCAGGGTCCTTGCCCTCGGGCAGGTTCATTATCTTAAGCTTAACATCTTTGCCTTTAAAAATCTCTATCGCTCTTTCGGTTGCTTTGCGCCCTGCGTTGTCTGTGTCATAGCATATAACTACATTGCTTGCATATCTCAGAAGCAGTCGCGACTGTTCTTCGGTAAACGCCGTGCCGAGCGGCGCAACAGCATTTTTAAAGCCGTACTGATAAAGCGATATTGCGTCCATCTGCCCTTCTACAAGAATAATTTCCTGTGAGGCGTACTTTTTGGCGTAATTCAAATTATAAAGATTATGGCTTTTATTAAAAACTATTGTATCGCCCGTATTTACATATTTACGCTCTTTTGCCTCCGCATCAAGCAGTCTGCCGCTGAAACCGAGCACATTTGAGCGCGTATCAATAATCGGAAACATCAGCCTGCCGCGGAAGAAGTCGTAAAGACCGCCGTATTTGTTTTTCTTTGCAAGACCGGCAAGGATAATATCGTCTTTTTTAAACCCTTTTGACAAAAGATAGTCGGAAAGCTGTGACCAGCCCTGCGGTGAATACCCCATCGCAAAGAGTGTGAGCATATCGGGCGAAAACCCTCTGCCGAGGATATATCCGCGCGCCGTTTTGCCCTGATCTTCAAAAAGCATTTTACGGTAGAAAAGCGCGGCTTCTTTATTTATTCTGTATATGAGCTGTTTTTTATCATACCGCTCTCTGTCCTGCTCCGAAAATCCGTTTTCCTCAAGCTTTATTCCGGCGTTTTGCGCCAGCATCTCAACCGCATCGCGAAAGTCAAGATGCTCGATTTTTTCTATAAAGCTTATCACATTACCGCCCTCGCCGCAGCCAAAGCAATGGCAATACTGCCTATCGGGTACAACCGAAAACGAAGGCGTTTTTTCTCTGTGAAAAGGGCATAACCCTACAAAAGAGCTTCCGCTTCTTTTAAGCGTCACATATTTTGAGACAATTTCAACTATGTCGTTAGCCGCGATTATCTCGTCCAAAAGTTCTTGAGGGATCCTCTCGGCCATAAAACTCCTCCTGCAAATCAAACCTACTACTTTTTTCGACAAAGTAAGCAATATTCCTTTTTTTTGCGCTAAAATCAGTCCGAAGTATCTTTATTTAGATTGTATCCAAAATTTGTATATTTATGCGCTGATAATCAGTGTTTATACCAGCCTTTGGGAAGAAACAGCTCGCTGTAAATATAAATGGCATACCTATCCGTCATACCTGCTATATAGTCGGTTACGATACTTTCGTCGTCGTAGCCCTTATCCTTATTAACATTGTAATACGGTATTTCGTTTAGATGCTCCGCATAATATTCAAAAAGCATCTTGATTATATCCTCAGCCTTGCCTTCTTCAGTTTTGGCGGCTGATGAAACGCTGTAAACATTACGGCGGAGAAATTCACGAAGCTCGAGCATAGCCGACAGCGTTTTATCGCTCATTACAATATCGTTTTTTCCGATACTGCTGTGAATGACATCGCTTATCAGGGTGTTTATCCTGCTTGAATGTGAATGTCCCAAAATCCGCAAAGAATCTTCAGGCAAATCGGCGGATTTAATAACCTTACCCCTTACCGCGTCATCAATATCGTGGTTGATATAAGCAATTCTGTCTGCAAACTGCAGGATTTTGCCCTCTAAAGTGTGCGGTGTCAGTCCCCATGTGTGATTTGCAATGCCGTCACGCACTTCATATGTGAGGTTAAGCCCTTTTCCCCCCTCAAGCTTTTCAACAACCCTGAGGCTTTGTATGTTATGGTCAAATCTCCGTGTGCAGATCTGTCTTAATGCCCTTTCGCCCGCGTGACCGAAGGGGGTATGTCCCAAATCGTGTCCGAGTGCCATAGCTTCCGTTAAATCCTCGTTCAGCCTGAGAGCTCTCGCTATCGTCCTCGCAATCTGCGCCACTTCAAGCGTATGCGTAAGGCGTGTGCGGTAGTGGTCACCCTCCGGAGATATAAAAACCTGCGTTTTATGCTTTAAGCGTCTGAACGCCTTAGAATGAATAATTCTGTCGCGGTCACGCTGAAATTCCGTTCTGAACTCACATTTTGCAACGGGCTTTTCGCGGCCTTTTGTCTCTGAAGAAAGTGTGGCAAATTCAGAAAGCGTTTCCTTTTCGATTTGCTCTGTTCTTTCGCGAATAGTCATATCAGTAATCCCTTTTCATAAGAAAATATGCCAATTCTTTAAGCTCTTTATCCTTATCGCCGAGGAATGCGAGCGAATCAACCGCCCTTGCCGTGTAATCCTCAAGCATATTTTTGGCATCTTCCATCGTCATAAATGACAGTGATGTTATCTTATCGTTTTTGCCGTCGCTGTTTATGTTTTTACCGAGCTTTTCCTCGCTCGAAGTAACATCGAGAATATCGTCCATAACCTGAAATGCAATTCCCGTGTATTTTGCAAATGTATCGAACTCGTCACCTTTTCCGCCTGCCGCAATAGCGCCCATTGAAAGTGCCGCCGCAAGCAAATCCGATGTTTTGCGCTCATACATCAAAAGCAAGCCGTCCAAACTCTCCGAGCCCTTCATATCCAAAGCCTGTCCGAGAACCATACCTTTTGCGCCTGCTCGCTTTGAAAGAGCACCTGCGGCGCGTATTTTTTTATCCGCGGAGAGGTCGCTTTCTGCAATAACAGAAAACGCTTCTGTCAAAAGCGCGTCTCCTGCCAGAATTGCCATTGCCTCGCCGTAAACCTTGTGGCTTGTCGGCTTTCCGCGGCGCAAATCGTCGTTATCCATTGCAGGCAAATCATCGTGAATAAGCGAATATGTATGTACCATTTCAATAGCAGTGGCAAAAGGAAAAACATCTTCGGCTTTGCCTCCGAGCGCCCTGCACGCCAGCATTGCCAAATACGGTCTTATCCGCTTTCCGCCTGCCGAAAGGCTGTAATTCATAGCGTCATATACTGAATTGTCATTTTTGCCCATCAAGTCTTTTAAATAAGCCTCAAAGCGGGTTGTAAGCTCTTTATCAATCATCTGCTGCCTCTCCGAATTCTTCCGCTTCGCCGTCAGCCATGATCTTCATAACCTTTTGGCGAGCCTTTGTCAATGTGTCGCGGCAATCCTTAATAAGCTCCATTCCGCGTGCAAATTCCTTAATAGACTCCTCAAGCGAAAGCTTATTGCCTTCGAGACCTTCTACTATATTGTCCAGCTCCGCTATTGATTCTTCAAAGCTTTTTTTCATTTTTCTTCTCCTATCCCATCGACAGTACACTCAAGCCTGCCCTTGTTTAATATAACCGATACCTTATCGCCCTTGCGCGTTTTTTTTGCGTCTTTCAGAGTGTTTCCGTTTTTATCAAGGGTTACGCTGTATCCGCGTTTTAAGACCTTCATCGGGCTGAGTGCGTCAAGCGATACCGCGTGTCTGTCAAGCAATAAATCAAGGTTTTTAAAAAGATTTTCTTCACACTTTTTTAAAGCGTTGTACCTTTGGTCAAGCTCAAGAATTTTATCTTCCAAGCCGCTCAAGAATCTTCTCGCTCCGATTTCTGCTTCGGTTTTCTTAAGCTGCTGTTCTTTTAAATTCAATATACTCAAAAACGAAGTGGAAAGCCTTGAAGCTGTGCTGTCGAGCATGCCGAGCAGTTCAACCGTATCGGGAACTGCGAGCTCCGCTGCCGCCGACGGCGTTGGCGCGCGCAAATCAGCCGCAAAGTCACAAAGCGTAAAATCTGTTTCGTGCCCAACTGCGGATATAACAGGTATTTCCGAAGCAGCGACAGCTCTTACAGAAGTCTCCTCGTTAAATGCCCACAAATCCTCTATCGAGCCGCCGCCGCGACCCACTATCAAAACATCTGCGCATTTGTTTTTGTTGAAAAATGAAATCGCGTTTGCAATATCCGCCGCTGCTCCCGTGCCTTGTACCAAAACGGGGTAAACATATATATCACACATTTTTGAGCGGCGCGTTGCAATGTTTATTATATCTCTGACAGCCGCACCTGATGCACTTGTGATAACGCCTATCGTGCGCGGAAACTGCGGAATCGGCTTTTTGGAGTTTTCATCAAACAAGCCTTCTCTTGCGAGCTTTTTCTTAAGTTCTTCAAATGCCGCATATAAATTTCCCACACCGCGCGGCTGCATTTTGTCAATGTATAGCTGGTAAGCGCCGTCGCGCTCAAAAACCGAAATTCTGCCGTGCGCCAACACGCTCATTCCGTTTTCGGGGATAAAATCCAAAGATGCGGCATTGCCCTTGAACATAACAGCCTTGATCGCTGAATATTCGTCCTTGAGAGTCAAATATAAATGCCCCGAATAGTGGGCTTTGTAATTTGAAATTTCGCCCTCTATCCAAATATCTCTTAAAAGTCCGTCTGTGTCAAATGAGTTTTTTATGTAGGCGTTTATCTGTGATACAGTAGCCAATTTGTCCATAATCAATCCTCAATGTTAAGCTTTTTAACGGCGGAGGCAAGCGCACCGTTCACAAAAGAAGCGCACTCCTTACCGTCATACCGCTTTGCAAGCTCCACCGCTTCGTTTATCGCGACCTTCATCGGAACATCTTCCATATAAATTATTTCAAACAGAGCAAGGCGCAATACGGCTATGCTGACCTTTGAAATTCTGCTTACTTCCCAGCCACGCAAATTATCCGATATGATACCGTCAAGCTCCTCCTGCTTTGTCAAAATGCCTTCAACGGCTCTTTCGACATATTCTTTATCGGCATCGTCAGTGCCATTTAAAAACGCGCCGTCTTCTGCCGCAGGCTTTTCTACGCTTTCAAAATAATCTGCGAGGTAATCGTCTTTTTCCATTTTATTTATAAGAGACTCAAATATTATTCTGAATGTATCTTCGCGTGCATATCTTCTGCTCATCAGAACCTCCTATGTTACTAACTTCATTATATCCGAGTAAGTTATAACCAACATCAAAAGCAATAAAATCACAAGACCTATTGCGTGAATATAGCCTTCTATTTTGGGGCTTACGGGTTTTCCGAATATCAGTTCAAGCAGTATAAAAAATATTCTTCCGCCGTCAAGTGCAGGCAGCGGGAGCATATTCATAACCCCTAAATTTACGGCTATCAGCGCCGCAAAATTCAAAACATCTAAAATTCCCGACTTCGCCGCCTGACCAATTTCACCGACTATGCCGACAGGACCTGACATTTCAGAAACCCCGACCTGTCCTGTTATGAGCATTTTAAGCGACACAATAACGACTCTTACGACAAAAAATGTGTTGTAATAGGCGTTACGCAAAACCGTTCCTACGCCGGGGCTTTCAAGAACGGGATAAATCCCTATAATGCTCCGCTCGCCGTCTTTTGCGGGCGTCAGGTTAAATGTCATACGCTCTGTACCGCGGTCTATCTCTATTTGGGCGTCTTTGCCGTCGTCTTCAAAAAGAGTAAATGAAATATCACTGTATATGTTGACTCTTTTGCCGTTTATCGACCTTATACGGTCGCCCGCCAATATACCTGCTTCTGCGGCGGGAGTACCTTCGTAAACCTTTTCTATTACAGTTGACGGAATTTGCGCCGCAAAACTGAAAATAAGCACAAAAAGCAAAAATCCCGTCAGGACATTCATAAACGCTCCCGATGCAAGAATTATGATGCGCTTCAGCGGAGGGCACTTGTTAAACGCTCTCTCGTCATCAGACGCAAAGTCCTCTCCCTCAAGCTTAACATAACCCCCGATGGGTAAAATACGCAGCGAATAATCGGTTTCGCCCTTTTTGCGCTTAAATATTGCAGGTCCCATTCCTATCGCAAACTCGTGTACTTTTACGCCGAATAATTTTGCCGTCGTAAAATGTCCGAACTCGTGCACAAATATAAGTACGCCGAATATTAAAATTGCCGCAATAATCGTCAAAGTCTTCTAAATCCTTTCATACACGCTTTGCCGCGCTTCCGTATCTGTATTTATTATACTCTCAAGATCCGGATTTAAAACAACTTTATGCTTATGCATAGCGTATTCAATAAGCTCCGGAATCTGGAGAAAAGTTATTTTCTCTTTTAAAAACAAGTCGACAGCCGCCTCATTTGCGCCGTTGTATGCAGTCGGCATTGTGCCGCCTGCGTTTATCGCGTCAAAAGCAAGCTGCAGCCCGTAAAATGTTTTCATATCGGGTTTTTCAAAAGTAAGCGGCGCAAGCTTTGTAAAATCTATGCTGCTCGACGGGTTTTCCGTTCTGTCGGGATATGTCAGAGCGTATGAGATAGGGATACGCATATCAGGCATACCGATTTGCGCAATTACGCTGTTATCCACGAACTCGACCATTGAATGTATGATGCTTTGGCGGTGAACAAGCACCTCTATCTGATTTGCGGAAACACCGAACAAGCGGATAGCCTCTATGAGCTCAAGGCCCTTGTTGACCAGCGTAGCGCAATCTATTGTAATTTTTGCCCCCATATCCCAATTTGGGTGGCGCAGAGCTTCCGCAGGGGTTATGGCGCTGAGCTCCGCTTTTGTTTTGCCGAAAAAAGGTCCGCCCGAAGCTGTTAAAATTATTTTTTTGAGCCTGTCGCGGTTGTTCTGAAGGCATTGGAAAACAGCGCTGTGTTCGCTGTCTATCGGAACGATTTCCGCCCCTTCCTTCTGTACCTTTTCATTTATTATATCGCCTGCACAAACCATAGCTTCTTTGTTTGCGAGCGCAAGTCTCACATTTTTGCGTATCGCGGCTATCGCGGGCTTAATACCCACGCTGCCGCTTACGGCTTCAACAACCGTATCGTTTTTTTCATAAGCCGCCGCATCGCAAAGACCTTCTTCACCCGACAATACGCGGGTTTTTGTGTCCGCAACGCGTGTTTTTAAATCCCGTGCGGCTTCGCTGTCATATAAAACTGCAATATCAGGAGAAAACCGTCTTATCTGATCTTCCAGCTTGGCGGTATTTTTATTTGCGGTCAACGCCGTCACGCGCATATTTTTACTATGCTCAATAACATCAAGCGTCTGTACCCCTATTGAGCCTGTTGAGCCTAAAACGGCAATATTTTTCATCAGTAACCCTTCTTACCTCCAGATTATAGGCAGCATCTTTACAAAATAATATACGAGCGGTGCAACAAACATAATGCTGTCAAATCTGTCCATCATACCGCCGTGACCGGGAAACAGCGTTCCATAGTCCTTTATTCCGCACTCTCTCTTTATAACAGACGCGGTCAAATCGCCTATTTGTGCCGCAACAGCACATAAAGCACCTAAGATCCAAAGCGCGTTGATATTTATATAAAATCCAAAGGCTTTGTTCATAATAAGACCGTATATCAAAAAGCTTATAACACAACCGAGTATTCCGCCTATTGCACCTTCAACGGTTTTTTTGGGGCTGACCTTCGGAATCAGTTTATGCGTTCCGATAAGCGAACCCGTAATATAAGCGAAAGTATCCGTCATACAAGCTCCAAGGAAAACAGCCCATATCAAGTATTCTCCGTTTTCAAGCTTTCTGACAGATACGATATGCCAAAGAAAAGTGGTGACAAATATACTTACAAGAAATACCGACGCTATATCACGGAAGGCAACCTCATCGTGAAACACAACAAGCGCCGCAAAAAGTATGAACATATAAACATACAAAAGCACAGGCAAATTAAAAATATTTGCCAAAGCCATAAATACGGGCGGTATAATACCCAAAATAAGCAAAACGCCGCGCTTTGTATAGCCGAATGCCCTGTACATCTCATACAGACACAAAACTATCACAGCGCCGACCGCTACTTCGATAACGGCAATATTTGCAAAAAGTATCACCACCAGAATCAGTATTGAAATTATTGCTGTTATAAGTCTTTTAATAAACATATGTACCTCTTTAAAGAGCCCCGAAGCGCCTGTTTCTCTTTTGATATTCCTCTATTGCTTCCATAAGGTGTTTTTTGGTAAATGCCGGCCACATAATATCCGAAAACCAAAACTCTGAATACGCCGACTGCCATGTCAGGAAATTGCTGAGCCGCTTTTCTCCGCTGGGGCGGATTATAAAGTCGGGGTCGGGCTGTCCTGCGGTATAAATATGAGAAGAAACCATTTCTTCATCAATATCGTCGGGCGAAATTTTACCCTCCGCAGCAAGACGCGCGCACTCCTTTGCGGCGTGAACTATTTCCTGTCGGCCGCCGTAGCTGAGAGCGATATTCAAGACGAGTCCCGTGTTTTTTGAGGTGTGCTTTTCAAGCGCCGCGATTTTATCCTGAAGTTTTTGGGTCAGCATACCTCTCTCTCCGATTATTTTAACAACAACATTTTTGCCTTCAAGCTCCTTATAAGAATCGTCAAGATAAATATCCATAAGGCGCATTATCTCGTCGACCTCGGCTTGCGGGCGGTTCCAGTTTTCAGTTGAAAAGGCATAAACCGTAAGGTATGCTATGCCAATTTCACCGCAAAAGGTAACTATTCGCTTAAAATTTTCCGCTCCGGCTGCGTGACCTGCGCTGCGCGGCAAGCCGCGCCTGCGCGCCCATCGCCCGTTGCCGTCCATTATTATTCCTATGTGCTTTGGCATTTCGCCTTCGTGCTTTTTATTTTTCTTCGAAAATATCATATTTCCAAAATCTCTTTTTCTTTCTTCTTTAATTCTTCATCTACATTTTTAATATATTTGTCCGTTAGCTCCTGAATGTCTTTTTCAGCGATTTTTAAATCGTCTTCTGTAATCTCGCTGTTCTTTTCCTGCTTTTTTATAAAGTCCATAGCATCTCTTCTGATTCCGCGGATCGCCACGCGCGCTTCTTCTGCCTTTTTGTTAGCAAGCTTGGCAAATTCCTTTCTGCGTTCCTCTGTCAGAGCCGGAAAAGCAAGACGGACAATTTTACCGTCATTTGTCGGCGTAATGCCGAGGTCGCTCTTTAAAATTGCCTTTTCGATTTCCTTTAAAAGATTTGCGTCCCACGGCTGTATCACAAGCATACGCGGTTCAGGTATTGAGATCGTTCCGACCTGATTTATGGGCGTTTGTGTGCCATAATACTCAACTGTAATTTTGTCGAGAACAGCCGCGCTTGCGTGTCCAGCGCGAATTGTGTTGAATTCGTCAAGCATATATTTTACTGTCTTTTGCATTTTTGATTCATATTCGGGATAAGAATTTTTCATAAAAACATCCTCCTATAACATTTTATTCGACTATTGTGCCGATATTCTTGCCCTCAATGGCTTTTAATATATTTTCAGGATCTTCGATACCGAAAACGCGGATCGGTATTTTATTATCCATACAGAGCGATGTTGCGGTAGAGTCCATAACGCCGAGTCCCTGATTAAGAACATCTATATACGAAAGCTTATCGTACTTGACCGCGTCAGAATAAAGGTTGGGGTCTTTATCGTAAACGCCGTCAACATTCTTTGCCAAAAGAATAATATCCGCGCCTATTTCCGCCGCTCTCAAAGCTGCCGCCGTATCTGTTGAAAAGTAGGGGTTACCCGTTCCGCATCCGAATATTACTACCCTGCCCTTTTCGAGATGTCTGTCTGCCTTGCCGCGTATATACGGCTCGGCAATCTGCCTCATCTCTATTCCCGTCTGTACTCTGGTCGGTACGCCTTCGGCTTCCATAGCGTCTGCAAGCGCAAGAGCATTTATGGTAGTTGCCAGCATTCCCATATGGTCTGCTCTCGTGCGGTCCATATCCTTGCCGCTTCTGCCGCGCCAAAAATTGCCGCCGCCTACAACCATTGCAATTTGCGCACCCTTGTCGGCACATTTCTTTATAACCTTTGCAATATCCGCAATTGTATCAAAATCCAGCCCGAAGCCTGCACTTCCTGCAAGGGCTTCACCGCTCACTTTTATCATAACTCTCTTATATTTCAATGTAAACACCCCTTTCTTGTTATATATTCGACATGATTTTTGTTTTTCCTTTATATTGAAGCTTTTAAGCAATAGAAAACCCGCCAAAGAGGCGGGTTTTCAGTTTAAGCATAGTCCGTAATATTATTTATTTCTGTTTGCCACCGTATCAGGGTTTAAAAATACCGGTGCGCCTGCGGAATAATCATATGCTGCTATATAAGAGGGATCCGGAGACTGAGACAACTCAACATATTCCCCTGCATATTCGTTGACATCATAGTACGGTGTAACATAGAGGATCCCGTTATCTTTCCATTCAAGTCTCATCTGATAGTTTTTGCTTCCGCTCGGTACACGGAGTTCTGTCGAAGACGGATTGATTTCCGTACCCATGTTCTCTTTTGCATACTTACCCATGCCTCTGAAGTCGTTTGTTGCAACCATACTGCCGTTCATATCTTCAACAAACTTCTGTGCATATATTTCATGCGGATAACTTGCCTCAGCCCAAGCATATTTCCACTCTACCTTCGGGTTTGCAAGTGCGAATCCACCCGTATTGCCTGTAAGGTATCTGAAAATGACGGGGGTATCGTAAACGCCGTCATTGTCTATGTCACCGTCAAATGTTATGCCCTCAATGGAGAGGTATTCAAACATACGGTACGGTTCAGAAAGCTCCCAGCCTGCATATTCCCATCTTGTAACAGCTTTTTCTGTTGCATGTGTAGTTATAATATTGTTTGTGTAATAGCTATATCTCTGTGTATTAACAGTATAATTCCAAGGTCCTGCAAAGTTCTGGCTCTTAGCAGTAGTTACACAGTCATTATAAACATTAATTGACAGTCCGAATTCCTGTCCTGCCTTTACATTGCCATATGCATCGTAGCGCGGACCGGAAAGATTAAAGTAATGCTGTATCGGTAACTTGTTGTCGAAATAGTTTGCAGCGTATCCCGTGTAATCAAAAACAGGAACCTCGTGATATACGCCGAAAACATCTGTTGCACCGCGCTGTCCTGCATATGTGTTCGCAAAATCATTTTCAAGGATTTTATAAAGAACGCTGTTAACGCCGCTTCCCGAATTTACAAGACCCGTAATTGAGCCTGCTGCTTCGTTTTTGTTTGCAGCGTTTGTCATATAATTTTCCTTAATGGTATTTGTAGTATTAACCGCATTACCTGTTTTGTCGAGAACTACCTCTGTGTCGCGAGCTTTATCACTTGCATAAACCTCAAATACATCAAAGCCGTAATATTTATTTTCTTCTTTAACATTTGCGTTTGTTCCCGTGTACACCTTCGGATAAGAGGGTCCTCCTACATAATCCAAAGCATCGTCTCCGCTGATGCCAAATTTTGCTCTTGTCTCAGCAATTTCCTTATGAGTGCCGCCGACTTCCCACATGTAACGGAAGTTCTTGTAAGCAGTCTCAGGAAGACGCGCGCCTGTAGGTGAAACAAGTCCTGTGTACTGTCCGTCAGCCCAGATTTCCTCGTACTGATAATTCGGGTAAGTTACATCATACCATGTAACAGGTCTCGTTACTTTATCGGCAGTGGTCTTAAGCCCATATTTGCCTGCTTCAGTACCGCTTACAACATATCCTGTTGCTACGCCGTCGAGATACTGCTCATAGATGATCGAAAATCCTGTCCCGTTATAAGCATAGTCTTTTACCTGCCATGTTATATTTCCAGCAGCAAATGTTGTCATTGTCGAAAGAACTACCGCTGCGGAAACGGCAGCCCCCGCGATGCGTTTGAAATAATTTCTGAATTTTAACACTAAATCCAACTCCTTTATCATTTTTTGTAATCGACACATATTATTATAGTCTCTGGCAAAATGAGATTCAATAGATTATGACAAACGGCGTTTTTCTCAGTTAAATACACGCATTTTGGAATATAATATCAAATTTCATGCTGATAATCTGCCATTTTTTCTGATAATTACGCACCGTTTTTTAAAAATAACTCCACGGCTTGCTTATAAGTTTTTGATACAGGAATTGTTTCTTCACAGTTTTTTATTTTCAACATTCCCTTATTAAGTCCCGTAATCATTTTTTTGTTTGCCAAAAATCCGTTGTGACATCTTATAAAGTCCTTGGAAAATCTTTTTTCAAGCGATTTTATTGTTGAATAAAACTCTATGCTTTCTCCTCCTGATGTTTTACATAATATTTTCTTTCCAAATGTTGCAAAATAAAGTATCTGGTCTATATTTACCGTTCTCTTATACTCATGGGTTGATATATATAGCATGTCTTCCAACCGTTTCTTCTTTTTTATTTTATTAACAATTTTATCAACAATTTCACTGACCTCTGTTTCGTCCACGGGCTTTAGTAAAAACCCTGATGGTCTCATAAGGTTTTTAAAGCAAAAGCTCATATCTTCTATATGTGACGACATAAAAATAATATGGGTGCTGTCGCTGCAGGCTCGTATTGCTTGAGCAATGGCAAAACTTCCGCCTTCTGCCGAAAGACGCGTGTCGATAAATATAACATTGTCTCCGTTTTCCTTTAAGATTCCAAGCATATTGCCGGAGGGTATATTTATATAAACTTCATATCCTCTTCGCTTAAGCTTCATAGCAACAGAATATATATGTTTTAAATTCAAACTGTCTTCATCAAAAAAATAAATATTCATACTACTTCAGTCCTTTCTTTATTGCCGCTGCAAGAATAGTAATTAAAACTGCCGCAAAGCAAAGAGTTAATATAATATGTCGTGATGACTCTGATGTAGTTTTACGGCTCAGCGTATATGAAAATGCCGGTGCCGGAATGTTGTAAGATGATGCAAGATTTCTGTCTTTCGGAAAAACTGCATCTGTATCTGTCCCGTACCGCACGGCCGCTATATCGACATCTGCGCTGAGTATTATTTTGTTTTTACCAGATATATAAAATGTAAAATCCCTAATTTTCATAAAACTGTCATTAAAAAGCTCTAACCCCTCTTTCTCTCCGCATATACCTTCCCCCGTATATGAAAATTCAATTATTACTTTTTTTCTGTTTTCTCCGTCATAGCTTATATTTTTTACTAACGGTCCGAAATACATCTCCTCGTTACCAAAGCCGTATTCTTTTGAAAGTATCATAACGGCAAGGCGCTGTGCAATAACCGTCTTGTTGTTTGGATGAATATTGTTTTCATATTCTTTGTTTCTCCACAGGTCTCCCGTCGGGCAAACATAAAATTCAGAAACTTCTGCAGTCAGTCCGCAGCTTTCTCCGCGTACAAGTCCAAAATCGGCATACTGCCAATTTTCATTGCCCGCATTATTAAAGCAAGGGGGCAGTTCTACACTGTATACCGGAAAAATACTGCTCTTTTTTTCACGCAAAAGCTGCAAAAAGGTTTTTAGTTTTTTGGCATAAGAAATATGCTTTTCTGCATCTGATTCTCCCTGATACCATATAATTCCGGCTATTGGCATTTTTTCCATGTGTGAAAGCACGCTTTCATAAATTTCGCCACGAGGCAAAAAGTCAGCTATTTCTCTTCCGCCAAAACCCATATTTATAATGGCAAGGGGTATTTCATTGCTTACCCCATCAGAAATATTTTTTATAAAAAAAGTCCCTATGGCACTGGAATCATATGTACTGTACCGCGAAAAACTGCGCCATATAATTTTATTTTCTTTGAATGAATCTGTTTTAATTAAAACCGTTCTTATTTTTTCATTTCCTGAAATTGTTTTTGTAAATTCTTCAAATTCATCTGTCGCCGATGATGTAAATTCAACATTTGACTGTCCCAATATCCACCAGACATCGCCAATCATAATATTTTCAAAACTTTCATATGAGCCCTTATTGTCATAAACTTCCAAAGTCAAAGCTTCATCCGAATAGCATCTGGCGGCAAGCTCTATTTCCCATTGTCCATCCGTCACCGTACAACTTCCAATAGAATTTCCCATCACCGCCGTTACTGTGTCTCCTTCTCTTTCTGATGTTCCCCATATTCTTATCGGTTCGTTTTGTTGTAAAATCATATTATCTGAAAACAATGGCGACACCTTAAGAGACTCCGCCTTACTCTCGGAACAACCAAAAATAAAGCTTATAAGTCCCAGCAAAAATATGCACAATATACATTTAAAAATTTTAACCAATTTGATTTCTCCCGAAATTTTTTATTAAATTATATCATAATAATTGTAACATGTCAAGTTACAAAATTGTTATTATAAGTTGTTGTGATGATTCATATAATAACTTAAACTAAAAAGGAGGGGAGTGATAAGATTGAAAAAAAATTATATTGAAATGTATAAAAATCTCGGTCTTAATATTGCCTATTACCGTAAAAAAAATGGGTTTTCTCAAATTCAGTTTGCAGAAATAATAGGTATAAGCCGCACGCACATGAACCGTATTGAAAATGCCGAGTGTGCTGTTTCCCTTGATGTTGTTTTTAATATATGCGATTCGTTAAGTATTCCGCCTTCGCAGCTTTTTGATTTCAGAGATTAAAAGGCACTAATATTATAAAACGCGTTATTTTTTATGAAGTAAAGACATATATAAAACCTCCAAGTTAATATTCTCACAATTAAAACCGTTTTTAAACTGTTGTGATAATATCATCTTAGAGGTTTAAATTATTATTTTAAATATATAATCAAATTTTTAATCCAACTCAAACGCGCCTGTATAAAGCTTGTAGTATGTGCCCTTTTCCGCAATCAGCATATCGTGTGTTCCGCGTTCGATAATTCTGCCGTGGTCAAGCACCATTATAACATCTGAATTCATAACGGTCGAAAGACGGTGCGCTATAACAAATACTGTTCTGCCTTCCATCAGTTTATCCATACCGCGCTGAACTATCGCTTCCGTATGCGTATCTATTGATGATGTTGCTTCGTCAAGAATCATAACCGGCGGGTCGGCAACCGCGGCACGCGCTATCGCGATAAGCTGCCTCTGTCCCTGCGAAAGATTTGCGCTGTTATTTGAAAGAACAGTTTCATACCCCGAAGGCAAGCGCGAAATAAAATCGTCTGCTCCGACTAACTTTGCCGCCTCAATACACTCTTCGTCAGTTGCGTCAAGCTTGCCGTATCTTATATTATCTATAACACTCCCCGAAAACAGATTCGTTTCCTGAAGAACGATACCGAGTGAACGGCGCAAGTCGCTTTTTCTGATTTTGTTTATATTGATACCGTCATATCGGATTTTTCCGTCAGCAATATCATAATAACGGTTTATCAGGTTAGTAATCGTCGTTTTACCTGCTCCCGTTGCGCCTACAAATGCAACCTTTTGTCCCGGCTCTGCATAAACCGAAACTCCGTGAAGCACCTCTTTGCCTTCTTCATACGCAAAGTTGACATCATTAAGCCGCACATCTCCGCGCAGCGGCGTATAGGTAAGAGTCCCGTCAGTATGCGGATGCTTCCACGCCCACTGACCTGTACGCTCCTTTGTCTCGGTAACCGTGCCGTCAGGCGCGATTTTAGCATTTACAAGCTTTACATATCCGTCGTCTTCTTCCGGTCTTTCGTCAATAAGAGTAAAAATTCTGTCAGCACCTGCAAGACCCATAACTATGGAATTTATCTGCTGTGAAAGCTGATTTACATTACCTGTAAACTGTTTTGTCATATTCAAAAACGGAACAATAATACTTATACTGAAAGCAAGCCCCGAAAAGCTTATGTTTTTCATACCTGACAAAAACATAACTCCGCCCGAAACAGCCATTATAACATACAGCACATTACCGATATTTTGGATAATAGGTCCTAAAATATTTGCATATGAATGAGCGCGGCGTGAATCTTCGCAAAGCTCCGCGTTGATTTTGTCAAAGTCCTCAATACATTCATTCTCGTGGGAAAATACCTTAATAACCTTCTGCCCGTTCATCATTTCCTGCACAAAGCCTTCGGTTTTTCCGAGTGCCTGCTGCTGGCGTATAAAGAACTTTGCAGCCCCTCCACCTGCTTTTTTGGAAACAAACAGCATTGCGGCAACACCGATAAGCAAAATGCCCGTCATCGGAATACTGTAGTACAGCATAATGAAAAACACGCTCACGACAATCGTTCCTGCGCGTATCAGAGCAGGCATCGACTGTGATACAAGCTGACGCAGGGTGTCAATATCGTTTGTATAATGGCTCATAATGTCGCCGTGCTTGTGGGTATCAAAATATTTTATCGGGAGATTTTGCATACCGTCAAACATATAACAGCGCATTTTGCTGAGAAATCCCTGTGTAATATATGCCATAAGCTGTGTATAGAGCGTGGTAGAAGCAAGTGCGACAGCATACATCGCAACAAGAAATATCATCAGCGGAACGATCTCTGCTTTTGCGGAAATCCAGTCGCGTGTCACATACCATTTTTCAATTACCGCTAAAATCTTTTGTATCATAACATCGGGTACTGCGGCGGTAACAGATGAAAACAGCATACAAAAAATCGTCACGGGAACAAGCACGGGAAAGAATTTAAAAAGCATCTTGACTATGCGTGAAAATGTACCCTTCCGCGCACGCGGTTTTTTAGGCTTATTCACTGTCCGCACCTCCTCCCGTTTGTTGCATATATACCTCGCGGTAAATATTGCTCGTCTGCATAAGCTCGGAGTGCGTGCCGACATCGGATATTTTGCCGTTGTCCATAACAAGGATCATATCGGCATTTTCAACCGACGAAATACGCTGGGCAATAATGATTTTTGTCGTTTCGGGTATATACTTGCCGAATCCTTCGCGTATAAGTGCGTCTGTGCGAGTATCAACAGCACTTGTGGAGTCGTCAAGTATCAGTATTTTTGGCTTTTTAAGAAGTGCGCGCGCTATACAAAGACGCTGCTTTTGACCGCCCGATACATTTGTACCGCCCTGTTCTATTACAGTTTCATATCCTTTGGGGAATGAATTTATAAACTCCTCCGCCTGAGCAAGACAACAAGCTTCTCTTATTTCATCGTCTGTTGCATTTTCATTACCCCAGCGCAGATTTTCTTTTATTGTGCCGGAAAACAGCACATTTTTCTGCAAAACCATTGCCACGGCCGAGCGGAGCGTATCAATGTGGTAATCACGCACATCTATACCGCCTACCATAACCTTTCCGTCATTCACATCATAAAGCCGCGGAATAAGCTGAACAAGCGTCGATTTGCTTGAGCCTGTGCCGCCAATTATGCCTACCGTCATACCTGATTTTATATGTAAATCAACATTTGAAAGCGCATACTGTTTTGCGTTTGCCGAATACTTAAAGCTGACATTTACAAAATCAACAGAGCCGTCGGGAACATCAAAAACAGGATTTTCAGGCTCGGACAGCGTAGGAGTTTCGTCAAGCACCTCGCATATTCTCTTTGCCGATTCCGCCGATATTGTGAGCATTACAAAAATCATAGAAAGCATCATAAGCGACATAAGTATCTGCATACCGTAGGTCAGCATTGCGGATATCTGCCCTACATCAATCGTTAAGCCTCCGCTTTGTATAACCATTTTAGCGCCTATAAACAGTACAAACACCATATTGATATTCATACAGAGCTGCATAAGAGGCATATTAAGCGCTACAATTCTCTCCGCCTTTGTAAAGTCGCGGCGTATATTTTCGGCAGCCGCTCCGAATTTTTCTTTTTCGTAATCCTCGCGTGAGAAGCCTTTTACAACACGCATAGCGCGGACATTTTCTTCAATGGATTCGTTAAGCTTATCGTATTTTTTGAAAACACTGCGGAATGCCGGCATTGCTTTTTTGGCAACCATTGTGAGCCCAAATGCCAAAAGCGGTATCACCACAACAAAAGCCGACGCCAAAGCTCCGCCCATAACATAGGCCATAATTACCGAAAATGTAAACATAAGCGGCGCGCGTATAGCAATACGCGTGAGCATCATATATGACATCTGAACATTCGTTATATCGGTTGTCATTCTCGTCACAAGCGACGATGACGAAAACCTGTCTATATTTTCAAACGAGTACTGCTGTACTTTTCTGAAAATATCACCGCGCAGATTTTTTGCAAATCCCGTTGAAGCATTTGCAGATGTAAAGCCTGCCGCAGCTCCGCAGGCAAGCGATGCGCCTGCCAAAAGGATAAGGACAAGACCCATTCGCAGAATTTCGTTTATTTCTATGCCCCTTTTGATATTGTTTACAAAATTAGCTGTAATAAAAGGAATTGCAGTTTCAATTATGGCTTCGGCAATAATAAAAATAAGCGTGAGTATCGTTGGCTTTTTATATTCTCTTACCGACCCTGCAAGCCGTTTTATCATAAAAATTACACCCCTTCCGGTGAAGTGAACGGTCAAAACAAAAAAAATTACACCGAAGTTAACCTTTTCAATGTAAAATACAATTTTCTACAATTATACTATTTGGGTAAAAAAAAGTCAATAACGAAAATGTTAATAAATTTGGTTTTTTTTTCGGGATTTTTTTATAAAATTACTCTCAATAATAAAAAAATTTGTTCAAAACTCCAAAATTTCATTATAAATGTATTTTTTATTAAATTTACACTTGAAAAAAAGATGCTGTTATGGTAAACTATCTTATAGTGCCATATTGTGTGTTCTGCAATATAACACTTTTCGTACTGAAATATTAAAGTTTGGAGGAAAAACCAATGAACTCAAAAATAACAAATACGGAAAAAAACACCGTAACACTTGAAATCACGGTTGATAAGAAAACCTTTGCCGAGGCAATGGAGCGTTCTTACAAGAAAAATGTAAAGAAAATTGCTCTCCCCGGCTTCCGCAAGGGCAAAGCACCACGCAAGTTTATTGAAAAGTACTACGGCGAAGGCATTTTTTATGAAGATGCAATAAACTTTGCCTGCCCCGACGCATATGATAAAGCGATAGAGGAACACTCACTTGATCCCGTTGACAGACCCGAAATTGATATCGTATCAATAAAGGAAGGCGAAGATTTTGTATTCAGCGCAAAGGTTGTTTGCAAGCCTGAATTTGAACTTCCTGAATACAAGGGTGTAAAATTGGATAAAATTGAAAATAAAGTTTTAAAGGCTGATGTTACAGCAGAGATTGACAGAATGCGCAATCAGAACGCAAGAATAGTCACCGTTGAAAAAAGAGCCGTTAAAAAAGGTGATATTACGGATATTGATTACGAAGGCTTTGTCGATGGCGAAGCATTTGAGGGCGGCAAGGGCGAAAACCACAGCCTTGAAATCGGCTCCGGACAGTTCATTCCGGGCTTTGAGGATCAACTTATAGGCAAAAAGGCCGGCGAAGAATTTGAGATAAATGTAACCTTCCCTGAGGATTACCACGCTGAAGATCTCAAGGGCAAGCCTGCCGTATTTAAAGTAAAAATCAACTCGATCAAGAAAAAAGAGCTTCCTGCAAAGGACGATGAATTTGCAAAAGATGTCAGCGAATTTGATACTCTAGCAGAGCTTGAGGCTGATGTAAAAGCTAAGCTGGAAGAAGCCGCAAAGATCAAAACACAGCGCGAAAAAGAGGATAAGATCCTTGAAATTATCGCAGACAAAACTGAAATAGACATACCCGATGTTATGATACACGACCAAATCGACAGAATGATTCAGGAATTTTCCTACAATCTTTCGCAGCAGGGACTTACTCTTGAACAGTATGCACAGTTTACAGGCATCACAACAGATTCTCTTCACGAGCAGTTCCACGACAGCGCAGAAAAGCGTGTTAAAGGAAGCCTTATTTTAGAAAAAATTGCTAAAGCAGAAAATATTGAAGCTTCTGATGAAGATATAGAAAAAGAACTTCAAAAGATGGCAGATACATACGGAATGGAGCTTGATAAAATAAAGAAGATTATGGCAGGCTCTATTGAAAATATGAAGTCAGAAATCGTTATAAACAAGACCCTTGAGTTTTTAGTTGATAAATCAATAACCAAAAAGACTACCAAGAAAAAAGGAGTGACAGAAAATGAGTCTGGTACCGGTAGTAGTGGAGCAGACGAATAGAGGCGAGCGTTCATACGACATCTATTCAAGACTGCTTAAAGACAGAATAATATTTTTATCCGATGAAGTAAACGATGTTACTGCAAGTTTAACTGTTGCACAGCTTTTATTTTTGGAAAGCGAAGACCCTGACAAAGACATAAGCCTTTATATAAACAGCCCCGGCGGTTCAATAACCGCAGGTATGGCTATCTATGACACAATGAATTATATAAAGTGCGATGTCTCAACTATTTGTATAGGTATGGCGGCAAGCATGGGTGCGTTTTTGCTTTCATGCGGCGCAAAAGGAAAGCGCTTTGCGCTTCCAAACAGCGAAATTATGATACACCAACCGCTCGGCGGCACACAGGGGCAGGCAACAGATATTAAGATTCACGCTGACAGAATTATCAGAATCCGCAAGACTTTGAATGAAATTCTCAGCAAAAACACAGGCAAACCGCTTGAAGTAATTGAGCGCGACACCGAGAGAGATAACTTTATGTCCTCTCAGGAAGCTCTTGATTACGGTCTTATTGATAAAATTATTGTAGCGAGGTAAATAATGGCAAAGCATGATGACGACAAGCTTATATGCTCTTTTTGCGGCAGAAATCAGGATCAGGTAAAAAGGCTTGTTGCAGGTCCCGGTGTATATATCTGCGATGAGTGCATAAGCCTATGCTCCGAAATTATAGAAGAACAGACAGAAGCAGAACCTTCTCACGCGCAAATTGTACAAAATACGCTTAAGCCCGTCGAGATCAAACGGATTCTTGATGATTATGTTATAGGGCAGGACGAGGCAAAAAAGGCTCTTTCCGTTGCGGTTTACAACCATTATAAGCGCCTTGACTCTAACTATAAGAGCGATGGCGTTGAAATTCAGAAAAGCAACATCCTGATTATGGGACCTACGGGAAGCGGCAAAACCTTTTTGGCGCAAACGCTTGCAAAAATCCTTGATGTTCCGTTTGCTATTGCTGATGCGACAACTCTTACCGAAGCCGGCTATGTAGGTGAAGATGTTGAAAATATCCTTCTCCGGCTTATTCAGGCGGCTGATTACGATATTGACCGTGCATCGCGCGGTATAATATATATTGATGAAATCGATAAAATAGCGCGAAAAAGTGAAAACCCTTCTATAACTCGCGATGTCAGCGGCGAAGGCGTTCAGCAGGCACTTTTGAAGATTTTGGAAGGCACGGTTGCGTCCGTTCCCCCGCAGGGCGGCAGAAAGCACCCACATCAAGAGTTTATTCAAATTGACACTTCTAATATTTTGTTTATTGCAGGCGGAGCGTTCGACGGTCTTGATAAAATAATCAAAAACCGCATTGGCAAAAAACAGGTCGGTTTCGGTGCGGATATTACAGGCGCGCGTGATAAGTCAAACAGCGAACTTCTCAAAATGGTTGAGCCCGAGGATCTTCTCAAGTTTGGACTTATACCCGAATTTGTAGGCAGAATGCCTGTACTTGTAACGCTTGATTTGCTTGATATAGAAGCACTAAAAAGTATCATAGTTCAGCCGAAAAACGCGCTTGCAAAGCAGTATCACGAGCTTTTTGCTTATGATAATGTAGAGTTCAAAATCAATGACGACGCTCTTGAAGCGATTGCACAAAAGGCGTTTGACAGAAAGACAGGTGCACGCGGCTTGCGCGCGATTATGGAAGAGGCGCTTATTGATACAATGTTTGAAGTTCCCTCCGACGAAACCGTTGAAGCCGTTACGCTCACCAAAGACGCCGTTAACGGTAAAAAGAAGCCTGAAGTTGCACGCAATTCCGAGCGTGCCGTTAAATTAACGCAAGCCAAAAGGACAAAGCGCAGTTCTGCGTCATAAATTACACCGCTGCCATTGGTAGCGGTCATCTTTTAAGAATGGAGTTTATTATGAAAGTTTTACTTGTAAACGGAAGTCCCAACGCTAACGGCAACACAGCTATTGCGCTTGCGGAAATGGAAAAGATTTTTGCGGAAAACGGCGTTGAAACAGAAACAATACATATAGGAAACAAAGCAATTCGCGGCTGTATCGCTTGCAGAAAATGCTCTGAACAAGGCAAATGTGTATTTGAAGATGCCGTAAATGAAGCCGCTCCGAAGTTCGAAGCCTGCGACGGTATCGTTATAGGCTCCCCTGTTTATTTTGCAGGTCCAAACGCCACCGTTACAGCTTTTTTAGACCGCTTGTTTTTCAGCACGCATTTTGATAAAACCATGAAGGTCGGTGCAGCAGTATGCGTTGCGCGCCGCGGCGGTACAACGGCAACATTTGACAGGCTTAATAAGTATTTTACCATTTCAAATATGCCTATTGCGCCAAGCCAGTATTGGAACAGCGCACACGGCAGAGAGCAGGGCGAGGCTGCGCAAGATGAAGAAGGCTTGCAAATAATGCGCGTACTTGCAAGAAATATGACATTTTTAATCAAGTCCATCGCTCTCGGAAAAGAAAAATTCGGGCTTCCCGAAACCGAAAAGCGTGTGTTCACAAGCTTTATAAGATGATCCGGTGCCCCCTGAGATACTCTCAGGGGGCTTGTTTTAGCCGTTTTCCGTCAAAAAAAAGTCAAAAAAAATAATGCAAGCAATTACTGCGTGACTTTCATCTCCTGTTTGATTTTTAAGATATTCTTCCCTGCTGAATCTCATTTCGGGAAATTGCTCTACAGCTTTTAAACGGCTGTCATTGTTTTCAAATTCGTATTTTACGACTTTTATTCCCAAATCAAATAAAGCATAGGCAACTTCCGCATCTGTATTGTCGGGAATAACCGCGGCTCCGACTTCATTCCATTTGAGAAGCCTGTTAAGCTTTGCTTCAAAAAATTTCACAGGTGCGGTTTTTATGTTATCAAAAAGGGTTATTATTTCATTTGCGGTATTTTCATTTACTTCAATGTTTTCTTTCTTAAAGCTCTGTATAACGGACTCCTCAGAATACCCGCCGTTGCCATTGATAGCCCTGAGCAAAATATTGCCTGTATTCTTTATGCTGTCACCGAATTCATCAGGCGTTGCTATTTTATCAATAATACCTGAAAGCCTGTTATTGAGCTTGTCGGCAACCGACTGCCTGATGTCATCTGATAACGGCAGCAGCTTGTCCGTGTCGGCGCGAAGCTCATTGAGCGAGGTGTATTTCTTTGCCAATTTTGCTGTCAGGTTATCTATGCTTTCATAATTTGCAAATTGGTATTTATCAATCTCAAACATTATCTTCAGAATATTATCAACATTGTCGTCATAAATATTGCCCTCCCTGTCTTTAAGGACTTCCCCCTGACTGACATCTGAAATAATATTTTTGACAAATTTATTAAACTCTCTTTGATGATTTAGGATATACCCTTCAACCGAACCTTTTGTATATTTAAGCCAGTCCTTTCTGAACAGATTTTGCGCTTCCTTGTTGCCGTCACGCGCAAACGCCAAAAGCCTTTTGTTCGGTCTGCCAAAATCGTACTCCCCCATTCTGTCAATAACAAAACCGAGCTTGTCAAAAAACTCACTTGTAAGCTCATCTTTGTATATTATGTCGTCTGCAGTAACTCCCCTTTTTATCATTGGCGTAAGCTCTTCTGCAAACTCCGAGTCCCACTCGTCAAGCTCTTCAAACGCACTTTTGCGGAGTCCTCCCTTCTCTTTTATAAAAAGCTCCTTTATCGCCTTTTCTTCCGACAAATACTGTAATGCTGTCGCTTCGCTTTTGTTTTCAAAATAATTATTCATAATCTGTAACGCAGAAGCCCCAAGCCTTTTGGCAAGTTTTTCGACCGCCTTTTTATTTGGCTTCATAACAACAGACGGAAACATTGACGACCACGCGTCAGAGCTGAATATCAAATTATTTTGATTTTGCGGATTTATTGAGTCAGGCTTAAGTACAAACGACAATGCTCCGTAATCTGTAAAACAGCTTGTGTAATATAATATTGCGGCAGATATTCCCGGCATACCGCCGTACCCTTTGTTATACATTCGCAAAAAGTTTTCCGCCGACACATTATGAATCGCTACGCATTTTTTGTTTTGCGGCTCATTTGGTGAGCCGCTGTATTCCACGCTGAGTCTTAATTCGCTGCTCATAACACATTTTTCTTCCGTAAAATTTGTATCTCTGACGGCACTGTCAGCCGCAGCTCTGAATGTCAATATTTCGTCGGCAAATCTTGCGGAATGCTCTGCCATTTCATCCATTCCGCCGTTCAGGTCAGCCATAGCTTCCTCTGACAAATATAAAATTAATGCCTGAATCGTCTGCCTGCTTGTTGCATCGGGATTTGCTCTCAAAAAGCTTTTTATAAATTGCGGAGCGTATTTTTTATTTAACGCCATAAGAATTTTGGATTTTTCATCTGTGGTCAGCTTGCAAAACACGCTGCTGTAAAACTTCTTATAAGCGGCGTCATTGGCTTTAAGATGCACCATTTCGTGATGGTTTATCTGTTCGGGCGTATAATAAGGGTGGTCATACATTATATATGCTGTCCCCTTATGTGCAAACCCTCTCACAATGCTGTCGCCGTTTATCGCATAACCGCTTATAAATACAGTTTTTATTCCGCGTTTTCTGTTGTACTCCTTAATTGCCCTCATCTTTTTGTCGCGACGGAACGCTCTGGCTTTTATTTTACGGAATATAACCTCCCCATCGCCCGTCAGTATCCTTTGTAAACTTAAATCTTTGCCGCTGTATGTATATCTGCCTCTATTTTTATGAACAATCTCCGCTTTTTTAATTATATCTTTCGTATCAGTATAAATATCTGTCATAACATTGCCTTCTGCCAAATTAATCATAGTATTATATCTCCTTTTTTATCATAAAACCGACGCAACTGAAATAACTTTTTAAGTTTAAATTAACTTATTAAGTTAAACGCATTGCAAAAAAATTTGATTTATGATTATTTAGATTTTCTATGCGTTCATTTTTGAGCTTTTTCTACAAATTTCGACAAATTATTAACTCCTTAAGTCAATAATACAACATTTGTGGTGACTTGTCAAGTTATTTTTTTATTTTTTTTAATTTCTTGACTTTTTTAACTTAGTATGTTAACATATTTTCTGGAGGTAAAGCAGATGACGATTGGAGAAAGAATAAAACAAGAACGCGAAAAATTAGGGCTGACACAGTCAGATGTCGCTAAAAGAGTAGGCTGTGCCATTCAAACCGTTTTTAAATATGAAAACGGGATTGTGACTAATATTCCGCTCGATAAAATATCTAAAATTGCAAACGCTCTTGATGTTACTCCGGCATATCTTATGGGGTGGAACGATTCCGGACTTTTTCAGAACAACCTCCCTATTTCTGAGCCTTCCAATGACAGCGGTTATTTGAATTCCTCATATAATGACACAAGCTTAAAAGGCGGCTATGCAACATATTCTGTTTTGAATGATGTGTCTGATTTTAATGTTCACACCCAAACGGGCGAAACGGTCGATGTTCCGTTTTCTGCTTTGAGCGGTCACAGCCGCGACGATTTTTTTGTTATGCGCGTTAAGGGTGACAGTATGTATCCGGATTATAAAGACGGCGACAAGGTGCTTGTGCTGCGAAAGTCCTCCGTGGATTACAGCGGTCAGACAGGCGTTGTACTGTGTGATAGCGATGATCACGCCTCGCTTAAAAAAATTGAGTTCAAAGAAGGCGAAGAATGGATAAGGATAGTGTCCGTAAATCCTGCATACCCTGTCCGCCGTATTGAAAACGCCAACGCAGAAAATTTTAAAATTCTCGGCATACCCAAGCTGCTTATACGGGAAATTGCTGATTAAAATACACACCGAAAGGATTGCTTTAACATAAAATGGGTAAATACTCCGGAATTGTCTTATTATGTGATATAGACGGAACATTTATAGATACTGATATGAAGATACCGCGCGCAAATCTTGACGCGCTTGAATATTTCCGCAGAGAGGGCGGAACTTTTTCCGTTTGTACGGGCCGCACGCTTCAGGGCGCAAATTTCTATCTCGAACGCATAAAGGCGGATATTCCGATAATATGCCAAAACGGCAGTGCCATTTACGACACGGCAACCGGAAAATACATATGGGTAGATCCGCTTCCCAAAGAAGCTGAAAATCTTATTGCATTTGTTGAAGAAAAATTCCCCGAAATGGGAATAGAAATAATAACTCCGCATCACATATATTATTATCGTGAAAGCTATGGTACATATCTTCATCAGCAAAACGAGGATTTGTTTGTTGAAAGGGAGGATTACCGCAATATAACCTCACCGTGGCTCAAAATCGTTTTTGCCGATTATCCTGAAAACATCGATGAATTCAAGACTTTTATGGAAAAAAGTGATTTTTATCACGAATACAAGCTTATACGCTCATACAATATTTTTTATGAGGCTGTAAACAAAACAACATCAAAAGGCGTTGCACTTGCAAAATTCTGTGAATTGCTGAAGCTTGATTACAAAAACATTATTGTAGCCGGAGATAACGACAACGATATTGAAATGCTTTTGTCGCCTGCTTTGAGCTTTGCGCCGTCAAATGCGGAAGATGCAGCTAAAAAGGCCGCGGACATCACACTGAAAAGCAGTAATAATCAAGGCATTTTGCCGGAAATGCTTGAAGAAATTGATAGAATTAAATTGCTGTAATTTATACAAAATATTAACCCCCGATTTATTAAAATCGGGGGTTATCTGTATAATTACTTTTTATCTTCTGTTACTGTTTCTTTAAGCGCTCCTGCAAGCCCTGCAAGGCTCTGTATTTCCGAAGGAATAATCAGCTTCGTAGCCTTGCCCTCGGAAACCTTTTCAAGTGCTTCAAAGCTGCGCAGTGTAAGCGTACCCTTGCTCGGGTTTGCTTCGTTTACAAGCTTTATTCCCTCTGCAATAGCCGTCTGAACCTTAATTATAGCTTCAGCTTCACCCTCTGCCTGTCTTATGGCAGACTCTCTTGCGGCTTCTGCTCTTAAAATTGCCGATTCCTTTTCGCCCTCAGCTACCAGGATAGCGGACTTTTTCTCACCCTCCGCTCTTAAAATAGCCTCGCGGCGTTCACGCTCCGCCTTCATCTGGCGTTCCATCGAATCCTGTATCTCACGCGGAGGAATAATATTTTTCAGCTCGACGCGGTTTATCTTAATACCCCACGGGTCAGTCGCCTCGTCAAGAATAGAACGCATACGCGTATTTACAATATCCCTTGATGTAAGCGTTTCATCAAGCTCCATATCGCCTATGATATTACGCAGAGTTGTCGCCGTCAGGTTTTCAATTGCCATCATCGGGCGTTCAACACCGTAAGCAAAAAGCTTCGGGTCTGTTATCTGAAAGAATACGACTGTATCGATCTGCATAGTTACATTATCCTTTGTGATAACGCCCTGCGGTTCAAAGTCAACGACCTGTTCCTTAAGATTCACCTTTTTTGCGACCTTTTCCAAAACCGGCACTTTAAAATGCAGACCCACATTCCATGTTACATGATATGCACCAAAGCGTTCAATAATAAATGCATATGCCTGCGGTACGATCTTAATGTTTGCAACTATTACAAGAATAGCCAAGATAATCAAAATATACAATGCCAACATAAAACTCACTCCTTATCAATTTTTACAACGGCCTTAACGCCGCTTATTGAATCTACCGTTACTTTGCTTCCTTTTGGGATCACGGTGTTATCAAAAGATGTTGCCGACCAAATATTTCCCAAAACCTTTACCTGCCCTGTACCTTTTATATTGTCGATTTCTTCTGTCACAACAGCCTCCTGTCCGATTATTCTGTCGGAATTTGTAGCCTGTTTGGAATTTTGAAGCAGCCTTCTTGCGGCAGGCATAGTAAAAATAAGCAGGATAGCCGTCACCAGCACAAAAATTCCGATCTGTACGCTCAATGCAGCCCCGAAAAGTGCCGCGACAAACGCCGCAACAGCGCCGGCTACAAACCATATCGAAACAAGATTAACTGTCGCCATTTCAATAACAAGCGCCACAACTGCAAGTGCCAGCCAGAAAATCATAATTTCACTCATATTTACTCACTCCCTCAATCAAAATATTGAAATTTGTGACTCCTCTTTGTCATAGTAACCGCTCGACGGCAAATTGCGCGCGCGGTAGCTTTCGGGGTTTTCAAGTCCCGATTCGGAAAGCAGCTTCGCGCCGTTCATTACGCTGCCTTTTTTAAGCTTCATAATAAATACGCCCTGCGTGTTACGCGTTGTTTTAAGCGGTATTTTATCGGTATTTAACACAAGTCTCTTTCCCGCGTTGCTGTATGTTACAATATCGGTTTCCGTCTCCGTATATAAAATCCCTGCAATTGGCGACTTGTCGCTGAACGCATTCATAAGCTTTTTGCGGTTTTGCTTTGTCATATATGCTTCAAGCGGAACCTTTGCGATTTTGCCGTTTTCAAATGCAAAAATCATATTGCCCTTGTAGTTTTCCGTAGGCACCATATACAATACCTTTTCGTCAGGCTCCATTGATAAAACATTTGGCAGATATTCACCCCATGAGCTTGCTTTGCAGTCGTTCATTTCAAATAATCTTGCCTTATATACATTTTGCCTGTCGGTAAATAGTATCAGATCTGCCCTGTTCACGCTGTCAAATTCGGCAATTATCTTGTCGCCTTCTTTAATTTTTTGTTCCGAGGCGCTTCTTAATGAAACAAGTGAGATTTTTTTGAAATAATTGTCCTTTGTCAGGAGTACCTTTAAGTTGTAGTCTTCGATAAACTGTTCTTCTTTGTAGTCCTCAAGCTCTCCGCCGCTTATTATTTCGGATTTTCTTTCCGAGCCGTATTTTTTTGATATTTCGCCAAGCTCCTTGACTATAAGAGAGCGCACCTTTCTGTCGCTCTTATAAATATCCTCGAGCTTTTTAATTTCTTCGGTCAGGGAATCTACTTCATCTGTCCTTTTAATTATATACTGCTTATTTAAGTTGCGGAGCTTTATTTCCGCCACGAATTCTGCCTGCAACTCGTCTATACCGAATCCCGACATAAGATTTGGTACAACCATATCGTCATCTTCGGTGTTTCTTATAATTCGAATTGCTTTGTCAATATCAAGCAGAATTTTTTTAAGTCCGAGCAAAAGGTGAAGCTTCTCACTCTTTTTCTTTATATCAAAAGCTATCCCCCGCTTAACACATTCTGCTCTGAACAATGTCCATTCGTTCAGAATTTCTTTAATGCCCATAACTCTCGGAACACCGTTTATCAAAATATTGAAATTACAGCCGAAAGAATCCTCAAACGGAGTTACTTTGTAGAGCTTTGTCATGAGCTTTTCGGGGTCAACGCCCTTTTTAAGGTCAAGCGTAAGCTTAAGTCCGTTCAAGTCAGTTTCGTCGCGTATATCTGCGATTTCTTTTACCTTGCCTGCTTTTATAAGCTCAATAAGCTTGTCGATAATCGCCTCACAAGTAGTAGTATATGGAATTTCATAGACCTCAATACAATTATTTTTTTTGTCGTATTTGTATTTTGACCTGATTTTAAAGCTTCCACGCCCCGTCTCGTAAATCTGTCTCATTTCATCACGGTTGTAAATTATATAACCGCCTGTTGGGAAGTCAGGTGCCTTCAAGGTTTCCATAATATCAGTATTAGGGTCTTTGATAAGCTGCGACGCGGTCTCGCAAAGCTCGCCCATATTAAAGCTGCAAATATTGCTTGCCATACCTACGGCAATACCCTGATTTGGATTTGCCAAAATAGCAGGGAACGCAACAGGCAGCATAACAGGCTCTTTCATTGTGGCGTCGTAGTTGTCTTGGAATTCAACGGTGTCCTTGTCAATATCTGTAAACACAACGCGGCAAATATCCTCAAGCTTGACCTCGGTATATCTCGCTGCCGCAAAAGCCATATCGCGCGAATACTGCTTACCGAAGTTACCTTTTGAATCAACATACGGATACAAAAGTGCGCCGTTTGCGCGCGTCATTCTCACCATAGTTTCGTAAATTGCCATATCTCCGTGCGGGTTTAACTTCATTGTCTGCCCGACAACATTTGCGGACTTTGTTTTTGCGCCGTTTAAAAGCCCCATTTTATACATTGTATAAAGAAGCTTTCTGTGCGACGGCTTAAATCCGTCAATTTCGGGAATTGCGCGTGAAATTATGACGCTCATAGCATACGGCATATAGTTTTCTTCAAGCGTTGCCGTTATATTTTGTTTAATTGGCGGATTGTCCATATTTTCTGCTCCTTTACACGGAATTTATCGTCTTTAAAATTTAATAATCTCTTTCAACGGTATCCATAATATTATTGACTACTGCTTCTACAGTTTTGTTTCTGACATCAGAACGGCTGCCGTCAAAATTAAATTTATAAATTTTCTCGCTTTTGTCAGTCAGAATACACGAATAAACAAGTCCTACGGGCTTTTCGTCAGTTCCGCCGCCGGGCCCTGCTATGCCCGTTGTCGATACGGCAATATTGCTGCCTGTTCTGCGCTTTACGGCGCTTGCCATTTCTTTTGCACATTCGGCGCTTACCGCACCGTATTTATTTATAATATCTTCAGGCACGCCCAGGCGCACCTTTGCTTCATTGGCGTAGGTCACAACGCCTTCGGTAAAGACCTCTGACGAGCCTGCAAAGTCCGTAATATACGCCGCAACCTTGCCGCCCGTACAAGACTCAACAACTGAAAGCGTCAATCCTTTTTCGGAAAGTTTTTCAACTATGTTCATATTTTCACCTTTTCGGCTCTATAATTACTGTTTCTGTTCCATCTATTGCTTCTTTGACAAGTGCGTCAAAATCCAGATTTGATTCGCTCTGCTTTATTGATTCAAGCTTCGGTCTTGTAGTAGGGTGGCGCGGAACAAACACCGTACAGCAGTCCTCATACGGCAAAATCGAAGTATCGAATGTCCCGATGTTTTTTGCAATGGCAACTATTTCCTCTTTGTCCATACCGATAAGCGGCCTTAAACAAAGCCTGTCGGCCGCGTCATCTGTAACGCCGAGTGCCTCTATCGTTTGGCTTGCGACCTGCCCAAGTGATTCTCCCGTCACAAGGCACGCCGCGTTTTCACGCTTTGCAATGATGCTCGAAATCTTCATCATCATACGGCGCATTATAAGTGTTAGATGCTCCTCGGGGCAATTTTCTCTCATTTTAAGCTGCGGCTTTGTAAATGGCACTATATGGACCTTCATCGCGCCTGTATATCCTGTTAATATCTGCGCCAAATCAAGCACCTTTTGCTTTGCCGCATCGCTTGTAAAAGGAGGCGAGAAAAAGTGAATACCCTCAATAACAGCGCCTCTTTTGCCTATCATATAGCCTGCGACGGGGCTGTCGATACCGCCTGACAGTAAAAGCAAAGCCTTTGCACTGCTTCCTGTGGGCAACCCGCCCGGACCGCTCAATTTTTCAGAATCGGCATAAATATACGCACCGTTTTCCCTGACTTCTATATTGACCTGCACCTGCGGATTTATAACATCTACCTTAAGATGCGGATAAGCGGACAAAATAGCGCCGCCTATTTCACGGCTTATTTCGGGCGACTTTATGGGATATGATTTGTCGGCTCTTTTTGTCTCAACCTTAAATGTTTTTGCGTCAGTTAAAGTCTTTTCAAGATATGCACACGCATTTTGAGCTATATCGTCTAACTCTCTGCCACTGACAGCCGCTCTTGTAACGCTGACAACGCCAAAGACCTTCCGTATCCTGCTTACGATAAGTTCAATATTGCTGCCCTCAAAGGGCTCGGCATAAAGCGTTGCGCGTGATTTGTAAACCTTTGCGCTGTCTCCGGCAACATTTTTGATATTGTTTACGAGCTTGTCTTCAAAAATATGCCTGTTCAGACCTTTTAAAATAATTTCACCGTATTTTATAAGTATAATTTCATTCATTTTTTACCTCTGACCGCAAAATTAAGGATAGGTATAACCTCTTTAAGTACGCCTATCAGACATTTTGCTTCTTCAATAGTATTGTATCTTGAAAAGCTAAAGCGTATCGCACTTTTGTAATTCTGTCCCGCAGCTTTTAATACATGACTTTCGCCGCTCATATTGGAAGCGCAGGCAGAGCCTGACGAAACGCAGATCCCTCTGTCGGACAAAGCGTTCAATATTACCTCTGACGGGATATTGCCAAACGAGATGTTTAAAACATAATCCGACGCGTCAGTTGGACTGTTTATAACCGCTCCGTCGATTTGAGCCGCTTCATGCCTGATATAACGGTTTATCTCGGAAACATTTTCACAGTCGTATTTGATTTCTCCGCACGCTGCCGCAAGTCCCATAATAGCTGCCAAATCGTGCGTGCCTGAATAAATTCCTCGCTCCTGACCGCCGCCGTACATCACCTGCCCGAGCGACACTCCTTTTCTTATATACAAAGCCCCCACGCCTTTAGGTGCGTGTATCTTATGACCGCTTATGCTGAGTAAATCAACTCCCCATTCTTCGGGAAAAAGTTCCTTTTTGCCGAATGCCTGAACAGCGTCTGTATGAAAAAGCGCGCGCGGACAAATTGAGCTTATGTGCCTTTTTATATGTTCTACCGGCATTACAGCGCCCGTTTCGTTATTTATTGCCATAATGCTGACAAACGATGTGTCGCTTCTCAACGCGCTGCGTATGGATTCTTCTGTTATTCTGCCGTCTTTTTCGGGTGTTATATATGTTACATCAAAGCCTTTTTCTTCAAGCGCCTTAAAGCAGTTCAATACCGCGGGATGCTCGATGGCTGTTGTGACAGCGTGCTTACCTACGCCCTTTTTTGCACCGCCCAGAACGGCAATATTGTCCGCCTGCGTTCCGCTGTTTGTAAAAATTATATTTTCAGGCTCTGTATGCAAGGCTTTTGCCGTTGCTTCTCGTGCCTTTTTAAGCTCTGCAGATGCCCTTACGCCTTCTGCGTGGCGCGACGCGGGATTGGCAAAAAAAGTGCAAAGCCCCGTCATCGCAGCCGAAACCGCCGCATCGCACGGCATGGTTGTAGCGGCATTGTCAAAATATATCAAAAAAATCAGTCCTTCTTTTCTTTTGCTACGAGGCGTACCGTACCGTTTATGATGTGTGCTTTGTTGACATATTCACAAACGGAATTTCCTCTGCTTGTACGCCCTTCAATAAAAAAACCGCTTCGCGTGACCTGAATTATTTTTCCTTCAACTATGCGGTAAAGAAAGTCATCGTCGTCATTATGCTCTTTTTTACGGTTTTTAAAAAACTCATATAGCAAAATACGGTCTCCCTTTTGCAGATGACCGAGCCTTGCGCGGCGACGGAGCAAATTATCTTTTAAGATAGCTTTTCTGTCGGAAAGTACGATTTCGCTTATTTCCTGTTCAATTGCCTGACGCTTTGTCAATTTGTCCCGGTCCATAAGATGTACTCCTTTCTGCACAATACATTTTATAGTTTTTTTGTGTTTTTGTCAATACTCTTTGTTTGTAACAAATTTTTAATATTTTTTTGCAAAAATGCCCTTTATTTTTATATACATTTTGTTGTATAATAGAATTGTAGTATAATTTAGTTAAATTTACATAAAGGAATGATACTTATTGCCGTATTTAAACGAAATATTTGAGGGTATCAAAAAGTTTTTTTCCATTTTTAGAATCTCGGATTTTCTTGACATCATTTTAGTCGCATTTATATTTTATAAGGGCATCAAGCTTGTGCGCGAAACGCGCGCAGGTCAGCTTGTCAAGGGTATAGTTATTCTTCTTCTGACAACTATTATCTGCCATTGGCTAAAATTTAATACGATGAGCTATATTCTGCGCAACACGATGCAGGTAGGACTTGTTGCGCTTCTTGTTGTGTTCCAGCCCGAACTCCGCCGCGCGCTTGAAAAGGTTGGCAGAAGCAGTATCGGCACTCTTTTTATAGATAATTCTGAAGATGTAGAGCGTGAAATTTATGAAATTACAGACGCGGCGGCATATATGTCCCGTGAAAAAATCGGTGCGCTTATCGTATGTGAGCGCGGCACAAAGCTCGGCGATATTATAAACACGGGAACGCCTCTTAACGCTGACCTTACATCATCTCTGCTTGTAAATATATTTATACCGAACACTCCGCTTCATGACGGAGCTGTTGTTGTGCGTAACGGCAAAATCATTTCTGCGGCATGCATACTTCCGCTGACGCAAAACGACACATTAAGCCGCGAACTCGGCACACGCCACAGAGCCGCTCTCGGGGTTACAGAAAATTCCGACTGTGCTGTTATTATCGTAAGTGAAGAAACAGGCAAGATCTCTATTGCCTGTGACGGTGCAATGACGCGCAACCTTACTCCGGATTCACTTAAGCGGCTTTTGACAAAGCTTCTTACAAACGATACAATAAATTCCAAAGAAGGTCTCAAGAATTGGAGGGATAAAATAAAATGGTTCAAAAATTAAAAAACAACGATTTTTTGTTTAAACTTTTATCCCTCGCGATCGCCATAGGAGTTTGGTTTTATGTGGCGTATGTTGAAAATCCGGATATCGAGGTATGGTTTAATGGCGTAACCGTTGTTTATGAGGGCGATGACGCTCTTGCCGAAAAGGGTCTTGTCCGTATCACAGATGACGAAGCATCAACTATTTCCGTCAAGGTAAAAGGCTCACGAAACGCACTTTTTGCACTTTCGTCGCACGATATAACAGCCGTTGCCGATTTGAGCGGAATTACAAACGATTCTGCACATTCTCTTGCAGTCAGTATAAAATTTCCTTCTCAGGGACTCAAAGCCGTTGACAGAAACCCGTATAACATATCAGTCAAGACCGAAAAACTGCTAACGGAGGAAAAACCCGTCGAGCTGGAATATGAAGGCTCTGCCGCAGACAATGTTTCCGTAGAAAGCAGCTCTCTTTCTGTCACAAAAGTTACGGTAAGCGGACCTGAATCAATAGTTAAAAATATCGCATCGTGCGTTGCACGGCTTGATATAAGCAAAATCACGGCAAACCGCAAGATTCCTGTCAAATTGCAGTTAAAGCTTGCAGACGGTACTGTTACCGACAACCATGATGTTGTCTTGTCAGATACTTATACAGATGTAACCCTGACCGTTTTAAACACAAAGACCGTTCCCGTCAAAGCCAATATTACAAATTTAGGAGATTTTAACATTAAAGAGATACAGGTATCTCCCGACAAAGTTAAGGTGACCGGCACAAAAGACGCGCTGGAGGATTTGAGTGAAGTTTCAACAGAGCCGTTTGAGATCATAAATTCCCAAAGCAAGTATTCTGCACAGCTTGTTATTCCAAAAAATATTACAACACAGTCAGAAGCCAAAGCAGAAATAGAAGTCATATTGCAGTAAGGTGAAAAAATGTGCGAATATAAAACCTCATCAAATTCGGTAGAAATAATATCTGCGGACTATTTTGACCCCGAACAGATTTTTACCTGCGGACAGTGCTTCCGCTGGTACGAACAGCCAAACGGCAGCTTTACGGGCGTTGCCCACGGCAAAGTCCTTAATGTTGAAAAACGGGGCAAAAATATTGTTTTTAATAACTGTAACGAGCAGGATTATTTAAAAATCTGGAAGAATTATTTTGACCTGGAACGCGATTACGGAAAAATCAAAAAAGGCCTTTCTGCCGACCCAATAATAAAAGACGCAGTTTTATACGGAAGCGGCATCAGGATTTTGAGGCAGGATTTTTTTGAAGCTCTGATTTCATTTATTATCTCGGCGAATAATAATATCCCGCGAATACAAGGAATTATTAACCGCTTTTCCGCTCTTTTTGGTGAAAAGCTTGAATATAACGGTGATGTTTTTTATGCTTTCCCGAAGCCCGAAGCTCTTGACGGCATCAAAGAGTCTGATTTAGCGCCTCTCAAAAGCGGATACAGAGCAAAATACATAGTCAGCGCTATTAAATCGTACCTGCGCGGTGAAATAGACCAAAAAGCAATATCAGAGATGTCTGCCGCAGATGCACAAAAGGCACTTTGCAAAATAAGCGGCGTCGGACCGAAGGTTGCCGACTGCATACTGCTGTTTTCATTTGGAAAGTTTGATGTATTCCCCACCGATGTATGGGTAAAGCGCGTTATGGGAGAGCTTTACGGATGCGATGAAAAAGACGCACGCGAGACAGGCTACCGCATTTTCGGTGATAATGCAGGCATAGCGCAGCAATATCTGTTTTATTGGAGACGCGCTCAATAAAAGGGCTTTGATAAAATGCACAGATCGCATAAAGCATGAAAAATATATTATAACTGACATTTAAAAAAGCAGTTTAAATAGAATAATATTAAACTCAATGTAAAAATTCGCTTTCCGGCGAATTTTTATGTTTTATGCTTTATGCTACGAACAAACTTCGCCTCGCTGTATACATATACAGCTTCGGTACCCCAAAGCTTTGCTTTGGCTCAGTTTGTCCGTTCTGCACTATTTTCTCTTCGCCCTAAAAAGGCAGTAGCAAAACTTTTTAACCTGTTTTACTACTGCCCCGGTTTTGTCTTTACAAACCGTTCCCCAACAAATTCAATCTTCGCCTGTCCGTTTGTTATCTGCGTTATGTCGTCTACCATTCGGCTTGCACCTGCGTCTTCAACGCCAAGTGTCATGTAAACATTCTGACCGAACTGTGTTTCGATTATTTCGTACCCCTTTTCCGCCGCGGCATACTGTATTTTTCCTATGTAAGAATAATCTGTTGCAAGCGAGTAAATTTTACTGTAAACCATCTTTACAACGCCTGCTTTTTGGACAGCGTCCTTTGCCGCTTGTCCGTATGCGCGCACAAGGCCGCCCGTACCGAGAAGCGTTCCGCCGAAATACCTTGTCACAACAATACACGCATCTGTTATATTGCCCTTCAGAAGTACATCTAAAACAGGCATACCTGCGGTTTTTGCAGGTTCGCCGTCATCTGTGTAGCGCTCCGAATTATTATCGCGGCACACAAAGGCATACACATTGTGTGACGCCTCTTTATATTGTGATTTGACTTCATTTATAAACGCAAAAGCCTCAGCCTCGTTTTCAATATGTCTGACAGAAGCAATAAACCGCGATTTTTTTACTTCTGTTTCAATTTGCGCTTCATTTTCGACCGTAATGTAGTCTTTCATAGGTTATACCTCGTATTTTTCAAATGCGCTCCGCGCTTTTTCGTCTGCCATAAATTCAAGCATCACGCCATCGGGAGTATATTCCTCTGAAATAAGCGAATCCAGCAGGCGTATGTCATTTGTCGCTCCGCCGTCTGTATATGGAACTAAAACACGCATTTTTGTTCTTCTTCCGGGCAGGGAATAATCAAGCTCTTTTATAAGCGTATCTATCCCCTCTCCGCTCTTTGCCGAAATAAAAACGCTTTTCTGCGTATATGGCGGCTTCGGAAGGAAATTTTTATTTAAATCTATTTTATTGTACACTCTTATAACAGGCTTCTGTTCGCAGCCGAGAGAACGAAGCAAGTCATCAACAACCGCCGTCTGATTTTCCATCTCCTCGCTTGACGAATCTATTATATGCAAAAGTACATCTGCCGTTACGGCTTCCTCAAGAGTGGATTTAAAGGCCTCAATTAAATGATGCGGCAGTTTTCTTATGAATCCTACTGTGTCGATAAGCACCGATTCTCTGCCGTCGGGCATTGTAATACGGCGCGCTGTCGGGTCAAGCGTTGCAAAAAGCATATCTTCAGCCAGAACGCCTGCCTCTGTCAAAGCATTCAGTATTGTGGATTTTCCCGCATTTGTGTAACCCACAAGCGCGGCAACAGGGGTTTCGTTTTTTCTTCTGCGCTCACGAATAAGCTCGCGGTGTCTTGCTATGGCGCGTATCTCGCTTTCAAGCGCGTTTATTCTGCCTCTTATATAACGCCTGTCCGTTTCGAGCTTTGTTTCACCCGGCCCTCGTGTACCTATTCCGCCGCCGAGTCTTGAAAGCGATGTATAGCCGCCGCCAAGACGCGGCAGATTGTATTTGTACTGCGCGAGTTCTACCTGTAACTTGCCTTCGCCCGAAAGCGCGCGCTGCGCAAATATGTCCAATATAAGTGCGCTGCGGTCGATAACTCGAATCCCGTCAAGCGCCTTTTCGATATTTTTAAGCTGCGAGCCTGTCAGCTCATCGTCAAAGATTACAAGGTTTGCCCCAAGAGTTTCGCAAGCCGCCGCAATTTCCGCGAGCTTGCCTTCTCCTACATAAGTCGCCTTGTCGGGAGCTTCGCGGTTTTGTATAAGTGTTCCAACGACCTCCGCTCCTGCCGTAGCGGCAAGAAGCTCCAGCTCACGCATAGATTCCTCTGTGGTATCTTTAAGGCTGTCCGCAAGTCCGCAATGTACTCCGGCAAGAATTGCTTTTTCTTGTATTTCACCGTTCTCGTACATAACCAAGCTTCCTTTCAATCGGTATTCCGACGGAAGATAAAACAATTATCTGAATAACACAGTTTACGGCGCTTACACCTGCCTTTTTGATAAGCGACGCCCAAAACGGCACACCGTAATAAATGCTTATTATTCCGCTCATAATTAAAGTATTGTTCAAAATAAATATTATAATACTTGCAATCACTATATTTTTTATATTCATTTTTTTGAGCAGCAGTCCGTAAATAACACCTCTGAGAGCTGCGTTAAGCGTAAAAAGCAAATTTATATCGCCCTGCGGAAATATAAGCGCGCGAATTAAGTCCTCCAGTCCGCCGACCAATGCGCCGCCGAGCGGACCGAAAAGCGAGCCGCCCAAAGCAACGGGCAAAAATCCGAGACTTATTCTGTCGTTAAATCCGGGAATAAAGACAAGCGGGATTTGAACAAACCGCGTCAAGATTATTGCGAGGACTATAAGTATGCCTATGTATATGTACTTTTTTATTTTCATTCACAAACCTGTCCTTTTAACGCTATTTTCTAAATATTTATACCATATTTCCGTCAAATTTGCAAGCATATTGGCATCAAAATATTTTTATATCAAAATTTTTGTATTTTTTTGAAAAATTTCTTTACTATGCTGATTTTTACTGATATAATAGAATATGTATGTATTATCATTACGAAGAGGTGTATTTTGTGTCTCCAAAAAAGAAACTGACATTGATCATAACAGGCGCCGCAATACTTGCTCTGGTTATTGCTCTTGTACTTTGCGTGTATGCCCCCAAAAATATATACAGCGGAGTCAAAGCGGCAGGAGTGAACTTGGGAGGTATGTCGGTTACAGAAGCAACGGAGGCTTTGGACAAAGCATACGGCAAACGGCCGCAGGGCGGTGAATTAAGCCTTGTATTGGCATCAAAGCCGCGCTCGTTAGATACAAAGGACTTTGATGTTTCGTTCTCAAATGCGGAAACCGCACAAAAAGCATTCGAATACGGCAGAAGCGGAGGCTTTTTCAAACGGCTGTCAAGCGTTTTATCGTCGCTTTTCAAAGGTCATAATATACCGATGGAATATAACTATGACGGTCATAAGCTCGCCTCAAAGCTTTCCGAGCTTATGGAAGGTACAGGAACACCTGTCACGGAATATTCATACGAAATCAAGGATTCAAAGTTTTATCTGACAAACGGTACTCCCGGTGATATTCCAGATATTGATGCCGTTACGGATGAAATATTAAATACTTTGGGTAACTATAATTTCAGCGAAAAGCTTGTTTTTGAAAAGCAAGAGAGACTGCCTAAGGACATTGATGTTAATGAGCTTTATATCGAAGTACATAACGAGCCGCAGGACGCATATTATGAGCTTGAAGGCAAAGAGGTTTATGTTGTCCCTGCGGTTTACGGCGTGGATTTTGATAAAACCGAAGCCGCAAAAATAATAAAAGAAAATAAAGATTACGGCCAGACATATACCATACCGGCGACGATCACTTCGCCGGAGGTCACAACAGAAGATGCACAAGCCAAACTGTTTGCCAAAAAGCTATCAAGCTACCGCACAAATTATAACAGCGGCGATGTATCGAGGAGCGAAAATATCGCACTTGCGGCACAGCTTCTTAATAACACCGTGCTTATGCCCGGCGATGTGTTCTCATATAACGGCACTCTGGGAGAGCGCACAGAGGACGCAGGCTTTAAAATCGCCCATGTCTATATGAATAACGAGGTCGTTGACGGAATCGGCGGAGGAATTTGTCAGGTATCATCAACGCTTTACTGTTCTGTTTTGTACGCCAACCTTGAGGTTGTGGAAAGAGTAAATCACCAGCTTCCCGTATCGTATGTGCCTCTCGGACAGGACGCGACCGTAGATTACGGAAATATAGATTTCAAGTTTAAAAACAACACACCGTATCCGCTCAAAATTGTTGCATCCGCAGGCGGCGGAACAGTTTATATAGAGCTTTTGGGCTATAAAGATATAGATGAAAAGGTGGAAATCATACCGATTCGCACAGGAATAATCGAGCCTAAAATCGAAGAAGAGCCTGACCCTACGCTTCCACTCGGTGAGAAAAAGGAGAAAAAAGCCGGTTCGCCCGGCAGCGTTGTTGAAACATTCAAGGCAGTCACCTCAAACGGAAAGACCGGTGAAAAAACATTAGTTTCAAAAAGTACATACGCGGCAGTCAAAACGATAATGTCCGTCGGTACGGGACCTGCAAAAGAGATTGAAAAGCCCGAACCCGAAAAGCCTGCCGATACCCATCAGCAGGAGATTATACCGCCCGCTGCGGAAGAAGATGTTTTGGGCGGCGAAATTATAGTTGAATAACAGGAGATATTCTTATGAAAAACCAAAAACTGATCATAATGATAATCGCGTCTCTTTTGATAATCTTTACGCTTTTTGTGCCGCCGTTCTTCGGCAAATCAGATGACGGAAGCTTTTACAATTTATTCACTTCTAACGGCATTTATAATCTTGAAGGCTCCAAAGAAGGCGTGTTTAATACGCAGTTCGGCGTCGGCGGTGAAGATTCGGGCGAACACTTTTTCCCTGTAAGCATTGCAAAATTCTTTTCGGGTGAAATTTTTGACATTCGCCTGCTTGCGCTTTTGTATGCGCCTATGTATATCACAGGGTTATGCCTCATAATAGCCTCAATAAAATCAGATAATAAATATATTCATCTTGTAATTTCTGTTTTAGCCGCAATAATTCTTTGCGACATCGGATATATAGGATATTTCAATTCGTTTTATACCGATGCGCTGTATATAAGTGCTTTCACTCTTATGGCAGGCTCGCTGATGTTTATGCTTTCAAACGGCAAATATAACATACCGTGCCTCGTTTTGACCGTGATCTCAGCCGTTCTCCTGTCACTAAGCGGTATAGGCATTGTGGCGGCTGTACTTGCGGCGGCTATTGCCATTCGCTTCTGCTTTGCCGAAAAATTTAAAGCTATACCTGCGGCAGCGGCTGTAATAATATTGATATTAAGTGTATTGCTCTGCGGTACGGCTCCGAATTACAAAAATGACGGAACGGAAATTATTACCGAAGAAACCACCTTAAAAACTCTTGATGCGGCGGCTAAAAACGCGCCGTTCCTTTCACAGGATTATATTCCAAACAAGGCTGACGCGGACTATGGTATTAAACAAGTACCGGGGCTGTGGAGCTATTTCAGAAGATTTATTCCCATATCTTCACTTTTGGTAATGGCAGCATTTTTCGTTGCGGTTTTGGTAATAGCAGCAAAAAGCCTCAAAAGAGAACCATCTTTAGCGGATGTTGCAATTTTGCTTGCCGTATCGTCGGCGGTATTCTTTGCCTCCACCGTTCTGACGGGCGGACTTGCTTCAATAAGCCGCAGGCTCGTTATGCACCAGCTCAGCCTTGATATAACCGTAATTATATCTGTACTTTGGATATGTAATACGCTCCTTGCAAGACGCAAAAATTTGCAGCAAAAATACGGAGTTAATCAATAATAACTTTTTGTGCCGACGCAAAGCGGCGGAATGGAGATTAAAATGTCAAAAAGCTATGATAATGAAAGCATAAAATCCCTGAAAGGCGCGGCAAGGGTCAGAGAACGCCCCGGCGTTATATTTGGCTCAAACGGACTTGACGGCTGCGAACACGCCTTTTTTGAGATTTTGTCCAATTCCATTGACGAGGCAAAAGAAGGCTACGGCAACATAATCGAAGTCACACGCTTTTTGGACAAGTCGATTGAGGTTTCGGATATGGGGCGCGGTATCCCCGTGGACTATAATCCGAGTGAAGAACGCTATAATTGGGAGCTTGTATTCTGCGAGCTTTACGCAGGCGGAAAGTACGACAACAATTCAAGCAAGAATTACGAATACAGCCTTGGCTTGAACGGACTTGGCGCCTGCGCCACGCAGTACGCCTCGGAATATATGAATGTCACCGTTTTGCGTGATGGATACAGACACGAGCTGTTTTTTGAAAAGGGCGAAAATATCGGCGGACTGTATAAGTACGAAACACGCTTTAAAAAGACAGGGACAACGATAAAATGGCGCCCTGACATAGAAGTCTTTACCGATATTGACATTCCTCTTGAATACTATCAGGAGGTTTTGAAGAAGCAGGCCGTTGTAAATGCCGGAATAACCTTTAAGCTTAAAGATGAAACGCCCGACGGCTTTGAAGAATACGAGTACTTTTACAAAAACGGAATAAGTGACTATCTCGCGGAACGCTGTTCAAAGAGCGCATTTACAACGATACAGACAATATCAGGCGAGCGGACAGGCCGCGACCGCGAGGACAAGCCCGATTATAAAGTGCTGATGAACTTTGCATTTTGCTTTACAAATGATGACAGCTTTATAGAATACTATCATAATTCGAGCTTTTTGGAGCACGGCGGCTCACCCGACAAGGCAGTAAAAAACGCGTTTGTATATGCAATAGATAACTACGCACGCCAAAATAATAAGTATAATAAAAACGAATCAAAAATCACATTTGCAGATGTGCAGGACAGCCTTGCGCTTGTGTCGAACTCGTTTTCAACGCATACGGATTATGAAAACCAGACAAAAAAAGCGATAAATAATAAATTTATTGCTGACGCTATGACCGAATTCCTGCGTCATAATCTTGAAGTTTATTTTATCGAAAAAAAGGAAGAAGCCGAAAAAATCATAAATCAGCTTTTGCTGAATAAGAGAAGCCGCGAAACTGCCGAAAAGACAAGAGCCAACCTCAAAAAGAAGCTCGCCAAAAATGTAGATATAACAAACCGCGTTCAAAAGTTTGTGGATTGCCGCACGCGTGATATTTCGCGCCGCGAGGTTTATATAGTAGAGGGCGATAGCGCGCTCGGCTCGTGCAAGCTTGGCAGAGACGCGGAATTTCAGGCGATAATACCCGTGCGCGGCAAGATCTTAAATTGCCTCAAGTCCGATCTCAACAAGATTTTCAATAGCGATATTATCATGGATCTTGTCAGGGTTTTGGGCTGCGGTATGGAAATTAAAAACAAGGACTTCAGCGCGTTTTCGCTTGATAATTTAAGGTGGAATAAAATTATTATCTGCACAGATGCCGATGTTGACGGCTATCAGATACGAACGCTTATTCTGACAATGATTTTCAAGCTTATGCCAACGCTGATAAGAGAAGGCAAGGTGTATATCGCCGAATCCCCTCTTTTTGAAATCACGACAAAAAAAGACACCTACTTTGCATATAACGAAAAGGAAAAGTCCGATATTATTTCAAATCTCGGTGATGCAAAATACACAGTTCAGCGCTCCAAGGGTCTCGGTGAAAACGACCCCGATATGATGTGGCAAACCACAATGAATCCAGACACAAGAAGGCTGATACAGGTTATGCCTGATGATGAAGAAAGAACAGCTGAGATGTTCAACCTGCTTCTTGGCGATAATTTGCAGGGACGAAAGGACTATATCTCCACCAACGGCGCAAAGTATATTGAAATGACTGATGTAAGCTAATGTGGGGCTTTGATAAAAAGCACAGACCGCAAATTCAAACATTATTTCGTAGGGGCGATTCACGAATCGCCCGTTTTTCAAGCCTACGGTCACTTTATATATCAAAACGGCTCAAAACATAAGTTTCAAGCCGCTTCCGCTGTGGTGCTCAAGACCGGGGTCGAACCGGTACGAGGGGTAAACCTCACGGGATTTTAAGTCCCGGGCGTCTGCCAGTTCCGCCACTTGAGCATTAACGCGAGATTGATTATAACATATTTTATCTCGTATGTCAAGAATTTAAAAGTATCTTTTAAAAATAATAAATAATTTTAAAAAATCTATTGACAAATAAAAGGCGTTTTAGTATAATAAGTGTTGCTGTAATAGTTATGCGGAGAGGTGTCCGAGCGGTTTAAGGAGCTGGTCTTGAAAACCAGTGACTCGTAAGAGCCGTGGGTTCGAATCCCACCTTCTCCGCCAATTCTTAACAAAACTGCCGTTTAACTCTTGCAGCATATTACTTGAATCTGCAAAAGGTATTCGAAGTCTGAAAGGACAAAAACTTAAAAAACCAATATTCGGAGAAGTACCCAAGTAGGCCGAAGGGGCTCCCCTGCTAAGGGAGTAGGTCGGGATAACTGGCGCGAGAGTTCGAATCTCTCCTTCTCCGCCACCAAAAGACAAGTTTCTGTTGAAGCTTGTCTTTTTTTACTTATTTCCTATTCGAACTTCATCAACATCTAAAACTAAAGTTGCGTTTATTTTACTTCCACTTATATAAACAAAGCATACACTAAAAAAACCTATGCAAAAATGCACAGGTTTTTTATAAAACATAATGTAGCCTGAAGACTTATTTATCAAGGTACTGCATCAAATCAACAAGGTGGATAAACTCCGTTCGGAATCCGAATTCGTCGTTTTCCAAGCCTTCTCTTGCAAGCGAGATAACGCTCTCAAATGTGCTTGTACCCATATATTCGGAATTGTTTAAAATCATTCCGAGCTCGGCAACAGCAGCCGCAAAGTAAAATTCGCCGTCAGCATTGTTGTCATATTCCGATACAGGCAATTCTATCAGCTTGCTTTCATAACCGTCAGGGTCTTTGTATCTTAATTTAACTGTCATAAATTCTTCAGAATCCATCAATGTAGCTTGCTGATATTTGAGATTGTTCTCAACCTCGCCGTTTGCAGGTATAATTTCATAAAGTGCCGTAACAGTTGCGCCTGCGCCAAGCTCGCCGGCGTCTTTTTTGTCGTTTTCAAAATCCTCGTTGTTTAAAACTCGGTTTTCATAACCTATAAGACGGTATTCCTTTACCTTAGCAGGATTAAATTCAACCTGTATTTTAACATCTTTTGCGATTGTGTATATTGTCTTTGGCATTTCGTCAACAAATACCTTTTTTGCCTCTCTCGCGCTGTCAATATACGCATAGTTGCCGTTTCCGTAATCGGCAAGCGTCTCCATTTTGCTGTCCTTGTAATTTCCCATTCCAAAGCCGAGAACTGTGAGATATATCCCTTTGTCGCGCTTTTCTTCTATAAGCGTTTTAAGATCTCCCGTAGACGAGTTGCCTATGTTAAAATCGCCGTCTGTGCACAATATTATTCTGTTGTTTCCGTCTGTGAGATTTTTTTCGGCTTGTTCGTATGCAAGGTTGATTCCGGCTTCGCCGTATGTTCCGCCGCCCGCCTGTAGCGAATCAAGTGCCGAAATAATTTTGTCCTTTTCGGAAACAGGTGTGCTTTCAAGAGCGACCTTTGTTCCCGACGCATAAGTAACTATTGAGACAGTATCTGTATCGCTTAGTTTTTCCAAAAGAATTTTAAGTGATTTTTTAACAAGAGGAAGCTTGTTAAAATCAAACATCGAGCCTGATATATCAATAAGGAATACAAGGTTTGACGGTCCGTATTGTTCTGCCTCTGTACCCTGAATATCTATCTTGGCAAGCAGATTGTTTTCGTTCCACGGGCATTTGTGCATTGAAGCCGTGACAGAAAACGGCTCGTCGCCTTCCGGAGCAGGATTGTCAAAGCTAAAGTAATTTATCAGTTCTTCCGTACGGACAGAGCCTGCAGGAGGAAGTATTCCGCTTTGCAGAGCAAATCTTCTCATATTGCTGTATGAAGCCGTATCGGCGTCAATAGAAAATGTAGATAGCGGTGAGGTAACCGCGTTTTTAAATACATTTTCTTCGTTTTGGATATATTCTTCTGTATTAAAGTCATAAAAATCCCAATCAGGTTCATTATATACTTCCGGCAAATCTTCTTCTGTATAAACAGCTCCGCTGTCTATTGTGGCATTGGCGTATAAAGCTACGCCGCCTGCCCCTTTTGTCATATAGCCGTAACCGTAATAGTCATAGTCCTCAGACGCGTCAAATTCTTTGCTGTAAACAAGAGCATTGTATATAAGCGAAACAGCCTCATTGCGAGTGATGCTTTCGCCTATAACAGATGTCATTCCGTCTGCTATGCCCTTGTCGATTGCAGCCTGTATATAATCAACGGGGTAGTTTGCATAATCATAGCCCTGTAACATTCTGATAACGATTTTTATAGCCTGTTCATATGTAACCTTGTCGTCGGGGCGGAATGTGTTATCTTCAAACCCGTTTATAACACCTGCCGCAACTGCCTGCGCTATATAGGGCTTGCCCCAGAAATCATCGGCTATGTCCGAAAATTCCACAGGAGCGGTCTCGCTTTCGTTTGGCAAAAATGCCGCAATGATAAGCTTTGTAAACTCTGTTCGAGTCAAAAAGTTTTCAAGATGTAGTTCTCCGTCTTGATAGCCCTCAAGCACACCTGCGTCAACAAGCGCCTCTGCGGGAGAAAGGTCGGAGTTTATCTTGACATACGGTGATTCCGTGTCTGCAAAACAATTTGCCGCGCTGAATGACAAAAGCAGCATAACCGAAATAATGGCTGAAATAATTTTTTTAATCATAACTTGCACCCCTTTTTTCTTTATTGTATTATTTAATACGGAATATGTCAATGATGTAATAAAAAAAAATAAATTTTTATGTGTTATTTTTTGTAGCGCATTGACAAATATTGTAATGAGGAGTAAAATATATCCGGTTGTTATAATAACCAAAATCAAATTTAGAAAGGTATGATTTTTATGGCGTTTTCTCTTAATGCGGTTGGGTTTATAGCTGTATCGGTGTTCGCTATTGCCGCGCTCGGCTATCTTTTGGGGCGAATAAATATAAAAGGCGTGTCGCTCGGAACGGCAGGCGTATTCATTATCGCTCTTTTGTACGGTGCGATTTTCAGCAATGATATTAACAGCCTTATTGTTGCTTCCAAGACGATAAACAATGCAAAAGAAACAGTAGGCTATGCGTCAGAAGCTCTCAAAATAATAGAAAATATAGGGCTTGTTCTTTTTGTAACCTCCGTCGGCTTTATTGCAGGACCGAACTTTTTCAAAAATCTTAAAAACAACTTTAAATCCTATGTGCTTTTAGGTCTTGTAATTATAATAATGGGAGCGTTGAGCGCAGCAGGATGTATTTTGATTGGTCGCGTTATTGAAGGCGGCAAAGAGGGCTTTGATTCAAAAGAGCTTACCGCAATGGTCGTAGGGCTTCTTTCGGGCTCGCTCACATCAACACCTGCATTTTCCGCGGCAAAGGCGACCGTTATGGAACAGTATGAAAACGCGGTAACCGTAGGTCACGGTATAGCGTATCTTTTCGGCGTTATAGGCGTTGTGCTGTTTGTTCAGATAATTCCTAAAATCACAGGCGCAAATATGGAAGAAGAACGAAACAAAATAACGATAGTCGATACAGGCGCGGCAAAAGCAAAAAAAGAAAATCTTATAAACATCGACCCGTTTGGTTTTATGCCGTTTGCATTGGCGGCAACTCTTGGCATATTAGTAGGCTCTGTAAAGTTCTTTAACTTTTTCTCTCTTACAACAACTGGCGGAACGCTTTTGGTATCTCTGATATTCGGGCACTTCGCAAGAATGGGCAGAATAAATATCACGCCGAATAAAAAGGTGCTTGAGACCTTCCGCGAACTCGGACTGATGCTCTTTTTGATAGGCGCAGGTATTGCAGGCGGTATGAGCTTTTTAAAATATTTCCAACCGATATATTTCATATACGGAGTGGTAATGACAATAATCCCGATGATTGTTGGCTACATAATTGCAAAATATGTTCTTAAGATGAGCCTTTTGAACAACCTCGGCTCTATAACGGGCGGTATGACATCGACGCCTGCACTCGGCGCGCTCATAGGCGTTGCAGGAACAGACGATGTTGCGTCGGCTTATGCCGCAACATATCCGATAGCTCTGATTTCAATCGTCTTGGCGTCACAGTTCCTGATTATATTTATGTAAAATATTTGACGGCATAAAGACATTTAAAAGTTAAAAAAAGTACCTGCCGGTATCGACAGGTACTTTTTGATTTGTTATATTATGGGTTTGCCTGTTTTTTCGTGCTCTATAAGCTTCCAGGTAGCGTCGATAAGATTTGAGAAGAGTGGGTTTTCCATCGCCTTTATGACAAACGACTGACGGGGGGAATTTATATCCTCGCCCGATACCTGAAACAGACCGTTCTCGTCGCACAGCGAGCGCAGTCTTTGAAGCTGCTCGGGAGTATTGCGTGTGGGCATATATGTAACTGCCTTGATGCCTGTATCCTTCAGGCATTTGATAACATCGTCAAGGTAGTCGTCTTCGAACTTTTGGGCTTTTTTGTCTCCGGTGACAGAAGATGTGACATCGCCGAGATATGCGTAGCACAAAAGCGCGTCGATGCGGTCACAAAGTGCCGCAACCTCGGTCACATTGGGACATTCGTCGGTAGCGTCAACATAGATTTGTGGCACAAAAGCACCCTTTAAAATGCCCAAAAGGTCGTATTCATAGAACGGATATGCGGTATCAAGCATCTGATTTGTTTGCTTTTCTGACAGATTTAGTCCGATTTCTGTGAGATAATCAATCATTTTCTGTCCTTTTCCCGCCTTTTTTACCATAGCTTTTGCCAGGGCATACATAAGATGCCTCTCCGTCACTCCGCCGCCGTTTTTACTTTCGGAAAGCGGCAAAACATCTTTTTCATAATCAAGCTTGATTCCGTCAAGGAGAGAATTGATTTTTTCGATCATTTTGCGGTTGCGAATGTCTCTTGCTTTACGGTATGGCTTAAAGAAAGCGTCAACCTCGTCAATTTTATCGTGAGGCACGGATTGAATTGTCATATAGCTTATTCCGACTTGATCGGGGTTGTTTGTGCGCTTGCCTTCCAGAATTGTGCCGTCCATTGACGCGCGGCATTCCATACCGATAGTGACAGGCATATCGATTATTTCGGCAGCCTTCAAAAATTCCCTCGCGCCCGAAATAGAATCGTGGTCGATAATTCCTGCCGTGCACAAGCCTTCCATACGGGCGGCATATACCGCCGCGGTAGGTGAATACGGCGAAAACGAATATGTTGTATGGATATGATTATTTATGTACTCGGGAACGGCTTCGGGGAAAACCGCCGTTTTTACTTCCTCGCGGAGATTTGCAAGGCGCTTTTCCGCGTCAGGTACATTTAACTTGTTTAAAATATTTATATCTATCATCGTAAAACACCTCTATTTGAGCATTACCTGACCGCCGGTTACAGGTATCGCCTGTCCTGTTTCGTACTTTTGCTCTACGCAGTACATAACGGCGCGTGCGACATCAAGCGGAAGGCAGCCGCGGTTCATCGGAACTTTTGCCTCATAGAAGCGGCGTACATCGTCAACAGTTTTAGCGCCGGGGACTTTGCCCGCATTAAGATACTGAACAAACAGACCTCTTTCGGGGTCCATCCAGAGCGGACCGTCAAGGTAGTTGCCGGGGCAAACCGCGTTGACCTTAATATTGTAAGCGCAAAGCTCAAGCGCAAAGCTCTGTGTAAGTCCTATTCCGCCAAACTTGGAGCCTGCATATGCAAAGTTTTTGTTAGAGCCTTCAAGCCCTGATTTGGAGTTAAGCGTTACTATATCAAACATTGCTTTTGGGTCGGCTTCGTGCTGTGCCTGCATAATGATAGCGGCATATTTTGCACAAAGGAAAAATCCTGTGTAGTTTACATTTGTTACAAATTCAAAATCCTTTTTTTCCATTTCGGCAATCGGACCTGAACGGACAACGCCTGCGTTTGAAAGCATCAAGTCAAGTCCGCCGAACAATTCAACAGTACGGGCAACCATATTTGCAACGCTTTCTTCGTCAGATACATTTACAGAAACCGCAACGGCGCGTTCTCCGAGGGAATCTGCAACTTCTTTTGCGAGCGGTTCGTTCATATCGGCAATAACTACGGTTGCGCCTTCTTTGTAGAGTTCCTCGGCAATCCCTTTGCCAAAGCCCTGAGCCGCACCCGTAACTATTGTTATTTTGCCTGCGAGCCTGCCGTTGCCCGAAGGTCTTTTGCCTATGTTTTTTTTGGCAATTTCACACCATTTGTCCATATTTACACTCATTTTGCAATACCTCCTGAATTATCTTATAAATCTACTTAATTTATTATATTACTTTAAACCATAAAAGTCAAGGGAGAGAGCACCTAAAAACGCTTAATTATTTTTAAAAAAGTTATTGACTTTTTAATATAATTGCTTTATAATAAAGAAGTTAAATATCTGGGTGTAGCGCAGTTTGGTAGCGTGCTTGAATGGGGTTCAAGAGGCCGGGAGTTCGAGTCTCCCCACTCAGACCAAAGCGAAAATCCTGTCGTATGATAGGATTTTTGTTTTGTAATATTCATTTTTCATTGTTCACTATTCTTTATTCATTTTAATAGACAGGATTTTCTAAAAGAATAATGAATAATGAATCCGCTACGCTAATGAATAATTAATAATTGCAAATATCGCGACAAAATGATATAATACACTCGGTGATGATAATGAAGGAAAATATTTTAGTTGATAAGTCAATAGAATTTGCGGCAAAAATCATAAAGCTACAAATGCATCTTGTTAAAGACAAAAGAGAAGCCGTTATTTCCAAGCAGATAGTCAAAAGCGGAACGAGTATAGGTGCAAATATTAACGAGGCAAGCTATGGACAGAGCAAAGCTGATTTCATTTCTAAACTACATATTGCTTTAAAGGAAACTGCTGAAACTGAATACTGGCTGAAACTGCTTGTTAAATCAGAATTGCTGGCTGAAAAAGATGGAGAAGCCTTAACAACAGATTGCCTTGAAATAAAAAAACTTCTTATATCGTCAATAAATACCGCCAAGAAAAACAATGTTTAAAAAACCTGCCGAGAGGCAGGTTTTAAAAAATCATAAATTATTCAATAGTCCATTTGCTTTGAGGGATTATTTCTGCTTTGCACAATGGCTTTAAGGTTGCAGATTCCCATGCCATAACTTTAAATGTGTCAAAGTTGCCTGTAAAGGTTAATGCGTTTACAGCATTGTCTTTAATTGTTTTTATATCGGAAATCTTGTTATTTTTATACCCGACAACTATTATTGTGGCAGTTTCAAGATTAGTGTGGTCAACAGAAACAGTATATGAGCTTCCGCTTTTAACGACTTGTGTTTTAATATTAAACTCAATTTGCTCCCACACTGCGGTAATTGTTATGTCCCCTATAGTTCTTGAATTGATTTTATTATAAAAATCATCCGTGCTGTCAAACCACGCGTCGCAACCCTCATTTATTCCTGTGATGGTATTTCCGCTTTCGTCTTTCCAACCCTTAAATGTGTACCCTTCTTTCTCTGGCTCGCTAAATGTTACTCCGTACAGTATATTATATTCCGACGGGTTATTTGGATTGTTTGTTCCGCCGTCTAATTGATAGGTTATTGTATATTTGATTGGGTCATAATCATATTCAACAGATGTGTTCTTTGCAGGTTGCGTAAAGGTATAAGGCAAATCATAATAAGTCCATTCTGTTGAGAAAGCCGATGTACCCATAGTTGTTCTTCCGTAAAATCCGCGTACCGTTTTTATCATATCTGTAGAATATGTCTGATTTGTTCCGTACTGCCCTGTCCATGAATCTAATCCAATTTTAAAGGCTGTTTTGTTTCCATTGTTTCCTTCGCCATTTTTATACCCGTGAGTCCAATGATTTACACTATTCGTATATGTATTTACAGTCCATTGCGCGTAGAGCGTTTGAGCGTCTGTGATTGTAACTGTTGTACTGCTTGTTATTTGCGTTCCGCCGCTTTTTGCAGTAAACCAACCTTTAAAGGTGTAACCTGTACGGGTAGGTGAGGGTAATGTGCCGTAGGTGGAATTGTATGTAACGCTTTTTCTTGCCGTTGGTGTACTTCCGCCGTTGGCATCAAAAGTGACTGTATATGTCTTTGGAGTCCATTGGGCATATAATGTTGCGGCAGAGTTTGCTGTATATGAAGCGCCAGAGGCATAAGATGTTCCCGTACCACTTGAATTGGTATTCCAATTTTTAAAAGAATAACCTGTGCGAGTTGGTTTTACGCTACTTAATGTTATCGCATTGTCATGTACCTTTGTTTGTGTTGTTGGAGCATTACTACCACCATTAGCATTATATGAAATGCTATATGTTTTTTTTACAGTAAATGATATATTGTCGCTAAAAGTAAAATTAACAAATCTGCTATTTACTGCTGCTATGTTAGCCGTGTATGACCCGGAATCCAGTTTTGTAGAATAACTATTACCTGTCAAAGACCAAATAACTTTTATTTCCTTTCCGTTTTGACTAATTCTAATATCATAGGTATCTGCATTTGTAATACTGCCCCATGTGAATTTGACATTAGGATTAGATGTCTCTGTAACTGTTGCTTTTAATACAGGTTTTGCTATTGTAGGAGGTGTTAATTTCCATATTTGAAATAATTGTGCTGATGAACCATTATATTCCCACATTTCAACATTTGTTCCATCCGAAGTTCCCCCACCGGTAACATCTAAAACGTTATTAGAGCATTTAGCTTTTAAAATATATTTAGCACTTTCCCCATAAATATACCATTGTTGAGCCGAATTTCCATTGTAGTCATTCATATGTACATTAGTTCCATTGGCGGTTTCAAAATTGTGGACTTCAAAACATTTTCCATCTTTTACAGATGTAATTTTATACGAACCGTCATTTAATCTAACAAAATACCAAATCTGATTAGATTTCCCAGTTTCGGTTCTTATTGTAACATTTAAATTGTCATCATATGTTAAATGTTTCCATGGAGATGTATTTATAATATATGCGTAAAAATTTGTTCCGAGATCAACAGGAGAATCGTCAATATAAACATACCCAAGAAAATCAGAGTTTTGCACATCACTAATTTTGGTCCACCGCATAATACAATATCCGTGTGCTGCGTCTGACATAAGCGTTCCACCTTCACTTAGTAAAACTTCATTTCCTTTTACTTGTTCAATGACGGCTACATGACTTGAATATCCGCCATCTGTACTTCTATAACAGGCAAGAGCCTTGGCTCTGCAACTGCTTCCCCTTTTATATCCACAAACAGAATATCCTGAATAGTACCAACCCTCACCGTTATAAATTGCTGAATCTTTTCCTGTTATTTGAAAAACACGAGCTGATGCAAACCACGCACAACCATATTCAGTATATGCCCATTGTCCGTTAGTTTTGGATATAAATGTGGTGAAAGGTGCGGCATTTATATTGATTGATATTCCTCCTAATCCATTACTTTTTATGCCAGATGAACAGGTTGCTTGAACAAAACTTGTATTTGACAAAAGCGCAAAAACAACCGGAAGCAATAGAAAAAGGATCAAAATCTTTTTTTTCATAAAAACCCCCCAAAAATTAAAAAATGCGCCAACCGCAGCCAGCGCATAAAAAACGCAAACCCCGATTGTCGCCAAACAATTTTAATATTAGGTTATCGAGTTAAACTACCTAATGAGGCTTGCAATTTTTTCAAATCTCACCAGTAATTTAACCCAAAAAAGGGCATAAAATACCCATAAAAAAGACAACCTATTTTCTTTATTAAAATTGTTTGGCACTTTTACTATACCACATATTTTATCTGATTACAATACTTTTTTTGGCAGGGCTTCAAGCAGGCTCAGCAATAAGCCTTGCAAAGTCAGTTTATTTATGTTAAAATAAATGTACCAAAGTTCATTTATCTTAGGAGGCGATAAATTGCTGAAAAAGATAATAACGTTTTTTGCACAAAAGGAAGAAAGGCGGCAATTTTTGAGATTTTGCTGTGTCGGGAGTTCAAGCTTTTGCTTTGAATACATAATTTTTACGGTTCTTAATCTGACCGTCGGGCAAGCAAATTACAATCTGCTCGGGTTAACCATAACGGGGCTGTTTGTCGCACACTCGGTATCATATTTTATAGCGTTCTGGTACTGCTTTTGGATGAACCGCACCTGGACCTTCCGTTCTTCGGGCAGGGCAGGGCATCAGCTCAAAGCGTATGCGCTTTTATTTTTAGTAAACCTCATAATATCAAACGCGCTCATACATTTGCTTGGTCACATCGGCGTTGTTCCGCAAATCGGCAAAATTCTTGTCGCTATGATAATATCTATCTGGAACTTTTTTGCGTACAGGTTTATATTCAGTCTGGAGTGATAAAAATACTTTATATCGAAACACATTCTACTAACCCATATTACAATTTAGCGGCGGAGGAGTACCTTGTTAAGAACAAAACCGAGAATATTTGTATGCTCTGGCGCAACGACGCGGCAATTATTGTGGGGCGCAACCAAAATACTATGTCCGAGGTCGACTACGACTATGTCACCAAAGAAAAAATCCCCGTTGTCCGCAGAATGAGCGGAGGGGGAGCGGTATTTCACGATTTGGAAAATCTGAATTTTACATACATCATAAACAACGGCGAGTTCGGTAATTACGGCGCGTTTTCTGCAACTTTGCGCAGATACATCGAGAGCTTGGGGCTTAAAACCGAGCTTTCCGGCAGAAACGACCTTTTGATTGGTGGCAGGAAATTTTCGGGTCTGGCGCAGTACAAGTGGCACGACAGGCTTATGCACCACGGTTGTATTTTGATAAACGCCGATATGACACGGCTTGCGCGCGCATTAAAACCCGACGAGGAAAAAATAAAATCAAAGGGAATACAGTCGGTACGGAGCAGAGTCGTGAACATCGGTGAGCTTATACCTATAACCTGCAGTGATTTTATGCGCGGATTTGAACAGGAAATAAAAAAAGACTCAGATGTGATAAATTATGAGCTTACAGAAACGGACTTGACAGCAATAGACAAGCTGTTTCGCGAGAAGTATTCCACTTTTGAATGGAACTTCGGGTATTCTCCAAAATATACTTATCACGACAAAAAGCGCTTTAGCGGCGGGGGGATAGAAGTTTATCTTGATGTCACAGGCGGAATCATAAAAAAAGCGCAGATCTACGGCGACTTTTTTTCACTTGAGGGAACGGAGCCTATTATAGCTGCGCTTGAAGGGCAAAAACACGATTTTGACACGCTTTCGGAATCGTTAAAACCGCTGTTTGAAAACAAAATTCTGGGTGAGATAACAAAAGAACAGTTTTTGAGCTGTGTAATCTGAAACAAAACGGGCGATTTAAGAATCGCCCGTTATTTTATTTTTACTATTTTAGCTCGGCATTGTAGTTGATTTGAGATATGACATCTTCTTCGTTTACTGCTATTGGGATTTCTAAATGGAAGGTGTAATTCATTGTGTTATTCGTGCTATTTTTTTCTATTGATGTTTTAGTAATAGTTATGCCAAGTGCGGTCATGTGTTCCTTTATGCTGTTTTGGTAGCCTATTTCTTCTACCCCGTGTATTATCAACACGCCTTTTTTGAAGGATTCCGAGTGCTCGCTTATATGAAGGAATTTTTGTACCAAAATTACGGCAAGCGTGATCGCAACACCTGTAAAGTACATTCCTGCACCTATCGCCATACCTATACCTGCCGTTGTCCATATTCCTGCGGCAGTCGTGAGCCCTGTTATATTCTCCTTATGCACAAAAATCATTCCGGCACCCAAAAAGCCTATGCCGCTCACAACCTGTGCGGCAATTCTCGCAGGGTCGGCCGCCTTCATACCGTTAAATGCGGCATCAAAAAAGGCATACTTTGACAAAATCATCATAAGCGCCGCACCGCACGCAACAAGGCAATGCGTTCTTATGCCGGCTTCCTTTAACCGCTTTTCGCGCTCAAAGCCTATAACCGTTCCGCATATACACGCTATCAATATACGCATTATATATATCCATTCTGCTGTTTGCATACTGTCACACGCTTCCTTTCATTTATTTAATTACATTATTAAATCATAAAAGCAAAACTGCTTGTCGGGTTTACAACACACCTGATTCAATAAACACATAATACGAAACTCGCAGAGTTTCTTCTTTACTTGTGTTTATTATATACTATTTTATGGTTTTATGCAAGCAAAAAGTACTTTGCAGCAGATTTATAATGTATTTAATAGAAAAACGAACGGTTTAGATGCACTCAAAATCGCAAAAAGTTGGTAGTGACAGTTTGCCGTTGTGAGTGCGTTTACAAACGAACAGGCAAACCGAGCGTGACTTTTTGCGAAAAAGGAGGAAGGACGGCGCGTGTAACTGATTTTTGTGCAAACAAAAATCGGAACGAAGCAAAGTCCGTTCCGACATGGAAAAGCCGAACGGTTTAGATGCACTCAAAATCGCAAAAAGTTGGTAATGAGCCAAAGGCGTTATGAGCGCGCTTGCAAGCGAATAGCCGACGCGAATGTGCCTTTTTGCGAAAGAGGAGCAGCGACGGAGCAGTTGAAAAAAGGTCGCAAAATTGCGACCTTTTTAATTGCAGCGTAGTCCGCTGCGACGTGGAAAAACCGAACGGTTTAGATGCAACTATATCCTTTCTATATATCAACTTCTTCATCGCCAGAATTAAAAGTTATTGTAAACCTAACTTCCTTCACCATTTAGGTATGCCTGTACAACTTTCATTTTAAATTCAAAACTATATTTTGCCATGCAAAAACCGACCTCCAAATCGTTAGATTTTTTTGGTCTAACTTTTTTGGGGGGGTCAGTCCAGTTCGTTTTCAATACTACCTCTTTTTGTTTTCTTATCTTATAATTAACGGCTTACAAATGAACCGACCAGCCTGTATCGATTTTTTCATGTACCCTTTTAAGCGTTTCAACATCAAGCTTTGGCCAGTCGTTAACCTTTTGCGCCTTATCAGTTACAAGATGAGCCTTTTCAGCGCACAGGGCAAGCGGAGTGTCGGCAAGAGAATCCGAATAAAAATTCTCTATCATCGGAAAATCCTGATCAAAGATATACGCGGCTTTCTCTCTTGCGTACATAAGGTTATCAACGAACGCGCCCACTTCTCTGTCGTACTCCGTTGCAATGCAATTTACGCCAAGTCTTCTTGCAATCGGTTCAATGATACACTTAGGAGAAGCGCTGATTATAAGATCATCCGGTCTTTTTTGCGCAAGATACCACGCGGAAATCCGTTTTTCGTGCTTGTCCCAGAAACGCTCTATCTGAACGTCAAAGTCATCGACCTTGCAGAGAAAACTGAAAAAGGTACGTTCCATTACATATCGCGGGATCCTCCCGAGTTTATGCTCTATCATGCACTTTACAGCCTTCGGAGCAAAAGTAAACCATAAGGACGGGTGACGGTTTGCGCACCAAATCGCAAAACTCACAGAGCAGTCCGGATAATAAATCGTGCCGTCAAAATCGTATGCGTTCATATATCTTCACCTTTTTCACTCGCAGTCAAATACAGCGTCAAGACCCGTGATGTATAAAACCTCACTGAAGTTCTCGCCAATATTTAAAAGCTTCATCTGACCTTTTTTCGCCTTTAAGCTCTTAAAAGCGCCAAGCAAAACGCGAAGGCCGGCAGAAGACACCAAATCGCATTCAGCAAAATCCAGAAGCAGTGTGTCTGTTTCAGGAACCTCTGCTTCTAAAGTTTTTTTAAGCTCCGGCGCTGTCATCGTGGTCAATTCTCCGTTCAAAAAAACAGTTAGCTTCGTTCCCTCTTTTTCCATTTTGATTTCAAGTTCCATTTTATTTCCTCCTTATTTTACAGTCAGTATCGTCATTGTAATATCATCAAATTGCTCTGCGCCTTCCGAAAAACGGCTGACATCATCTAAAATGCGCGAAAGCACTGTATCTCCGCTTTCGCCTGCGTTAGAATCAAAAACCTCCATAAGGCGTTTTTCGCCGTACAGTTCTTTCACATTACTGTGTGCCTCAGTAACACCGTCCGTATAGAGAAGCAGCCGGTCTCCGGGGGAAAGCTGCAGCGTGCTTTGTTTATAGCATACCCCTTCCATACACGCCAGGAACACCCCGTGCCTTTCATCTATCGTCTCACATTTTCCGCCGCTGCGCCGGAGCACGGGAAAGTTATGACCCGCGTTTGTATATTGCATGACCTTCGTTTGCGTATCAAGTATGCCGATCCATGCGGTGGCAAACATTCCTTCTTCATTATTTTCACACAACCGATCATTTACGGCTGTGAATATCTCCGCAGTGCTGTCGTGTGTCAGAGCATAATCCTTAATCACAGTTTTGGCGGTCATCATAAACATAGCCGCCGGTATGCCTTTGCCGGAGACATCAGCTATTACAAGGCAGAGATGATTTTCGTCAATCATAAAGAAATCATAGAAATCGCCGCCAACCTCTCTTGCGGTATCCATAGACGCGTAAAGGTCAAATTCCTCTCTCTCCGAGAAAGTGGGAAATATTTTCGGAAGCATATCCACCTGGATTTTTTCAGCCATTTGAAGCTCCGCCCCGATTCTGGCCGTTCTTTCCGAAAGCTCTTTCTGTTTCCGCATAATCTTCTGGCAATAATCCACAAGCTTTACTGCGGCTACGGAAAATATAACCAATTGCATCATCTTGACAAAATAGTTTGATATCATGGTATTCTTGATCATAAGCCTTTTGTCATACAAAATGCCTTGTACCGCATCGTCAAGCCACATTTTTTCATTCGTAACAATCGTTGTACCCGGAGGATATTGAACAAAATTCATATCCAGCATTCCGTGGTTTGCGCCATACATATATGCAACCATAAATACAACAATTGATAACAACGCAATAAATGTTGTATATTTTTTATTAAAATATCTTATAGACATAAGTATGGGAATTGTAACCAGTAAGGTTACATTATAAGTAAGCGCCGAGGTTGTCACGGCATAGACAACCGTAAGCGAACCCATAAGAATATACTTTATCCAGTCTTTTTCATATTTGTAATACCGGCTTATCATACTGGCAAAAGCCATAAGCGCAATATTGAATATCATGAGGCCGCGGAATTGAACGCGGATATAGAAAAAACCGCTTTCAAAAAGAAACCATGTAATTGCAACTATTATTACAGTTACATCGAGAATAAGCGCCATCATGCGATTTGCTTTTATTTCATTCTCTTTCAGTATGCTTTCATTTCCATTTATTACTCTTTCAGTGTCCATCTGCTGTCCCTCCCATTTTATTTATTTATAACTCTTGCTGTTCCAATCTCTTCGCCTTGCTGTTTGTATCAATTGTCTTTCCGAAAACAATAAAACGGTCGTAAAAATACTCGGTTATAAGATTTAGTGCCATATTAAGACCTGTTACTAAAAGAGCGTTCCATCCGCAGGTTTCCGCCAAAAAGTTTCCGAGTAACGTTGAAACCGGTGTAAACACCGCATAAAAGCACGCAACTTTCAGCATCGCCACAGGTACATTTCCGGCAGAGCGGAATGTAAAGCGCCTGTTTAGTGTAAAATTCCAAAGCACCGACAGCGAAAGGGCTATGAGATATTTCGGCCAATATTGCCACCCGGTCGCAGCATCCAGCAGCGCGAACGAAACAAATTCTACAACTCCGGCTGATACCGAGAAAAGAAAAAACTTTATGCCTCTTATATATTCTTTGCTATTGTTCAAAATATAACGCCCCTTCTGTTATCAGGAATTAAGGCTTTTAAAATTCGCCGCATTTGACTTATAGAGCTTTTTGAACACTCTGTAATTCCGTTCATATACTTCTTTATTTGCGGGGTCGGGAATATATGTATGATTTGCTTTTACAAGCCTTTTTGCAAGCTCCAGCACATCAACGCCTTTAATTTTCGCGGCTACGGAAAGCGCCGTCCCTGCCGCTCCGACCTCCTGCGGATTATCGACTGTTTCTACCGTTCTGCCTGTTATATCTGAGAGCATTTGGCAGATAACGGGCGACAAAGAGCCGCCGCCGACAAAGCGGATCGTATCCGAGGTTTTCACCTTTGACGCCTGGCATTCCAAAAGCCAACGCAGATGGTAACATACACCCTCAAGCACGGCGCGGATCATATCGCCCTTTCCGTTATCTACTCTGATATTAAAAAACATACCCGCCGCATTTGAATCTTCAAACGGGCAGCGGTTGCCGTGAAGCCACGGGGTGAAAATCACACCGTTTGCTCCCGGAGGAACTCTGCCTGCAGCTTCGGAAAGGTAATCATAAAGACTGTCATAATCGCTTTCTGAATCATCAGTCACATCTGTCTTTTTTGAATATACATCTATCGCATCAAGCGCAAGATTATTCAAAGCCCATTCATAGCACTTCCCCGCCGTTTCCAGTTCCGCATAGAAATTGAAGTACCCGTGTTTTGCCGACAAAACGCCTGTTATCATAGCGTTTAAGTCGACTGTTTGATAATCAAGATATGTCGATACCCAGCCCGATGTGCCCATGTATATATGTGTGTCTCCCGGCTTTGTGCATCCGGCTCCGATATTGACAAATGTAGTATCGCCGCCGCCCCCGAAAACCGGCGTTCCCGCTTGGAGTCCGAGATCGCTTGCCGCCTTTTCCGTAAGTCCGCCGGCAATATCTGCACAGTCAATAATTTCCGCCATATGTTCTCTCTTTACCTTATACATTTTAAGAAGTCCTTTATTCCAGCCTTCTTTTCCCTTGCGGGTATCGTAAAGAAATGTCGCGAATGCGGAATCGGGAGTTCTTATTATTCTGCCTGTACAGCGGGCGACAAGATATTCGCCTACATCAAGCCATTTATATGTTTTTTCAAAGATATCGGGCTCGTTTTTTTCCACCCATTTGTATTTCCAGACAGGATCCTTCGCGCTGACGGAAGCCGCATAGTTTACCAAAAGATTTCTTAAAAGCTTATAAAGGCTGCAGCCGGAAATCTTAATTATTCCGCGTCCCATACATTCTTTATACTCTTTAAATCCCTTCTGGTCCAGATAGGTCATGGGACGTCTTAGCGCGTTGCCGTTTTTATCAACCAAAACAGTTCCCTGCATCTGCGAACAAAATGCAACGCCGTCTATCTCACCGGGCTTTATATCCGATTTTTTAAACAGTTCTTTCGTAGTAGAACACAGCGCCGACCACCACTCCTCCGTATCCTGCTCCGCCCCTCCGTCATCGGAAATATAAAGGCTATATGATGCAGATGAGCTTGCCTTAAGCTTGATATCCGAATCAATATCAAAAAGACATGTTTTTACATTGCTTGTCCCGAAGTCATAAATAATGATATTCATATCAGTTCTCCTTTCGGGCAGCTTCTGAGCGTGAAAAGCGTATCATATTCCTGTTATATCCGGTTGTCACAAGGTACGCTTTTTCACTTTGAGACTCCATAAGACCGGCGAGTATTACACCGCTGAGACCTTCAATAGATAAGTCAGGAGATGTGATATCAAACAATACGCCGGAATCACGTTCTATGATAAGTGCAGAATTATCCTCAACGAAAAGAGAAAGCTCTATTAAAACGGGCTTTTTCATTCCTTTATTCTTATCAAGCACGGTGAGACCTATCTCTTCAACGAAAAGAGCCGCCCTGTTTGATTCCTTTTGAGGATATTCATGCGAAAGCATCTCTCTTTTGACTTGTTCCGCAAGCTTTCCTGCACTCTCGTGCGTCAGTTTATCGTCCATCACTACAATTTCCGTATCCATGCCTTTAAGCAAATACGGAAAGTTATCCTTTCCGAACCGCATATATACAAACACGAGCGCCGCCGAAAGTGTAATCAGAGGAGCCAAAACAAATCCGAGCCACATTCCGTTTATATCGAAAATCAGCGAACCGAGCACAGGAAGAGCGATATAAAGTATGCCGTTTTGCAAAACGGTTATACACACCGACATGCGTATACGGTCGATAAGCATATAATAAGACGTTGTCAGCGAAACCGCGCTGCAAAACGCAAAGCCACGCGACACTATCCGTACGGCAAACACGGAAGGAGCAAGCGCCGCGCCGCCCGTTATCCCGAAAAGGGCGCAGAACTGCTTTGCAAAAATACATATAAACACCGTTGCCGCGACGCCTTCCAAAAGCGCAGCTTTTATGGCGGATTTCATCACCCTTTTGATAAGCTTATGATTTTTCTCACCGAAGTATGTACCTATAAGAGGCTGCATTGCCATACCAACACCGTCCATAACAACGCCGAATTCAATAAGGCTGACTACAACCGCAAGCGTAATAAGACCCTGCCCGCCGTAATTGGCAGACACAAATCCTATCATCACATAATCCATAAGTCCCCAGCACAGATAGACCGAAGAATCAACAATACTGTAACGCGATGTCAGCAAAAAGTCCTTTAGCGAAAGGTGCCATACAAAATGAAGCGTATTGCATTTGCGGAAGTAATGAACGCAGCAGGCAATGATACCGAGTCCGTTTCCGATTATTGAGCCAAGTACGATACCGCTCATTCCCATGTGTTTTGCAAGTATAAATGAGCAGAGAATATTTCCGCCTATCTGGAATACGTAGCAAATATTATTGCACAGCTCGTCTCCGTCGCTGTATACCATCTGTTCAAGGTAGAAAATAACAATCGTAAGAAAAGCGTTTATAGGAACAAGGCGGTAGTATTTGAGCGCTTCACCGAGAATTTCTCCCGTAACGCCCGCCATACTGAAATATACATTTTGTATAAGAAATATTGCAACAGCCGATATAAGTCCTATGGAAACACTTATGATAAGCCCCTGACCGTATATCTCGTCAGCGCGTTTTTTTCTCATCGCCCCTATTTCTCTCGTGAAAACAATTCCCACACCGGTCGATACAAGATCACCGAAGAAAGTTACAATACCTGTAACAGGCGTGATTGCGTTTATCGCCGCAACACCCGATCCACCTATGAAATATCCGGCTATGATACTGTCGCAAAGAAGCATAATATACATAACCGCTTTGGTAAATGTCCCTGACAAAAACATAGAACTGAATTTACGTTCGCAAAATCCTTTCATTTCTCCTCCGTTTATCTGTTTCTGTAAAAGTTTTAATTATATAATAATATTATATCACAAAACTCAAATCCAGTCAATAAATCCAGCATTTTTCGGTCAGGGCGATTTGTTTTTGGGACTTAAACCTCTAAAACCCGCATAAAACAAGGCTTTTTCGGGTGCAAAAAAAGAACACTAACTTTTTATCAAAATTAGTGTTCTTATATGGCTTTCGTGTACACTATAGATATTTGTACCGCAAGCATATATTTACTACACAACAGAACGGTCGCACTGTGTTGTAAAGTTATTTATTTCTCCATCATCTGCTGATTGTAAAGCTCATTTTGTTTTCTTCCTCATCAGGCAGTAAACTCTCGTTATAGATAATGTCGATCTTCTTCCATTCGGGCTCTACTTCATAGGCCAAATAGCCCTTTATTTTTTTACCTGCTTCTATTGTATTGGCACCCAGCATTGTAGCACCATCAATTTGTTCACCTAATATAGAAACTGGCGTTTTGTAATCATCAAAATAGCTGCCCAGCCAGAAGAAGCTAAAATTTTGCCCTTCTGTGGAAATATTTTCAACGTCAAATGCTACAATAACAAATTCCTTTCCTTCCGCTGCTTTTGTGTATTCATTAATCTCCTTATATGTTTTACAATCCAGATAAGTCATTTTCCACTTGTCGTTTGTTTGAACCAAATTGCTTACCTTCACAAGATTAGCTGTTGTACCAACTTCGGCTTGTCTCAACTCCTCATTCCAGTTTATCGGAACACCAAGGGCTTCTCCCATTGCTCTTAAGGGCAAATATGTTCTTCCCTCAACAACAAGAGCCGGCGGATCAGAGGTAAACTCCTTGCCATTTACCATTACTTTAAATGTTGCGGGTTGTGCTTCATATAATGTAGCCGCACCAACTACTCCACATAAAACAATTCCTGATAACAATCCTGCAATAAACTTTTTCATACAAAACCCTACCTCTCAAAATTTCGACATTCAGTAAATATCCTATTTGTGCACATTATAACATATAATTTCAATATTAACAAGCACTAAAAGTTAAAAGTAGAAAAAAATGTACATTTTATCTCCTGTTGTAAGTTGAACCTAATAAAAAAGTTAATAGAGTCCCCCGTTCAAGTCCATAAGAAAGTAGGTAAATATCTACCCTTACCGAGTCAAAACAGGGGTATCGAAAAATGCTCAGAACCCACATAAAAACAGGGCAACTACAGGAAATATCTATAGTTACCCTCTTTTATGGAAAAGCCGAACGGTTTAGATGCACGAACCATGCACCCTATTTTAGCCATTTTCGGCACTTCCAAGAAATCGGACACAATACATTTAATATTAGTCTATTTTCTTATAATCGTCAAGTTTCAATTCTTTCTTAAATTCTTCCTCTGTCGGCATATATAATTTATACTTTGAAGCATATATTTGATTATTATCTTCCGGCAATGTGTATTTTACTACTGCATCACTTTTATCCGCACAGAGAACAATGCCAATCGGAGGGTTATCTCCTTCATTCATCATTTCCCTTGTATAGTAGTTTACATACATTTGCATCTGCCCTAAATCCTGATGAGACAAATCCCCTATTTTCAGATCTATTAAAACAAAACATTTTAAAATATAATTGTAAAATACGAGGTCAATATAAAAATGCCTGTCATCAAATGTAATATGTTTCTGCCTTGCTACAAATGAAAAACCTCTGCCAAGCTCTAACAAGAATTTTTGAAGATGATCTATTACAGCCTGTTCAAGTTCTTTTTCATAGAAGTGCGGATTTTGTTCTAAGTCCAGGAATTCAAGCACATATGGATCACGGATGATTTTTTCATATTCAGGTTTAGGTTCCAAAGTTTGAATCTCATCACTTACCGATTTCTTATCTTGACTCGAAAGCAATCTTTCATAGAAAAAAGAATTTATTTGCCTGTCAAGTTGTCTTACACTCCAACCCGATTTAACACATTCTTCCGTATAAAACGCTCTTGTTTTTTCATCCTCTATGCGCATCAATCTTCTGTAGTGTGTCCAGCTCAATTCGGGACTCAGTGAGTCCCGAATTGGATACGCCATATAAAACTGACGCATTTTTCTGAGATTTCTTTCATCAAAGCCTTTACCAAATTCTCTTGATAAATTTTCTGCTATATATTTTATCAATCCTTTGCCATATTCAGCTCGTTCATTTTCTCCACATGCTTTATAAATCTGTTCTCCTATTTCCCAATAGGCTTGTACCATCGCAGCATTAACGGCATTATATACTTTATTCTGCGCATTGATAATACTATTTCTGACCGCATCGTATGTTTCTCTTATAATGAAATCACTATTCAACATATCGTTCAAGTAATTCACCCTCTTCTGTTTTTGTTCGATTTAAAAGGCATATTTTATATTTTCGTAACATATTAACCCGACCCTACTAATGAACACCTTGTTCTACTAATTCTCAATATATCTTTCTAAAGTTCGTTCCAAAAACATCGGCAATTCCCTTAATCTCATCAAGTCTTTTCGTGTACCCAATATTTCTCTAAATATTGGATGACCACATGTATATTCCAAAACATTTATAAACTTTTTGACTGCCTCAGATTTGGTTTTTCTTGCAGTGTTCGACTCAAGAGTCCTTACAAGTTCAGCACCTGCATCATATAACCATGGAATATCATCCTTGAATATAGATAAAACCATTAAAACATTATATGGAAAAATTTCAGAATCATATGAATCAAATGATAACTCCTCTATAAGCATAGGCCTTATTTTTCTAGTTGCACGACGTATATCAATATCTCTTTGCCTTTCAAGCCTATCTATAATTTCATCGACCTTCTTGTTTACATCATCAAGATTTCCATATAATTTTGAATCTGTATTTCCTAACAGGCGTTGCGTATTTCTAGCTGTTTCTAATAGTTCTTCAAGAATGTTTGAATCAAGACTGTTAGGTGTTTGTTCCGTTTCTTCGTCTTTCTCACATGGCTTTTCTCTTAATTCTTTTATGGTTTTTTCAAGATCTGGATAGCATAATTCAAAAGCCTTATTTAGCCTTGATGTATTTAAACAGTTTCCAGCAGCAGTGTTTAAAGTTTCAATTAATCTTTTCATGTCTTCTATGGTAAAAGATGTTGATTGAAATTGAGATATCGGTGATCCTTTCAACTCTGAGGGTTTCACATCAAATAATAATGGTGCAACGTAACTGTTATCAATTGTTTTTGATAATGCACCTGCTTCAAAATTCAACCAAGGAGCAGAAAGATTGTCTTTTGTTACACATATTATACCAAATGTAGATTCGTTTAATTCTTGGGCTATTTCGGTATTCCATCTTGCACCTTTTTCTATATCTTCAGAAGAAACAAAGGGTTCCAATGCTTGAATAACTGTAGGTAACCAATCCCGTAATATTAAAGCAATTTGTTTACTTCTAGTTCCTGACCAGCTTATAAATACTTTCATATGCTTTCTCCTTACCATTTTGTTCCTCCTTTATTATATCATTTTTCGACATAAAAGTCAATTAAATTGCATTATATGTTTATGTTGCTTTAAAAATTTACATTTACAAATAATTATATTAAAGTTAATAATATTTAATTGATAAACTATTGATATTTATGACAAGTTCATTTATATATTTCTCACTAAATTGTCAAAATAATCACCCATTGCAAATTTAGTTGCTTCAAGCATTCCCTCTTACCCACATCGGTTTTAAGTATCGATTATTTGTAGCAACATACCAAAACTGATTTTGAATTGCTGATTTGCTCATTTTCAATTACTCCTTTCAATCGGATAGAATAATTATATAATGAATCAGCAAAACAACTTTAGTATGCTAAATCTCTGTCATATCGGCAACGCAATTCCTTTTCTCCTCGAGCCATAAAATAGTCTTCAAATGAAATAATAAATGGCACATACTTTTTATTGTTTATCATCTTATCAATAACATCTCTTGTCCATTTATCTTTTCCCGACGGAGATTTTATACCTTTACTAAATAATTCACTTTGAATGTCCTGTAAACTATGACCATTTATAGCCATAGAAAACGTTGTTTTTACCACTTGAGCTTCATCTTCTTTCACATAAACAAGTCCATTTTCATCTCTGCCAAATCCATAACATATTCTTCCGAAACGCCTTGATTGAATTAAATCTAATTTGATCATTTTATTTTCCTCCATTTCTCTTTTTTCATTTTTATTGTTTTCTTTCATTAAAATTTCTCCTTTCAAAATTGAAAAACACATTCTGATTTTACTCAAAATGTGCTTTCATTTTATATATTTATTTTTTAAACATTAATATTTTAATGTTTTATTCTTGCCGTTCAAACCTTACTTTTCTTTAAAAATGCAACTTCTTTGTCATTTTCAATAGTTTTGCTGTTGTTTTGTTGTAAAATTTGCATATAAAAAGAGACAAACATTAATATAACAATGCTATAAAAACCGTTTGTCTCTTTTGGATCAACTGAACGGTATAGATATCTGAGCCCCATCTATTTTTTGGAGTTTTTAATATCCAACGTGCATTTTTTTCCATTACAGTAACATTGTAACATAGTTCTATTCAAAAGGCAATACCTTTTTATAAATTTCTTGATTGGAAAATTAAAATATTTTAAATGATCTTTCAATCATAAGATTTCTTTTTTCACAAATCATTTCAAATTTCACTAAAATCCATACATAGTCTTGTTTCAGTAAAAGGCCTAACCTTTTCATTTGCCACTTTGACATGAATCGGGTTTATAGCATATTCTTTAAGAGCTTCTTCATTTTCAAAAACGGAATATAACATAACATCGGCATTTGAAGTTTTAAGTTTTTCCGTTTGCACCTTTATTTCCAAGAGCCCCGGTATCTTTCCCATCAATCCTTCAAGACCAACTTTTATACCGTCTTTAGTAATATCATTATTATACTCATCTTTCAGCTTCCATAAAATAATATGTTTGACCATTTTCATTTCCCTTCCATAACAATCTATCTCAAACTAATCCAAGTCGATTATATCATAAATTCTTTGTAAAATCAACTTTTTCTTGATTGCTAATATACTACTATCTTAATAGCGCAACATTATACAGTTAATATTTTTAATTATTTTCTTAAATATTTAACAATCATATTTTAACTCATCTTCAATCACTTTGATCATAGTTCTTATGTGCTTCCTTTTTTCTGTCTGTCCTTGTAGTTTGGAAATCTCTGTGTCAACATACTTTGAAACAACCTTTGCATTTTCCCTATATTTTAAATAAAACAACATTTTTTTATCTTTTACATAAACAGAAAATCGCCCTGACATTAACATCAGAGCGGTTTTCTTTTATTTGGAGTATCATTTATTTAATTAAGTGATAATTCCCTTATTCTTCTATTGCCTTTGTGATAATTACCTGCTGGGTTTCTTCGTCCCAATCAACAGTCACACCAAGTGTTTCGGCAATAAACCGAACAGGCGTATATGTTCTGTCATTTTCGATAAATGCCGGACTGTCAAGTATTACTTCCTCGCCGTTTACATACGCTTTGTCAGAATCAATGTAAATTTCAATTTTCATATCATCTTTCGTAATCAAAACCTTTTGTTCTTCACCGATCCACTCAACTGTTGCACCGAGATTTTCGGTTACAAATCTTGCAGGAAGCATTGTTCTGTCATTTCTTATAATAGGAGCAACATCATTTGATTTTGATTCATTCCATACTTTTGCTTCTGTTTTCCCTATTGTGAGAGTGATTTGACGAACAGGGTCAACCTTCCAGCCTGCGTAAAGAGTTGTAGATTTCGTTATCTTTTCGTCAGCCGAATATGGATCTGAAAGCTCCTCATCCGAATACCAGCCTGTAAATACAAAACCATTCTTTTTTGGCTCTTGTATTGAACCGATTGTCTGACCGCTCTTTACGCTGACATTTTTAACTTCGCTGCCGCCGGTTGTATCAAATTT
>JAFSYJ010000026.1 GCA_017450025.1 Clostridia bacterium | reverse complement strand
TATATAGATAAACTGCATTCTTCATACTTCGGCGCGATGCTGCACTCGAAATATATCGCTGAAGCAATTTATGCAGCTCAGCAAAGCGGTGAATTTACTGACAGGCTAAGAACACTTACGATTGACACCGATTATGAATATACAGCAGCCGATTCGAAAGGAAATACAAAAACGATAAAAGTAAATCAAAGCTATTGACATAAAAAGAACGACAGCGTCCAAACGTTGTCGTTCTTTTCATTTACAACTTGAAAGCGGTAATTACCTATAAGATAAAATTTATGAAATCTTTTCGAGTATTATACCCTCCATTATTCCAAAACTTCGCAGCATATAATCATCCGTCCATTGACTGCCGGTGGTCCGGAAAGAGCCGTTGCCGTACCAGGTGTAATTTTCATCCGCGTTGTGCAGCGCTCCGAAAGAATTAAAGCGGTTTCCGTACATAGTAACTGTTATTGTATGTATTCCTTTATTCAACTCTCCAAGTGAAACACGGTGCGGGGAATAGGCGATAATTCCTTTCCGTTCACCGTCAGCGCTCACAGCCAGAACCGGCGCCTTAAACTCAGGCACGCGTATATAATACTCGCCGTCCTCGGCAATATTGATTTCAAACATATAATCAATGCTTCCGGTATAATACGGCAAGCCCTGCCCGGTTATATCGCCATATGACAACTTTGCCAAAGGCTTCCTGATAACTCTGTCGGCAGTCACCGCAAAATTGCCAAGCAAATAAACATTTTCCAGATAAGTCTTGTTGTTAAACTGTGTTTCAATCACAAGCTCATTTTTACCCTTTTTAATATTGGGCAATCTGATAACTTTTACCGACTTATCAACGTACCAATCCAAAACGGTGTTATCTGCCTCGTTACCGTTAAGTCTGATTTTTCTTATTTGTGGATTTTCAATGCCCAATTTTGCTTCTGTGTCAATATCGAAATAAAATTCGTAATAAAGCCTGACTGTATGCATTTCGCTTTCCTTTACAGCATACGGCTGCATATCCTCGCCGGTACGTTCATAAAACCCAAGCTGATTGCGTATTTTATTCTCAAGCCGAAGAGTTTCTTCGGCGTTCTGGATTTCACCGTTGTCAACAGAAAAACGTGCGTAGTCAAGGAGCAGCACATTATCCTCGTGCAGCTTAAAGGAATTTATCTCATTTAATACCTTAACCACCCTCGGTTCGCTTTTATCAATATACTCCGACAACTCGCTTTTTGTGTCCCCGAGCCGCACAAGCAAGCTGTCCTCGCCGCCGCAAACCCAGCGTATAACCGTCTTACCGCTTTTGTGCGTAACAGGTATGGTGTAAGCCTCGCCTGTCATAGCGTCATATATTTCGGCATAGTACTCGCCTGTAATTTGGATAGTATATTCCTCTTTTAGTGTCCCCAAATCATTTACGTGCGTGACAAACAGCCATTTAGCGCCGTCATCGTTCCTTAATTGATAAAACAGATTGTCAGAAGGCGCTCCGTCTGCTTTTGTTACCGTAACATCACGGAAATTACATAGCGCGTCAACAATCTCATTCCTGTTAAATCCCACTGCAATGCTTTTTTTGCACAGCATAGCAGCTCTGTCGGAAATTTTTCCGTCAACCAGTCGCGGCGCATCGCCTGCAAATATAACCATACCGCCGCAATCTAAGAACTTTTCCAAAACATCAAGCGTGCTGCTTCTTATTGTCAGCATTTGCGGCACAAGAACTGACTTGTATTCCGCGCATCCGACTTTGATTTTTGAGTCCCTTATTTTCACGTTCTGTTCCGGCAAAAGTGACTCGCAGAGATAATTATAATCAAGCAGGGAATAGAGAAGCCAATCTGCAAGAACGGTAAACTCCTTATCAAGCCTTCTGCGTTCCTCTTTGGATACATCATCCGGCGAAAACTTAACCCACATACTCTCAACAGGATGTACAACAGCAATGCTTGTATGCCTCTTTCCGCGTGTAAGAACGCAATTTACTCTCGCAAAATAATCCTCTAACCCCTTAAACTCTTTATACCAGGGCGCGTGATAAAAAATCGACCCCGGCCAGTCGCGCTTAGCCTCGCCTTCAAGCGACATATGCGAAAGATGCGGTACGCGTTTTGTCACACCCAACGCCGCCTGCCAATCGCTTTGCAGCTTAAACGTCTTAAATGTCGCGTCCCAGTTTGTGACGCCGTATTCCTCGCTCATAACGTCTGTAATGCCGTTTTGCGCGGCAACGCTTGCAGCCTGAACTGCCGACGTGAACTCGCGCGCGTCTGTGAGCAAATCAATACCGGGAATATCCATACTGCGGTAGGTACGCATAGCGTCACCGACAGTTGTAGTCTGTGAGGTCAGCGTTTCCTCTCCGAGAATATGTCCGGTCATAATAATGCCGTTTTCCCTGCACCAATCGCAAATCCGGTCCATAAACACGCTTGTAAAGCATTCGGCTGCCATGTCGCGGTAAATAAGGCGGCCCCACGCCGTTCCGTCGGCGTTATCCCAAATAAACTCCGGCACAACATCAAGCGCGTCAAAACCGTGCTTTTCCCTGAACCGCTCCGCAAAATACTCATTGTAAGGCGCAAAACCATCCTCACCGCCTTCTGCGAATTTCATAAGCGGCTGCTTACCCATACGCGG
>JAFSYJ010000025.1 GCA_017450025.1 Clostridia bacterium | reverse complement strand
GTTTACCGGCGGGTTCTTGTCAAGACCTTCCCACCAAACTGTCATATCGTCATTGTTAATTGCAACGTTTGTGAAGATTGTATTCTTCTTTGTTGACTCAAGAGCGTTGAAGTTTGTCTTAACGCTTGTACCCGGTGCAACGCCGAAGAAGCCTGCCTCGGGGTTTATCGCATAAAGTCTGCCGTCGGGACCTATGTTAAGCCATGAAATATCGTCGCCGACTGTCCATACCTTGTAGCCCTGCTTCTTAAGGTACTCCGGCGGAATAAGCATTGCGAGGTTAGTTTTACCGCAAGCTGACGGGAATGCAGCGCAGATATACTTAACCTCACCCTGCGGATTTTCAAGACCCAAGATAAGCATATGCTCTGCCATCCAGCCCTGATTTTTACCGAGGTATGAAGCTATACGGAGAGCAAAGCACTTCTTACCGAGAAGTACATTACCGCCGTATGCGGAGTTAATTGACCAGATTGTGTTGTCCTGCGGGAACTGAACGATGTATCTTTCCTCGGGGTCAACATCCTTCTTTGCGTGCAGGCACTTAATGAACTCTGCGTCAGCGTCGTTGCCAAGCTGATCCATAACCGGCTTACCTATTCTTGTCATAATAGCCATATTAAGAACTACGTATATGCTGTCTGTAAGCTCAATACCGATCTTTGAGAACGGTGAACCTACCGGACCCATCGAATAGGGGATAACATACATTGTTCTGCCCTTCATTGAGCCTGTGTAGAGAGCCGTGAGTTTTGCGTACATCTCATCGGGAGCCATCCAGTTGTTTATCGGGCCTGCCTCTACCTCTGTCGGTGTGCAGATAAACGTTCTGTCCTCAACACGCGCAACGTCGTTGGGGGCAGTTCTGTGATAAAGACAACCGGGAAGCTTTTCCTCATTGAGCTTGATCATTTCGCCCGTCTTTACAGCTTCTGCGCGAAGTTCGTCAAGCTGCGCTTCACTACCGTCAATCCAGACGATTTTGTCCGGCTGACACATGGCTGCCATTTCGTCGAGCCATGCAAGGACTGTTTTGTTTTCAGTCATTTCTATTCCTCCAATATTTTTAAATTTAATTGCTTAAATCGCAGTTACGTTGATTATACCATATTTATTCGCTTTTTTCAAAGTTTTTGACAGAAAAAAAGCAATATTGTGAAATTTAATTATAACCGGCTGAATTATTGTATAAAAAAATGTATATTATTTACACTTTACACAAAATATTGTGTTATGGCGTAATATGGTGAAGGTCGCGTGGGAAAAGGCTCGCCTGTCTTATATCGTCAAGACCTAAAAGCTGCATTACAAGCCGTTCGAGTCCGATTGCCGCGCCGCCGTGCGGCGGCATACCATAACGGAAAATATCAAGGTACGGAGTGTATTGTGCTTTATCAAGACCCATACGTTTTATTTTTACCGTAAGTTCATCATAATCGTGTAAATGAAGCGAGCCGGAGGCAATTTCCTTTCCGTCAAAAATCAGGTCAAAGGTTTCTGTGAGCTTTTGGTTTTCCTTACTGCACATTACATAAAACGGACGCTTCTTTTGCGGAAATTTTTCTATAAATATCAGATCGGTTTTGAATTTCTCCCTCGCCCACTTACAAATTTTTACCTCGTCTGTGGGGTCAAGGTCGGGTTGTGTTTTGGGTTTACATAAAATCTCCAACGCCTCATTAAAGGTTATACAGGGAATTGTTTTTATTTCCGGCAGCGTTACGCCGAGGATTTGCAGCTCGTTTTGGTAATTTTTATTGAGGTATTTTATTGTGTGCTTTAAGAACGCTGTTATTACCGCCATAATTTCGTGCAAATCAGTTGCATACGCCATTTCAAAGTCAAGGCTTATAAATTCGTTAAGGTGACGCGTTGAGTTGTGCTTATCAGCTCTGTATGCGCTCCCCACTTCAAAAACACGCTCAAAAAACGCAACTGCCGCCTGTTTGTAAAGCTGCGGACTTTGCGCAAGGTACGCTGTTTCTCCGAAGTATTTTAGCCTGAAGGCGTGCTTTTTGTCCTCCATATTAAGCGTTGTGAGCTTTGGGGTGTGTATTTCTGTGAAGCCGTTTTTCTGCATAAACGAAGAAAACGCTGTCGTGACGCCTTCGCATATCTTGAATACGGCGCGTTCTTCGGGATTGCGCAAGGCGGCAAATCTATGCTCCATACTCGTTTCGATTGAAACACCGAGGTGGCTTGCGGATATATCAAACGGACATTCCGATTTAGGCTTTGACAGAATTTCAAAGTCTGTAAGCTCAATTTCAAAGCCGTATGGCGCGCGTTCCTCTCTTTTTACAGTTCCCCGGGCGGTCACATACGCGCCCACGCAAAGCGCGGCAAAATCGCCCTTGCATTTACCGGCACGGTATACTGTTTGATACACATACCTGCCGGTGCGGAGCAGCACAAAATAAAAGCCGCCCGATTTTTTTATTTTATGCACGCAGGCGCAGAGGGTTATCTCTCTCCCCTCCGCCGTAATGATTTCCTCCGGCGTTAGAGTGTGCTTTAAATTTTTACCGTTTATTTTTTCCATTGCCGTTACCTCATTGTTTTAATTTTTCCGTCAGTAATTCCTTTACGATTTTCGGGTTTGCGCTGCCTCCTATTTCGCGCATTGCTTTTCCCATAAGGAAGCCGAAAATCTTTTCGCTGCCGTTTTTGTAGTCTGTTACTTGTTTTTCGTTTTCCGCAAGCACCTTGTCGATTATTCTTTCCGCCTCGCCTGTGTCGCTGCTCATTATAAAGCCGCGTTCTCTTGCGATTTGCTCAGGCTTGCCGCCGCCCAAAAACATTATACCCACAATTTCCTTAGCAGCGTTTTTGGAAATAATGCCGTCAGCCGCCATTTGTGCCGTTTTTGCAAGGTCTGACGGGGTGAATTTCAAGCTGTCCATACCTGTTCCGTACTCGTTTAAGCAGCGGTTAAGCTC
>JAFSYJ010000024.1 GCA_017450025.1 Clostridia bacterium | reverse complement strand
TAGATTTTTACCGCCAAATATCGCAGGAGAGAAAATCAAACGCATACGATGTGGCCGTAATTTACGCAACGCACTATGAAAACACAGAGGAAATGGCGGAGTGTATCAAAAACACCCTTGAAAAAAGGGGGATAAAATGTGCATTTGCCGATGCAACGCAGGATTTGTACGGCTATGATGAAGAGGAACTTTTGGAGGCGGACGCGTTTATCTTCGGCACAAACACCGAAAACCGCGGCGCGGATAAGGAGCTTATGACATTTCTTGCCGGAACGAATGCATACAAGCTGCGCGGTAAGCCCTTTTTCACCTTTGGCTCCTACGGCTGGAGCGGTGAGGGGCCGCAGATTGTGCATAACCTTTTAAAAAGCTATGGTATGAAGCCGTTTTCAAAGCCGTTTATGAGCATATTCAATATGTCGGACGAAAAGAAAGACGAGCTTATAAAACACACCCAAGAATTTGCTGAATTTATTTCCAAAGAAAATTCAAAATAGACTTGCTTTATTGGCAAAAATAGTATAAAATATAGGATAGTAAATTATTTTCATACAAAATATAGAAAGGACGGACAATTATGGCAAATTTAAAGTTTGATTATTCAAAGGCACTCCCATTCGTATCACAGTATGAGATTGACAATCTCGCAAAGTACGTTGCAGACGCGCACGAGATGCTTCACAATAAAACAGGGGCAGGCAACGATTATCTTGGCTGGGTAAATCTGCCGGCTGATTATGACAAGGAGGAGTTCGCACGTATTAAAAAGGCGGCTGAAAAGATCCGCTCTGACAGCGACGTGCTTGTTGTAATCGGTATAGGCGGCTCATACCTTGGTGCAAGAGCGGCAGTGGAAATGCTTCAGCATTCGTTCTACAACGCGCTTGACAAGGACAAGAGAAAGGGACCTGCTGTTTTCTTTGCCGGAAATAACATAAGCTCAACATATATGGCTGACCTTTTGGAAACCGTTGAGGGCAAGGACATCAGCGTAAACGTAATCTCAAAGTCCGGGACAACAACAGAGCCGGCTATCGCTTTTAGAATTTTCAAGAAGCTTCTTGAGGATAAGTACGGCAAGGCAGAAGCCGCAAAGAGAATTTACGCAACAACCGATAAGGCACGCGGCGCATTAAAGACGCTTGCAGACAGCGAGGGCTATGAAACATTTGTAGTTCCCGACGATGTAGGCGGCAGATATTCAGTACTCACTGCCGTTGGACTTCTTCCTATCGCGGCGGCAGGCATTGACATTGATAAGATGATGCAGGGTGCTAAGGACGCTATGGACGAATATGCTAACCCCAATCTTGCAGAAAACCAGTGCTACCAGTATGCGGCGGTAAGAAACGCGCTTGCAAGAAAGGGCAAGACCGTTGAAATGATGGTAAATTACGAGCCGGCGCTCCATTACTTCGGTGAGTGGTGGAAGCAGCTTTACGGCGAGAGCGAGGGTAAGGATAATAAGGGTATTTTCCCCGCGGCTGCCGATTTTTCATCAGACCTCCACTCAATGGGTCAGTACATTCAGGACGGTCAGAGAATACTGTTTGAAACAGCGCTTCTTGTTGACGAACCCAGAAAGAACATCACAATCGAAGCAACCGAGGACAACATTGACGGCCTCAATTTCCTCGCGGGCAAGACGATTGATTTCGTAAACTCAAAGGCGGCACAGGGTACGGCGCTTGCGCACACAGATGGCTTAGTACCAAACCTTGCGGTAACAGTACCCGCGCTTGACGCTTATAACTTCGGTAAGATGGTATACTTCTTCGAGAAGGCCTGCGGTATTTCGGGCTATCTCTTGGGCGTAAATCCGTTTGACCAGCCGGGCGTTGAGGCGTACAAGAAGAATATGTTTGCGCTTCTCGGCAAGCCGGGCTATGAGGATGCTAAGGCTGCATTGGAAGAAAGACTTTCCAAGTAATTTACAATATAAGGAGGAAAATATTATGGTAGAGCTTTTAATCGG
>JAFSYJ010000023.1 GCA_017450025.1 Clostridia bacterium | reverse complement strand
CGACAACATTTACAAAAACAAATACGGTATGGTGTTTGTGAGCATACTTACTGACCCGAACCTCGGCTTATACCGAAAAAAAGACGGCGGTGAGATTTTCGCGTTCGGTGAATATATTTATCCGCTCACCGATGAAGCTATTTGGGATAAATATATCAAAAAGGAGGTCTACACCGCAAACTGCAATTTTAAAAAAGATGACTTGCAGAAGATAAAGAACGAGTATGAGTTTTTAGGCAGGCTTACACCCGAACAGACAGCGGAAAATCTGCGGTTTATATATGAACATTTGCAGCCCGAAACGGAGCTTGTGATACTTTTAGGCTGCGAGAGAGAATATAAGGACAACGTTTTAGAGGCTTGGAATGACAGGCACAATGACCACAAAAAATGGAACGCAGCGGTAAGGAAGGAATTTGAGAACGAGAAAAATGTCACGCTGTTTGACGTAAATGAATACATCACCTCAGACGACGACTTTAACGACAGCATAAACCACTACAAAAAGCGCGTCTATTATTTAATGGCTCTGAAATTCACCGAAATGATAAACTCAAAGGCAAAACGCGACATAGCACACAAGGCAGGCAAGGGCAAGCTCGCGTTGCTAACGCTGAAGCAACGGATAAAAAAAATAATAAAGCCTCACGGCTAAATCGAAAAGCGGCGATAATATATCGCCGCTTTCCTTATCTGCCTATCTCGCCAAGCTTTAACGTTACCAAAATTGTCATACCTGCCGTCACGAGAATTGAACCGAAAACAATCATTTTTTATATCCTCCCTTTTATTTTCTGACATAATTATACAAAAAACAGAGTCCCAAAAAAAGGACTCTGTTTTTTTGTGGTTGTTTTGGAATGTTTCATTTGTATTACAAATCAGAAAAAGGTGTTGTAAAATTTTTCCACTTAATATATAATTTTACTACAATCAAATAAAGGAGTAAGCTTATGTATTTTCTTACAAAAGACAAAGTAATTGTCGAAGGCAGGGAATACACGGTTTACGGAATGAAATATAATGACGGGCCTTTTGCGGCGGATTTATCCACAGATAAACACAGCGTGCAGCGGCTTGTCGAAAAGTGCAACGAATATAAGCTCGAACCGATACATATGTTTGACGTGATAGAGGATTTTCTTGCAGAAATCAAAAGCTAATTTTTTAATTCGTTCAATCAAAGGCATTAATGCTTCATAGGCTTCTATGGAGTTTAATGTCTTTTTATTTTTCTTTCCGACACCGTAACCTCCCTAAAGAACAAAAGCGTCTTCGGCGCACGCCTTACGGTGGGCAGAGAAGGATAAACGCTTTTGTTTGCGCATCTGCGCTTTCCGAGCGAAGCGAAGAAAAAATCCGCGGTGTATTCCGCGGATTTTACCTTATCTTTCCTTTGGCTCGCTGCCCGGCTGTATACCGTTACGCTTAAATACGAGCTTCATATACAACGGCATAAATATGAATATGAGTATATAACCGACTATAAACGTGAGTATAAGCGACTTGACAAGCATAGGCACATATGGCAGCTTCGCCCCATGGCTTGTTGCTATTAAGTACGCCATTGTAACCATACAAAAGGAAATAACCGGCGTATAGATTATGTTCGACACAAGCGAGTTAAATAACCTCGCGCTCAATGTGTTTGGCTTTATCCCGAGCTTTTTATCAAGCGCTGATGTAACCTTATGCATCGGCACTAAAAAACCTATGATAAGGCTTATTATAAAGCTCACAGCAAAGCTCAGGAGAAAATCCGGAATTGTAAAATGTCCGGAGCTGAGCGTGCCGGTAAGCGACAGAAACAAGCTCAGCGTTACACCCATAAGCAGGCTCATTTCGATTGATACCTTTCTCATACTTTAAACCTCCTAAACTGAGTTACAGCCTTATAAATCTTTATCTGACAATTATACTATATTATACATATTTTGTCAACATTAGACAAGAAAAGAACCGACACTTTCGTATCGGTTCAACAGAATTATTTACTTATGATATTGACAACCGCCGGAATTAGCTGCTCGCCGAAGGTTTCCTCTGTATGGGCGCGGATTTTGTTTATAAACGAATCCTTGCTCGTTTCAACATCCATTGCCAGCTTCATATCGCCTGTTTCATCATCATATACCATATACGCGCGGCATTCCTCAATATTATTCATACCGCCGACTGCCCTTTCAAGCGCGCCGAGATCGTAATAGCGGCGTCCGCGCGAGCCGTCGGTAAGAACCGTTCTTCCGCTGTTTTCAAGGAAGTCAATGCTGCCGTCGGGAAGTATTCTCGCGGTAATACCTGTGTCGTAAAGCTGCGTGCCCTTCTGGTACGGGTAGTTTATAATGTCAACAACATTTTCCGGCTCGTAGTCCTTTATGTACAGTCTGCCCCACGCGCCTGTCGGCTTCTTGTTATAGCGCTCGTCAAGTACATAAACCTTTACCTGTGTGTCAACCGGTACATTTTTGAGCATTGTGTGACCCGCTTCCGCGTTAAGCTCACCGGCTGAAACGGTGTAGTGCATCGGGAACATTTCATCGGGGATATGGTGCTTTAACATTCTCGCTGATTTTTCTTCAAGCATAGCGTTTACAACGTATTCATAGCATATAAGAAATCTATCAATCATTTCTTTGTCAAAACGGTTTTTCCAATAACGCGTTTCAGTGAAATAGCCCTTGTCGTCCGTCATAACCTGCATATGGAACGGCATTGAGTCAAGCTGGAGGTGTATGCGCTTAGCGGGCATTCCGCCGACCTCGTCAATGTTTATTATCTCGCCCTGATACTGGAAGAACATTTCGCTCTGCTTCGGTACGGAAATGTAGCACTCCATTGTGTCCATAATCTGCAGACCGGTGCGGCGAAGCAGTTCCGCTACGGTCTCGTGCGGTACAACATTGTAGCGGCAGTAATAGGTGAGGAAGAACGGGCCTGCGGTTCTTCTGTAACGGCTGTCTGTACGTCCACTGTGGATCGAGCAAGTGAAAAGCTCTTTAAGGTCGGAGAATAGGCCGACGCAGTAATTGAATGCCGTATAGAACAGCACGTTTTCCGAAACGCCGTTCTTTTTGCAGAAGTACATAATCTTCTTTTTATTAAGCATATCAAAACGTCTGCGGATAACGCCGTTTGACTCCTCTTTAAGATCCTGCTTACCCTTTTTATTGAGAACGCTTCGTGATAATGACGTGCCTTTGAGCAGCTCGTTATAATACGCCATATCTCTTTTGCGAAGTCCGTTCTTTTCATTTTCCGCGTAGTCAACAAGGTACTCATAAAATGTGAACCTTTCCTTTTCAACCGGCAAGCCCATATAACGCTTGTTCACATCGTCAATCAGTATGTTCATCGTCATACCGTCGCCCATAATGTGCGCCACGTCAAACAGAAGATACTTTGAGCTTTCCGTTTCAAAAATGCAGATGTGATATAGTTTATCCTCACCGTCGTACTTAAACGGTACAAGAATTTCCTCCTTGCGCGTTTCCCACTCCATATCGGTTAGCTTCACGATAGGCACATCGGGCTTTATGCTGTCGTCACGGAAAAGTGCAAGGTACTTTGTTTCGCCCGGCTTTATTATACCTTTAAGCGCGGGGTGCGCCTCAATAACGTCCTCAATCGCCGCCTTTAATCTTACAAGG
>JAFSYJ010000003.1 GCA_017450025.1 Clostridia bacterium | reverse complement strand
TTTCTTAGCTGCAAGCTCTTCCTTATCCTCCCATTCGCCTGTAAGCTCAAGGGCGGTATTTATAACGTAGCCTTCCTTATACGTATCACCGTAGCAAATCTTTATAAAATCATCCTCGCCGCCTAAAATATAAGCGTACTTGCCGTTATCAAGGCTGTCTATAACATCATACTCCGTGCTTGCACCGCTTCTTACGCGAACCGAGCCGTTTACGTTTACCTGTGCAATCTTGTAATTGCTTACGCTCATCTTCGCTTCATTTGCCGCGCTTGAATTCTGTGTTACAAAATCCTTCTTTATATAACCCGACTTGCCGCCGTCATATACAATCTTATACCAACCGTCGGTGCTTTCTGTAATCTCAATCTCACTTCCAACCGGCGCTGTGCTTAAAATGTTAGCTTCCTCAGACGGTGTCTCTCTTACATTTACCTCTGCCTCGGATGAAATAACATACGCAATGGGGAGAAAACTCTTTGCCGCAATCTCACTCTCAAGCTCAGCATCATTCTGGGTTGCTTCTGCGTTGGTGTCGTTCATCTCGGCTGTGCCTGTACCTGCGCTTACGAGCTCTTTCTCGGCGATTGTTATGCTTTCCGTAGCCTGCGCCGCCGCGTTTAATCTCTGTTCCTTTTCCTGTTTCCAGTCGTTAAAGCCTGCTGTCTGTGCGACTGTTAGCGAACTTATCATTGCAACTGCTATCATAGCGATCGCTGTATGCTTGAAGTTCCTCATAAAATAATAACCTCCTAAGTATTATAAGCAAGTTCTTTTCAAAAACATTACTCAGATTTCGTATTTATTACTGTAATGTTACCAAATCATTACAAACGGCATTATACACCATTGCATTTTATTTGTCAACACTTTTTTAATTTGTTTGTAGCGATTTTGTAACAGATTTGTAATTTTAATGTGACTTTTGTCACAAAAATACCCCTCTTTTTTGTGCATAAAGTCCATATAGAAGAGTATGCACTACGTAAAATGACCGTATTCTTAACAAAAATACCCTTTTATAAAATTTTCTGTGTATTTAGTTATATTACAGTTACATTACAAACATTACAGAATAAATACACAATTTGCCTTGTGTTGGCGGTTGTGGTAAAATATTGGCAAAGGGGGGATAGATATGCCGGAATATGTGCGTCTTGCAATTGTGTTTATGGCGGGAATATATCTTTCAGGCCGTGTTTCACCCTCGTTTGCACTTATATTTATATTATCCCTTATATTGGTATTGACAATAAAAGTAATTTTTAAACGCAGTTTTGGAATAAAAATCCTCATAATGTCGCTCGCGTTTGCGTCAGGAGTGTGGCTTTGCCGCTATGCGCTTGACTCGGACAGGCTTGCTTTAAGCGGCTATGTTGACTGCTATATAACCGCAACAGGGCGCGTATCGGAGATACCTTACCCGGCTGCGGGCGAGAATAACCGCTATATTGTTTCGCTTGACGCGCTCTCCTACGGCGAAAAGGAGATAAAAACAAACGAAAAGCTGCTTCTTACCACGCCCGATGTGTTCCGCTACGGCGATACGATAACCTTTTCCGGTACGGTAAAAAAACTGCCGAAACAAATGAACGAAAGCGGCTTTGACTTTGCGCGGTACTATAAAACAAAGGGCGTGCATTTTAAAGCCTACGCGTCCTCGGCAACGTACGCCGATTATAATATGTATGATTTTTCACCTGCCGCGCTCGGCAATTATATAAAATGCTTTATCTCGGACGTGATAGACAAGCATTACAAGGGCGATTACGCCGCTGTCTTAAAGGCGGTGCTGACCGGCAACAAGAAGGAATTTTCCGAGGAGCTAACTGCCGCGCTTGACCGTACCAAGCTCGCCAGATTTTACTATCCGGCTTATCTGCACGTAATTTTTCTTGTGACAATTCTGACCGCGGCGCT
>JAFSYJ010000022.1 GCA_017450025.1 Clostridia bacterium | reverse complement strand
GAACTCACGACCTCCAGCGTGACAGGCTGGCGTTCTAACCAACTGAACTACCGGGCCAAAAAAATGGTGGGCACAATAGGGCTCGAACCTATGACCCTCTGCTTGTAAGGCAGATGCTCTCCCAGCTGAGCTATGCGCCCACGACCACCACTATTAGCGACAAATGATAGTATAGCAAAAAAGAGAGGATTTGTCAATAGAAAAATTAAAAATTTTCAAAATTATTTTATTCTATATTGTACAGTATATTCATTTTGCGGCGGAAGATTACCTATATAAACACAATTATAATCATTTTGTGCCAAAATAATCGCGCTTGACCACAAGGTCATTTATCTCTTCCAGCGTTGAAAAAAGAGTTGAGTATTTTACGAAGACTGACTTCTCTATATTGCCGGTTTGGTCGCCGTTTGTTGAGAAGTAATATTTATTTGTTATCCACGAACCGTTACTGAAATACGCGTAGCCTTCGTATGCAGGGTCGAAAATGTCGTTGCCGAGGTGCTTTTTGGAATAATCAAGTCCAAAGAGGTTTACAACGGTGGGCAGAATATCAAGCGTATTCGACACCTTTGTTACCTCCATTGGCGTTACGCCCTCTCCGTAGATGAAAAACGGGAGCTGATATATAAGCTTACAGCCCATAGCTGTTTTTATTTTTTCAAGCTTTGATATGTCAGAGTAGCCGTACGCATAATGGTCGGTAAATACCACAAACACGGTATTTGACATAAGTCCGTCTTTTGCCAGCCTTTCGCACAGCTTACGCACATATTCGTCTGTGTCGTGCGCCAATATTAGCATGTTATTGACTTCTTCGTCCATTTCGCTGTCTATAAGCTCGGGATACAGCTCTTTTGCCTTTTTGAGTTTATCATCTTCATAAGTATATGGCATATGTGCGGTATAGGTGACAACAAAATCAAAAAACTTTTCGCCTTCAACCATTTTTTTATATATTTCATCATTATCGAGAATAACGCTGTCATTATAAACAAGCGGCTTTTCTATATAATCAAGATAGCTTGTGTAGCTTTCATAGCCAAATGCCGTGTGCATATTGCCGCGGTTATAATATTTTGGCGTATTAAAATGAAAAGAGCGAGGCAAGTATCCCTTATCGGCAAAAAGGCGCGGCAGAGCATATGGGTATGCATTATTACTGTAAAATGCGCCTGAGCGCCCTGTGTTTGGCGAGTGAAATCCCGTGTTAAACGAATATTCCGTATTAAAGGTATAACCTGAGCTAAAGGTAGGGGCAAAGTGGCTCGCGAAGTTTATAGAATTTTGCATCATATTATAAATTGTCGGCGTGTATTTTTCGTTGATCAGCCACGAGTCCATACTCTCAAGCATTATGGCAACAACATTTTTGCCCTCAAGCAGACCTGTCATCTCATTTGGCTGATGCTCCGGCTTTTCCGCAAAAAACTTATCGACCTTTTCAAGCTCGGTTTTATTATCCTTAAACGGCTCTGATATTATACGGCACGCGTTGCGGAAGGTATATTGATACAAGCCAGACACATCCATAGCGCGCTCGGAATCGCTGAAAGATTCATAAACCGCATTGGGACTGTTCCAATCATCATAGTCTATCTCGTAAGACTTGGGCAAAATAATGTAGTTGAGCATAAACATCAGCAAAACGGGAACAAGTATTAGGCGAAACGCCTTTTTGTTGCCGTCAAGCTGCCAATAAACGCACGCAAGCACGATAAATACAACATCAACAGCAAAAATTATACACGAACCGACGCTTAAGTAATATGTAACTATGCCTGCGTACTCGCCGGCTTCGCCTGCGAGCGCGATGGAATCAAGCCATAAGAACTGATGGAAAATCTCGTAATAAATGCAGTTTGATACAAACCATATATTTGCAATTGAAGCAAGCAAAACAAAGATTCTGCGCCCCCATTTTTTGCCCGATGCAAAACAGATAATGAGAAAAAACGATATCCAGAAAACAGTAAAAAATGCCGGCACAAAAGGCGCGCTGAAAGGTGCAGGGAATGTGTTTGTCCTCAAGCCGACTCTTATATACAGATCGGGAACAAAAAACGACAAAAAGGCAAAAACAATACTTGCGTATTTTGTTATATGCGTTTTCATTTTAACAATTCCCTCCCTGTTATTTTTAATAGAACAATAATACCACAATCGCAAAAAACATTCAAGAGTTTTGAAAGTAAAAGTAGCAGCAGATCGAAAGATCTGCCGCTGCAACTTATACGACTTCCATATCGAGTCTGAGTTTATCGGCTATCATCGCAATAAATTCAGAGTTTGTCGGTTTGCCCTTATTATTGCTCACCGTATATCCGAAAAGCTTATAAAGGGCTTCTTCATTACCGCGCAGGCACGCGACCTCTATGGCGTGTCTTATTGCGCGCTCGACGCGCGACGCCGTTGTGTTATGATTTGCGGCAACGCGTGGATACAGCTGTTTTGTGACTGCGCCGATTATGTCCTTTTCTGTCATCGCAAGGATAATGGCGTCGCGCAGATATTGATAACCCTTGATGTTTGCAGGCACACCAACCATATGGATTATATTGGTGACATTTATCTCAAGTGACCTCCGCCGCATTTTGTCATATTGAACGCCGCCTGCCGTCGGAGCTTCGTCTTTACTGCATATGAGCTTTATTCTTTCAACTACACCGAGACTGTCACACGGCTTGAGCATTACATAATCAACGCCGTAGCTCATACAATGCTCTATAATATGTTCCTTACCGGCGCCTGTGATAATCAAAATTCGCGGCTTTTTTCCTATGTCCATTTTTTGGAGGCGTTTTAAAACACCTACGCCGTCAATGTTCGGCATTATTATATCAAGTGTTACAAGGTCGGGGGCATATCTCTCTATAAGGTCAAGCGCCTCTGAACCGTCCTTTGCAATTCCAACAACATCAATGTTGTTTTCTTCAAATGTTTTTTTAAGCTGCATTGCGTATTCTTCGTTATCTTCGGTAATCAAAACTTTTACGCGGTTATTCATTACCTATCCTCCTAAAATTCTTTTGGACGGATCGGGGCGACCGAACCGCCCACGCAATGACATTTTACAATATTTTCCAGCTAATTGCAAGCCTTTTTTGAAAATTTTTCCAATTTTTTCTATTTATTTTCTTTTTTTAAGGAATTTAACATTCTCTCGGCAAAAATCGCATAGCCTTTAGTAGGGTCATTGAGAAAAACATGTGTGACTGCTCCTATTATCTTGCCGTCCTTAATTACAGGACTGCCGCTCATACCCTGAACGATACCGCCTGTCCGCGATAAAAGCCGAGCGTCTGTGACTTTTATTACCATACACTTTCCGTCGCTGTTATTATAGCGCATGACCTTTTGAACTTCTACCTCGAATTCCTCGATCTCGTTACCGTCAACAGAAGAATATATAATGGCATTGCCTTCTGTTACATTCTTTTCTTTTTCGATTTCCAAGGGCTCGTGATAAAGTGTGTGTTTTGTAAGCGTACCGTATATCCCGTCGGCAGAATTAAACAGCACCTCGCCCTCCGCGCTGTTGTCAAATGCGCCGCGCAGCTCGCCCGGAACGCCTGGCTTGCCTTTTATAACAGATGATATATTACTGCCTGTTACTTCACCCGAAGAAACCGTTATGAGTTCTTCGGTGTCTGCGTCGGAAATTCCATGGCCGAGCGCCGCAAATCTCCCGTCATCAAGCATAAACGATACCGTACCGATACCTGCCGCGCTGTCGCGTACCCATATACCGAGCTTATACTGTCCGGCGTCGTTATAATACACGGGGGACATAGATTTTTTGAAAATCTTGTTATCGCGTTCAACCGTCAGGGTTATATCTTTACCGCTACTGTCCTGTATTGTTTTGCTGAAATCCCTGATGTTTTCTATATTTTTATCATTTATCGCAATTATTCTGTCGCCTTTGCGTATTCCTGCGTTTCTGCCGGGGGAGGTTTGTCCGCCGTTTGACGGAATATCCGAAAACCCCACAACAAGCAGACCGTCAAGATACAGCTTAAGGCCGATTGCAGCTCCACCGGGAACAGCGCGGACAAGCTCCTCCGCGCCTCCTTCGTCGCTCCCTGCAGGCGTCGCAAGAAGCGACAGAGCAATAAGCAGAATTAAAGAAAATTTTACCGTTTGTTTCATATGCTCACGCTCCCTTTTTTATGATTTACGGAAGCGCGGGCTTATATGTCTGTTTTTATTTGTATTCTTCAAGCGATTTAAACTTATAACCCATATTTTCGGCATATGTAATTATGCTGTCAAGCGCGGCAGCATTATCCTTGGAAACTGCGTGGAGCAACAGCACTCCGCCGTTATGTAAGCCGTTTGTCACTGTTTTAAATGTGTAATCTGCGCCTTTTTGGTTGTTTGTTTCCCAGTCCTTATAAGCAAAGCTCCAGAAAACAGTAGTGTATCCAAGGCTGTTTGTCAGAGCAAGTGTTCTATCGGAATATTCTCCCATAGGTGGGCGAAAAAACTTCATTGAAAAGCCGTATTTTTCATAAAAAATGTCGTTAAGAGCGGTTATTTCTTTTATTACTTCTTCATCGCTCTTATCGGGCATCGACGGGTGGTTGACTGTATGATTGCCGACTGTATGACCGTCTTTTACCATTTGATCTACAAGGTCTGCGTGTTCCCGAAGATATGGACCCGTCACAAAAAAAGCCGCCGTGACGCCGCGCTTTTTCAGCGTGTCCAAAATCGGCTGTGTATAGCCGTTTTCATAGCCTTCGTCAAATGTGAGGTAAAGGACTTTTTCGCTGTCCGAGCCGAGATAAATGCAGTTAAATTTTTCCATTGCTGCAATTTGTCCTTTTGTAAATTCCGGGCGGCTGCCTTCGATTTTACGAAAGCCCCAGCCGATTTTTTCGTTTGAATACTGTGATGTGTCAATCTGCGGAGTTGATGATGTTTCGGTTACATTTTTATTTTGTCCGCAGCCTGTTAAAATAAAACTGACAATTAAAATCAAAAAAATTTTTTTCACAATTCAGCCCCCTTTTTCAATTATTATATGTTTTTTTGATTTAATTTATTTCTAACCCTTGACTGTATGGTATAATTTGTATTAAAATATAATTGAAAATTTTTTAAGAGGTAGTACAAATGAAAACAGGATTTGATAATGAAAAATACTTATTGCTTCAATCTTCTCACATCAGAAACCGTATAACAAAATTCGGGGGGAAATTATATCTTGAATTCGGAGGCAAGCTTTTTGACGATTATCACGCGTCAAGAGTGTTGCCGGGGTTTAAGCCTGACAGCAAAATCAATATGCTTTTGCAGTTAAAGGATCAGGCGGAAATCGTTATTGTTATAAATTCCTGGGATATTGAAAAAAGCAAAATAAGAAGTGATCTCGATATTACATACAATCTCGACACCTTGCGGCTTATTGACGCTTTCAGGGGAAAGGGACTTTTTGTGGGCAGCGTTGTTTTGACTCAGTTTGCAGGACAGCCGTCTGCGGAAAAGTTCAAGTCGCAGCTTGAAGCCCTCGGTATGAAGGTGTACCGCCATTATACGATTGCAGGTTATCCGTATGATATACCGCTTATTGTCAGCGAAGACGGATACGGAAAAAATGAATTTGTAGAAACAGAAAGACCTCTTGTTGTCATTACCGCGCCCGGACCGGGGAGCGGCAAAATGGCTGTGTGCTTATCCCAGCTTTACCATGAGCACAAGCGCGGCGTTGATGCGGGATATGCCAAGTTTGAGACATTCCCCATTTGGAACATACCTCTTAAACATCCTGTTAATATGGCCTATGAGGCTGCTACGGCAGACCTGAACGATATAAATATGATCGATCCGTTTCATCTTGAGGCTTACGGCGTTACAACTGTAAACTACAACAGAGATGTTGAGATTTTTCCTGTATTAAAGACGATGTTTGAGCGTATTTACGGGGAATCGCCGTACAAGTCACCGACCGATATGGGCGTAAATATGGCTGGAAACTGCATAACAGACGACGAGGTCGTGAAAAAGGCCGCAAACGATGAAATTATCAGAAGATATTATTCGGCTCTTTGCAAAAAGCGTCAGACGAGCCTGGGCGACGCTGAAATTCAGAAAATCGAGCTTTTGATGCAGCAGGCAAACATCACGACCGATATGCGTCCCGTAGTTGCAACTGCCCTCAAAAAAGCCGAAGAAACAGATGCGCCTGCAAGCGCAATGGAAATGCCTGACGGTACTGTTCTGACAGGCAAGACATCACTTCTTTTGGGAGCGTCCTCCGCACTGTTGCTGAACGCTTTGAAGTACCTTTCAGGCATTGAGGACAAAGTTCACCTCATCGCGCCTGAAATTATCGAGCCTATTCAGGATCTGAAAGTAAACCATCTCGGAAACCACAATCCGCGGTTACATATGGACGAGGTTTTGGTGGCACTTTCAATATGCGCGGCTACAAATCCCAACGCGAAAAAAGCAATAGACAGCTTAAAAAATTTGCGCGGACTTGAGGCACATTCGACTGTTATTTTATCACAGGTCGATATGAATGTATTTAAAAAACTTGGGATAAACATTACTTGTGAACCGAAATATCAGACAAAATCGCTCTACCACAGATAATCGAGAAAGGGTTTTGAAATGAAAAAACTGATGTCAGCAGTTATTGCAATATGTTTTATATTTTTATCAACACCTCACGCTTTTGCAATAGAAGAAAAATATTCATACGACGATTTGCAAAGGCTATATGACACGGTTGTCAACTACATATTCGGCTCTGAGGACAGCATAGCATTATATATTACCGAGGAGGAAGACGCGCTGTGCGCCAAGTCAATGAACGCGGCAAAGCTTTTGCTTCTTTCGGGGAAACATTCCGCAGAGGAAATCGATACTGCATACCGCGGACTGTATTCGGCTTTTTCGTTTTTGATGCTTATAAACCAGCGCGGACAGGAGACTGTTACACCGCAAAGAATCACGCTTTTAAAATCCATTGCGGCGGTGACTTTAACAGACGGGTTTTATGCGATCGTAGAATCCGAATACGGCAATTCTGTCAGAAGTACTTCAGCAGGTGCAATTACCGTTATAAGTGAAGCTGCCTCGCATACTCAGGAGGAAGTTGACGAAAATTTTAAAATACTCTGCAATTTGCTTTATACTTGTTTAAGAATTTTGATAGATAATTATTACGCGCCGTTTAACGCGCTTGTGTTTGCCGACATTTTACCAAGCGATTGGTACTATGAGGCGGTCGGATATGTGTATAGTTCGGGTCTGTTTAAGGGGACTTCGCCTACGGAATTTTCGCCATCTCTGACTATGACAAGGGCGATGTTTATAACGGTTTTATACAGATTTGCATATGCAGACACTACGCCTGCGTCAAGCGGATATGCTGATATTCCGCTTGACGCATACTACTGCGGTCCTGTGCTGTGGGCAAAGGAAAACGGTATTCTCGACTGGATTGAAGGCAACGCGTTTTTGCCTGATGAGCCGATAACAAGGCAGGAAATGTTTATGTGTATGTATAATTACAGCCGTTCTGTGAATTTTAACGATGCGGATTATGATTTTTCGATAGCAGAGCAAATCACGGATTTGGGGGATGTATCCGACGCCGCACGCGACGCGGCGTACTGGTGTTATTCCACAGGCGTAATATCCGGGTACGGTGACAATTCCGTAAAGCCTTATTCAACAGCTACGAGAGCCGAAGTGGCGCAGGTATTTATAAACTTTACAGAAGTTATGGGAGCGGCTTAGGTTAAGTGTTATTTTGACCTATTATCAAGAACTTTGAGCAAAAAGTCAAACCCCAGACCGAAGAATACGCCTTGCGCAAAAACTATGGCGGAGGTCTTTGCCATTTGCTCGTACAAATACTTAAATGAGAGGCTTATATTCTGAACGAGGGATATTAAAAGAGAAGCACACAAAAGCACTATACCCGCACCGACGCCTATTAAAACAACGATTTTTGATATATTTGATATTCCGTCAAGCGCGTGAGCTATCTTTTTGAGCATAACAATCCCCCCTATGTATATTATATTAGCATAGGGGGGATAATTGTTCAATGCACAAAATTTACCTTAACAATCACTTTGTGTCATTCGTCTGTCAATTTATTCTGTCCGTACCACACGCGCATCCAAATTGCCTTGAAAATACCGCTCGAAGCGAGATTTTTAATAATCAAAAGCAATATTGGACCTATAATAAGACCAAAAAATCCGATGGTCTTTAAGCCGGCATACATCGCCATAAGCGTAGCCAGTGGGTGAAGTCCGATTTGTCCGCTTATTATGTGCGGTTCGAGAAGCTGTCTTACAAAGAAGCATATGCCGTACAGAACAAGCAAGTAAAGACCGAGGCTTGTCGAGCCTGCGATAATCGAGCCAAGACCCCACGGAATGAGAACGGTGCCTGTTCCGAGTATTGGAAGTGCGTCAATTATTGCTATTGCTATGCCCAAAAGCAGCGCGTAGCTTGCTAAATCGCCTCCGATAAGCATAAATCCGATAGTACATTCTATAAATGTAATCAGCATAAGAATTAGCTGCGCCCTTATATAGCCCATAAGAGCATAACCCATATCGCCCTTTATCTGCCTAATATAATTATGTGAAGCTTTGGGGACAAGGCGTTTTAAAAATGCTTTTACATTTTCACTGTCGCTTGAAATAAAAAATGTACCCAAGACAAGAGCCACCGTAAAAACAAGCACATTCGGCAAGCTCTTGACGATGCTTAAAATCTTATCAAGGGTAGGACCGATATATCCTGTAAGGTAATTGGAAACATCTTTGCCTAAATCGTCTGCGCTTATTTGTGAGGAAATGAAGTTTGCAATGCCGAATCCAAATTTATTTGATACAATTTGCTCCCAATTATCAAAAAAATTCGTGATTTTTTTAGATATTTCATCCGCGCTTGATATAAGGTTTGTAATCTCATTAACGCCTCTGTAAAAGATTGAAGCTACAAGCCATATAAGAAGCGCCAAAACAACAATAACAACAATACCGCTTGCAAGCTTACGCGGCAGCTTTATTTTTTGAACAAGCAAATTAACAAGAGGCTCTATTATTTTTGCAATCAGGTATGCAATAAGAAACGGCAACACAAGAACTAAAAGCCGCGGTAAAAGAAATATCGCAAAAAGAACCGCGGCGATTATGGCAAGTATGAAAATAAGCACTCTGTTAAGACGGCTTTTTTCAGTCATTTTTATTACCTTTCATTATGAATTCAATAATATTTTCATAAGCTCCGTACCGGAAGGTACAAAATTACTGCAAGCTTTTTCCGTAAAGCAAGCTGCGCCGTTTTGCACCTTACGGCTATCGTAAATCATACACGGTACTGCGTCGCGCGTGTGTGTTCTGACCGAAACGGGCGTGGGATGGTCAGGCATTATCATTATTTTGAAGTCCTCGCCTTTATCGCGGAACGCCTTGACGACAGGAGCAACGATTTTTTCATCAATCAGCTCGATAGAGCGCGCCTTTTCAAGCGCTTGCCCCTGATGACCGCATTCGTCGGGAGCTTCAAGGTGTATATACACATAATCGTACCCATCGTTAAAAGCCTTGACTGCAGCCTGCGCCTTACCGTCAAAGTTTGTAGTTATCGTACCTGTAACATTGGGCACATCTATAACATTCATTTTACCGAGGTGTCCGATGCCCTTAACAAGGTCAACCGCGGAGATAACAGCGCCTTTTATGCCGTTTTTTTCTTCAAAGGGCGGAAGGGCACTACGCTTGCCTTCTCCCCAGAACCAGATAGAATCAACCGTGTTCTTGCCCTCTGCGCGGCGTTTGATGTTTACAGGGTGATCCTTTAATATTTCTCTGCTCTTTTTCATCAAATCAAGCAGGATATCGCTGTCGGGAAGGTGGCCCTTTACAGGCTTACCTGATATATCGTGGGGAGGCGTGAGATTATACTGTCTGTCATCACCCGTCAAAACCATTAGATGGCGGTAGCTGACGCCTGTATAAAAGTGGATATTTTCTGAATTAAAATGTTCTTTAAGAGTCTCCACTATTTTTGCGGCTTCTTCGGTTGAGATCTCTCCTGCGCTATAATCCTTCATCGTGAGAGATTCATATTCACCGCTGCCTGAAAGCGTTACGAGATTTGTGCGGAACGAGGTGTCGTTATCGCCCAATTCTACGCCTATGCTTGCAGCTTCAATAGAAGAACGCCCTTTATGGTAAACCTCGGGGTCATATCCCATAACGGCGAGGTTTGCAACATCACTGCCCGGGCTTTTGGAGTCAGGCACGGTCTTTACAAGGTAAAGGTCAGAGTCCTTGCAAAGCGCGTCAATATTGGGCTTTTTTGCGTATTCCATTGGCGTTTTATTTCCGAGCTCGGCAATCGGATAATCTGCCATTCCGTCTGCCAAAACAACTGCGTATTTCATATTTTGCCTGCCTTTCTAAAATCTGCTGCGCGCTGCTTCGTAAATCATAAGTGCCGCCGCAACAGACGCGTTGAGAGATTCCAGCTTGTCTCTCATGGGAATTTTAACAAGAAAATCACATTTTTCTTTTACGAGGCGGCTCATACCTTTACCCTCGCTGCCGATAACTATTGCGACCGCGCCCTTTAAATCGGCTTCATAAAGACTACGGTCTCCCGAAATATCGGCTCCTGTTATCCAGATACCGTCTTCCTTAAGCCCGTCCATAACAGACGCGATATTTGTCACGCGCGCTACGGGCATAAACTCGGCCGCTCCTGCCGCTACCTTTGCAACGGTGGAGTTAAGACCTACGCTATCGTGTTTGGATATTATTATGCCGTGAACTCCTGCTCCTGCCGATGTCCTTATTATAGAGCCGAGGTTATGCGGGTCTGTTAATTTTTCGCATATTACGATAAACGGAGGCTCGCCGGCGTCTTTGGCGCGGCTTAATATATCGTCAACTTCACAATAATCGTATGCGGCGGCAACTGCAATTATACCTTGGTGGTTATTGCCCTCCGCCATTTGGTCAAGGCGTTGTTTACTGACACGCATAACGGCTATGCCGTTTTGCGACGCTGCGCCTGTGATTTGTTTGAGCGAGCCTTGTACTTCGCCGTCTTTTATATATATCTTATCTATCGAATGCCCTGCACGGATAGCCTCCATTACAGGGTTTCTGCCTATAATATAATCACTCATTACAGGTCTGCCAATCCAAATTTGTCGTGGATCTCTCTCACTGCGGCTTCGGCAAGACTTTGTTCAACAAGTACGGAAATTTTAATTTCGCTCGTTGAAATCATAAGTATATTTATATTTGCGCTGTAAAGAGCTTCAAACATCTTTGCCGCAACGCCCGGATTGCTTGCCATACCTGCTCCGACGATTGAAACCTTAGATACATTTTTGTCGAACAGTATTTTTTCTGCACCGAATTCGCTCAGGTTATCGTTTAAAGTCTCTACTGCGGATTCAAGCGAGCTTTCCGGTACTGTGAAGCTGATATCCTGCTTGCCGTCTGAACCGAGCGTCTGAAGTATTATATCGACATTTATATTCTTTTTAGCCAAAAGCGAAAACAGCTTGAACGCTGCGCCCGGCTCATCATCTAAATTTTTAATGGTTATTCTTGCCACATCGTTATCTCTTGCGACACCTCTTACCAACATCTTTTCCACTTGTTTAACCCCCTTAACTATTGTGCCTCTTTCATATTCAAGGCTTGAAAGAACTTCAAGCTCAATATTAAACTTTTTTGCAAGCTCAACCGAGCGGTTATGCAGTACATTTGCGCCTAAACTTGCAAGCTCGACCATTTCGTCAAACGATATATCGTCAAGCTTTGACGCGTTTGGAACTATTCGCGGGTCTGTTGTAAAGACTCCGCGTACATCTGTATATATCTGGCACAAGTCCGCGCCGACAGCCGCCGCAAGAGCCACCGCCGATGTATCAGAACCGCCGCGGCCGAGCGTTGTTATGTCATCGTACTTATTTATTCCCTGAAAACCTGCCACAATTACTATCTTGCTTTGGTCAAGCTCTCTTAATATCCTCTCAGAATCTATCTTTTTTATTCTCGCGTTGCCGTGATTGGAGTTTGTAAGCATTCCCGCCTGCCAGCCTGTAAGCGAAATTACAGGCGCGCCAAGCTTTTCAAGAGCCATGGCAAGAAGCGACATCGAAATTTGTTCGCCCGTCGAAAGCAGAACATCCATTTCTCTTTTTGACGGCTTATCGTTTATTTCTTTTGCCTTTTCAATTAAATCGTCGGTCGTGTCGCCTTGCGCCGAAACTACGACGATAACCGAATTTCCTTCATCATAATACGATTTTACGCGCTTTGCAACATTAAAAACGCGCTCTGCGTTTGCAACGGAAGTTCCTCCGTATTTCTGAACTATTAGCATTTTTACCACTCTTTCCGATTATTCTGTAATATTATATGAAATTCTTTTCTGTTCTGATAATTTTTATGGCGTCAATTGTTTTGAGCTCTTTTTCTGAAATGCAGGGGATAACATAACCCTTTTCGCCCTTGACAACATCATCAACGGGGGTAATGCCGTATTTTGATTCAAATGCGGCTGTGTTTTTATCTGAAATTCTTACAAATGCGCCTGTATAAGAATCAGCGTCGCTTTCAAGCGGGACTTCGTTTTTGCCCCAACCGATAAACGAGCCGTCGAGGCACAAATCTATAACATCGCCCAAAACAGCGCTCGCTGTCGGCAGCTTACCTGCTCCTTTGCCATAGAACATAACATCACCGACGCTATCGCCTGTTACCATTGCGGCGTTGAAAACATCCTGTGCGCTTGCAAGAGGGTGATCCTTTTTGATATACATAGGGCTTACTCTTGCATAAACGGCGTTTTTGTTGATTTCACTATAACCGACGAGCTTTATTACTGCGCCCAGACATTCGCCGTACGCGACATCGTCGGGGTCTATTTTGGTGATGCCTTCTGTATAAATCCTTGAGCTGTCAACTTGTCCGTCTGAAACGAGTGAGGACAGTATGGCTATTTTTCGGCAGGTGTCGTGACCTTCGATGTCGGCTTCGGGATTGCGCTCTGCATAGCCGAGCTCCTGAGCTGTTTTAAGTGCTGAGTCAAAAGCCTTGCCCTCGTTTATCATTTTTGTCAGGATATAGTTGGTAGTACCGTTTAAAATACCCATAATCTTTGTTATATTATTTGCCGCAAGGTCCTTATAAACAGGTCTTATAAGCGGTATGCCGCCGCCGACTGCCGCCTCGAAAAGATATGAGCAGTTGTTTTCCTTTGCGATTTCAAAAAGCTCTGCGCCGTGTGTGGCGACGAGTTCTTTGTTTGAGGTAACAACGCTTTTGCCTGCGCGGAGAGCTTCTTTTGTAAAAGTTAAAGAAGGCTCTATGCCGCCGATGACCTCTGCAACGACCTTGACTGATGCGTCGTTTAATATAACATTATAATCGTTTGTGAATAGCTGTGCGTCCGGGTGAGACGAAAAATCCCTGATGTCGAGAATATGCTTTACGGATATTTCTTCTCCGACGCGCTTTTTGATTGAGTCTTTGTTGTTTTTGAGTATCTCATAGACTCCGGAGCCTACCGTTCCAAAGCCGAGAATTGCGATATTCATATAAAAACCTCCTGACTAACGCAACTGTTTATTCTTTTGCCATAATATGAATGTTCCGTATGCCCTGTATTTTTTCAAGCTTTTTCATAAGGCATTGGAAGCTGCTTTCGTTATTCCTCATCGAAATCGTGATATTTGCAACACCGTTGACGGGAATATTTTGATTTATCGTTAAAATATTGCATTTTGCCTTTGCCATTACCTGCAAAACCTGCGACAATATGCCTGCTATATCCGCGAGTTCAAACGATATTGTCCAAATTCCCTTCATATCATTGACGGGGAATACAAAATCCTTATACTTATAATACGCGCTCCTGCTTATGCCCGAAGCCTGTGCCGCCTCGCCAACGGTTTTGGCTTTGCCGAGGGTGAGCATTTTTTTTGCCTGAAGCACTCCCGAAAATACGCTCGGCAGTACGCGCGTGTCCACAATAATCAAGTTTTTGTTATCATTCACGCTGTCCACCTCACAAACACAAATGTTTTCAATAGAAGGAATATACCACAAAAACACGCGTTTGTCAAGGCTTTTTTAAAATAAATTCGTAATGTAAAGCGTTTTTTGCTCCGTTTGCAGATTTTATTGCTGTATATTTATATTTGCATCAATAAAACGCTGGCAAGGCTCGGATATATAGCGTGTTTTCTTTCTGTAAAAGAAAATATTTCTTGTCATATTACTGTCCGCAAGTCTGAAATAGTTAAGGTCGGGCGACGAGTCGATATTTTTAATGAGTATATCGCTGACAAATGAAATTCCCATACCCGTACACGATATATTATACGATGTGACCTGCTGGTCAAGCGAAAATAAAATATTTGGCTTTATATGATGACGGCTGAACAGCATATTGGCACGCTTGCCTGTGTCGTTTTCCGGATTGAGCAAAATAAAAGGATACGCGCTGAACATATTTATATCTACGGAATATTTGTCTGAAAGGTGTTTATTGTTCTTTATATCGTCGGCGTTCAAGCAGAACTTTTGCAGGGTTGCGCTTATGCCAAACGACTTTGGAACGGCAAGCAAGATCATTTCTGACGCGCATATATAAGAAGTGATCTCGTTACTCTTGATAACGGTATTATCTATTATGATGTCAAGCTGTCCCAAATTAAGGTTTTCTACAAGTGAGTGGGTGTTATTTTCAAATATTTTAAAGCTTACCTTTGGATACTGCTTATTGAATTCGGAAATCATTGCAGGGAGTACAAACGCCGAAAAAAGACTGCTGCCGCCTATTCGGACAGTTCCCGTAAGGCTGTTTGTAAAATCGGACAGAAATCTTGAAAAATCGTTTTCTTTTTCTTCGATTTCCATAGCGTATTTGACATATTCACGACCGACCTCGGTCAACGATACGGGGAAGGTCGAGCGGTCAAACAGGGGAACGCCTATTTTTTCTTCAAGGCGTTTTACGGTAGCGCTTAAAGACGGCTGGGAAATATAAAGCGATTCTGCCGCTTTTGAAAAGCTCCCTTCTTCATATATTTTGAGTATATAGTTTTTGTTTGTAAACATAGCCAAACACCTACCTATAATTTTAGAATTATCATTTTTATATTATAATATGTATTTGATTATATCACAGGAATAATATATAATCAATACGAAAATGCGAAAGAGAGGGAAAACAATGGAAAAATTCAGAAGAGAAGCAGATTCAATAGGAGAAAAAGACATCCCGTGCGCGGCTTATTACGGCGTACAGACGCTACGCGCAGCAGAGAATTTTAAGATAACCGGGCACACGGTACATCCCGAAATAATAAAAAGCATTGTGGAAATAAAGCTTGCCGCAGCTATTACAAACAAAAAGGCAGGCGTTATCAGCGGTGAAGTTGCCGACGCAATCGTTACGGCGTGCCGCGAAATACTTGACGGCCAATATACCGAAAACTTTATTGTGGATTCCATACAGGGCGGAGCGGGAACATCGCTTAATATGAACGCCAACGAGGTAATTGCCAACAGGGCGATTGAAATTCTGGGCGGCGAAAAGGGCGACTACAAAATCGTTCATCCAAACGACTCGGTCAACTGCGGTCAATCGACTAACGATGTTTATCCGAGCGCAGGCAAAATTGCAAGCATAAGGCTTTTGAAAAAGGCTTCCAAGCAGCTCAAGCAGCTCGACGAAGTGTTTCTTGAAAAATCACAGGAGCTTAAAGATGTTATAAAAATGGGAAGAACAGAAATGCAGGACGCTGTTCCGATAAGCTTTGGGCAGGTCTTTGCGGCGTACCAATCGGCTATTTCAAGAGATATAGAGAGATTTGAGTTTGCAGAGCAGGCGCTTTCTAAACTGAATATGGGCGGAACGGCAATAGGAACAGGCATAAACGCCGACAGCAAGTACATACACAAAATCGTCCCAAATCTTTCGGAAGTGACGGGGCTTGAGCTTTCGCAGGCAGACGATCTGGTTGACGCAACGCAAAATCTCGACTCTTTTGTATATGTTTCGGGCATCGTGAAGTCGTGCGCGACGACGCTTTCTAAAATATCAAACGATCTACGCCTTATGTCGTCGGGACCGAGGACAGGGTTTTCGGAAATAAATCTTATGCCGAAGCAGAACGGCTCCTCTATTATGCCCGGAAAGGTCAATCCTGTTATTCCTGAAGTTGTAAATCAGATAGCTTTCAGAGTAATCGGCAACGATGTTTCAATAACGCAGGCGGCCGAAGCAGGACAGCTTGAGTTAAACGCTTTTGAGCCTATTATCTTTCATTGTCTGTTTGAGTCGCTTGACATACTTAATAACGGTATAAGCGCGTTTGCAGACTGCATTAAAGGAATTACGGTAAACAAGCATCAGTGCGAGGAAAATATAGATAACAGCGTGGGTACTGTTACGGCGCTTTGCCCGTACATAGGCTATAACAGAGCATCTAATCTGGCAAAAAGAGCATTGAAGGAAGGAAAAACAATCAGGGAAATTATAATAGAAGAAAAAATTATGTCAGAAAGCGAAATAGACAGGATACTTAATCCGAATACGATGATATAAAAAAGCGGCAACGAAAGTTGCCGTCTTTTACTTAAATTGTTTTAAATCGTTACACAAAAGCGTCATAGCTGACTTGCGCTGGGATTTTGAATCTGCAATATATGTTGCGTAATATTCCGAAAGAAGAGGATCGTCAAGCTCGTGGAGCAAGTTTTCACCCATTTCATAGAGGTTGGTCGAGGCATACCGGCCGTTGACCATTGCCCACCAAAGCTCCATCGCGCTTTCTGTGAATTCATCGGGCTCTTCATACTTGCGGAATTCTTCAACGCTTTCAGTAAGGCGGTCAATATAATTTTTGAACGCCTTCATAAGTGATTTATCGTACTTGCCAGTTTGAAGCATATAGCCGACCTTTATGTGGTAATAGTCGCCTTCGGCAAGCAAAAACTGGTTTTTATAAAAATAATTATTTACATATTTAAGGTCATCGCCGTCGAGATCATCCATACCGACTCTTAAAGACGCCGTGCGTTCACGGTTATCAAACTGTATATTCATCATAATATCAATATCGCGCAAGGCAACTGCAACCTTGCCATCAATATTATATGAAGGGATAACTCCGTTTGCAAAATAAACCTTTATATCAGACGAATAGACATCGTACAATTTTTGATTGACTTCACCGGGAGTAAGGTACTGCCAAAGAGACGGCTCGTACTCATATTCCGCATTACTCTTATAAAGCACAACGCTGCGGCTATCCTCCCGCCAATCGACAGTATATCCGTAGTTAGTCAAGTCACGCACAAAAACAACTGTCGTGCCGTTAAAATTATAAGTCGGAACATACATATAATTGATAAATGCTTTTATATCCGTTGTGTTTATTGTACCTACCCAATCCGCATTTACGGTGCAGGTAAGAGTCAGCAAACACAGGAGAATGCACAAAAATTTTTTCAAATCAATCACCAATCTAATTTTACAGCTATTTGAGAAAAAAAGCAATAGAAAAAATTATTTAAGCCCTTTACAAGTTGTCAAAATTATGTCCTTTAGTCTATCGGCGTTTTCCGTATCATCGACCATATACATCTCTTTTGCGCCGTCGTAGGGGAGCTGCTTTTCCATATTGAATTTGCCGTTTTCTGCCGTGATTTTTACAAGAAGCCTGTTATCGTATATGCCACCGAACAATATGCCCTTGAAGTATAACAGATACTCTCCCATCATTGGTCTGTGGGTTATGCCGTCAAGACCGGCTTGTTCAATTATGTAGTCTCTGTATTCTTTTGATGATGCCATAAGCGCCTCCTGAATTTTATATTTTAATTCTATCACAAAATTGTAGATATTACAAATAAATTTATATTTTAAAAAAAATGATTGATTAAATTTATAAAGTGTGCTATTATAAATATGCCAAACTAACTAAATATAATGAAACAGGTATTTTTATTTGCAGGAATAATTTACCCTTTTCTAGTGAACAATTTTTTGGAGAGGACTTATGATAAAAATGTAAACTCCGCTCCTTAAATTGTTTGCAGATTATTCCTGTTTCTGTTTAAGTTAGTTTGGCGACTATCGGAGTTTGCGTTTTTTGTGCGCTTGCTGCGGTAGGCGCACTTTTTAATTTATGGGGCAGAATGGAGGGCAGAAGAACAGTTTTGCAAAATGTGCGCAATTTTTTAAAACAATTTTGAGGAGGAACAAAAGATGTTCAAAACAAGAAAAATGCGCATAATTACAATTTGCATTGTTGTATGCCTTGCATTGTGCGCCACAGTATGGGCAAAAACAGGAAGCGAATGGATTGAAATTTTTTATTCGGATATTAAATTGAATGTAAACGGAATAAGAGTTAATACATCAAATAATGAACCTTTTATCTATAACGGCACAACTTATTTGCCTGTAAGAGCTGTTGCCGAGGCGTTGGGACAAAATGTAGATTGGGACGGAAACACAAAAACTGTTTCTATCGGCTCAAAACCGAACGGAGTAGCGTATCTTATGGATGTTTGTCCGCCGTATCAAAAATCTTTCAACACTAGGCTCTACTACACAAATGAAGGCGATTCGTTTTATATGGGTGGAAAAAGATATAATAATGGTATTGAAATTAATGGTTCAAGGCAAGAATATGCCTATATTAATTTAAACAGTAAGTATAGTGTGTTAAAAATGGATATAGGAAGAGTTGATGGACAAGTAACAACTCCATATGATAGCTATGTTTATATATACACAGATGATATACTCATAAAAGAAATGATTATACGACCAGATGCTTTACCCCAAAAAATAACAATCCCAGTAAACGGATGTAATCAATTAAAAATATTGGTCGAGCCATATGAAGTGGGATACTTGGAATATGTAGGTATTGGAGATATCACAGTCGAATAAAAATAAGGGGCAGTTGTGTTAATGCGCAACTGCCTCACTATTTTTATTGCTATAATTTAATGAAATCGTTCGCTCTGCTCACGATGAAATCCAAACAAAGTTTGGATGAAATCAAAGCCTGAAGCAGATTTATCCCGTCCGCAAGGACGGATTTAGTTGAGACATCTTTTCTTTCAAAGCTAAATTTTGCAGCAAGCTGCAAAGTGAAATATTTGCTTCGCAAATGCGATATTTAAAACTTACGGTTTTAAGCTAAATTAAATTCGCCCTTTAGCGTGCGTAAGCACATTTAGCACACGAAGTGCATTTAGCTGCCGCAAGGCAATTTAGCTCGCCGTTAGGCGAATTTAGCTGAAGAAATCTCGTTATACGAGATTTCTTCTGGTGGAGGTGAGGGGAGTCGAACCCCTGTCCGAAAACATATTCACAAAAACTTCTCCGAGCGCAGTTTGTGGTCAGGATTCCCTTATAATAAAGTCCGCAAACAAACTTTAAAATTCGGTAGCTTCATTTTTCCTGTTGGGCGCAAAGCTTAACCCAATCATGTTCACTGCGAAATGACGCCCTTTACGCAGCCGCAGTCCTCCGCGCAAGAACGGCCGCCTTATTTAGGCAGCTACTAAATTATTATTAGCGTTTAAATTTAAAAATTGAGGATTTTAAAGCGGTTCCTCACCGCTGCTCGCTATTTTAGCTTCAACATCCCCGTCGAAACCGTTGCACCCCCATATACATAATAAAGATTTAAGAATAATATAACATATTATACCCTTAAAGTCAAGTTGTTATAAGCTCTTTGACTGATTCGGTCTTCTGCGTTCTCAGTGCGTTAAACAGCATCAGCTTAATTCTGTTTTCCTGATTTACACGGCTCGCGCCTGCGTCATAGTCAATGGCTATTACATTGATATTCGGATTATATTCTTTAAGCGGTTTCATCATACCTTTTCCGCAGATGTGGTTAGGCAGGCAGCCAAACGGCTGGGTGCACACTATATTTGTGCAGCCCGACTCCGCAAGCTCAAGCATTTCTCCCGTTAAAAGCCAGCCCTCGCCCATTTTAACGGCGGTGCTTATCAGCTTTTCGGCAAGCTTGACCGTCTTATCAAATGATACCCACGGATTGAAGTTACTGAACTTTTTCACAAGGCGGCTTATATAATCTTTTTTATCGCAAAGCACTTTATACGCTATACGGGCAAACGGATACAAAAGCTTTTTACGCCCGTAAATGCGGTATTCTACAAATACATTATTTACAATATAAAGGCAAAAATCCAAAAGACCCGGCACAACTGGCTCTGCGCCCTCGTCAATCAGCATCTGCTCAAGCGAATTATTGGCAAGAGGTGAGTATTTTACATATATTTCGCCAACTATGCCCACCTTTACGGCATCGCGCTTTTTTATGGGAATGCCGTCAAAGTCTTTTATGATTTTTTTATATGTTTCTTTTATTTTAGAATATCTTACTACCGCTCCTGAGCCAAGCTGCCGTCCGAGGCGCTCGGTCCACAATGCGGCAAGAGAATCCGCCGTGCCTTTGACGGCTTCATACGGCTTTGTCTGATTAACAAGGCTCATAATAAGGTCACCGTACAAAACGGCGTAAAGCATACTATACATTTTTTTGATACTCAAGTGAAAGCCGGGGTGTCTTTCGATACCAGCCATACTGAACGAAATTACGGGAACATAGCCGTAGCCTGCCTTTTCCAGAGCTTTTCTGATAAGCGAAATATAGTTTGACGCCCTGCATCCGCCGCCCGTCTGAAACATTATGAGCGCGGTTTTGTGGGGGTCATATTTACCCGATTTTAGCGCGTGAATGAACTGCCCTACAACCAAAATGGCAGGATAGCACGTGTCGTTATGTGTGTATTTAAGTCCTGTTTCGGCAACTTCGGGACCTGCGTAGTCCAAAAGCTCCATATTATAGCCGTATGTCTCTAAAACGCTTATAATAAGCTTAAAATGTATCGGCAGCATATTAGGAACTAAAATAGTGTAGTCCTTTTTCATTTCCTTTGTGAAAGGAACAAAAGATTTATTTTGCATTGTTTTCTTTATCCTCCAAGGCACCAAGCAAACTGCGAAGTCTTATTTTAACGGCTCCCAAATTTGTTATATCGTCAATTTTTATCTGTGTGTAGTGTTTGCCTGCGCTTTCCAAAATCGTGTGCAGCTCGTCTGTCGTGATGGCGTCAATTCCGCACCCGAACGACACCATCTGAACAAATTCGACATCGGGGGCTTCTGTAGCGTAGCGTGCCGCGCGATAAAGTCTTGAATGAAAAGTCCATTGGTCGAGAACTTTTACATACTGAACAGGCGCCAAGTGGAAAACGCTGTCCTCCGTCACAACCGCAAAGCCAAGAGAATTTGCGAGTTTATCTATGCCGTGACTTATTTCGGGGTCTATATGATACGGTCTGCCCGCCAAAATCATAATGCGGTTACCGCTCTTCCTCGCTTCTGCGATTGCAGCTTCGCCCTGCTTTTGCACAAGCTTTGTGTAGGCCTTATAATCCTCAAATGCTTTTTTTATGGCGATACGGAGTTCGGGCTTTTCAACGCCGAAGGCATTAAGCGCAGGATACAGGGTTTTTAAAAGCTCCGCGCGGCTGTCAAGACTGAGGTAGGGGCGCATAAAGTTTACCCCTTTAAGCTGTTCCATATTGGAGTCCAAAAGCTCGCTGTAATACGCCACAACAGGACAATTATAGTGGTTATCGCTCGCGCCTTCGTTAACATTATATGTAAGTCCGGGGTAGAAAATATTTTTTATGCCCATTTCGACAAGCTCAGCCATATGCCCGTGCATAATTTTGGCAGGGTAGCACGCGGTATCTGACGGTATGGAAAACTGCCCCCTTTCGTATGTCTTGCGTGTGGACAGCGCGGAAAATACAACTTCAAACCCAAGCGAAGTGAAAAGGCTATACCAAAGCGGCGCAAGCTCGAACATTCCGAGCGCCATTGGAATACCTACCGTACCGCGGCTGCCTTTGACAGGCTTAAACGACTTGAAATATTCGCGCTTCCACTCGTAAAGATTCGGCAGCGCAGATGTACTCTCCAGCCCTGCGCCCTTCTGACATCTATTGCCCGAAATAAACATTTTTCCGTCTGAAAATCTGTTTACGGTAAGCGGACATTGATTTACGCAGCCTTTGCAGACCGCAGATGAAGATGTATGTGTGAAATTATCAAGCTCCTCTTTACTTAACAATGTACTTTTATTAAGGTGCATAATATGCAGCGCCGCGCCATAAGCACCCATCAAGCCTGAAATATCAGGTCTTATTACATTTTTGCCGAGCTCAAGCTCAAACGCACGGAGTACGGCGTCATTATAAAATGTACCGCCCTGTACTACAATGCGCTGCCCCAGATCATAAGCCGACGCCGCGCGTATAACCTTATATATTGCGTTTTTTACGACGCTTACGGAAAGTCCTGCGGAGATTTCTTCGACAGTAGCGCCTTCTTTTTGTGACTGTTTGACTGACGAATTCATAAACACGGTACAGCGCGAGCCTAAATTTACGGGAGCTTTTGCAAAAAGTCCGAGCTTTGCAAATTCCTTGGCATCATAGCCCATAGACTTTGCAAATGTCTCAATAAAAGAGCCGCAGCCTGATGAGCAAGCCTCATTAAGAAATATGCTCTCTATCGCGCCGTTCCTGACTTTAAAGCATTTTATGTCCTGACCGCCTATGTCGAGAATAAAATCCACATCGGGCTGAAAATATTTTGCCGCAGTATAGTGTGCGATTGTTTCCACAACGCCTTCATCTACATTAAAGGCGTTTTTGATAAGTTCCTCGCCGTAGCCCGTGACCGAGCTGCCGCAAATCTTTACTCTATCGCCGCATCTTTGGCGCAAATCCACAAGGCATTCGCGCACAAGCTCAACGGGATTTCCTTTGTTGGAGCTGTAAAAAGAATACAAAACCGACTTATCCTCTGCTATAAGCACAAGCTTTGTGGTGGTGCTGCCGCAGTCTATCCCGAGCCACGCGTTGCCCTGATAGGTATCTAAATTGCGTGCAGGAACGCTTGCTATGTTATGTCTTTCGGCAAAAGCTGAATATTCATCTTGGCTTTTAAAAAGCGGCAAGAGCCTGTCCGCTCCACTTTTTTGGTCACTGCCCGACGCAATTTTATCAATAATCGACGGAACAGTAACGCTTTTGTCTTTATTTGCGCACAGCGCTGCCCCGATGGCTACGGCATATAGTCCGTATTCGGGAAAAACGGCTGTGGTTTCATTTAGATCAAGGGTTTCGCAAAAGCGTTTTTTGAGCCCGTCGCAATAGTATAGCGGTCCACCCAAAAACATAACCTTGCCGTCGATTTTGCGCCCCTGCGCGAGCCCTGCAACCGTCTGGTTTACAACGGCCTGAAAAATACTCGCCGCTATGTCTTCTTTGCGTGCGCCCTGATTTAAAAGCGGCTGAATATCCGTCTTGGCAAAAACACCGCAGCGCGACGCAATCGGATAAAGTCTCTGCGCTTTGAGGCTTGCTTTGTCCATTTCATCGATCGTCATATTCAAAAGTACCGCCATCTGATCTATAAACGCACCTGTGCCGCCTGCGCAGGTCCCGTTCATGCGCTCATCAATTCCGCCTTTGAAAAAAATGACCTTTGCATCTTCACCGCCAAGCTCTATAACGACGCTTGTATCAGGCTCTGATGCGGACACGGTTTCTCCCGTGGCATAAACCTCCTGAACAAAATCCAAGCCCGAGCTTTGCGCTACGCCAAGTCCCGCCGAGCCTGAAACTGCAACTCTGCATGCGGAAACATCAACCTCTGCTACCATATCACGGAGCATTTGTGCGGTCGTTTCCCTCGTGCGTGAAAGGTGCCTTTGGTACTTACTGTATATAATTTTATTTCCGTCCATCAACACAAGCTTTGAAGTAGTTGAGCCAATGTCGATGCCGAGAGCCAAGTTATTTGACAAGATACCAAATCTCCAGACATAAGTTATTTTTAAAGCTAAAAATCCATTATTGATTTTATCAAATTCAAGCGTCTTTGTCAAGATTTGACCGCTTAATATAAAGTGAATGAATTGTAAATTTTGATGAGGTAACGGCACTTGAATTAGGTTAGCGTTGACAAACCCACTCGCAATAAGTTAAACTATAACTATAAATAAAATTTTATTATATGGAGGTAATTATTATGAAAAAATATGTATGTCCCGTTTGCGGATATGTTCACGAAGGCAACGAACCGCCTGAGAAATGCCCACAGTGCGGAGTTCCCGGCGCAAAATTCACGGTTACGGAAGAGGGAACAGCTTTGAACTTTGCTTGCGAGCATGTTATCGGCGTTGGCGCTAAAGGTCAGATAGACGACGAGATTTATCAGGGCTTGGCTGACAACTTTAAGGGAGAATGCTCTGAGGTTGGTATGTACATAGCCATGAGCCGTCAGGCTATCCGCGAAGGTTATCCCGAAATTGGCGAGTTCTATATGAGAGCCGCTATGGAAGAAGCTGATCACGCTGCTAAATTTGCAGAACTTTTAGGTGAGGTTGTAACTCCTTCGACAAAGAAGAATTTGCAGCTCCGCGCAGAAGCTGAATGCGGCGCAACAGCAGGCAAGCTTGCGCTTGCTAAAAAAGCAAAAGAGCTTGGATATGACGCCATCCACGATACAGTTCACGAAATGGCAAAAGACGAAGCAAGACACGGAAAAGGCTTTGAGGGAATGTTGATGAGATACTTTGCAATGGATTTCTTAAAAGAAGATATTCAGGCAAAGGTTGCTGAGATAGAAAAGAGACTTGGTCTTTAAGACAAAAATGTGATAGACTACAAGGGCTTGGATTTTGTTCCAAGCCCTTGTTTGGTAAAATAACAAATATGACATATATTACTTCGTTATTTTGCTTACAGAATTACGCACAATAAGCTCCATAGGAAGAGAAATACTCTCCGGCTTACCGCCGTTTATTTTATCAAAAAGCATATCAAGCGCCATAGAGCCCATACCTGCCTTGTCAATGCCGACAGTTGTCAGTTTAGGTTCAATGTATCTCGATAAAAGAGTATCATCTATACCTATTACGGAAACATCACCGGGAACGCTGAGATTCATCTCTTTGATATACTGTATAACACCTATTGCAAAGCTGTAAACCGTACATAAAACAGCAGTCGGGATATGGTCAGGGTCTTTAAAAAGCAGCTTTGCGGCTTCATAGGCTGAATTTTCGTCTTCGGCAAAGATTTCCGTGTATTCCTTTTTTACGGGCAAAGCTCTGCTGCTCATTGCACTTTTAAAGCCTTCAAGCGTCTGCTTATAAAAATCAGGTACTATTTTCGAGGAGACTACAGCAATATCGGTGTGTCCGTTTTCGATAAGATAATTGGTGGCGTCAAAAGCTGCGGTGACATAGTCAGGGTTAATAGATGTGACCTTGTTATTTCTGGAATGTGAGTCAACAATTACAAAAGGCAGCTTGCAGGCAACCGCTTTATCTATGAGGACAGGCGGAATATCCTGCATAAATATAATTCCGTCAGCATCACCCGAATATACTATGTCGGGAAGCTCGCTGTTTGACAGTATCGGTCTGCTTATTATGATATTATAGTCATAGTTACGGCTTTTGTTAAGTATGCCGCGTGTGATTTCAAAATAAAACAGATCCTCAAACGGCGAGGAATACGGATTTATTATAAGGCAAATATTAAAACTCTTTTTAAGCAAAAGCTTTTTGGAATTAAGATTTGGCTTAAAATCCGTTTCATCAATGATTTTTTGTATTTTTTTGCGGGTGGCTTCGCTGACGCCCGGCTTATTGTTGAGTACAAAAGAAACCGCCGTAACGGAAACACCGGCGCGACGCGCAATATCTTTAACAGTTAACCTTTTCATTTTTGCTCCTCATTTGGTGTTTTTCTGTATTAAATCGTAAAAGCAAACCGCTTGTCGGGTTTGTAGCACACCTGATTCAATAAACACATAATACGAAACTCGCAGAGATTCTCTTTTGATTATGTTTATTATATCATTAAACACAGAAAATGTAAAGCGGTTAATTGTCAGTACGCTATCTTAAAGAGATATTCTGATAAAGAGAATATCAATAACGGCGGAAACCCTTGAAAAATGAGGATTTCCGCCGTTTCTCCATGCCGTTTTGTCGCTTATTTGTCGCTTAAATATACAAGAAGATATTAGAAAAATCTAAATGAAAATAGCATTATTCCGATATATTTGCTATATCATTTGATAGTTGTTCTTGTGCTTTTTTGTACCGTTCTTGAAGCGTCAAAAAGTTTTTCAGTTTTATCTTTACAAAATCTTTTTGCTTCTCATAAGGAATATACTCAATATAATAATCCTTGAACATATCGGGTGATATAGTAAGCTTTGATGTTCCGTCGGCTAAATCAGAAACAATTTGCTTTCTTATTGACTCAAAGTAACGATTATAAAATTGTAAGTCAATGGGATATTTGAGGTCATTCTTGCTTGTTAAAACAAGGCACAGGTTACTTGCAATAAATTTGCCATTGACATAGTGACTGCGCCCCAAAGAACCTGCGGCACTAACCGCATACACAATCGCTTCAGTATCAAGTGCATATTCGGTATGCGTTTTCCATTCTTCGCTTGCAGTAACAAAAGGGTAGTCGCCATCAACATTGCTTTCGCTTGCAAGAGTTCCTTTATCAACATGGAAAAGAGTACTAATTTTTACCATTTCATAGTTGCTGTTGCGTCGTGTTTGAACACCCGCACAATTCAGAACACCGTCTTTATATATCTTTTTCTTTTGACATATACCCGGTATTTCTTTTGAATTTGATATTGTATCAAATATAGCATCTTCAATCTCTTTCCAAGTTCCATTTTTATCAATACGCCCTTTGTGCTGAATGCTAACAAATCCGTCATCTTCAAGGTTATAAAACAGAACATCATCAGATTGTATATGCGGGTTTTTTGTAAATCCGAAAATAGATGTGTTTACAGTGCGTTTTTGTTCTGAAAAAAGTTTGTTAGGCATTTTAATTACATATTCCAATTTTGCCATTTCCAAAACTTTTTCTGTCAATCCACCTTGATTATGTGTTAAGGTTGGCGTAGGCATAATTATTACAAGTTTCCCGTCTTTTTCAAGATATTTTAATGCTTGAAGCGTAAATTTAATAGGATTGTTATTCTCATAAGGTGGATTTATGATAACTCTTGTTGGCTTCATGCTACGAATAAAATCAAATAATTCTTTGTCATTATTATTGACAATTCCGCCCTGCGTTTCATCAAGCAAGCTACTTCTATACAGCAAATTTGTTCTACCGTCACCATGCAAAAACATATTTGAACACGCAAGCGCAAAAAGAACAGAGTCAATTTCAAAGCCTATAAGCTGAAAGTCTTTGATATTTGTGATTGTTGTTTCATCACCCTTTGCAAGTGCAATCATCGTTTCCATAGCTTCCATAAGAAACCCACCAGAGCCAGCACAGGTATCTAACACAACATCATTAACAGATAATCGCGCCAAGCGAACCATAAGTTCCTTGATATGGTCAGGTGTTAAAATTATGTTCTTGTTGTCAACTTTACCAGCGCGGGAAAGAAAGATTTTATACGCACGCCCCAAAATATCCTGTTTTTCCTCGTTTTGAAATGGATAGAAAATCTTTTCTTCAATAATACCTATAATTTTTTTGTATTCTTCAAGAGTATAGTCAATATTTTTTATAAACGAAAACTTATCACGCCAACTAAACTCTTTGGATAGACTGTTTATTTTGCTTTCAAGCTCCGTTGTTATTGCTTCAAGTATAGCTTTGTTTAGATTGTGCGCTTCAAGTACGGTCGCTTTTGTTGAGGCGACTTCCTGTTTTGACGGTGATTGAATATTTTTATAAGTGCTTCTGAAATTATTGTTTTTCAAAGCTATCATCAATCCTGAAAAGAACAAACTGCGGTCAGTATCACGAACTTTATTGTTGTCATTAAAGCGTTTGTTCAAATCTTTCAGTACGGTTATAAGTGCTTCCGTTGTTACGCTTTCGCCATATTTTGATTTTACATATTGTTTTTTTATTGCCGGAATGGAAAGTAATACATTTTCCTGTGGAAATGTGTTTATTTCTGTCATTCCTTTGATTTTCAAATAATATGTTACAAGAATACTATCCCGTGATTGTCCCGATACAGCAATGCCAACAATATCTTTATGTATTTTATTATTTATCATATAATACTGCACTTCATCTTGTGCGGCTGAATGGTCTGTTGCTTTCGCTTCAACAACTATGCAATAATCATCATTATCACAGAAAAAATCGGGATACCCACTATAAGATGTGCCTTTTTTTTGATGTAAAGCCATAGCCGGACGGTATTGCGGATTTTTCTATGAATGTATTAGCACCGTAAAAATCGCGGAAAATGTTTTCCGTAATTGTTTCACTTGTTTTTTTCTTCGCCATATATCTTTGCCGCCTTTCTTTGCGCTGCTTGTAAATCTATAATATACCTAAAACAAAGTATATTTTCACATATACCAGTATAGCACAAAGACGGCGGAAAGTCAATGTTATAGTACGCTTTTCGTAATATTTACCGTGTTTTGCAATAGAGGGTAATATCCTTTTTGTACCCCTCAAACACATCAACGCGCACAACATCATAAAGCTTTCCTTTATACCCGATTACATTTGTTGTGTCTATATCCGTCCTGTAATTTATCGTGAAAAGGACTTCTTCTTCGGGTTCTAAAACCAAACCCGCAAGCAGTTTTTCCCTGCCGGAAAGCTGTCTGAAATAAGCCCATACGGGCAAGCCGACGCGCCGTAATTTGGGTTGTTTTACCCCGTTTTCGTCCTCTTTCGTTCTCTGTGCAAAAATCTGAATTTTTTTATCTTTCAGCTTCATGGTTATACCCCCTGTCAAATTGCGTTTATATATTCCGTGTAATGCTCATACAGTCCGACATAGCAGTCAAGCAAAGCTGCCGTCCCGTCAATACGCTGTTTCGGTGATTGGTTCTTTACGGGAACGATATTGCCGTTGCGGTCGGTCTGTACGCCTGTGTTTGTCAGACAACATTCCGATAGACGAAACGGAAAGGTAGTTTTACCGCTCAAGAGCTGATAAGCCGCCTGCTTATAACAAAAAAAGCAAAACCGTAAAAATGCAAAATGCAGATTCACGGTTTTTGTCTATTTGTGGTAAGGAATATCAAATTCCTGAGTATTTATACAAACCTTTCAGCAAACGCTGCGGCTTCTTTTTCCTGAGCTACGGTCGGTCTGTTTTTAACATAGAAATATTCGGCTTCTACCGTAATGCCGTTGTCGGACAAGCCCTTTTTTATAAGCTCCACAGAATGTTTTGAAAGCCAGGATGTTGAAAAAACTACTGCCTTTTTTACATTGTCTTTTTTCAGGCTTTTCAAGTATTCTTTTAAGTGCTTGTCAAGACCGTAAGCGTATAACGCTCCGCCTACAAAAAGCACATCGACAGGCTCTGTTATTTGCGCTTCGGGTTTTTCTACTGACACCGCATCTACATTGACCGCGCTTGCGATTGCTTCTGCAACAGCCTTTGTATTTCCTGTTTTTGAATAGTATCTGACAGCTATATTCATAATTGCCCCTCCTTAAGCCTTATTAAATTTTTCTTTCGGCTGCTTACATCTCGGACATATAAAGTCGTCGGGCAAATCTTCAAACGCCATGCCGCCGTGTTCTGCGGGGTCATATACATATCCGCATACGGAGCAGACATATTTACCCGTTGCTTCCTGTGCCTTAAAATCGACCTCTGCCAATACTGTGTCAACAGGGTTATCGAGGTCTATTACGCGCTTTGCCTCAAGATTTTCGTACCCTTGCGGCGTATGCGTGGAAAGATAAACCGTCGGATTTTTGCGTACGAATTCACGCACGCGGTCAAGCGTTTCACGAGCCGCTGTTATGTCATCAAAAACAACAGACTGTTTGTTTTTGTAAAGCGCCTCGTCAACATATGTTATATCGCCGTGCATCATATAAAACAGTCCGTCATTTTCGACGATCACAATACTGTTTCCGTTTGTATGTCCTTTTGCTTTGATGTAATAAATGCCGTCGCAGATTTTCTGACATTCGGGAAAATTAAGGTATGCGCCGTCCGTAAATTTAACGGGAACAATATTTGAAATCCCCTGTAATTCATCGGCGGACAATTCGTCCTCATTAACATAGATTTTCGCATTAGGGAAGGATTTAAGCTCGCCCGAATGGTCGGCGTGTTTATGGGTGAGAAGTATCTTTGTTACCTGCTCGGGTTTGTATCCCAACGCCCCGAAAGCCTCCATATAACTGCAAATGTCTTTTCCCGTATACATAAGGCTGTTCTCGTCAGGGTGCTCTTCGGGAGTTCCCGCCGGGATACCTGTATCAACAAGGATGACTTCGCTTCCCGTATCGATAAGATAATTTTGCAGGCTTCCTCTGTATCTGATGTTCTTGTCGAACTTATCCATTCCTTCCTCGCCGCCGAATACGAACGGCTGTGTGTAAAAACCGTTTTCTCTAAATTTCACAGCTTTAATAATCATTTTTCCCAATCTCCTTTCAATAATTTGTAGAGTAATTCTTTGTAAGTTTTTACTTCGTCATCAGTCAACCAGTGTTCATCTATCAGCGTTTTCGGAACGCTGATAGCGGCGTCTTTCAGTTTACGCCCCTCATCGGTAAGACGGATAACAATGTTTCTTTTGTCTTTTTCGCTTCTTGCGATTTGGACGTACCCCTTTTTTTCTAACTTACGCAATAGGTCCGTCAGCGTATTCGCCTTTAAATACAACGCTTTTACCAAGTCTTTTTCGTTGACGGCTTCCTTTTCCCACATAACCATCATCGTTACATACTGCGTGTATGTGAGATTTAGCTTTTTCAAAAGCGGTTGGTAGCGTCTTAATATTTTGTTTGCAACGGCATAAGTCGGAAAGCAGACCTGGTTTTCAAGCAATAAAAGCTCGTATTCCTTATCCAAATAATCACCTCACGCTAAATTATATCGCATACGATATAATTTGTCAAGAACTTTTGTAAAATTTTATAAAATAAAACCGTGAAAGTGCAAAATGCAGCTTCACGGCTTTTGTCTGTTTGCGGCAAGGCAAGGCTTGCCTTTGGTGTCCCGGACAGGAGTCGAACCCGTATCAGAGGAACCGGAATCCCCTATCTTATCCGTTAGACCACCGAGACATATTAAAAATAACATAAGCAAAAACTTGTTTATTAGGCTTGCAACGAGTGTACTTATTGTATCATAATTCTCAAGGCAAATCAAGACAAAATTTATCCCTATTGACGATTTTGGCAAAAGATGATAAAATTTAATATGAGGTGAAATGTGTGGCGTTAAGATTCATTTACGGAAAGTCCAACAGCGGCAAAAGTGAATATTGTATTCGTGAAGCCATAGCTTCAGGCAAGCGTGCGATGATTATAGTGCCGGAGCAGTATTCGTTTACTGCGGAAAAGGCTCTTGCGGAAAAGCTGGGCGTCAGCGGTATGGGCGGAATTGAAATCCACAGCTTTGCTCGGCTTGCACAGCAGGAGCTGAAAACGCTGTCGGGAGCGGCTTTGCCACATATAGACAGGGGCGGTAAAATTATGCTCCTTTACAAAATTATTCACGACAATTCCAAAACACTAAAGCTGTTGTCGGAAAACGAAAGCGATAAAGCCGAGCAAATGCTGGCGTTGATAAGTGAATTTAAACGTTACAATATTTCGGTCGAAGCATTGGAGAGCTTGGCGGACACCGTAAGCAATACAGGCTTACAGCTCAAATTGAAAGAAACTGCATTTGTTTATAAAAGATTTGAAGAAAAAATTGCAGACCGATTTACAGACAGTGATGACAATCTTATGCGTCTTGCCAAGTGCCTTGACAAAGAAGGTGCGCTTGAAGGCGTGCATATATATATTGACGGATTTTCAAGCTTTACCGAGTCCGAGCTTGCGTTGGCAGATGTATTTTTGCGCCATGCTGAAATGGTAACGGTCACACTTTGTATGGAACGCAAAGACCGTGGCAGGCTTGAATTTTTGCCGTGTGAACAAACTGAAAAAAAACTTTATAAAATGGCAAGCGAGGCAGGCGTTCATATTTGTCCGCATCAGGAAATGGAGTATGTGCCGCCTCAAAACACGGATATTGCACATCTTTTGAGCGAATATTTTAATTATCCGCATAAAACATTTGACAACGATGTCAACAGCATTGAGCTTTTTGAGGCAAAAAATCCTTATACCGAGACCTTGTATGTTGCGTCTCAGATAACAAAGCTTTGCCGTGAAAACGGCTATAAATTCCGCGACATAGGCATTGTTTGTTCCGATATGCCGCTTTATTCGAAATATATAAAAACTGTTTTCAGGCAGTTTGATATTCCCGTTTTCCCTGACAGAAAAGTGGGCGTTTTAAATCACGGCATTGTAGTTTTTGTGCTTTCGGCGCTGGAAGCCATTACCTCGGGTTATATATATGAGCCGATATTTAGGTATGCCAAATCGGGATTTTTGTCAATCGACAGAGAGAGCCTTGACGCGCTTGAAAACTACATACTTGCGACAGGCATCAGGGGAGATGTCTGGAAAAAAGCTGACAAGTGGGACTACCGCTTTTCCGTTTACGCCGAGCGCGAGGAGCTTTCGGCAGAGGAAAAAGAAACACTTGATATTATAAACAACGCCAAAGCGGTTGTGGCAGAGCCGCTTTTGAGGCTTGATTCAGAGCTTTGCTCGTCGCGCAAGGTGTCGGGCAAATGTGCCGCACTTTATAATTTTATTATAAATATGGAGCTTGATAAAAAAGCCGAAGCACTCGCCACAGAATTTGAAAACGCAGGGGACAGTTACAGAGCTATCGAATATCGCAGCGTTTTTAACAAGGTCATAGACGCGCTTGACGATATGGTCGGCTCCGTTGGTGATGACGCTGTCTCAAACGCCGCATTTTATGAAATTCTTAAAACAGGGCTTGCCCAATATGAGATAGGACTTGTTCCTGCGCTCCAAGACGGAGTTTTGTCAGGTGACATATCCCGTATAAAAGGCTACGATGTCAAAGCAATGTTTATCATCGGAGCGGTCGATGCGTCGTTCCCTGCGCCGATAAAGCCAAACGGGTTTTTGAGCGATTCCGACAGGACTGCAATAGGGCAGGAGGGCGTCATGCTTGCGCCTGTTTCATTTGCACAGGCGGCGGAAAACGAACATCTTATCTACAAGGCGATTTCTTCGCCTTCCGAAAAGCTGATTATCACCTTTCCGTCGTCAGATTTTGACGGAGGGGCTATGCGCCCTGCAGCTATTGTTTCGCGTATAAAAGATATTTTTCCGTCTTTGAAAATGCAGAGTGATGTTTTGGAAAAAGACGATGTTTTCGGGCTTTTGTCGCCGTATTCTGTTTTTGAATGTCTTGCAGATGCGCTGTCTGCAGGCTTGCCGCTAAATGAAGATTACACGGCGGCGTATGAATACTTTATGTCCTCGCCAAAGTGGAAGAAAAAGCTTGAAAGCCGTATTAAATCAATAGGCTACCGCAATGTTGCAAGACCTCTTTCGGATAAGACGCTGGAGAGGTCGGTAAGCGGCACATTAAAAACGGCGGTTTCACGGCTTGAGCGATTCAGAAAGTGCCCGTTCTCATATTTTATGCAGTACACTCTAAATGCAAAGGAACGCCCTGAAATGAAACTGCACTATAACGAGGCAGGAAGCTTTTTGCACAATTTTGTTGACGAGTTTTCAAAGCGGCTTGAAGCAAACGGTATGAGCTGGGCCGATGCGACAGACGGGTATATAATGGAAGAAGCTGACAAAATATTAGGGGCGTTTGACAAACGGCTCAACACATATATTATCAGCAAATCTCCGAGAATGGCGCGGCTTTTTGTACGCCTTAAGGAAACTGCCTGCGCCTCGCTCAAGCTTATAAGAGAACACATAACGCGCGGGAGGTTCAAGCCGCTCGGTTACGAAATTTCGTTTGACGAAAACGGCAAATTCAAACCGCTCAAAATCGCGCTGCCAAACGGAACAACCGTATCTCTACGCGGCAGAATAGACAGGGCTGACGCACTTAAGCTCGGCGGAAATACATTCGTGCGCATAATTGATTATAAATCAGGTTCAAAATCGTTTGACCTCGGTGATTTTTTCTATGGGATAAACCTCCAGCTTGCAGTATATATAACGGCGTTGTGCGAAAACAAAAATATGCTGCCTGCCGGAATGTTATATTTCCGTCTTGACAATCCGCCTGTAAAAAGCGAACCCCAAAAGCTGCCGGAAGAAGTGTTTGATGCAAAGCTCAAGTCCGGAGAACTAAAGCTTAACGGACTTATTTTAAACGATGACGAGGTATGGCAGGCAATGGACACGGAAAAGGAGTCGTTTGACTTTTTGCCTGCGCGACGCAAAAACAGCAAATCATTTGCGTCTGCCGAAGATTTTGCGGCACTTCGTAAATATGTCACCAAAACGGTTTCAGATATTGCAGAAGAAATTTTATCAGGAGATACTTCGATTGCTCCGTACAAATCAGGTGATTACACGCCGTGTTCCGGCTGCAGCTTTAAAAGCGTTTGCGCATTTGACGCTTCTGTCGGCTGCAGCTATCGCAGACTACCGTCTGATATAGACTTTTGGGAAGAAATCAGAGGTGAATTGTAATGGCGATAAATTGGACAAAAGAACAGCTTTCCGCCGTAAATGCAGATGTGGCAAATATTATCGTAACTGCTGCGGCAGGCGCAGGAAAAACCCAGGTGCTTGCCGAAAGGATCGTGCGGAGAATAATAAACGGAACAGACATATCGCGTATTCTTGTAATGACATTTACCGATGCGGCGGCTATGGAAATGCGCGCGAGAATAATGAGCAATCTTGAGGCGTACCTGCGCGAAAATCCCGAAAACACGCGAATACGCCAGCAGCTTTCGTTTGTACCGGCGGCTTCGATTTCGACAATACACTCGTTTTGTCTTTCGGCGCTGCGCTCAAATTTCTATAAAATAGGGCTCAAGGCTTCATTCAGAGTCGGCGATGACAGCGAAACCCGCATTTTAAGAATTGACGCCGCAGAGCAGGCACTTGAGGAACTTTACGGCGAGGGCAATGCGGACTTTTTGAGTTTTTCCGACAGCTTTGCGTCAGCGCGTGACGATTCCAACCTGATTGATATTATGCTTGAGGTATCAGACTTTGCAAAAAGCAGTCCGTTTCCCGATAAATGGCTGGAGGGCGTACTTGAGTTTTACCGCAATGCAGACAAGGACAGCTTTGAAAATTCCGACTGCTGCAAGGTGATACTCAAAAAACAAAAAGAAAAGTTAAAAGAGGCAAAAGCAAAATTTGAAGAAGCCGCAGAGCTTGCAAAATCAGACGGCTGCGAGCCGTGGGTATTGCTTTTGAAAAACGATATTGAAACAGTAGATTTTTATATAGCGGCATCAAACGGCTGGGATTCTTTGCGCCTTGCGTTTGACGGGAGAACTTTTGCGCGCCGAGGCAAGGAAAAGGCGTCTGATGAAGAAACAAACAAAGTCCTTATCAAGCTGCGTGACGACGCTAAAAAAATCATAAACGAAAATGTCAGAAACGAAACGGCATATCCTGCGGAAATGTGCGCGGATATATTAAAAAGTACATACCCCCTTGTAAACGGGCTCGTTATTTTTGTGCGCCGCTTTGAAGAAATTTATTCCGCGCTCAAAATAGAAAAAAACATAATTGATTTCAGCGATTTTGAGCATATGTTTATTTCTCTGCTTACAGAGAACGGCGAGCCGACGGAAACCGCAAAAGAAATACGCGGGCAGTATGACGAAATATATGTTGACGAATATCAGGATTCCAACGAAACGCAGGAGTTTATATTTAATCTTGTGTCGGGTGTTCCGGAGGGCAAGCCCAATATCTTTATGGTAGGGGATTTAAAACAAAGTATATACGGATTCCGGCAGACAAGTCCGCGTATGTTCCTTGAAAAGAAAAAAACATACAAAGAGGGCGCAGGAGAAAAATACCGCAAAATTATGCTCAATAAAAATTTCAGGAGCAGTGACAGTGTAATCGACTTTGTTAATTTTGTCTTTGGCAACCTTATGTCCGAAGCAGAAGGGAATGTCGATTATAAAGACGAAGAATGCCTTGTATGCGGAGTGAAATATCCCGCTCCCGTACTGCCGGAGCTTAATATTATCGACAAGGCACTCTCTGATGATGAGGACAACGGCAGCGACATACACAATATTGAAAGAGAAGCGCGGCTTATTGCGGAAAAAATAAATTCTATCGTCGGGAACGATATTGTTTTTGACGCAAAAAAGGGAGAAAGCAGACCCGCAAAATACAGCGATATTGCCGTTTTACTTCGTTCGTTCAGGGACAAGGGCGATATGATAGAACGCGTACTGAGCGATATGGGGATCCCGTGCTACGCGGAAAGTAAAGGCGGATACTTTGAAACGGCGGAAATTGAGATATTTCTTTCGCTTTTGCAGATTATAGATAACCCCAGAAACGATATTCCGCTTATATCGGTTATGCGCTCGCCTGTGTTTGAATTCAGCGAGGACGAGCTTGCACAAATCCGTCTTTATGACAAAAACACGCTTTTTTATGACTGTATTACAAAGTGTACGGAAGACACGACCGAGCTGTCGGACAAATGCAGAAGCTTTATCGGCAGTCTTAATAAGTGGCGTCATATGGCGGAATATGAGCCTTGCGACGAGCTGATTGATTTTTTGTTTGAGGATACGGGCTTTATTCACCATGTATCGTCGCTGCCGCAGGGAGAAGCAAGAGCGGCAAACCTGCGCCTGCTTTTTGAAAAGGCGCGGAAATTTGAGGAAAGCTCGTTCCACGGGGTGTTTAATTTTATTAAATTTATAGAAAATCTCAGGGTAAAAGGGGCTGACTACGGCGAGGCAAAGCTGATAGGCGAAAACAACGATGTCGTCAGAATTATGACGATACACAAGAGCAAAGGATTGGAATTTCCGATTGTATTTTTACCGGACTTTGGAAAGCAGTTTAATCCGGGAAGTCATTCGGGTAATATACTTTTGCACCGCAAGTACGGAATCGCGCCTGTGTTTATCGATCCTGTCAGCCGCGCCAAATACACAACGCCGTTATATGACGCGGCAAAAATCAGCATAAAAGACGAAGATATTGCCGAGGAGCTTCGCGTTCTTTATGTTGCGCTTACGAGGGCAAAGGAACGGCTTATAATATATGGCACCGTCATGGATTTGCAAAAGGCAAAATACGGGTGGGAAAACAATGCAAAAAACAGGCAAAAAGGTCTGTCGATAAACCCAAAGTCATATCTTGATTGGATTTCCATATGTGTTGCCTCCTGTAAAGAAGGCTTTGAAAACTGTCCGTATGTCAGGGTAAATATTCTTCCCTGTAATTATAAAGAGGAAGAAATCGGGGATAATACTAATGTGTCAACATTTTCCTCTGCCGTTAACAAATCTGTAAAAGAAGCGTTAGCGTATGAATATCCGTACAGGGGCTTGTGGAAAATACCGTCAAAGGTGTCTGTAACAGAACTCAAACGCTTGCAAAATCCGGCGTCCGATAACGAGACATACGAACTGCTTTACAGTCCTGAGATAAAGACGCCGCGATTTATACGGGCAGAAAAGAAAATGACTGCTGCGGAACGCGGTACGCTTGTGCATTTTATTATGGAAACAATAGATTTGTCGCTCAAAACGGAAAATGATGTCCGCGATTTTGCAGAAGGTCTGTGCAGACAGAATATTATAACGCCCGAAAGCGCGGCTCAGGTGCCGTATGAAAAGATAGCGGCGTTTTTGACATCTCCGCTCGGGGAGCGGCTCAGGAAGGCCGACCGTGTATTCCGCGAAGAGCCGTTTACAATGCTGACGCCCGTGCCAAAGGTGATGGGCGATACCAAAAGCTCTGATGAAAAAATTATGGTTCAGGGTATTATAGACTGCTTTTTCTTTGAGGGCGACAAAATTATTCTGCTCGACTTCAAAACAGACAAAGTCCGTGATATACAGGCGATAAAATCAAGATACAAAACGCAGATAGATTTGTATGCCGAAGCACTCGAAAAAAAATATTTTTCAAAAGTTTACGAAAAATTCATTTACTTATTTGACAATAATGGTATAATAAGGTATGATTAAAAAAGCATTATAACAGGAAGGGATATAAATTTATGGAACAAAAACGAAGAACTATAACATACCGCAAAAAAAGCGGAGCAAAAAAAGTTTGGACCGTTATAGGGATAATCCTTGGACTTGCGCTGATTTTTTATGTATCGTACAGACTGTCGTACGGGTTGTTTTCTTCGGGAGAAAACAAAGACGAAACTACCCAAAGCACACAGGAAGATATTGCAAATATGCCGAGAGAAGAGCTTGAAAAAAAGTATATGGAGCTTCAGGAAAAGCTTGAGGAAAAAGACAAAGAAATAGAAATGCTCACCGACAGGCTCGAGGATGCGTCAAAAAAGGATGAAAAAGATAAGGAGGAAGCTGACTTGGAAAAAGAAGATAAGAAGGAAGATACCGGCTCCGAGCATCAGAACGCCGCAAGCGAGCAGCCAAAGCAGCCGCAGCATACCGAGACAAACACCCAGAGTAATACAGGTGCGCCCGCAACAAGCACACCGCCACCTGCTTCCGATTCACAGTTCCAGTCAAATTCTGAACTTATATCGCCTGAAGACCTCGCGGCTATGGAACAGGCAACGCGGTAACGGCGTCGATTTTTGAGAAAATAAGAGAAAATAAGAGAATTTATAAAAAAACAAGTGAAAATATCGTAAAATAACCGTAAAATAAGATTTGATTAAAAAACGGCATTATACTATACTGATTTGGCTACGGTTTGTCGGGGTTTAGCGCAGTTTGGTAGCGCACATGGTTTGGGACCATGGGGCCGGGGGTTCAAGTCCCTCAACCCCGACCAAGATATTAAAAAAAGGTATTGACAAGGGTCAATCTTTATGCTATAATATCTATCGTGCCAAATAAAATGCTGGTGTAGCTCAATTGGCAGAGCAGCTGATTTGTAATCAGCAGGTTGCGGGTTCGAGTCCCATCACCAGCTCCAAATCACACGGAGGGGTTCCCGAGTGGCCAAAGGGGGCAGACTGTAAATCTGTTGTCAGTGACTTCGGTGGTTCGAATCCACCCCCCTCCACCAAAAAAGTTGTAGCCGTGTGTTGCAGCTTTTTCTTTTTGCCGGTGTATTGTATTGGAAAGGACCTTGCTTATGAACTTAAAAAAATACTTTACCATAGTTCTGATAACCGTGCTTATATGCGCGGCAATATTCGGCGGTATGCTGATGGCGCGGTTTATGATTTCTCCGTTTGAAGCAGGCGAACACGGCGACGCTATTTACCCCGTTGAAAACGACAGAGTGAATGTTCTGGTTGTCGGTAAGGATTCTGTTGCCGTAAATACCGACACCATACTTATCGCAACGCTCCACACGGATACAGGAAAGGTTAGCCTTATGTCCGTTCCGCGCGACACCAAGGCAACAATTAACGGTAATTCAATGAAAATAAATGCGGTTTACGGTTACGCCCAGCGAAACGACCTGAATGACGAAGAACTTCTTATAGAAACAGTAACCAAAATCACGGGAATTAAAATCAATTATTATGCGGTTATTGACCTCGTTGCTTTCAGAGAAATAGTTGACGCACTTGACGGCGTCGAATATGATGTAAAACGCGATTATTTCTATAACGACCCGTATCAGGATCTTTATATTGACTTAAAAGCAGGGCATCAGATACTTAACGGCAAGGACGCCGAAGGCCTCGTAAGATTCCGCGCGGATTATCCGAGGGCCGATCTTGAACGCGTTGAGGTACAGCAGGACTTTATAAAAGAGCTTATAAAACAGAAGCTTAACCTCAAATATATAGCAAAAATACCGATTGTATATAAAGCGGTTTCGGACAATGTTATCAGTAATCTGACTGTTGACGATGTAATTGACTTTGCAAAAGCGGCAAAGTCGTCTGAAGACAGTATTCATACATTTACTATGCCTAACGATCTGTCAGGCTCGTATGTTGTGCCTGACGAAGATGAACTCGCAGCCCTAATAGAGGAGGAGTTTTGAACACAAAACCGACCTTTATTTAATGAAAAATAGTACAAATTTTACGAAATTTTCTTCAAACCCAAAAATCACTTGACAATTTTTTGTCAAAGTCATATAATAACATTTGGTGGTGAAAAGTATATGAATTTCAAAAGATTTTTTGCCATAATGATTTGTTTGGCGCTTGTTTTTGCAGTTGGTGGCTGTGCATCAAATGAAGGGACTTCCAAAAATACAGAGACAACTGCCAAAGAATCGGTAAATAAGGCTCCCGAAAAGGCGGAGGAAGGCGCAGCAGAGCAGCAGAACGCCGGAGACAAGGAGGCAAACAAAATAATGGTTGAAATAGTAATGGAAGATGGCTCGGTAATGGAGCTTGAGCTTTATCCCGATATCGCTCCCGCAACTGTCGAAAACTTTGTTAAGCTTACAAATGAAGGCTTTTATAACGGACTTACATTCCACCGTATAATCAGCGGCTTTATGATTCAGGGCGGCGACCCTGAAGGGACAGGCTTCGGCGGCTCAAAAGATACGGTCAAGGGCGAATTTGCATCAAACGGCTTTAAGAACGATCTCAGCCACAAACGCGGCGTTATTTCGATGGCGCGTTCACAGAATCCGAACAGTGCCAGCTCGCAGTTCTTTATTTGCCACGCCGATTCCGAATTTCTTGACGGACAGTATGCCGCTTTCGGTAAGATGACTTCGGGCTTTGAGGTTTTAGACAAGCTTGCACAGACTCCTGTGGAGGATTCTAACGGCACGGTAGCAAAAGAAAATCAACCCGTTATCAAAACAATTACAGTTAAGTAATTTAATGCTCTTACATTGAGTTTATTAAATAAAATTTTTAAATATCGGAGGTTTTTAAAATGGCAGTAAAAGTAGCAATCAATGGTTTCGGTCGTATCGGTCGTCTCGCATTCAGACAGATGTTCGGTGCAGAGGGATACGATGTTGTAGCAATCAACGACTTAACAAGCCCCAAAATGTTGGCTCACTTGTTAAAGTATGATTCTTCGCAGGGCACATACGCTTTGGCTGATACAGTTTCAGCAGGTGAAGATTCTATCACAGTTGACGGCAAAACCATTAAAATTTATGCAGAAAAAGACGCTAAGGATCTTCCTTGGGGCAAGCTCGGTGTAGATGTTGTTCTCGAATGCACAGGCTTCTACACATCTAAAGAAAAGGCTTCTGCTCATATCGCAGCAGGCGCACGCAAGGTTGTTATTTCAGCTCCTGCCGGCAACGACCTGCCCACAGTTGTATTTAACACAAACCATAACATTCTTAAGGCAGAAGATACAGTTATTTCCGCTGCATCCTGCACAACAAACTGCTTGGCTCCCATGGCTAAGGCTCTTAACGACCTCGCTCCCATTCAGAGCGGTATCATGAGCACGATCCACGCTTACACAGGCGACCAGATGACTCTTGACGGTCCTCAGAGAAAGGGTGACCTCAGAAGAAGCCGCGCAGCAGCAGTCAATATCGTTCCTAACTCAACAGGCGCAGCAAAGGCTATCGGTCTTGTTATTCCTGAGCTTAACGGCAAACTTATCGGTTCCGCACAGCGTGTTCCGACACCAACAGGCTCAACAACAATCCTCGTAGCAGTTGTTAAGGGTAATGTAACAAAAGAAGCTATCAACGCTAAGATGAAGGCTTCTGCAAACGAATCCTACGGCTACACAGAAGACGAAATCGTATCCAGCGATGTTATCGGTATGAAGTTTGGCTCACTCTTTGACGCTACACAGACAATGGTAACATATATGCCTGAGCTTGATTGCACACAGGTACAGGTTGTTTCCTGGTACGATAACGAGAACTCATACACAAGCCAGATGGTAAGAACAATCAAATACTTCTCTGACTTAAAGTAATTCCTGTTTGACCAATAAAAACCGCTGATTCGTCAGCGGTTTTTTGTGTTTCTTGGGCACACTGAGTGCTGAATGTTACAAAAATTATTAAAAATATTAAAAAATTTAAAATGCGCTAAAACGCCCTGTTATAAAGGGTTTGGCGAAATTGTGTAAATAAAATTACCCAAAATTGTTAAAAAAGTTTGACAAAATGAAAAATTTGTGTTAGAATATAAACATAGTTGAAAATTCTGAATGCCTTTTTGTAAGGCGGAAAGGTTTTTGTGTTATGTTTAAAAAAACAGGTCTCGTACTGTTGACCATAGTATTATTGTTAACAATGTTTACGGTTTCTGCGTTTGCAGATGAATATGTTTATGTTACAGGTGATGTTTTAAATATCAGAAGCGGTCCGGGTACAGGATACGATATACTCGGTCAGGCAAAATACGGCGATTCACTTGTAGTCCTCGGCAAAGAGGGCACATGGCATCTCATATATTATTGGGGCGTTACGGGTTATGTAAGCGGAGATTATATCTCCTGCACAAAGCCTGCGGACAAACCTGCTGTTCCGACTTCGACGGGCAACGCGGTCGTTGAATACGCCAAAAACTTTGTAGGTATTCCGTATGTTTACGGCGGCAGTTCTCCCGAAAGCGGTTTCGACTGCAGCGGATTTGTTAAATATGTTTTTGCAAACTTCGGCGTTCAGCTTCCGAGAACATCTTATTCACAGATGAATGTCGGAACGCCTGTTTCCCGCAGTGAGCTTATACCCGGCGACCTTGTTGTTTTCCGTGGCGGCGGTCATGTCGGAATATATGCCGGCAATAATTGCTACATACACGCTCCGCAGTCAGGCAGAAATATCGTTGTGGAAGAAATGAACAGAGAGCTTTACTGCGCAAGAAGACTTGTTTGGTAAGTCTTGAAGGATGAAATAAAAAATTCCAAATTTCACCACTCGGTGAATTTGGAATTTTTTTGCATTTACTTACCTTATAGCGTTACCTATTTTGTTAATAGTTTTCAGAACTTGCTTTTTTGGTAACGCACCGACTATACCGTCGAGATTTTGCTCAGGTGAAGCCATAGGGCGTACCCAGCCGTAAATGTTAACTTTTTGATTTTCTACAAATTCAATTTTGATGTACTTCATTGCTGTTAAAAACCCCATGCCATTTTTCCAAACATTTTCGCCGTTTTCATTTACATTCTTATATCCATCACTTTTCAGCTCTGTTTCTATTATTCTTTTTGCTTGATCAAATGATGTATAGAAAAACGAATAACAACTTCTTGACATAATAAAATACTACCCCCTCATTTTTTGATTGCATATCGGACATTTTCCGTCTGTTGGATTGACATTGGTTTGACAATGAGTACAGTATTGCAGTTTGCCTGAATTTGAAATTGAATCTGAAATTGCCTGATTTTTTCTTTTCATTTTACCGAATATCATTAAAATTATGCCCACAACAGCCATTAACAAACCTATTACTGCAACAGCAATAATGTTTTCTTCAGTCAGACCACCTGTAAGTCTGGCGTTGGAATGGCTGTCTAATATGTATAATATTCGAGCCGCCCATATAGTGGCTGGTATTCCAAAACAGGTCATAAACAATCCCACTAAAAACATTTTTCTCACCTCCTTGACACAATAATATCATAATACATATCGATTGTCAATATAAAATGAATATATTTATAATATATAATTGTTATAAATACTAGATATATTATATTTGTATAAAATATATTGAGGTGTTTTTTATGAATAATGTAATTAAAATAAAAAAAAGAGGCGACGATGGTTATAAAATTATATCTGTAAGAATTAAAGAAAGTACACTGTCTAAAATTGACAGTATATCTTCTGACAGTAATTATTCAAGAAATGAACTGATAAACATATTATTGGAAAATGCAATAAAAAATGTAGAAATTGAAGAGTAGCCAATTATAGTTAATTTTTTTGTTGACATAATGCCTGAAAATTGTTATACTATAAGTTGGTGTAAAGAATGATAAATAATTAAAAGGAGGTATATAAAATGGCAAGAAAAATGAAAACCATGGACGGTAATAACGCAGCTGCTTGGGCTTCGTATCCGTTCACAGATGTCGCTGCCATTTACCCAATAACCCCTTCTTCTGTTATGGCTGAAGTAACTGACGAATGGGCTGTTGAGAACAAGGAAAATTTATTCGGTCAACCTGTAAAGGTTGTTGAGATGCAGTCCGAAGCAGGTGCTGCAGGTGCCGTTCACGGCTCTTTGGGCGCAGGTGCTTTGACAACTACATATACGGCTTCTCAGGGCTTGCTCCTGATGATACCGAATATGTACAAAATAGCAGGCGAGCTTTTGCCCTCTGTTATTCATGTAAGCGCACGCTGCGTAGCGTCGCACGCACTTAATATTTTCGGTGACCATTCAGATGTTATGGCTTGCCGTCAGACAGGCTTTGCAATGCTTTGCTCCAACAGCCCGCAGGAAGTTATGGATCTGGGCGCAGTTGCTCACCTTTCGACCATCAAGGGCAGAGTTCCTTTCCTTCATTTCTTTGACGGTTTCAGAACTTCTCACGAAATCGACAAAATCGAAGTTTGGGACGATGAGGATTTGAGAAAGCTTATAGATATGGAAGCTGTTGAGAATTTCCGCAACACATCTCTCAATCCTGAGCATCCTGTTCTCCGCGGAAGCGCGCAGAACCCTGACATATTCTTCCAGAACAGAGAAGCTTGCAATAAATATTATAACGAAATCCCGAAGGTAGTAGAAGATTATATGAACAAGGTCAACGCTATGATAGGTACAAACTACGGCCTTGTAAACTACTACGGTGCTCCCGATGCCGAAAAGGTTATCGTTGCAATGGGCAGCGTTTGCGAAACAATAGAAGAAACAATCGACTACCTTACAGCTAAAGGCGAAAAGGTAGGACTTATAAAGATTCACCTTTACAGACCGTTCCCTGTTGAAGCGTTCTTAAAGGCAGTTCCGAAGACTTGCAAAAAGATTGCGGTTCTTGACAGAACAAAAGAGCCGGGTTCAATCGGCGAACCTCTCTACCTTGATGTATGTGCTTGCTTCGCAGGCAACGCTGCTGCTCCTTCAATTATAGGCGGCAGATACGGTCTCGGTTCTAAGGATACGATTCCTGCTGATATTATCGCAGTTTACAGAAACCTTGAAAAAACTGAACCTATTAAGGGCTTTACGCTGTCTATCACAGACGATGTTACAGGCCTTTCACTTCCAAGAGTTGAAAATCCCGACACATCTGCTGAAGGCAATACAGCTTGTAAGTTCTGGGGTCTCGGCTCTGACGGTACAGTCGGCGCAAACAAGAACTCCATTAAGATCATAGGTGACCATACTGATTTGTACGCGCAGGCATACTTCAGCTACGACTCCAAAAAGTCCGGCGGTATCACGGTATCCCACTTGAGATTCGGTAAAAAGCCGATTAAATCGACTTACCTTATAAACAAGGCTAACTTTGTTGCTTGCCACAATCCGTCATATGTTGACAAATACGATATGGTTGAGGATCTTGTACCCGGCGGTAAATTCCTTCTCAACTGTGCGTGGGATGTAGACGAGCTTTCAAAGAGACTGCCTGCAAAAATGAAGAAGTATATCGCAGAAAACAACATCTCGCTTTATACAATAGACGCTATCGGCATCGCAAAGGAAATCGGTCTCGGCAACAAAACTTCAATCGTATTGCAGTCCGCATTCTTCAAGATTGCAAATGTTATTCCGTTTGAAGACGCTGTTGAATATATGAGAGCAGCCGTTGTTAAATCCTTTGGCGCAAAGGGCGAAAAGATAGTTAATATGAACCATCAGGCAATAGTTGAAGGCGAAAAGAACATCAAAGAAATCGCTGTTCCTGCTGATTGGAAAAACGCTAAAGACGCTCCCGCAGAGGAAAAAGATGTTCCGGCATTTGTTAAGACAATTCTTGAACCGTGCAACAAGCAGATAGGTGACAAGATCCCTGTATCCGCATTCGCAGATATGGTAGACGGACATCTTCCGCAGGGTATGGCTGCATACGAAAAGAGAGGTATCGCAGTAGATGTTCCCGAGTGGATCCCCGAAAACTGCATACAGTGTAACCAGTGCTCTATCGTATGCCCGCACGCTGCTATCCGTCCCGTTGTTATGAACGCTGACGAAGCTGCTGCAGCTCCTGCAAATATGAAGCACAAAAAGATGAACGGTAAAGACCTCGGTCAGTACGAGTTCGGTATTACGGTAACAGTTCTTGACTGCTCCGGCTGTGGCAACTGCGCAAAGGTTTGCCCGGCTAAAGAAAAGGCTCTTGTTATGAAGCCTATCGATTCCCAGAGAGCAGAACAGGAGAACTTTGACTATGCTGTTTCCAAGGTTGCGCCTAAAGAGGACATACTCGCGCTTCCGCTTAATGTTAAGAACAGCCAGTTCCGCCAGCCGCTTCTTGAATTCTCAGGCGCTTGCGCAGGCTGCGGTGAAACTCCTTACGCTAAACTTATCACACAGATCTGCGGCGACAGAGCTTATATTTCAAACGCTACGGGCTGCTCGTCAATTTGGGGCGGCAGCGCACCTTCAACTCCTTATACGGTAAACCATAAGGGTCACGGTCCTGCTTGGGTTAACTCACTGTTTGAGGATAACGCAGAGCACGGTCTCGGTATAGAGGTTGCTTCAAAGCAGATCAGAGACAGACTTGCAAAGAAGCTTGAAGCTATCAACTGTGACGGCGTTAAAGATGCTCTTGCAGCTTGGAAAGAAACATATAACGACGGCGAAGCAAATGCAAAGCCGACTGAAGCTCTTGTAGCTGCTCTTGAAGCTTGCGGCTCGGAAGAAGCTAAAGAAATCCTCAAGCTCAAAGAATACCTTGCTAAGAAGTCCGTTTGGATCTTCGGCGGCGACGGTTGGGCTTATGATATAGGCTTCGGCGGTCTTGACCATGTTCTCGCATCGGGCGAAGATATCAATGTTATGGTATTCGATACTGAAGTTTACTCCAACACAGGCGGACAGGCTTCCAAGGCTACACCGACAGGCGCTGTTGCACAGTTCGCAGCAGGCGGTAAGCCGATCAAAAAGAAGAACCTTGCAGAAATCGCAATGTCCTACGGCTATGTATATGTTGCACAGGTTGCCCTCGGCTACGATATGAACCAGACGGTTAAGGCTATCAAAGAGGCTGAAAGCTATCACGGCCCGTCAATCATCATCGGCTACGCTCCGTGTATCAACCACGGTATCAAGGGCGGTATGACAAATACTCAGCAGATTATAAAGAATGCTGTTTTGGCTGGCTACTGGCATACATTCAGATTTGACCCGAGAAACACAGCAGAAGGAAAGAATCCGTTTACGCTTGACTCGAAAGAACCGTCAGCTTCTTATAACGACTTTATTATGAACGAAGTCCGTTACAGCTCGCTGTCACGCAAGTTCCCCGAAAAGGCACAGGCGCTCTTTGCAGAAGCTGAACAGCAGGCTAAGGATAAATACGAACACCTTAAGAAGTATTCAAGACTTTTTGACGCTGAATAATTTTAAAAAGCGACGCTCTCAGGCGTCGCTTTTTTGCATATTTTTATCATTTTTGCAAACAATATAACAGGTGACAAAAATGGATAAAATAAAAAAAGAACTCAAGGCATATAAGACCTATGCACTTGCAGACAGAGACAGAATTGACAAAAAGACCAAAACTGCAAGACCTTCTGAAGATCAGGTGGAAAATATGCGTGATTGGTCGATAGAGAAGAAGAACTGATAAGATGGCTGCAGCAAAACGAAATGGTTTTGCTGCAGCCGCTTTATGCTTAAAAACTATTTTTAGTACCGATTATAAGATTGTGTTTTGTGAATATAATTACTATTTCATCAATTATTTCGGAATCAGTACGGTTTTCAAACGGTATTGTTGTATGAATTTCATGAAGTGCGTTTTTTAGTGATGTTTCCGCGTCTGGATATGCGTATATATTATAAAATATTACAAAATCCCCAAAATGTTTTTTTAAAATGTCAGTATTAACATTCATAATACATTCCTCTTAATAAAAATAAATAGGTGTCCTCTAAGAGGACAATTTGAGTTTGAATGTATTGTATCATAATAATTGTCCTATGTCAAGACAAAAATAACAAAGGGTGATTATTATGCCGAGAATTATTGACGGAGATAAAATGAATTTGATTGGTGCGAATGTACGGAAATACCGCAAGCAAAGAAAAATGAGTCAACAATTGTTGTCAAACAAGCTGGAGACCTTGGCGGTTTATATTTGCAGGGGGTCAATCTCAAGAATTGAAGATATGTCGAGAACTGTAACGGATATAGAAATATGGGGGTTGGCTAAAATACTGAATGTATCTATTGAAGAGCTTTTTGAGGGAGTAGACGAATAAAAACTTGTTTACAGTCTTTTTCGCTGTATGGCGACTTTTGTGCTGTCCGGCAGACTGCGAAAAAGGAAGGCAGATTTGACGATTTGGCGCTCGTCGGCGTACAAGGGTACGGTAGAGGGGCAAATCGTTAAAAGCATTCATAGCAATACTTTTTGAAAAACACAAATAATATTTTATATATAATATAGTAAAAATCCGCCAACCGTGTTATATAATTTTATGCGTTCGGGCGACTTTTTCGCTGTCTGAAATTGTTTACAATTTTGTTATTGTATTGCAATAACCTTTATGATAAAATATGTGCAGACAGGAGTTGTATGATTTGTTTGGCTATGTAAAGGTGTGCAAAAACGAGCTTAAAATTAAAGATTACAATTTATACAGGGCGATTTACTGCGGAATATGTATGGCAAACAAAAAATATTTCGGCAATATTCCGAGACTTACAACAAATTACGATATGACTTTTCTCGCTGCGGTACTCAGCGCAGTTTCAGAAAGCGATTACAAGGTAAAAACGCAGCGGTGCGTTCTTCATCCTTTAAGAAAAAGACCTGTTGTTTATGACTGCACAGCAGTTGATTATGCAGCGTTTGCCGGAGTTATTCTTTCATATATGAAGCTTTTTGACGATAAAAAGGACAAAAGCAGCATAAAAGCGTCGTTGGGTATGGCTTTTTTAAAAAATGCAAACAAAAAAGCGGCCGCGGAATACGATGTTCTTTGCAGCAAGGTGCAAAAAAGCCTTGCAAAGCTTGACTCGCTTGAAAAAGACAACTGCGGAGATACAGACATCGCCGCAGATTGCTTCGCGGGATTGATGGGCAGCATTTTTACACCTGATTTTGCGCCCGAAAACGAAAAAAAGCAGCTTTACTACCTCGGTTATTACATCGGCAGATGGATTTATCTCATTGACGCTATCGCGGATTTTGAAAACGATAAAAAAACGAATTCGTATAACCCTTATGCCGTGAAATATGACAGCCTTGAAAATGAAAAATCAAAATTAGAGCTTTCGATGACTTTTACACTTGAAAATGCTTCCGCGGCTTATGAACTGCTTGATATAAAACGAAACAAAGGAATCCTCGATAACATTATATATACAGGGCTTCCGCAGGAACAGGAAAAAATATTGAGAGGTATTGCAAATGAATCCTTATAAGGTACTCGGCGTTCCGGAAAACGCAGATGCAGAGACAGTTAAAAAAGCGTACTACGATTTGGTAAAAAAATATCATCCCGATAAATATGCCAACAATCCGCTTAAAGATTTGGCAGAAGAAAAACTGAAGGAAGTAAACGAGGCGTATGATATGATAATGAACGGCGCGTCGTCATCAACTTCTGATTATAACTCTGCATATTCGGGCGGATATTCTGCTCAGTATATTGATGTCAGAAACTTGATAAATCATGGTATGCTTGACGATGCAGCCGCTTTGCTGGAGCAAAAAGACAAAAACAGCGCAGAATATTTTTACTTAATGGGCGTTATAGCTATGAAGCGCGGCTGGATAGACAGAGCTATAAATTACTTTAATATTGCTTCGGCAAAAGAACCGAATAATGCCGAATACAGAAACGCACGGGACAATATTACAAACAGAACGAATGCGTACCGTAATGTAACAATGAACAACGGAGGTGGCGGTATGTCTCCCTGCGACTGCTGCTCATCGCTTTTGTGCGCCGACTGCTGCTGCGAGTGTATGGGCGGCGACCTTATTCCGTGCTGCTGAGGTGAAAAATGGCTAAAAAAATTACTTTTTCCGCAATGTGTGCCGCAATGTCGCTTGTTTGTATGCTTTTGACGGCGGTAATAACTACAAATACTCTTTTTTTGCTGTGTCTTGCGACGGTGTTTTTGCCGCTTTCGTTAATAAAGTGCGGCAGAACTTACGCTGTCTGCACGCTTGTTGCGGCGGCGGCACTTGTATTTATATTTGTTCCCGATAAGCTGCTGTGCCTTGAATTTGCTTTGCTTGCAGCTTATGCGCTTTGCAAAAGCCTTATTGAAAAAATCGGAATCCTTTGGGTGGAATGGTGCATAAAAATCGCTGTGTATTTTGCGGCGGCTTCTGCATTCTTTGCTATTTTTATAAAGGGCTTTTCCATTTGGCTGATTGTAGCGGGAGCGGCAGTATTTGTCGTTTATGATATAGTTTTAAGTATAACAATTACTTATTTGTCAAAAAAAATTAAAAATATTTAAAAAACAGTTGACAATACTTGCAAAATATGTTAGAATTATTTTACTTCTCACAGAAGTTTTTTTTGTGTGGGTTAAAATAGGAGGTGTCGTAAATGAGAGTTAAAATAACTTTGGCTTGTTCAGAATGTAAACAGCGTAATTATAATACAATGAAGAACAAGAAGAACAGTCCTGACCGTATAGAAATGAAAAAATACTGCAGATTTTGCAGAAAGCACACTCTCCACAGAGAAACAAAATAAATTTTAAACTGCGGATAAGACAAGTTCTGTCTGCACAAATATCCTCAATTGGGACAGCTATTGTTTTACGCTTTGGGAATGATATATTTTTTGAGGGGTGAATAATTATGAGCAAAAACGGCGGCTTTTTTGCACGCATTGCTAAATTTTTCAGAGAAATAAAAGCAGAATTGAAAAAGGTTGTATGGCCGACATGGAGCCAGGTCAGAAATAACACAGGCGTTGTTATTGTCAGTATTTTGGTTGTCGGCGTTTGCATATGGCTACTTGATGCTCTATTTGGCTGGAGTGTTACTTCATTTGTATCCAAATAATTTAAAGCATAGTGCGGTTACTTCCGTACACTCAAATTCTTAAAAAGGAGGAGGAGCCTTTCGGTTCCTTTATGCTTATGGCGTCTAATGCAAAATGGTATGTTGTGCATACCTATTCGGGGTATGAAAACAAAGTAAAAGCAAATATAGAAAAAACTATCGAAAACCGCGGTATGCAGGACTTGTTTTTTGATATAAGCGTTCCGATGGAAGAAGTTGTTGAAAAAAAGGGCGACGAACAAAAAGTCGTTTCGCGCAAAGTATATCCCGGTTATGTTTTTGTTAAAATGATTATGACTGATGAAAGCTGGTATGTTGTGCGTAATACGCGCGGCGTTACAGGGTTCGTAGGTCCCGGCTCAAAGCCCGTTCCGCTGTCAGAAAAAGAAGTCGACGCAATGGGCGTTGAAAAGCGCGTTATTAAAATTGATTTTGAGCTTGGCGATAATGTGCGGATCACCGACGGACCGCTTGAAAGCTTTGTTGGCATAGTTGAAGAAATAAACGAAGAAAAGCAAAAGCTTCGCGTTAAGGTTTCAATGTTCGGCAGAGAGACACCTGTTGATCTTGAATTCCATCAGGTAGAACCTTTGGATTAATAAACCTTATGGTTTGTTGATATATTGTCGTTACGGCAGAGTGGGAGGGTGAGTACCACCCGCCAATTACCACATTTTTATCAAGGAGGTGTACATTTCATGGCACAGAAAATTTCAGGTTACATCAAGCTTCAGATTCCTGCAGGTAAGGCTACGCCGGCACCCCCGGTTGGTCCTGCACTCGGTCAGTACGGTGTAAATATCGTTCAGTTCACAAAAGAATTTAACGAAAAAACAGCTAAAGACGCAGGTCTTATTATCCCTGTTGTTATTACTGTTTACGCCGACAGATCGTTCAGCTTTATTACAAAGACCCCTCCGGCAGCCGTTTTGCTGAAGAAGGCTTGTAAGATCGAAAGCGGTTCGGGCGTTCCGAACAAAACAAAGGTAGCTAAGGTTACAAAGGATCAGCTCAGAGAAATTGCTGAAATGAAAATGCCCGATTTGAATGCGGCAAATATCGAATCGGCAATGAGTATGATCGCAGGTACCGCAAGAAGTATGGGTATCGAAGTTGCAGACTGATTATAACTGCTGTGGAATTTAATATGTGGGAGGGCTTTGCCCGCTTGACCACAAGGAGGTTTTGAATTTTGAAAAGAGGTAAAAAGTATATCGAAAGCGCAAAACTCGTTGACAGAGCTACGCTTTACGATGCTGATGCAGCATTAAAGCTCGTTGTTGATGCTGCAAAAGCTAAATTTGACGAAACTGTTGAAGCCCATATCAGATTGGGAGTTGACTCGCGTCACGCTGACCAGCAGGTTCGCGGTGCGGTTGTATTGCCACACGGAACAGGTAAAAAAATCAGAGTTTTGGTTTTTGCCAAAGGCGATAAAGTTGCCGAAGCTGAAGGCGCAGGCGCAGATTATGTAGGTGCTGAGGAACTCGTAGAAAAAATTCAAAAAGAAAATTGGTTTGAATTTGATGTTGTAGTCGCAACTCCTGATATGATGGGCGTTGTAGGTCGCATCGGTCGTGTTCTCGGTCCTAAGGGCTTAATGCCAAACCCGAAGGCAGGTACAGTAACAATGGATGTAGCGCGTGCCGTTACAGATATTAAGGCAGGTAAAATTGAGTACCGTCTTGATAAGACGAACATCATTCACTGCCCTGTTGGAAAGGTATCCTTTGGTCAGGAAAAGCTTGTTGAGAACTTCTCTACTCTTATGAGTGCAATTATTAAAGCTAAGCCGGCAGCAGCAAAGGGACAGTATCTTAAGAGCGTAAGCGTATCTTCTACAATGGGCCCCGGCGTCAAGGTAAACACCGCTAAGCTTGCAGACTAATCAAATATTTTAAATTAAAATATTTCCGCAGACAGCAGGTATAAAGGTAAATCCTGCCGAGGAAAACTTTTATGTGATCTTATGAGTTTTCCGTCTGCGGGCGGAAAACTTTTTTCATAAATAAAACGAGGAGGTGTATAGTAAAATGCCAAACGAAAAAGTGTTGAATCAGAAAAAACAGATGGTTGCAGAACTTGTTGAAAAATTCAAAAATGCAGCGTCAGGTATTATAGTTGACTATCGCGGCTTATCCGTTGCTGATGATACCGACCTTAGAAAGAAGCTCAGAGAAGCAGGCGTTGAATACAAGGTTATCAAAAACACTCTGTGCAAATTTGCTATAAAAGAGGTTAATTTAGAGGATCTTGATCCTGTTTTCAACGGACCTACTGCTATTGCAATGAGCACAGATGACCCTGTTGCTCCTGCAAAGATCATTGCAGACTTCGCAAAAAATAACGAAGCTTTGGAAATCAAATCAGGCTTTATGGACGGCGCTGTTTTGTCTCTTAACGAAATTAAGAGCCTTGCAGAAACACCGTCGAGAGAAGTTCTTCTTGCTACTATTCTCAGCAGCTTGAACGCTCCTGTATCCAACCTTGTAAGAACATTGCAGGCTATCGTTGACACAGGTGTAGAACCTGTTGACCTTGCAGCAAAGAATGTACCGGAAGAAACGCCTGAAGTAGTAGTAGCAGACGCTCCCGAAGCTCCCGCTGAGGCTGAAGCCCCCGCAGAAGCTCCTGCTGAAGAAGCAGCTCCCGAGGCAGCTCCCGAAGCACCTGAAGAAGCTCCCGCTGAGGAGTAATTAAAAAAATATAATCAAATTTAAATTTATTAGGAGGTAAATTATAATGGCAAATTTAGAAGGCATTATTGCTGAAATTAAAGAATTAAAATTGTTAGAAGTTGCTGAGCTCGTTAAAATGATGGAAGAAGAGTTCGGTGTTAGCGCGGCTGCTCCCGTAGCAGTTGTTGCTGCAGGCGGCGCTGCAGAATCTACTGCAGAAAAGACAGAATTTGATGTTGTTCTTGCAGAAGCAGGCGCAGAGAAGATCAAGGTTATAAAGGTTGTTCGTGAGATCACAGGTCTTGGTCTTAAAGAAGCTAAGGAGCTTGTTGAATCTGCTCCTAAGGCTGTTAAAGAAGGCGTTGGCAAAGAAGATGCTGAAGCTATCAAAGCTAAACTCGAAGAAGTTGGCGCAAAGGTTGAAGTTAAATAATTTAATTTATAATTTTGACTTACTTAAAAAGCTGTGCGAAAGTGCAGCTTTTTTTGTACCTTTTAATAAGTTCTTTCCATTATTTACATAAAGGTTTGAAATTGCTTTTACCGAAATATAATATTGAGGTAATATTATTGTAAAAATAAAGGAGGAAGAACTTTGAAAACAAAAAAACTATTGTCATTTGCGGTAGCGGCGACGGTTGCACTGTCGGTAACTCCGGCATACGCATACACGGCGCAAAAGGGCGACTCGTACTGGAAAATAAGCAAAAAGTACGAAGTGAGCTTTGACGACTTACTCAAGGTGAACGGAAAAGAAGAAACATCGGGACTAAATGTCGGAGATACGGTGCTTATACCGGGAGTTGATGCACATATCGTAAAAAGCGGCGATACATATTGGAAAATTTCAAAAAAATACAATATGGATTTTGATGAACTTCTGGGACTGAATAATGCCGACTCGTCGTCGTGGCTCAATATAGGGCAGATCGTGTATCTTAACGGCGACAAAACGGAAGAAGCTTCAACAGATCCGTGGGTATCATATAATACATATACAACAACCTCCGGTGATGACCTTTGGACATTGTCTCAAAAATTCGGGATACCTTATACAGAGCTTTGCGAGGTAAATAACATGGGCGACAATACCGTGCTTTATGCAGGTATGAAGCTTAAAGTGCCTGTTCACCATGTGCCCGAAACGGCAAGAGTATCGGATTCATACGGCGAATACCTTGACTGGTGGACACAGGCACAGTATGTTGTTCCTGTTGGTACAGAGTTTACGGTTAGGGATTTTTATAGCGGAAAAACGTTCCGCGCAAAGCGAACCACAGGCGCAAACCACGCCGATTGCGAACCAGTTACCGCATCTGATACATCAAAGATGAAGGAAATATGGGGCGGAGCATTTACCTGGGACACAAGACCTGTTATTGTAATTGCAGACGGGAGATACATAGCGGCAAGCGCGGCGTCATACGAGCACGGCGGAAATGAAAACGCCGCAGGCGGTCTGTGGACATCGTGGCGCAGCGGAGATTATGGCGCAGGCTATAATTTTGATTGGGTAAAGGGCAACAATTTTAACGGACATTTTGATATTCACTTTTTGAATAGTACCGCACATAACACGGGTAAAATAAGCGCATCTCACCAAAAAAATATAAAAATTGCGGCAGGAAAATAAAAGCGTAAAATTTAAAAAATATTTTTTGTAAAAAACTCAAAAAAGTTCTTGACAAAGGGAAGGCTATATGTTATTATAGATGTTGCGCCGCGGGAATTCGCGGCGCAATAAGGACCTTGAAAATTAGATAGCGTGAAAGGGCTCAAAGAGAATTTGAGTTTTAAAGAAGTATCGAGAGATACAGTACAAGCCAGTACAAAAGAGTAAGTAAAGAGCTAGTACTTTTGAATGAACTATACAGTCTGGATAAGG
>JAFSYJ010000021.1 GCA_017450025.1 Clostridia bacterium | reverse complement strand
GAATGGGCAGTATGTTTTATTTCATTGCTTGTTTTCTTAAACATTGTTAAAAACCTCCATGATATTTTTTTAGTAATGCGGTCGCCAAACCATTTACTATTATATCATAGAGGTTTTTCTCATGCTAAAGCTTTTTATCTTTCCCCAGTAGAACTGGGGGTTTATTTCCACGCCTAAAGGCACCAAAAAAAGAACAATAGAAATCGTATCATTTCTATCGTTCTTTCGTGGCGTTCCCGGGGCGATTCGAACGCCCGACCTACCGCTTAGGAGGCGGTTGCTCTATCCTGCTGAGCTACGGAAACATATTTGCTGTTTAATTCTTTTCTATTTTAGCAGATAAGGCAGGTTTTGTCAATATCTCAATTTCAATTCTTGCACAATGCCGCAATCACACATTGACTTTTTATCCTTTATATGTTATTATTCCTGTAAAGAGGTAATCAATATGTCAAAATGTATTATAGCTATGAGCGGCGGCGTTGATTCTGCCGTTGCGGCTTATCTTATGAAAAATTCAGGTCACGAGTGTATCGGTATCACTATGAAGCTTTTTGACAACGCGGACATTAACCTTTCAAAGGCGCACACCTGCTGTTCTCTTGACGATGTTCAGGACGCGCGCAGTGTTGCGTATTCTCTCGGTATGCCGCACTATGTGTTTAACTTTGCCGACCGCTTCCGTGAAACAGTTATAAATAAATTTGTAGAGTCATACGAAAACGCGTCAACTCCCAACCCGTGTATCGACTGCAACAAATATTTAAAGTTTGACAAGCTTTATAGCCGCGCAAAAGAGCTTGACTATAACTATGTTGTAACAGGACACTATGCTGTCGTAGAATACAGCGAAAAAGTAAACAGGTATATTTTAAAAAAATCACACGATCCGCGCAAAGACCAGACATATGTCCTTTGGACTCTTACACAGGAACAGCTTGCACATACTTATTTTCCGCTTGGGACACTTACAAAGTCCGAAGTCCGCAAAATTGCTGAAGAAAACGGATTTATAAACGCAAAAAAGCACGACAGTCAGGACATTTGCTTTGTTCCTGACGGAAAATATGCGGAATTTATTGAAAAATACAGGGGCAAAAAATACCCCGAAGGCAATTTTATTGATACCGAAGGCAACCTTATCGGAAAGCACCGCGGTATAATTCACTACACGCTCGGTCAGCGCAGAGGGCTCGGCATTTCGTCTGACGGGCGTTTGTATGTATGCCGTATTGACCCCGAACATAATGCCGTAACTTTGGGCAAGGAAGAAGATTTGTATTCTACCACGCTTACGGCTTCAAATATAAACTTGATCTCCGTTCCGCGCCTTGATAAGCCGACGCGCCTTGAACTTAAAGTACGGTACAGTCAAAACGGCGCAATGGCAACTGTTACACAAACAGGTGATGATATGATTACAGCGGTATTTGACACTCCCCAACGCGCCATAACGCGCGGACAGTCGGTCGTAATGTATGACGGCGATGTGGTCGTCGGCGGTGGCATCATAAGCGGCAGCTATTAAACAAATTATTTTTATAAAAAAATTCTTGACAAACACTTTAGTCAAGTGTATAATTATACCAAGGTGATTAAAATGAATAAATATTCAACTAAAAACTTTTTCTTCTTTAGGCACGCGATGGATCGCAGCATTTAACAAGTCTTTTTGATTTGATTGATGAGCATCCACCGCTATTTGTCGTACATAAAGCGGTTGGGTGCTTTTTTTGTAGGAGTCGGATAATTATGAACAAACTTGAAGAAGCAAGAAGCATTATAAACGAAGCAGACAGCAAAATTGCAGAGCTTTTCTGCGAAAGAATGCAGGCTGTACGCGATATTGCTCAGTATAAGCTTGAACATGGATTGCCTATTCTCGACCAAGGGCGCGAGGAGGCGGTTATCGCGCGCAACTCGGAGCTTATCAAAGACGACACGCTAAAGCAATATTATATGACATTTATAAAAAACACAATGGCTGTGTCGCGCGCATATCAGCATATGCTCTGTGAAGGCGCACAAATTGCGTATTGCGGCGTTGAAGGTGCGTTTGCCAACATTGCTGCAAAAAGGATATTCCCTGACGGCAAGCACATTCCGTACCGCAGCTTTTCGTCTGCGTACCGCGCAGTATGCGACGATGAATGTGACTGCGCCGTTCTACCCATTGAAAACAGCTACGCAGGCGAAGTCGGTCAGGTTATGGACCTGATGTTTTCCGGCGAGCTATATGTAAACGGCGTTTATGATTTACATATAACGCATAACCTTATCGGAGCTTGTGGTGCAAAGCTTTCTGACATAAAAACAGTCATAAGTCATCCGCAAGCCCTCGAACAGTGCGAGCCATACATAAGGCGTCACGGATTTACAGTGATTCAGGCGACAAATACGGCTGTTGCGGCTCAAACTGCGGCGCAAAAAAATGATTCTTCCCTTGCGGCGATTGCAAGTGCTGAAACTGCAAGTCTCTACGGTCTTGAAATTATTGACCACGATATAAACGAATCAAACACAAACACCACGCGCTTTGCGGTATTTTCAAGAACGCAGGCGGAACATCAAAGAGAGCGGCAAAACAATTTTTTGCTTATGTTCACGGTTAATAACAAGGCAGGCGCGCTTGCAAAGGCTATCAGCGTCATCGGCGAGCATAAGTTTAATATGAAGGTTCTTCGCAGCCGCCCGATGAAGGACTTGGCGTGGCAGTATTACTTTTATATTGAGGCAGAAGGCGACGAGCAAAGCGAAGAAGGCAAAAAAATGCTTAAAAATCTCTCAAAATATTGCGACAAGTTGAAGGTTGTTGGCAGTTTTTCCGCCGAAACCGTCTTAAAGGAGACAAAATGATTTTAAATCTTGATTTAAAAGAACGCTCATACGACATTATAATTGAACGCGGTGTGATAAAAAAAGCTGCAGAGCAACTGAATTTGAAACGCAAGGTTATGATAATCACAGACGCAGGCGTTCCGTCAGAATACGCAAGCTGTGTGCTTTCGCAATCAAAAGTGGGATATGTCGAGGTAATCCCCGAGGGCGAAAACGGAAAAAGCCTCGCAGTTTACGAAAATGTACTGTCCAAAATGCTTGAATACGGCTTTACGCGGAGTGACTGCGTAGTTTCCGTTGGAGGCGGCGTTGCTGGAGATTTGACAGGATTTTGCGCCGCAAGCTATATGCGCGGTATTGACTTTTACAATATCCCCACAACTGCTCTTGCACAAATTGACGCCTCAATAGGCGGCAAGACGGCTGTTAATCTCCGTGGCATTAAAAACATCATAGGCGCGTTTTATCAGCCAAAAAAAGTGCTTATCGACCCTGATTTACTTATAACCCTTCCTCCCCGCCAGCTTTCAAACGGCTTGTGCGAAGCCGTAAAAATGGCGATGACAAGCGATGCGGAACTTTTTGAAATTATGGAGGAAGGCAATATTTACGACAACATTGACACAATAATCGAGCGTTCTCTTAAAATAAAAAAAAGCGTCGTTGAAAAAGACGAGCGCGAGGGCGGTCTCAGAAAAATTTTGAATTTCGGACATACAATAGGTCACGGCATCGAAAGTGAAGAAAAACTAAACGGTCTGTATCACGGCGAATGTGTCGCGCTCGGCATGCTCCCGATGTGCAGCACATCTGCGCGTGAAAGGCTTACAAAGGTGCTTAAAAATCTCCACCTGCCTACCTCATACGATTTTGACATACAAAAAATCATTGAAGCTATGCGCCATGACAAAAAAAGTGACGGGGACTGTATTACAGTCGTACTTGTTGAAAAAATCGGCACATTTGAATTAAAGAAAATGTCGTATGACGAATTAACTGAAAGATTTACTTCTTACATTAAAAAGGAGAACAAATAATGAAAAACATATTCGGAAACAGTGTTTCAATAACACTTTTCGGTGAGAGCCACGGCGAAGCCGTAGGTGTGGTTTTAGACGGACTTGCGCCGGGTCTTGAAGTAGATACGGATTATATAGCGTCGCAGCTTTCTCTGCGCAGACCTTTTGGAAAGATTTCGACTGCGCGTGTTGAAGCTGATAACTTTAAAATATTAAGCGGTGTGTTTGAGGGTAAAACAACCGGAACGCCGATTTGTATAATAATTCCCAACGAAAACACAAACAGCCGCGACTATTCAGAAACACGCGCCATTGCGCGCCCCGGGCACGCAGATTACACGGCGTTTTCCAAATACCACGGATACGAGGACTACCGCGGCGGCGGACACTTTAGCGGCAGAATTACCGCAGCTCTTGTTGCGGCAGGTGCTATTGCCCTGACAGCTCTTAAAGGCAAGGGAATTTACATCGGCACACACATTTTGCGCTGTGCCAAAATATCCGATAAAGATTTTTCCGAAAATTTAAAAGAAGAAATTGATTTACTGAACTTGATGCCGTTTGCAGTTCTTGACAGCAGTGCAGGCGAAGAAATGAAAAAAGCAATAGAAAAAGCCACTCTTGACCGTGACAGCGTCGGCGGTGTGCTTGAAACAGCAGTTTTAGGTATGCCATCAGGCGTAGGCGAGCCGTGGTTTGACACGCTTGAGGGCGTTTTGTCGCACATTCTGTTTTCAATCCCTGCGATTAAAGGCGTTGAATTCGGTTTGGGTTTTAGGACGGCAGACGGCTTTGGCAGCGAGGTAAACGATGCATTCAGAATAGAAAACGGCAAAATTGTAACAAAAACAAACAACAACGGCGGTATAAACGGCGGTATTTCAAACGGAATGCCCATAATTTTCAGATGCGCTGTTAAGCCCACGCCGTCGATTTTTAAGGCGCAGAAAACTGTTGACTTTATCAAATGCAAAAACAGCGTTCTGGAGCTTTCGGGTCGGCACGACCCTGCTGTCGTTCATCGCGCGAGAGTGGTTGTTGACAGCGTTACGGCGCTTGCGCTATGTGATGTTTTGGCAGGTCGCTACGGCACAGATTATTTTAAGGAGTAAGCAAAAATGCAATACGGCTGTATAGGTGAAAAGCTGTCCCACAGCTATTCCAAGGATATACACAACAAAATAGGCCGCTATGATTATGAGCTTTGCGAAGTGTCGCGTGACGGCTTTGACCTCTTTATGCAAAAGCGCGACTTTCTCGGTATAAATGTCACTATTCCTTACAAGCAGAGCGTTATTCCCTATCTTTATGAAATAGAAGAAAACGCCCAAAAAATCGGTGCTGTTAATACGGTTATAAACAAAAACGGCAAGCTTTACGGCTATAATACCGACTTTTCCGGTATGAAGGCAATGATTGAAAAAGCGGGTATTCCGCTCAAAAGCAAAAAAGTGCTGATTTTGGGTTCGGGTGGGACTTCCAAAACCGCAAACGCAGTTGCACAGGCTCTCGGTGCGAGTGAAATCATAAAGGTCAGCCGCACGGGTAATGACGGCGCGGTAACATATAAAGAATGTATCGACAGCCACGCCTACGCTGATATAATTATTAACACAACGCCTTGCGGTATGTATCCCGAAAATGACCAATCACCTATTGATATATCGCGGTTTAAGCGGCTTTCGGGCGTGGTCGATGTCATATACAATCCCCTGCGCTCACGCCTTATTTTAGACGCAGAAATGCTGAAAATCCCCTGCACGGGCGGACTGTATATGCTTGTGTCGCAGGCAGTTTTTGCAGCGGAGCATTTTACAGGCAACAAATTTGATTTTACTGACAAAATTTTTGATGAACTCATAAAGAAAAAAGAAAACATCGTTTTAACGGGTATGCCTGCAAGCGGAAAAACAACGATAGGCAAAATGCTTGCGCAGTACACGGGCCGTGCGTTTATTGATACCGACGAAGAAATAGTAAAAAAAGCAGGTATGACGATTCCTGATATTTTTGCAAAACATGGCGAAGAATACTTCCGCGATTTGGAAACGGAGACTGCGAAAGATATTGGCAAAAGATGTTCTCTTGTAATAGCCACAGGCGGAGGCATTGTTTTAAGGCAGAAAAACATAGATGCTCTAAAGCAAAACGGCAAGATATACTTTATTGACCGCCATCTTGAAAGCCTTGTCCCAACAGACGACAGACCTCTTTCCCAAACGCCCGAGGCAATTAAAAAAAGATACGAAGAACGGTATCATTTATATCTGTCCACATCGGATCATACTGTTAAAATAAGCGATAATATTGCAGAAAATGCACAAAAAATAAACAAACTACACTTTGGGTGATAGAATATGAACGCAATTTTTGAAAAGAGTGCCCTGCACGGCAGCGTTCAGGCTCCGCCGTCAAAAAGTATGACGCACAGACTTCTTATCTGCGCCGCTATGAACAGGTCGGAAACCATTATAAACGGCGTTGAATATTCAGACGATATTCTGGCGACTGTTGACTGTCTCAAAGCACTTGGAGCGGAAATAAAAACCTGCGGTGATACGCTTACTGTAAACGGCACAAATTTTCTAAATGCCGCAAGTCCCCAGCTTAATGCGCGTGAAAGCGGCAGTACTCTTAGATTTCTTTTGCCGTTTGCGTGGCTCTGCCGCGGCGAAGCTGTTATCAAGGCAAGTGAAAGACTTCTTGAACGCCCCCTTGATGTTTATGAAGAAATCGCAAAGGAATACGGCTTTAAACTTGAAAAATCAGGCGTTTTGACTACTTCAGGAACGCTTAAAGGCGGCAATTACACGGTACGCGGAGATATTTCAAGCCAGTTTATATCGGGTCTTGCGTTTGCGCTTTGCTGTATTCCATGCGAAAGTACAATAACAGTAACTGAGCCGTTTGAATCACGCCCGTATGTTGAAATGACTATATCCGCGCTAAAGCTTTTTGGAAATAATATAGATTATGACGGCAACATAATAAATATAAAAGGCGGCTATTCTGTTAAGTCTGCCCTCTGCCGTATTTCTGTTGAAGGCGATTGGTCGAATAGTGCTTTTTTAGATGTTTACAACTATCTTGGCGGCAATGTCAGCGTAAATGGACTTAACGATAACAGCCTTCAAGGTGACAAAATATACAGAGAGTATTTTAAAGCTATTAAAGACGGCACGCCTACGCTTGACCTGTCGTACTGCCCCGATTTAGCTCCGATATTAATTGCTCTTGCAGCAGCAAAAAACGGCGCGCGTTTTACAGGTACGCGAAGGCTTGCGGCAAAGGAGTCCGACAGAGGAAAGGCTATGGCGCAGGAGCTTTTAAAATTCGGAATAAGGCTTGAGCTTGCTGAAAACAAGATAACAGTTCCAAAAGGCGTTTTATCCGCTCCGGCAGAAGCGTTATCGGGCCACAACGACCACAGAATAGTTATGGCATTCTCGACGCTTTTAACTGTAACAGGCGGCAAAATTGACGGAGCCGAAGCCGTAAAAAAGAGCTTTCCCTCATACTTTAATGTGCTTAAAGAACTCGGAGCAAATGTGACTCTGACTTATTAACAAGGGGTTGAATATACTATGAATATGATATTTGAACGCAAGCTTCCGATACCAATGGAAGTTAAAGCTCTTTTTCCTGTATCGGAAGATTTGCAGAAGATAATGGAAAACAGAGCGAAAGAGATTAACGACATATTTACGGGTAAGTCTCAAAAGCTTGCTCTGATAATAGGACCTTGTTCGGCAGATAACGAGGACAGCGTTATAGATTATATTTACCGTCTAAGAAAGCTACAGGATAAGGTTTCTGACAAGATATTTATGATACCGCGTATTTATACAAACAAGCCGCGCACAACAGGCAGCGGTTACAAGGGTATGCTTCATCAGCCCAATCCAAACGAAAAGCCTGATATGTATAAGGGCATCGTCGCAATACGCGAGCTTCATATAAGAGCGCTTAAAGAAACGCGATTTTCCTGCGCTGACGAGATGCTTTATCCCGAAAACCTCAGGTATTTAAACGATGTTTTGGGGTATATTGCCGTGGGTGCGCGGTCGGTTGAAAACCAGCAGCACCGCTTAACGGCAAGCGGAGTTGACATTCCCGTAGGAATGAAAAATCCAACAAGCGGAGATATTTCCGTTATGATGAACTCAATTGTCGCGGCGCAGTCCCGGCACACATTTTTGTACCGCGGCTGGGAGGTTCATTCACAGGGCAACAAGTGTGCACACGCAATTTTGCGCGGATATATAAACAAGCACGGACAAACGATGCCAAACTACCATTACGAAGATTTGGTTTATCTTGCAGAGCTTTACGAAAAAAGCGGTCTTGCAAACCCTGCGCTCATAGTTGACACAAACCACGCAAATTCGGGCAAGGATTTTACGCAGCAGCCGAGAATAGTAAAAGAAGTCCTACAAAGCTGCCGCCAAAACAATGACATCAAAAAGCTTGTAAAAGGCTTTATGATAGAAAGCTACATTGAAGACGGAGCACAAGCCCCCGGCGAAGGTGTGTACGGCAAAAGCATCACAGACCCGTGTCTGGGCTGGGAAAAGACAGAAAAACTTATATACGATATAGCAGAAGCGTTTTAAACACAATACAAAAGGAAGGGTGATAATTATGGAAAACTACTACCAACCGAAAATTGAAACAATGCCACGCGAGGAACTCCAAAAACTCCAGAGTGAAAGACTTGCGGCACAAATCAAGCATGTTTACGAAAATGTGCCGTACTATCGCGCCAAAATGGACGAAAAAGGCGTAACTCCCGACGACATTAAAGGAATTGAGGATTTACACAAGCTACCGTTTCTCAGCAAAGACGACCTCAGAGAAGCATATCCCTACGGACTGCTTGCAGCACCTCTTAAGGACTGCGTCCGCATACACTCTACATCAGGCACGACAGGTAAAAGGGTTGTTGCATTCTACACTCAACACGATATTGACCTTTGGGAAGATTGCTGTGCAAGAGCAGTAGTTGCCGCAGGCGGTACAAGCGATGATGTTTGCCAGGTGTGCTACGGCTACGGACTGTTCACAGGAGGTATGGGACTTCACGGTGGCTCGCACAAGGTCGGCTGTCTGACTTTGCCGATGTCATCGGGAAACACCGCGCGCCAGCTTCAGTTTATGGAAGATTTACAGTCAACCATTCTCTGCTGTACGCCTTCATACGCGGCTTATCTTGCAGAATCGGCAATCGAAACGGGTGTTCGCGACAGGTTAAAGCTAAAGGCAGGTATTTTCGGTGCCGAGGCGTGGACAGAAGAAATGCGCCACGATATTGAAGAAAAACTCGGATTAAAAGCATTCGACATATACGGCTTAACCGAGCTTTCGGGTCCCGGCGTTGCGTTTGAATGTTCCGAGCAGGGCGGTATGCACATAAACGAGGACCACTTTATCGCAGAAATCATAAACCCTGTAACGGGCGAAGTCCTGCCGTACGGTGAGAAAGGCGAGCTTGTATTTACATCAATAACCAAAGAGGCGTTTCCGATGATTCGCTACCGCACGCGCGATATATGCGTTCTCAATGCGGAAAAATGCTCCTGCGGAAGAACTCATATCAGAATGTCCAAGCCTATGGGCAGAAGCGACGATATGCTCATTATCCGCGGCGTAAATGTATTCCCGTCACAAATTGAAACTGTCCTCCTCAACAAAGGTATGAGCGCAAATTATCAGATAATCGTTGACCGCGTAAATAATTCCGATACGCTCGACATCAATGTCGAAATGACGCCCGACTTGTTCTCTGATTCGATTGCGGAAATTTCTAAAATCGAAAAAGACTTGGTAAATTCACTTAAAGCTATGCTCGGAATTATGGCTAAAGTACACCTCGTTGAGCCAAAGTCAATCACGCGCAGCGAGGGCAAGGCAGTCAGAGTTATCGACAACAGAAAGCTTTATTGATGAGGTGTCGTAATGGACAGAGATAACGCAAGAAAATATTTTGCCGCAGACAAATTTGCGACCGAACAAACAGGAATTGTTATCGAGGAGTGTGAAAACGGATATGCCAAATGCTATTTTGACATTCTCCCACATCACCTCAACCGCAACAATACGCTGATGGGCGGCGCGGCTTACACTATTGCGGATTTTACGGCGGCTGTCGCGGCAAATACCGAAGAAAAAACTTCTGTATCGCTTTCAGGCAATATAAATTATCTGTCTGTCGCAAAGGGCAGCAGAGTTTATGCAGAAGCCAATGTAATAAAAGACGGCAAAACAATAGCCGTAACAGAAGTAAATGTTTATGACGATTTAGGAACTAAAATTGCGTATGCTGTTTTTAACAGTTTTAATTTAAAAAAAGGAGTTTAAATTATGTTTGTAAAACAAATATCCGTATTTCTTGAAAATAAAGCCGGCAAGCTGGCAGAGTTTACAAAAGTTCTCGCGGACAACAATATTGACCTGCAAGCACTCTTGATAGCGGAAACGCAGGACTACGGTATTCTCAGAATAATTGTAGATAACCCCGATGAAGCGACGGAAATTATCAAAAAAAGCGGTTTTGCGTATAAAGTAACAGAGGCTCTTGCTATAACCGTACCCGATGAACCCGGTAGTCTTACCAAAATACTCGCATCTCTTGCTGATGAAGGAATAAGCATTAAATATTCTTATGCCTTCTATTCGCGCGAACACGGCAAAGCAAATATTGTGCTGAGAGTTGACGATAACGAAAAAGCATCGGAAATTTTGGAAAAACTAAATAGCTAACCTTATAATATTTAAAGCCGCCGGATTATTCTGGCGGCTTATTGTTTATCTCTCATATTTAACATTTCCTATATCGGTAACAATTCTGTACCCAGCGGACTCTACACGCCTTTCAAGACAGCCGCGGCACTGTGCAGCTTCCTCGCCCGTGCATATTTTATTTTCATAAAGCTCATACAGCTTGCGGTATTTGACAGGTGATAAATTAGGCATAACGACATTTGCGCCTGCCTTTAAGCCAAGCTCCCTGCCGTTTGGAGAAACAGTCCCCAAAGCCGTCGTCGCCGGTATAAGCGCATACGGAAACAAAAGCCGCAATATCGAAATAAGCCGCAATGTCATCTCTAAAGTTCCGTTTTTAAAGTCCTTAAATGGCGTTTGCTCGTGCGTTAAAAAAGGTCCTATCCCAATCATATCGGGCTGTAAATCCTGTAAAAAGCGCAAGTCAGAAACGATATTTTCCAAAGTCTGATAAGGCGAGCCAACCATAAACCCTGCTCCGACCTGATAGCCGATTTCCTTTAAATCATAAAGGCATCTCTTGCGGTTTAAAAGACAGAGTTCCTTTGGGTGAAGGCGCGCATAGTGCTTTTCATCTGCGCTCTCGTGCCGCAAAAGATAACGGTTTGCGCCTGCGTCAAAATACGCCTGATAGCTTTTTCTCGGCTTTTCGCCTATAGATAATGTTATCGCACAATCAGGGTATTTTGCCCGTATTTCCGAAACAATTTCACAAATGATCTCATCTTTAAAATACGGGTCCTCGCCGCCCTGCAAAACAAATGTCCGAAAGCCGAGGTCATACCCTTCGGCACAACATTCGAGGATTTCGTCTTTTGTAAGGCGGTAGCGTTCAGCCATTTTGTTATCGTGCCTGATACCACAATAATAACAATTATTTTTGCAGTAGTTTGTAAACTCTATAAGTCCGCGGATATACACCGCATCACCGTAAACCGAGCGCCGTACTCTATCAGCCTCTTCGGCAAGGTCTGCGTCATAATCCCCACACGATAAAATTGTAGTTAACTCTCTGTCGGACAGATTTCTGTTTGCCGACAGCGAAAGTATTAAATCCCGCATTTGTACTTCCTCTTTGATTTAAGAAATCAATTTTCAATTTTAAGTTAAAATTATCATAACACATATTTGCCTAAAAAACAATACTTAATAAAATTGTGTGCAAAAAAACTGTACGGATAGTTCCGTACAGCTTTTGACATTTTATTATTATTCCTCTGTTTTTTCTTCAGCTTCAGCAGCAGGCTCTTCTTCAGCCGGAACCTCTTCGACAGCAGATTCTTCTGCGTGTGCTTCTTCAACAGCAGGTTCCTCTGCCGGAGCTTCTTCAGCAACTTCTTCAGCGGCAGGTGCCTCTGCGGGAGCTTCTTCAGCAACTTCTTCAGCGGCAGGTGCCTCTGCGGGAGCTTCTTCAGCAACCTCTTCAGCGGCAGGTGCCTCTGCGGGAGCCTCTTCAACATGGAGCAACGCTCTTATAGAAAGCGAAACCTTTTTGTTTTCAAAATCAATCGAAACTATCTTTACCTGAACAGTCTCGCCAACCTTGAGAACATCAGAAGGCTTGTCTATTCTTTTGTTTGCGATTTGCGAAATATGAATAAGTCCGTCAATTCCGGGGATAATCTCTGCAAATGCGCCAAATGCTGTCAGGCGAACAATTTTAACATCGATTATATCGCCCTCATTCTTGGTAGCCTTAAGGATTTCCCAAGGATTGTCCTCTTTCTTTCTAAATCCGAGCGAAATCTTTCCTGTTTCACGGTTAGCATCGATTATATTAACCTTAACATCATCACCGACTGCCAAAACCTCAGAAGGATGCTTGATATGCGTCCAGGAAAGCTCGGAAATATGGATAAGACCGTCTACGCCGCCCAAATCAACAAATGCGCCGAAGTTTGTAAGAGTTTTAACCTTACCGTCAAACTCTGTCTGTCCTGCGTCGATTTTAGCCCAAAATTCTTCTTGCTTTTTCTTCTTTTCTTCAACAAGAATATCTTTAATGCTGCCGATAACCTTTCTGCGGCCGCGGTTAATATCTCTGATTCTTATCGGAACTTCCTGTCCGACCAAAACGCTCAAATCCGAAAGGTAGCGGTCATTTGCAAGTGATGCGGGAATAAATATTCTGACGCCTTCCCACAGAGCAATAACGCCGCCGTGAACTGTCTCGATAACTTTACCTGTAATGTCGCGCTTTTCTTCGTACGCAGCTTCTATATTTGTCCAGGAACGCATAGAAGTAAGCTTTTTAATAGAAAGTCCTACTGTTCCTTCAACATCGGACACTCTGTAAACAAACGCTTCTACTTCGTCACCTATTTTAAACTTATCAGCAGGCTTAACCGACGGGTCATCAGAAATCTGCGACGCCGGTATAACGCCGTCAGCTTTATATGCAAGGCTTACATATACCTCAGTAGGGGTAACATCTATAACGGTACCGCGAACCACATCTCCTGTATTTAAAGTAATTAGTGTTTTTTCTACTTCCTCAGCAAAGCTGAGCTCATCTCTTTTCGTTTCTTCCATTGTTTTTAAAACCTCCTTAATTATCCAATCAGGCGCCGAAGCCCCTGCTGTGATCCCAATCAAGCCATACGCATTCACATTTTTAAGACCGTTTGCGTCTTCGATTTGGTAAACATTTTTGCATACATCTGCAGCAACCTGTGCCAATGATCGCGTATTTGAACTGTTTTTATCTCCTATTACAATAAATGTATCACTGTGCGATGCAATTTCGGCAGCTTCTTCCTGCCGTTTTTGCGTCGCTTTACATATTGTATCAAAAATCACTGCATCTTTGCAAGTGTTTTTTATAAAATTAGTAATTTTTTTGTAATTTTTTTCTTTAGCTGTTGTCTGGCTGACGACACAAACCCTGTCAAACTCAGACAAATCGGGTGCTTCGGAATCTGGAGAAATCACAAAACTTTTTTTGCATCGTCCTGCAATTCCCAACACCTCGGGGTGATTTTTATTACCTACGATTATAATAGTATATCCCTTTTGTGAATATTCCGACGCTATGTTATGGATTTTTTTTACAAAGGGACAGGTTGCGTCGTAAATTTCGGCGTTTTTTGCCTTAAGAGCATTTTCAACGGCAAGCGATACGCCGTGACTGCGTATTAGCACCCGTGCGCCTTCGGGCAGTTCGGAAACATCTCCGATAATTTTAATCCCGAGCCTGTCAAGGCGGTCAGTTTCGTGCTTATTATGAATTATTGGTCCTAATGTATATATTATACCCTTTTTTGCTTCTTCTTCGGCCATCTTTACGGCATTTGAAACACCAAAGCAAAACCCTGCGCTTTTTGCAAGCTCAATATTCATCTTATTAACTCCCCAATGCGTAAATATGCTCTAAAAGCGCGTTGCTTTCGGTCGCGATGTCGCTGTCGGAATAATCTCCGTTATAATACAAGGGCTCGCCAACCGTCAAGGAAATTTTAGAAAAAATCTTGTATGACGCCTTAATATGAACAGGTACAACAGGCACGCTTGCCGCTTTTGCCATTTTTATTGTACCGCGCTTGGCAGTTGTTTTCTTTCCGTTACGCGCCCTTGTTCCCTCGGGGAATATTCCAAGCACCTTGCCGCTTTTTAAATGTCTTATGGCGTACATAAGCGTACCTGCATCGCGTGAACCGCGGTAAACAGGCACAGCACCGAGGTTTTTAAGCACAAGCGCAAACAGCGGGAATTTAAAAAGCTCCGCCTTTGCAAGAAAGCATATCCTGCGTTTGTTTAAAAAACAGGTTATGAAAACAGGGTCCCAAAATGACAGGTGATTTGCCGCGATTATACAGCCGCCTGTTTGAGGTACATTTTCAATTCCTGCAACTTGTACTTTAAATATAAGGTACATAAAAAGTCTGACAGGCCACAAAAATATGTCCCTAAGCATTTGTTTTCTCCTTATAGATTGAAATAAGAGCCTCAATTGACTCGTCAATGGTAAGATTACCCGTATCAAGTTCCACCGCGTCGTCGGCCTTTTTAAGTGGCGCCATTTTACGCGTAGAATCGTTTTTATCTCTATACTGTATATCCGAAAGGACTTCGTCATAAGACGATTCTATACCCTTTTCTTGCAGTTCTTTAAGGCGTCTTTGCGCGCGTACCTCGGCGCTGGTCGTGAGAAAGACCTTGACCTCGGCGTCGGGCAAAACATAAGTTCCCACATCTCTGCCGTCCATAATAACCGACTGCCTTTTTGCCATTTCGCGTTGCAGTGCGCAAAGCTTGTTCCTCACGCACGGAAAAACAGCAATGTTTGACGAAGCGACAGATATTTCGGGCGTTCTGATTTTGCCCGTCACATCATCGCCGCAAAGATAAACCTTGCCGTCGCGCAAATCTATGTCAATTTCTGGCAAGAGGAGTTTAACATCGTCCTCATTAGCCGCGTCTTTGCCGTGTTCCACAACATAAAGTGCCGCTGCGCGGTACATAGCCCCCGTATCGATATACAAAAAACCGAGCCTTTCCGCCGCCGCCTTTGAAATTGTACTCTTGCCTGCACCTGCAGGGCCGTCAACTGCTATTGCAATATTCATTGTGAATGCTCCTTTATTCAGATTGCTCTGTGACCTATGGCTATCGACATTTCATTAAGGCTTAAAACGCCTATCCCCAAGAAAATACATACGCAAACATGGTCACCGCTGCGCGCTACGGCTATCTTGCCGCCTACATTAAGCCCCATTGCCTTTTGGACTATCTGGTTGACCGCAGACATGGCAGCTCCCGCAACAGCGCCCTCCTCGGCGTGTGAATCGTCGATAAGTCCCTCGCGCCGTGCCGCAACAAGCGCGCGTTCAATTATTTTACTTACGCCGTTTAAAAATTCACCGCCAAAGTCAGACGCCGCGGTAAGGATATTTCTCTCCTCACGCAGTTTTTGCTTTTCCGCCTGTTCGTCTTCGCGGTTTTCTGTTATTGCAAGTCTTATTGCCGCCTCGCACACCTCGCGGCTTCCGATTTTTGAATTATCCATAATTACACACTTTCTCCTGCAACCGCTCCCGTTGAAAAAGCTATCTGCAGGTTATATCCGCCCGTATAGGCATCAACATCTATTACCTCGCCCGCAAAATAAACGCCTTTGACGAGCTTTGACTCCATTGTTTTGGGGTTGATTTCCTTAATGCTCACGCCGCCGCGTGTAATAATCGCCTGCTCTATCGGCGCAAAGTCGCGGATTTTAACTTTAAAGTTCTTTAAAAGCTGACAAAGCTGCCGCTTTTCCACATTTGAAATTTGCGCTGTTTTTTTGTGTGGTTCTATCCCTGAAAGCCTTACGACAGGCTCAATCATTTTATTCGGCAAGAGAAGTCCGAGCGAATTTATAAAATCCTTTTTTGCAAATTCTCTGAAGTCGCGCTCTATTCTCGCTTCAAGTGCTTCTTCCGTAAGGGCTGGCTTTAAATCAATAATTACATCTGTGTCGGCGGGATTGCCAATATGGCAAGACGCGGACAGTGTAAGAGGTCCGCTTATTCCAAAATGAGTAAATAGCATTTCTCCCATTTCCGAAAACACTTCTTTGCCACCTTCATCGGCACGCAGTACGACATTTTTAAGCGTCAGACCCTGCATCTCGCGGCAAAACAAATCGTCAGACACAAGCGGCACAAGTGAAGGCCTCGGCGCGACAATTGTGTGGCCGAGCTTTTTTGCCATTTTGTATCCGTCACCTGTCGAGCCTGTCTGCGGATAGCTTACACCGCCCGTTGCGATTATGACCGCATCTGCGCGGTACGCCTTGCCGTCTTTTGTCCGTACCCCGACGGCAATACCGTCGCGCGTGGCAACATCTTTAACATCTATCTGAAATTTTTTAACATTCAATCTTTTTAAATATGCGGTAAATGCAGATACTACATCTTCCGCCTTATCGGACTGCGGAAACACCCTGCCTCCGCGTTCCACCTTTGTCGGCACGCCTAAATTTTCAAAAAATTCAACCGTGTCCGTATTTGAAAATCTGCTTAATGCACTGTAAAGAAACCTGCCGTTTGAGACGATATTCGGAATTACTTCACCCGAATTTGTCATATTGCAGCGGCCTTTTCCCGTTATTCTGAGCTTTCTGCCTAAAAATTTATTATGCTCCAAAATATAAACGCTGTGGCCGCGCTCTGCCGCTTTTGCGGCCGCCATCATTCCTGCCGCGCCGCCGCCTATAACAAAAACCGTCATTCGTGCTTCTCCTTTAAAAGAACATAAACCTCGCGCTCTGCCGTATCATCCGGCGGTGCAAACGAAAATCCGTTATAAACGCCACAAACCTCAAAGCCCGCACCTTCGGCAGCAGAAGTAAGCTCGTGCCGCTTCCACGCCCGTTGGGTCTGCTGTTCTTCAAACCGCGTATATATTTCGCCTGATTTTACAAAAAAGTTCAGGCACATATTAAGATACGGCGGTTTATATTCGTTTTCCCAAACGCCGAAGCAGGTGTCATTTTCCATTACAAATGTCTCGTTGCCTATTGCGTTTGACAGCTTATATTCGCTCGAAACATCAAAAACAAACGCGCCGCCGTCATCGAGAAAGTTCGCACACAGTCTAAAAATATGTTCCAAATCGCTTTTGTCTGAAATGTAGTTTAAACAGTCAAGACTACTTACGATAGCGCCGCATGTTCCATACAAGTCAAGCTCACGCATATCCTGATTTATGAACAAAATATCAGGATGCTTTTCCTTTGCTATCGCGAGCATATTTTCTGACATATCAACGCCGAAAGCGTCGTATCCCATATTTTTAAGCTCACCTGTGAGCGTTCCCGTACCGCAGCCGAGGTCAAGGACAAGTTCGGGGCTTATATCAAGCTTACGGAAAACCTCACTGTAAAACGCGGCGATTTTTTTATAATCAACATCAATAAACAGGTCATAAACCGAGGCAAATTCGTTATACATCTTCGTCAGAAAGCCTTTCCAAAACCATTTTGTAACCTCCTGCCCCATCTTTGTTTAAAAACCTTGAAACCCTTGAAACAGTAGTGCTTGATGCCCTTGTTTTTTCAACTATTGTTGAATAATTTTCCTTTTCTGTAAGCATTTTGGCAACCAAAATTCTTTGCGCCATCGCGATAAGCTCCGTTTCGGTGCATATATCATACAAAAATGATTCAATCTCACTTTCGTTTTGAAGCGAGGCAAAAGCCTTATATAAAATTGAAAGATCAATATTTTTGTTATCGAATTTCAAAATTCCGTCCCCCGATATATTTATATATACTTATTATATATTTTTTAATATAAAGTGTCAATATTTTTCAGGAATTTTGTCTGCGGTATTCGTACATCATAATACCTGCCGCAACAGCCGCATTAAAGCTCTCCGCGCCGTTATACATAGGGATTTTGACCTTCAAGTCGCACAATGCCGCAGTATTGTCCGAAATTCCGTCGGCCTCGCTCCCCACCGCAAGTATCGTCTTGCCTGAAAAATCAGCTTTGGGAAGCGGTACGCAGTCATCACCCAAGATGCCTGCCGCAAGGCTCCAGCCTTTTTCTTTGAGCAATTGCAGTTTTTTTAAATCTGTCTGCACAATGTCTATTGCAAACACACTGCCCATCGAAGCTCTGACGCACTTTAATCCGAACGGGTCGGTGCAGCCTTCTGTTATAAGCAGTGCGCCTGCACCAAATGCGTGAGCCGTGCGGATAACCGTTCCCATATTTCCGGGGTCGCGAACATTGTCACATAAAACAATGAGGTTTGATTTGATACCCTCCGCTACATTGTCCGATTTCTTTGGCATTTTTGCAACGGCGCATACGCCTTGCGGCGTCACCGTATCGGTCAACGAATCAAAAACCTTTTCAGGCAAAACAAAGCTTTCGTCTGCCTCAAAAAGCTCTCCGTCATATCCCTCGTTGTAAAATACGGACTTTACTTCCGCGCCGTAGCGTGCGGAATCGCGCACTAATCTGCCGCCTTCAAGAAAGACAAGCCCCTCTTTATAACGCGCAGATTTATGCGACAGCGATTTAAGCAATTTTACCCGTTTGTTTGAAGCACCTAATGTTTCCATAGTACCCCCTAAATCATTATACAAAAAACCGCAAAAACACGGAATTTTTGCGGTTTAAGTCATATTACAGAGCAGCCTTTGCCTTTTCGGTAAGAGCCGTGAAAGCGGCAGGGTCGCTTATAGCGATTTCAGAAAGCATTTTTCTGTTTATTTCGATGCCGGCTTTCTTAAGACCGTTCATAAGTGTTGAATAGTTCATACCATTCTGTTTAGCACCTGCGCTGATTCTGGTTATCCAGAGTCTGCGGAAATCTCTTTTTCTCTGTTTTCTTCCTACATATGCATATACAAGAGCCTTCATAACAGCCTGATTAGCTATACGGAAAGATCTTGAGCTTGCGCCGCGATAGCCCTTTGCAAGCTTTAAAATTTTATTGCGTCTTTTCTTTGTCATCATTGCGCCTTTTACGCGAGCCATAAATACCCCTCCTTATTTATACGGTATAAGTTTCTTGATTGTTTTAGCGTTCGGAATAGAAGCGTACGAAATCTTACGCAGGTTTCTCTTCCTCTTTGTGGATTTCTTAGTAAGAATATGGCTCTTGTAAGCCTTACCTCTTTTAATTTTGCCGTTCTTGGTAATATTGAAACGCTTTGCCGCGCCTCTGTGAGTTTTAAGTTTTGGCATAATTCTTCTCTCCTTTTTATATTATTATTTAGGCGAAATAAACATAGTCATAAAACGACCTTCCAGCTTTGGCATCTTGTCTATATTGCCTGTTTCTTTAATTTGTTCGGCGAATTTGTTAAGTATGTCCTCTCCGAGAGACGCGTGATGAAGCTCTCTGCCGCGAAAACGGACAGTAACCTTTACCTTATCTCCGTTTTTAAGGAATTTAACAGCGTGATTCAGCTTGGTATTAAAGTCGTGTTCGTCAATCGAAGGTGATAATCTCACTTCTTTGACAACGGCAACCTTTTGATTCTTTTTTGCTTCCTTCTCACGCTTACCCGCTTCAAATTTGTACTTGCCGTAATCCATGATTTTACAAACCGGCGGAGTTGCCTGAGGTGCAATTTTAACAAGGTCGAGATTCTTCTCATATGCCTTGTCAAGTGCTTCTTTAGCACTCATAATACCGAGCTGCGACCCGTCACTGTCAATAAGGCGAACTTCTTTATCGCGAATTTCCTCATTGATTAACATTTCTTTACCTATTTAAAACACCTCCGAAGTTTTACGGGCAACAAAAAATGCGCCCAAAAGCAGCGCACAAAATCCTTAAAAAAGAATATTTACCGTACAAGCCCGTTTGCCGTACGGTGAGAGCGCTGCTCTGCTTATTACTTAGATATTATACTACACTGATTTGCGTTTGTCAACTATTTTTGAAAAAAATTTTTTTGCCCCAAAATATTGACAAATTGTGAACAATAGTATAAAGTATAGTATGAATAATAATGTAAGAAGGGTGAGTTTTATGGAACAACAGAAAAAGCGGCGCGGAGACAGGCGTGATGCCTACTTTGTCCGTGACGCAGACCCGATGCACGCTTTCACGCCTTTTATATTGCCGAACAGGGCGGATAACGAAGCATTTATTAGTGAAACTATCGACATTACCAACATAAATAAATTTCTTGAAAAGAAAAACGAGGGCAACCCTGCATATAAATACACAATATTCCATGTTATAGCCGCAGCGATTGCTAAAACAGTTACATTAAGACCGCATATGAACCGCTTTATCTGCGGTCACAGGCTGTATCAGCGCAAGGACTTTATAATGTCCTTTGTTGCAAAGCGTATCTTTGCCGATGACGGCGGCGAGCTTTTGATATTTCTTAAGTGCCCTCCCGATTCAACCATAGATACGATACACAACGCAATTTGTGAAAAGGTCAGCCGCGAGCGTTCCAACAATGACGGCGCAGACCATACTACAAATATGATGGGTATGCTTACAAAAATACCACGCCCGATTCTCAGGTTTGTTGTACGGATATTAAATTGGCTTGATTACCACGGTATGCTCCCCGATTGGCTCGCTAAAGAAGACCCTCACCAGACTTCTGTATTTATAACAAATCTGGGCAGCATAAAGCTTCACGCAGGCTATCATCACCTTGCAAACCGCGGCACAAACTCCATATTTTTGGTAATAGGTGAAAAGTACAAAGCGCCGCAGTTTGATGACAACGGCTTTACAGGTATGCGTGAAGTCCTTGACCTCGGTATAACTCTTGATGAACGAATTGCCGACGGGTATTATTATTCAAAGACAGTAAAGCTCTTAAAGCATTTGTTGGAAAATCCTGAACTTTTGGATCGTCCTGCAAATGAGGAGGTAAATTATGACTAATTTCCCGTGGTTTAAATACTACGGCAATACACCTAAAACAATAGACTATCCCGATTGCACGATGTACGACTTGGTAGAAGCTACCGCAAGCAAGTATCCTGATTATACCGCGCTTGATTTTATGGGCAAAAAGACAAGTTATACAGAACTTACGGAGTCGGTACATACTGCAGCAAAGGCTCTTTGCGCTATAGGCGTTAAGGAGGGCGAAAGCATTACAATATGTATGCCAAACACTCCGCAGGCTGTAATCATGTTTTACGCGGCAAATCTCTGCGGTGCAACGGCGAGTATTATTCACCCGCTGTCAAGCGAGGGCGAAATTGAGTTTTACATAAAAACCGCAGAAAGCTCTACCCTGTTAACGCTTGACCAGTTTTATCCCAAAATTGCAAAGGTATGCGATAAGGTATCTGTTAAAAATCTTATTATAACATCAGTTTCTGATGAACTGCCTGCTTTAATGAAGATAGGCTACGCGCTTACAGAAGGCAGAAAAATCCCACCTGTTCCCGAAAGACCTGAAATAATTAAATGGAATGATTTTCTGAAAAAGGGATATGAATATAACGGAGAATATATTGTAAAAAAGAAAGGCTCCGACCCTGCCGCTATTCTATACAGCGGTGGAACAACAGGCACGACAAAGGGTATTTTTCTTTCAAATTTGAACTTTAACGCGCTTGCTATACAGACAAAAGAAATGGGCGACTGCGTAAAGCCCGGCGACGCTATGCTTGCGGTCCTGCCTATTTTCCACGGCTTCGGGCTCGGCGTTTGCATACACACTATGCTTATATACGGCTGTGCGAGTATTCTTGTACCTCGCTTTAACGCCGAAAGCTATGCAAAGCTTATAAAAAAGAAAAAGCCCAATTTTATTGCAGGCGTCCCGACGCTTTTTGAAGCCATATTAAGAAACCCCGATATAGACAACATTGACCTCTCCTGCCTGCGCGGTGTATTTTCGGGCGGAGACAGCCTCTCGGTTGATTTAAAGAGACGCTTTGACGATTTTCTTTTCAGCCACGGCTCACCAGTACCTGTACGCGAAGGCTACGGAGCAACCGAATGTGTTGCGGCAAGCTGTCTTACCCCCGTATCCGAGGCGCGTGAAGGCTCGATAGGCGTTCCGTTCCCCGATACCGTTTATAAGATTTGCGACATTGAAACAAGCGAGGAACTCCCCTACGGTGCGGAGGGCGAAATCTGTATCTCCGGTCCTACGGTTATGCTCGGATATGTCAAACGCCCTGACGAAACCGCCGACACGCTGCGTGTTCATTCAGACGGCAAGACATATTTACACACGGGCGACCTGGGCGTTATGGATTCTGACGGATTTATATACTTTAAGCAGCGCATTAAAAGAATGATTATAACAAGCGGATATAATGTTTATCCTTCACAGCTTGAAAGTATAATAAATTCCCACCCTGCTGTTTCGGCAAGCTGTGTTATAGGTGTTCCCGACCCTTACAAAATGCAAAAGGTAAAAGCGTTTATAGTTCTTAAGGAGGGTTATGAGTTCACGCCCGAGTTAAAAAAGGAGCTTTTTGCACATTGCCGCAAAAATATTGCAAGATACGCTATGCCGTATGATATTGAAGCCCGCGAACAGCTCCCCAAGACGCTTGTAGGAAAAATCGCATATAAAGTTCTTGAGCAGGAAGAGCTTGAAAAATACACATCCGAAGTTGAAGGCGAAGCCCCTGCCGTAATGACTTAAAAATTTTTAAAAAAATATTGATTTTTACAAAAAATTGGTGTAAAATATCGAAGTTGAATAAATCAATTAGTTAAGAAAGGCTGATGAAAATGGAGCATCCCGTGATGTTTATTATCAGTGTTATTTTGCAGATTGTATTTTTCGCTTTTGGCGCGTACTATTTTACAATCTCGCTTTTTGCATGGTTTAACAAAAAAGAAAAGCCGCTTTTGACGGACAAAACATATTCATTTGCGCTTGTTGTAGCCGCGCATAATGAGGCGGCAGTTATTGAGAATATGGTAGAGAGTCTTCTCTCCCTTGACTATCCGCGCGAGGCTTATGATGTTTTTGTTATAGCTGATAACTGCACAGACAACACAGCCGAGCTTGCCCGCAACGCAGGCGCGCTTGTATATGAACGCGAAAACAAAACAGAGCGCGGAAAAGGTTTTGCGCTTGAATGGATGTTTGCAAAATTATATGAGATGGACAAAAAATACGATTCCATCGCCATTTTTGACGCGGATAACATCGTTGACAAGAACTTCCTTAAAGAAATGAATAAAAAGCATCAGCAGGGTTTTGAGGTAGTTCAGGGCTACATAGACAGCAAAAACCCGTTTGACTCTTGGATAACTTCGGCATATACGATTTCGTTTTGGGCAGTAAACAAGCTGTTCCAGTATTCAAGATATAACCTTAATCTTTCATGTCAGTTGTGCGGAACAGGCTTTGCAATTCTAACAGATGTTCTCCGCAAAATAGGCTGGCAGGCAACTTGCCTGACGGAGGATATGGAATTCACAATGAAACTCGTCTTGAACGACTATAAGGTTTCATATGCAAAGAACGCAGTCGTTTACGACGAAAAGCCACTTACCTTCAGCCAGTCGTGGAAGCAGAGAGTGCGCTGGATGCAAGGTCATTCAGATGTTGCTTCGAGATTTGTAGGACCGCTTCTGCGTAAGGCAATAGTCGAAAAGAAGTGGTCGCCCGTTGACTGCGCTGTATATCTCCTCCAGCCGGTCAGAATTCTTATGATGGGACTTATTACAATGATGTGCTGGATACAAACGGCTTATCCTACCGGTGATATTGGATTTTTCCAGATAAGCTATATTTTCCCGTCACCTATTCTGTGGTATCTGTTTGTAACTGTACAGTTCCTTTACACGCCGCTTGTTATATGGCTTGAAAAGCGTAAGCTTAACTTTAAGCTGATATGGCTGTATATGACATATTTCTTCTATTCCCTTACATGGGTGCCGATTACCGTTATCGGAATTATCAACAAAAATAAAAAGGAATGGTTCCATACACAACATACCAGAAAGATAAGCATAAAAGAAGTAAACTAAAAATTTAAGCGGAGCATTTTGCCCCGCTTTTTTGTAATTTCTTATGTTCCAAAAAAGCCGGATCAGTACCGGCTTTAATCCTGCAAATACATTCTATTCTGCCGCTGCGATAACAGCAATAGAAATTTCAGCATTTGTCAGATTTTTAAGTATTTTTGTACATTCCGAAAGCGTAGCCCCCGTCGTTATAATATCATCTACAATTAAAATCCTGCGGCAGTCACCGATTTCTTTTTTGCAGGCAAATGAGCCTCTTACAGTATTTTCGCGCTCGCGTGCCGCCATTCCGTAAAGCGGTTTGGTACGCTTTACTTTTTTAAGCGTTGGCACAAGCCTTGCTCCAAGCAAAGATGCAAGCTCCCTTGCCACAAGCTTTGATTGGTTAAAGCCCCTCTCTCCCAGTCTTGTAAAATGCACCGGCACATATGTAACTATGTCGGGAACATAACCGCTCTTTTGTATTTCTTCAAAGATAAAATATGCAAAAGTTTTGTAAAACGATATTTTGTGATAAAATTTATACCTTTTGATTGCCGTTCTCACATTGCCTTTATAAATAAACGGCACAAATGCCATCGCAAAGGGTCGTCTTACTCTTTTGCAGCGAAAACATATCATTTCTCCGTAAACCGTATCAAGCGGCTTACCGCATATGCGGCACTTTCTTTTGTTAAATTCAATCTTTTTTATACATTCTTTACATATCGCAATTTGATCGTTTTCAATAATTTCGCCGCAAACAATGCATTTGGAAGGAAAAATTAAATTCAGTATTTTACTTTTTATATTCATAAATTTCTCTCTCAGTCATATTATCGTAGCGGTTTATTTGCATTTTATAATGTGCTTAAAAAACATAATTAAACACATTGCCGAGCGAATCGTGTATTACAACATTCGCTTTATTATCATACGGAGTTATATCTCTGTTAATTAAAATCAATTCACTCCCTTTGTAATAATTTATCAAACCGCTCGCGGGATAGACCGTGAGAGATGTCCCTGCTACTACGAGGCAATCGGCAGAGGCGATTGCGCTGATTGCTCCGTCAAGGACATCTGAATCAAGGCTTTCTTCATACAAGACGACATCAGGCTTGATAATTCCTCCACATTCGCACTTCGGAACAGTATCATCGCTTTCAAAAACATATTCCGCGCCGTAAAATTTACCGCATTTCATACAATAGTTACGCAGCACGCTGCCGTGCAGTTCAAAAACATTTTTTGAGCCTGCCTTTTGGTGCAGTCCGTCAATATTTTGCGTGACAACGGCTTTGAGCTTGCCTTGCCTTTCAAGCGTTGCCAGAGCCTTATGCGTTATATTTGGCTCATACTCAAGGCAGTTCATTTTATCCTTATAAAATTCATAAAAATCTTCTGTTCTATTCATAAAAAAAGTATGGCTCAAAATCTCCTCGGGCGGAAATTTATATTTTTGGTTATACAGTCCGTCCCGACTTCTGAAATCGGGAATACCGCTCTCGGTCGAAACTCCCGCTCCCCCGAAAAAAACGATATTATCTGATTTATCAATTATTTTTTTTAATTCCGAAGCACTCATTTTTTATCTCCTCCCTGTTTACTTGCGTACGCCAATGTTTGCTTGAGTGCGCTTTCCTTTTCCACCCCTGCAAGGCGCAGCTTATGCGCGTAGCCGAGAATCTCCGAAAAATCCTTATCGGGCGCAAGCCCTGCGTCTATCAGGTCTTTGCCCGTTACATACGGAAGCTGCATCGTCTGTTCAAATATTTGAAGCCTGTCAAGCAAAGAGTCAAGTCTTGAGGGGGATTTGACTTCCGTGATTTGCCCCATACTGTCTGCTGTGGCGAGATAAATCAAATCAAGCGGCTCGCGGGATTTATCAAAGAGCCTGTTTGTCGCCTTAACAGACGAATTATCCGCCACAAGCTTATTAGGCTCCATATGAAGCTCCGTCATATTCATTACATACTGTATCAGTGCGCGTTCATTTGTTATTCTGTGCAAAAATTTATCGACTAAAGGCAGACCTATTATTTCGTGTCCGTGGGACTTAATCTGTCCGTTTACGACTTCGGTACATAGTGCCTTGCCAAAGTCGTGCGTCAGCGCCGAAAGCATAAAACCACGCGGATTTTTTACATTACTGCGGAGCGACGCCGCCGCGTCAAGCGTCATCATTGTATGATTCCAAACATCGCCCTCTGCGTGGTAGCGTTTATTCTGCTCTACCCCGATGAGCGCGAAAACCTCGTCAAACCACGGAGAAAGTGCGTTCATTTTTTGAAGGCTTGTAAAAAACAAAGACGGCTTTTCGGCTTTTAAAAGCGCTTTATAAAGCTCCTCTGCAACGCGCTCCTTTGAAAGAGCGGAAAGGTCTATCGTTTTGCAAAGTTCAACGGTTTCGTCTGCTATCTCAAATTCAAAACGCGCGGCAAACTGCGCCGCGCGCAACACGCGAAGGGAATCCTCGCAAAATGCTTCGTTATTTACATGGCGTATGACCTTATTTTTTAAATCGTCACCGCCGTCGAAAAAGTCTAATACCTCGCCCGTTAGTATATTCTGCATCATGGCGTTTACCGTAAAATCACGGCGCATTGCGGCCTTTTTTGCACCAATAAAAGGGTCTGCGCATATATCAAAATCCCTGTGGCCCTTTCCTATTAGCTTTTCTTGGCGCGGCATAGCTATATCTATGGAGTAGCCTTTAAGCGCATAAATGCCAAAGCTCTCTCCTATGTTTATGCGCTGTCCGAGTGAATCGAGAATACTCTCAAGCTCCTTTGGTGTGACGCCGTGTATCTCTATATCTATATCTTTATTCTGTTCGCCTCTGAGCAAATCGCGCACATATCCGCCGACAAAATACGCCTCGCCTGATTTTTCAGAAACGGCTTCGGCTATTTTATGCGCCATTTCTAAATTTTTATCCAAACCAAACACACCCCGTTCTTGCAGGCTGTTTATTCCTCTGTCTTTTCCTTTGGCAGGTCTTCTTCCTGTTCCGTGGGATTTTCTTCTGCCTGTTTTTCTTCGATCTCTCCGAGCAGTTTGCCTATATCGTCAAGCGCTTTACCAAACTGCTTGAACTGTCCGCTTTCACTGTACGCGCGCATTTCGTTATACTTTTCTATCGTCTCGTCTATCAGTTCTTCAACTGTTTTTTCTTCTTCCGTACGGTGCTCGGCAGGCGATTTGTTCGCGAAAATCACCTCAAGCGCCTCTCTTAAAGTCGGCTGCATCGTGACCTTATCTCCAAACGCCACAACGATCCTCTTGACCTCCGGCAGTGCGGCAGAGTTCTGCGCCGTGATATAAACAGGCTCAACATACAAAAGCGAGTCGTGTATCGGTATTACAAGCAAATTACCCTTTACAACGCTTGAACCACCCTGATCCCAAAGTGAAATTTCTTTTGATATTGCAGGGTCGTTATCTATCTTATTTTCTATATGCAGCGTACCGTAGACCGTGCGCCCTTTTGGAAACTTATACGCTATCATTTTGCCGTAATTTGCCGTATCGCAGCGTGCGGCAATCCACGCGACGAGGTTTTCCTTACCCTGCGGCGTATAAGGCTGCATTAACACAAGCTCCTCGCCGCCCATCTCGTCAACGCGCATAAGGTTATAATACGGAGACACATTAACGGTGTCGCCCGACATATATTTTTCTTTTGCTGTGACCCAGACATCAGACTTTGAATAAAATGCCTCCGGCTCCGACATATGGTACATCTTATAAACATCTGACTGGATATTAAAGATATACTCGGGATAGCGCATCTGACTTGCAAGATACTGTGGCAATCCCTCCTTGAATACTCCCGGATACATACGGCTATACACTGCTATAAGAGGATCAGAAGGGTCGGTTATATAAAAATCAACCGTTCCGTTATACGGGTCAACAATCGCCTTAGCGGAATTTCTGATATAATTTATCCCCTTATATGTCTGCGAATACGGAAACTGATTTGAGGTTGTATACGCGTCTATAACCCACTTTATGCTTCCGTCACTGTCTATGACGATATACGGGTCGTTATCAAATGTCAAAAACGGCATAACCTTGCGTACCCTATTTAAAATATTACGGTTTGTCAGCATACGCGAATCGCTTGTAATATACCCTGACATAAGCATCATCGGGTCAGCCTCTTTAACAGAAAAAATCACGCGGTTCAAAAAGTTGAGTCCAATGCCTCCGCTGCCTTCGTATGTGAATTCAGCAGACGAGTCGCCCTCCATATAATCCAGCTCTTTATAGGTGCTGCCGACTATTACATAGTCGTTTGTCATTTCTCCGTAGTAAATGCGCGGTTGGGTTATTTGCGGCGCGCCCTCCTCGGAATATACAGGTATATCCTTTATCAAATATTCGGGCTGACCTTCTTCCGTTGCGGTGTTGACGGGATTTGCTACTATTCCGTAGCCGTGAGTGTATCTGAGCCTTTTATTTATATAGCTTTTTGCGGAATCAGGCAGCTTATCAGCGTCAAACTCTCTTGTAGCAACCATTACCGCAGTTTTTTTGCCCGAAATCTCAAGATTTATAATATCCGTATCGGTAAATGTATAAAATGTCCTCAATCCCTGTATTGAATTTGTTGCGGTCAAGGTTTGAGTAATATCCAAAATCCTGATATTATCAACAGTTGACGCGTTGGCTCTTATATCTTCGTATGTCAAATCATCATCGGCAGGGTACTCGCGTTCTTCCACATTATTGAGCGCAAATGCCCTCCTTGTAGCATCGATATTGAATCCGATATATTGGCTTTGCATCGAGACTTCATACGGCTTAACAAACGCGAGCTGAACAACGAGCGATGCAGCAAGCGTTAAAATCCACACGGCAGGGACTATAAGCACGGATATGACCGCGCCCTTTATTTTGCCCTTTGTAATAAATATAATTGTCAAAACAACAACCAAAATCATACCTATCGGCGCAACCTTATAAACATTATGCCAAACAAAAACATCTGTAAAGCCTGCGCCGTTTAAGCCTCCAAATGTACCGTAGAGGATATTTTCTGATGTAAACTTAAAAGAAACTGCGATAATCACAAAATAAATTATTATATTTGTAATAAGATGCGTCATAATGCTTTTTTCTTTAAACATCTCTTTATACGAATATATGTCGCTTCTGAGATAGCAGAAAAGATATGCCGCCGCCGTATAAACCGCCTGAAACAGCATAACATTTCCAAACGCGCGGCAAACCGCCGTAAGGAAAGGTCTTTTAAAAATATAGTATCCTACATCTTGCAAAAATATCGGATCGACCTGATTAAAATCTACGCTTGAATAAAACGGCAGATAGTGCGGATAAATTTTGGCGCAGGCAATACTGCCTGCAACCGCTGCCATCACTGCGGCCAATATTGCAGGTAAAAACTTTTTTTTTGAAAGCACATCTGCCGCGCTCGTCTTACGCGTTATACGCCTTACAAAAAGAAGGTTGATATAAAACAAAACAAACAAAAACGCAAAAGACGCACTCCATATAGCAAGCTTTGTACTCATATTTTTAAAGTAGATGCTCTCGTAGCCTATTTCTTTGATTTCGATAATTTCGGCTACAAAATTAACGGCAATAATGAGTACCAAAACAACTGCTATTAAAACCGCAAGTGCCGTAGCAAGCTTTTTGAACCTTCTACCGTTTTTAACTATATCAATCAGTCCCTTCATCAAACAATGCGTTGACAAACTCCTGCGGAGAAAACGGCTGTAAATCTTCGGCCTCTTCTCCGACGCCGACAAACTTGACGGGAATATTGAGCGTATTTGAAATCGAAACGACTATACCGCCCTTTGCGGTTCCGTCAAGCTTGGTGAGTATAATGCCCGTAATATCGGCAGTCTCCGAAAACATCTCTGCCTGAATCTGCGCGTTTTGCCCCGTTGACGCGTCAAGCACAAGAAGTGTCTCCTTTGACGAGCCGGGCATTTCTTTATCTATAATACGGTAAATCTTTTTGAGTTCTTCCATCAGGTTTTTCTTATTATGCAGTCTGCCTGCCGTATCGCATATCAATACATCTGCTCCGCGCTTTTTGGCCGCGGTGCAGGCGTCAAATATAACAGAAGCAGGGTCTGCACCCTCCGCGCCCTGAACAATGTCAACACCTACGCGGTCAGCCCATATCTTGAGCTGGTTTACGGCGGCGGCACGGAATGTATCTGCCGCGGCAAGGAGCACCGATTTGCCTTCTTTCTTAAGGTGTGATGCAATTTTGCCGATACTTGTCGTCTTGCCTACGCCGTTGACGCCTATTACAAGTATGACCGAAGGCTTACCTGACAAGTCAAGCAGTTCACCTTTGCCTTCAAGCATTGAGGCTATGATGTCCTTTAGTGCGGCTTTGACCCCGTCCGCGTCCTTTATCCTATCACTTTTTATCTTGTCACGCAGTTCGTCAATAATATCCATAGCCGTCTGCGCGCCTATGTCCGCGCCTATAAGGGCTTCTTCAAGCTCGTCAAGCAAATCGTCATCAACTGCAACAAATGTTTTTAACACATTGTCAACGCTCTCGGAAATCGCCTGTCTCGTCTTGGAAAGCCCGTTTTTAAGCCTTGAAAAAAAGCCTGTTTTTTCTTTTACTCCGTTTTCCTGTGGTTCAAATACCTCGTCCAATTTTATTACTCCTTATCTGTCTCAACATCGTCAAGCCGCATTGTTAAAAGCTTTGATATTCCCTTTTCTTGCATTGTGACCCCGTACAAAATATCTGCCGCCGCCATTGTTCCGCGCCTATGCGTGACTATGATAAACTGCGTTTTATCCGAGAATTTTTTGACATACTGCCCAAAGCGGTCAATGTTATTATCATCAAGCGCCGCCTCTATCTCGTCAAGAATACAAAACGGCGTTGCGCGCACCTTGAGTATCGCAAAAAGCAATGCTATCGCCGTAAATGCCATCTCTCCGCCTGACAATAGGCTGAGCCTTTGCAGCTTTTTGCCCGGCGGGCGTACATCAATTTCAATGCCGCTTTCCAGAATATTTTCATTATCCGTCAGCGAAAGTGCCGCACTGCCGCCGCCGAAAAGCTCGGTGAATACTTCGGCAAAATTCTTATTTATTATCTCAAATTTTTCCGCAAACTGCTTTGTCATTTCAACCGTCAGCTCTTTTATAAGCGATAAGAGCTCTTTTTTGGAGCTTTCCATATCGTTTATCTGCTCTGACAGAAATGTATAACGCTCGCGCACCTCTTTATATTCTTCAACAGAATCGAGATTTATATTACCAAGTGCCTTCATTTCTGATTTGAGCTGGACAAGCTTCTTTTTAGCCGCAGGTAAGTCGCTTATCTCCTGCTTTGCGCTAATTGCCGCGCTCGGCGCAATCTCATAGTCGTCCCACAGGCGGTTGATGATTTCGTCTGTCTGGGTTTTTACCTTTTCGATGCGGTTTTGCAGTCTGTCAAGCTCTATCTTGAGTGAGTTTACAAGCTCGTTTTGCTTTATTGTGTCCTCTTTGAGCTTCATAATACTGCTGTCAGCCTCGGAGCGCGCAGCAATCATTTCTTTTATCTGCGCGTTATACACGGCTATATGCCCGTCAGCTTCTTTTATTGCGATGCGTTTATTTTCAATATTTAGCTTATACTCGCGGATTTTTTCGCGGCTTGCGGTTATGAAGGCTTCCAAGCGCTTCAAAGCCTCCGCGCGCGAAGTTTGTTCGCGACTTTCTCTGTCGCGCGACATATTTTTAATGTCAATCTCGCTGTTTATTTCAGAAATTTTAATTCTTATGCTTATTATTTCTTTATTAACGGATTCCTTTTCCGACAGGATTTGCCTTATCTCGTCACGCATGGCTGAAATCTTCTGTTCCAAAGCCGCCGCCTTTTCTTCGACTTCCTTTGCAGCTTTGGCAAGATATTCTGTCTCACTGTTTGCGCTTTTACTGTTCTCTTCTATGTGCAAAAGTTCAGCCTTAAGGCGCTCTATCATATTCTTATCACGAGAAATCAGGCTTTCTGCAATCCTCATTTCGCTTTCGACCTTGACAAGGCTGCTTTGGGCGTCTGTTATTTTTGCCGAAATACCGTCAAGCTCGTCGCGCCATTTATAAAGAGCTTCGGTATTTTTATCTATCGTGTTTTCCGTTTTATCCATTTGTTTTTGCAAATCGCGGCAAGCTTCTTCAAGCAAATTTATCTCTTTACCTCTTTGCAAAAATCTGCCGCCCTTTGCAAGGCTGCCGCCCGTAATAGAGCCGCCGGGGTTTAACACCTCGCCGTCAAGCGTTGTTATCCTGAACTTATAGCCTGTTCTTTTGGCAGCGTAAAGCGCGTTTTCGCCGTTATCAAACAACGCAGTTCTGCCCATCAGGAAGTCAACAATGCTACGGAACTTGCCGTCGCACTCAACCTTATCGCTGAGTGTCCCCAAAAAGCCCTGGAAGTGTGAAAAATCAGAGCTGAAGTCATACTTTTTGCCCGAAACCGACTGCACAGGCAAAAATGTGACTCTGCCGAGGTTATTTCGTTTAAGACAGTCAATCGCCTTTTTTGCGTCGGCGTCTGTTTCAACTACGATATTTTGAAGTCCGTTACCGACTGCGGCCTCTACTGCCGTGCTATACATATCGTCAAGGCGTATCAGCTTTGACACAACGCCGTGTATCACAAAATCACCGCCGAAGCGCCCTGACAAAAGCGCCTTTTGCCCTGCGCCGTAGCCTTCCATATTCTTTTCCATATCTCGGAGTACTGAAAGCCTTGACGACGCGCGGTTATAGTCGGAGTTCTTTTGATTAAAGACATCTTTTAAGGCGTTTGTTTCGTCTTGCAGTTTTTTTGCCTTTGCAAGCTTTTCTGCGTGTTCTTTTTGCAGATTTTGTACTGCTTCACGCAGAGCTGTGATCTCTTTTGAATAATTTTTTGTCTTTTCTTCGCTTTCGGCGATCTCACCTTCGGCGTCTTTTATCTCCTGCAAAACCGCTGTGCGGCGCGTCGCGGAATTACTGCCGACGGCCTCAATGGCGTTTATTCTGCCCTTGATTTCTTCTTTTTCGTTATTAAGGTTTGCCTTTTCTTCCATCAGTGCGGAGAGCAAATCATTCTTTTTGTCAGTTTCTTCTCCAAGTTCTATGACCTTGGCATTCTTCTCGTCGATTATTTCAAGCTGTGCCTTGCGCTTTTCTTCAAGTGCTGCTGTTTGTGACACGATTTCGTTTGCTTTTACATCGTTTTCTGCGATTTCCGCCTTTGTTCCTTCGATTTCTGCCTCGGATCTTTCGATTTCCTCCGTGAGCGACGCGATATTATTTTCAAGCAGAGAAATTTCACCCTCCGCCCTTGTATTTATAATTTCGATTTTATGTATTTCTTCTTTTACGAGTTCGATGTCGGCGTCGGTCTTGCGCATACTGCCGTACATTTCCTTTTCCTGCTCCTGCAAGGCGGTCAGCCTTTCTTCCTCTCGCTGTGAATCCTCCGCCGTTGTTTGCAGTTTTTGAACTATCTCGTTTTCTTCTTTTTGCAGTTTTTCAAGCGTGTCGGCGCATATAGTTATATCGAGTCCTTTGGAGTCCTCATAAAGCTTTAAATACTTCTGCGCGCGCTGGGACTGCTTTTCAAGCGGCACTAAGCGGACTTCAAGCTCGTTTGCTATATCCTTTATCCTTGCGAGGTTATCCTCGGTCGAGGCAAGCTTTCTCTCGGCCTCCGTCTTTTTGGACTTATATTTGGAGATGCCTGCGGCTTCTTCAAATATCTGTCTTCTGTCCTCCGACTTATTGGAGAGTATCTCATCAATTCTGCCCTGACCTATTATCGAATAGCCGTCGCGTCCCAAACCCGTATCCATAAAAAGCTCGTGAATATCGCGCAGGCGGCAAGCGGCTTTATTTATAAAATACTCACTTTCTCCGCTGCGGTAAACGCGTCTTGTGACATTTATTTCTTCATAATCTATCGGGAATATCTTTTCGGAATTATCCAATATTAAAGAAACCTGCGCAAATCCCGTAGGCTTTCGTTTTGCCGTCCCTGCGAAGATAACATCTTCCATTTTACTCCCCCTGAGGCTTTTGGCGCTTTGTTCGCCCAAAACCCAGCGTATGGCGTCTGTTATATTACTCTTGCCGCTGCCGTTAGGTCCGACAATAGCCGTTATCCCTTCGCAAAAATCAAGCGATATTTTATCTGCAAAAGATTTAAAGCCTTGCATCTCAAGTCTCTTTAAATACACATAAAACACCTCTTATATATCATATCACAAAATATTTACATTATCAAGCTTTTTTGGCAAAAAAAGGGGCTTCAGAGCCAAAGCTCCGAAGCCGAGAAAATTTTAGAGCAACTTTTCTTTTATCGCTTTTGCCGCCGCTTTACCTGCACCCATAGCGAGGATAACGGTTGCCGCTCCAGTAACGGCATCTCCGCCTGCATACACGCCGTCAAGAGAGGTTTGCATAGTCTCCTCGTTTACGACTATACAGCCGCGTTTATTTGTCTCAAGACCTTCTGTTGTGTTTCTGATAAGTGGGTTAGGCGACTGACCTATCGCAATAATGACGGTATCGACATCCATTACATATTCCGAGCCTTCTATAACAACAGGTCTGCGTCTGCCGCTTGCGTCAGGCTCGCCGAGTTCCATTTTTACGCACTCCATACCTGCGATATTGCCGTTGCCGTCGTCAAGTATCTTGGTCGGGTTTGTAAGCATCTTAAACTCTATGCCTTCCATCTTGGCATGTTCGATTTCCTCCGCTCTTGCGGGTATCTCTTCCATTGAGCGGCGGTAAACGATATAAACATTTTCCGCACCCATACGCATAGAGCATCTTGCAGCGTCCATTGCGACATTTCCTCCGCCGACAACAGCAACCTTTTTGCCGATATAAACGGGCGTGTCGGTCTCGGGGAATTTATAACCCTTCATAAGATTTATTCTTGTCAGAACTTCATTTGCGGCAAATACGCCGTTGAGCGTTTCACCCTCTATGCCCATAAAGCTCGGCAGACCTGCTCCCGAACCGATAAAGACAGCTTTATAGCCTTCTTCAAAAAGCTCGTCTATGAGTTCCGTCTTGCCGACGACCGTATCTTCGACAAATTCCACTCCCATATCGCGCAGAGAGTCGATTTCTTTTGCGACTATCTCCTTCGGAAGTCTGAACTGCGGTATTCCGTACATCAAAACGCCGCCTGCCGTATGAAGCGCCTCAAAAACAGTGACATCAAAGCCTGCCGCCGCCAAATCACCTGCACAGGTAAGACCCGCAGGTCCGCTTCCTACAACGGCACATTTTATGTGATTTTTTGTTATTTCTTTCTTTTCGTCTTTGCAGTTTTTCATAAAATAATCTGCTGCAAAGCGTTCAAGTCTGCCTATCCCGACACTTTCGCCCTTAATGCCGCGCACGCAAAACTTTTCGCACTGGTTTTCCTGCGGGCAAACTCTACCGCACACAGCAGGAAGACTATTTGTGTCCTTTATTATTTTATATGCTCCTGCGTAGTCCTTTTCTTTGATTTTGGCGATAAAATCAGGTATGCGGACATTTACGGGGCAGCCGTTTACACACGGTCTGTTTTTACAGTTAAGGCATCTTTCGGCTTCATTAAGTGCTTCTTCCTCATTATAGCCGCAAGCTACTTCTTCAAAATTCCTTCTTCTCTCCATCGGGTCAAGCTCGCGCATCGGAGTTTTATTTTGCTGCATATTAGGCATTCTGCTCACCTGCCTTCATCAAATTGCAATCGGCTTCTCTCTCCATTGCCTTATACATATTGCCGCGCCGCATGGCGGTCTCAAAATCGACAAGGTGACCGTCAAAATCAGGTCCGTCAACGCAGGCAAACTTTGTCTCTCCGCCGACTATAACTCTGCAACCGCCGCACATTCCCGTACCGTCTATCATAATAGAGTTCATACTTACAATCGTTTTTATGCCCTTTGGTCTTGTAACCTCCGCAACTGCCCTCATCATAACAAGCGGCCCTATCGCGATAACGGCATCATAATCCTCGCCGTCATCAATAAGCTTTTGGAGGATATTTGTCACAAAGCCTTTATTGCCGTTTGAGCCGTCGTCAGTCGCAATATACAGGTTACGGCAAACCTTGCTCATTTCGTCTTCGAGAATTATCAGGTCTTTATTACGGAAGCCCGTAACACCGTCAACGACAGCGCCCATATCGTGCAGTGCCTTTGCCTGCGGATATGCGATAGCCGTACCGAGTCCGCCGCCTATCACGCACACTTTTTTAAGTCCTTCAAGCTCCGACGCTCTGCCGAGAGGTCCGACAAAGTTCTGAATAAAATCTCCCTTTTCGAGCATACCGAGTCTTTTGGTAGTAGCTCCGACCTCCTGAAAAATAATCGTCACGAGTCCTTTTTCTCTGTCATAATCGGAAATTGTCAAGGGTATCCGCTCCCCATTTTCGTCAATTCTCAAGATAATAAACTGACCTGCCTGTGCCTTTTCGGCAATCTTTGGCGCTTTTACCGACATCAGTTTTACCTGTGAATTGAGAGTCAGTTTCTCTACAATCTCAAACATAAATCCAGTACCTTTCAATTTTAATATTAGAAAATTCAGCCTTCCAAAACCTTATAAAGTGTTGGCGCTGCGTCTTTTGACGCGTGCTCGTCAAGCTTTAGCACCTCGACCTTTATAGTTTTGGAGCCGAATCCTATTTCGATAACATCACCTATTTTTACATCCGCGCCCGCCTTTGCAGTTCTGCCGTTTACGCTGACTCTGCCGCCCGAGCACGCCTCGTTTGCTACTGTTCTGCGCTTAATAATGCGCGAAACCTTTAAATATTTATCAAGTCTCATTTTGTTACCCCATTTATCTAATTATATAGCTTAACGGCTTATTAGTCAACCGTTTGAAATTATTTATTAAGCCAAGCGTATATAAGCGACCTCACGATAGGCCCGCATACTACGCCGCCTGTGTTATCCGCGTTTTCAACCATTACGCATAAGGCTATCTTCGGGTCGTCGGCAGGCGCGTATGCTATGAACCACGCGTGGTCCTCGCCCGTGTTCTCTGCCGTGCCTGTCTTTCCTGCGACTTCTACCCCCGAAATCTGCGCCGAAACGCCTGTGCCGCTTTTAACGCACTCTATCATACATTCTTTGATTTTTTCTGCCGTGTCAGCGTCTGTGGCTTCGGACAAGACCTGCCTACTGTGCTTATAAACATTATATCCGTTTGACAAATCGGCACTCTCCACAAGATACGGACTCATCATAACGCCGCCGTTTGCAAGCGCCTGTGCAACAAGTGCCATATTCATCGGCGTAACGAGTGTATCGCCCTGTCCCATTCCGACTGCCGCAACATTTGTCTTATCTCGGTTTTGGAGCGTTTGTCCCGTCTTGATATCCAAGTCAAACGCAATATCCTTGCCTATCATAAAACCTTCTGCTGTGGTGTGCATTTTTCTGTAACCGAGCTCATATGCAAGCTCCGCAAAATACACATTACTCGACTTTGCAAAGCCCTTTTTTAAATCAAGCAGTCCGTATTCGTGGCCGTCGTAGTTCTTGAATTCATAGCCTGCAACGACTTTAGAGCCTGTGTCCTCTATCTCTACGGAGTCCATGCCGTTTTCTGCCGCAGAAACTGCTGTTATCGTTTTAAACACGGAGCCGGGCGCGTACAATCCGCATGTCGCTCTGGGTAAGAATACGCTTTCTTCGCCCGAGTTAAGGCTTTCCCAATTTGCCGAAAGAGACTCGGAGTTCGGGTTAAAATCAGGCTTTGACACAAGCGCCAGAACAGCCCCCGTCGACGGGTCAAGCGCTATAACCGCTCCGCGGTGAGAGCCAAGCAGATCATACGCCTTTTGCTGAAGCTTGTGGTCGATTGTCAGCGTGAGGTTTGCGCCTTCTTTATCTTCTCCGTCTATCGTGCGCTTGATATTAAAAAGCTCATTTGAAAACGACGAGCCCATAATATAGCCGTTATAGGTGTATTCGAGTCCGCTCCTGCCGTACTGAACGCTGTTATAGCCTATAATATGAGCGTACACATTGTTATACGGATACACCCTTGTCTGCGAATCTGCACTCATCTCGCTATATGCAAGCTTTACACCGTCAGACGACACAATATCGCCGCGTTTTACTTTATTTTCATTCGCCACAGTTCGCGGATTGCGCCCGTCGTAAGCGAGCTTATCCGCGCGGAAAAACTGAAAATATGTCAAGTACCCTATAAGTGACAAAAACAGAAACGATATAACTATAAGAGCATGAATGATTTTTTTATTAAATGACATCTGAAACTTCCTCCGTTTTTGCCGATATAGCCTGAAGTATTGCAAGCGCCGCAAAGCACGCCGCAAGCGAACTGCCGCCTGCGCTGACAAACGGCAAGGTTATTCCTGTGAGCGGAATAAACTTGGTAACGCCGCCTATTATTATAAAGGTCTGATATCCGAACATCGCCGAGATGCCCGTTGCGACCGCCTTATTATATACATTTGTCGAGCGCAGTGCAATTTTTATGCCGCGGTACACAAGCATAAAGAACAAAAGCATAACGCCTACTCCGCCTATCATACCGAGTTCTTCGCATATCGCCGCAAAAATAAAGTCGTTTGTATAAAGAGGTATATAAGACGGATAGCCGAGCCCCAGTCCGGAGCCCGTAACTCCTCCCGACGCCATGGCGTAAAGCGACTGTACTATCTGGTAGCCCAAATCACTCGCGTTCTTAAACGGGTCCATCCATATCGTAATTCTCTGCTGGATATGAGTCATTGTCTTAACGCCGAGGTAACTGCCGCCTGCGGCAAACAACAGCGTTAAGAAAAGCACCGTTTTTGAACTGCCGAAAATATACTGCATTGTAAAATATATCAAAAAGTACAAAAGCGCAGAGCCCCATTCTCTTTGCAAAATGAGGAAGCCCATAAACATAAACGCTACCGCCATTATAAAAAACTGCCGTTTTGTATTATTGTTCATTATGCGCTTTAAGAGCGTCGAATTATCGTCGTCAGCCTCATATGTCAACAGTCCGGCAAGTGACATAATAAAAAATATCTTTATGATTTCTGACGGCTGAATTCCGATTTTTCCGAAGCTGAGCCAATTTTTTGCTCCGCCTATCGAACTGCCGAACACAAGCGTAAACATAAATAATGCTACGGACACAATTATAAATGCCATCGAGTATTTTAATGTATGGAACACATTCGTTTTTTTATAAATGACATACACTATAAAAAACCCCGCCATTCCGACATAAAAAAACATCGTCTGGTGCATTGCGATTTCAGTATTAGACCGGAGCAAAAACATTATGCCTATCGTGAAAATCATAGAGACTATTAAAAAAAGATACTCGTCCCCGAGCGACGCAAAAAGAATAATTGCATACGAAATAAGAACTATCGCCGCAACGGCAACAGAACAGTATAAAATTGTATTATCAATTCCGCGGTTTGTAAAGTACAGCACGCCGAACCCAATAAGATTTGTCAAAAGCACCAAAAGAAGCGGAACTAAATGTTTAACTTTACGCATATGGTTATTCCTCGTTATCGGTAATAAATATAAACGACAGGTTGCCGAATGTTATCTTGTCACCGTTTATCAGCTCTATCGGGTCGCCCTCAAGCCTTTCGCCGTTCAATAGTGTGCCGTTTGTGCTGCCGAGGTCCTGCAAAAAGCACACCTTATCCTGCACTATTATTGCGGCGTGTTCACTTGACAAAAACGGGTCGTCGATACATATTTCACACCGGCTGCTTCGCCCTATCGTGACATCTGCCGATATCTCGTAGCTCTCGCTGACAGGAAACGACAGGCTACTGCGAATGTTTAAAAGCTTGAGGTATGTGCCGACGCTGTCACCCTTTGTCTTTTGCCGCATCATAACGGCAATATCAGAATGAACAAGCTGAATTATCTTTACGATAAAGATATATACAAGCACAACAAACAATATGGAAAATATCTTTGGAATCAGATCAATAATAGTAATCACCTCACATACACATTTTACAATTAAATGCAGATTATGTCAAGTAGAAAAAGAGAGCGCAACAGCACTCTCTTTTGATTTATATTGATATTTCATGCGACAAAGTATACAGTTCGTCGTCAAACGCCTTTTTCATTTTAAGCGCTTCTTTGATGTCGTAATCAACTATTTTTTCACCGTTCATTACAACAACTCTGTTACCTATACCCTGTGCCAAAAGATGTACAGCCGTAACGCCCATCTTTGTCGCGACAATTCTGTCCTTTGCCGTAGGTGAACCGCCGCGTTGTACATAGCCGAGCACCGTTGTTTTTGTGACAACGCCTGTGGCTTCTTCGATATCCTTTGCCATCTGCGCTATACCGCCGGGATAATCCACGCCCTCGGCAACGAGAATGATAAAATGCTTTTTGCCTATTCCGCGCGTGAACTGCATTCTCTCTACGATATCGTGCTGAAAATCAAGTTCCTTTTCAGGCACGAGAATTGCCATAGCACCCGTTGCAATACCTGCGTTAAGCGCAAGATATCCGCAATGTCTGCCCATTACCTCAACAAGCGAGCATCTATCGTGCGAGTGTGATGTATCGCGTATCTTATCCACGCTGTCAATAATTGTATTAAGCGCGGTATCAACGCCTATCGTATAGTCGGAACAGCTTATGTCATTATCAATCGTCGCGGGAATCCCTATGCACGGAATACCCGCAAGCGACAAATCCCTTGCACCTCTGAAGCTGCCGTCGCCGCCTATGACAACGATACCGTCAATGCCAAACTGCTTACATGTCCTTACGCCGCGTTCAATGCCCTCTTTTGTTTTAAATTCGGGGCAGCGTGCAGAGTAAAGCATTGTGCCGCCGCGGTGCAAAATCTCTGAAACGCTACGGAGATCCATTTTAAACAAATCGCCTGTAATAAGGCCTTCATATCCGCGATTCACGCCAAAAATATCAAGTCCTTTTGCTATTGCGCTTCTGCATACCGCGCGAACTGCAGCGTTCATACCTGAAGCATCGCCGCCGCTTGTCAAAACGGCTATTCTTTTAATTTCTTTTTCCATAAATCCAATCCTTAAATTATGCCTGTGCCTTAACCTTTTTAAGATTTACAAATCTCGGGAGGCTATTCTCCTTCTTGAGCTGTGTTTCGCCCTGAATAAGAGGCAGAGCGTAGTCGATAAATTCCTGTTTGAGCCCATTGCCCTTTTCATTTATCCACTCTCTCGGAACCTTCTTTTCTGTGTTTGCAACAACAGAAAGGTCAAAGAGCTTAATATTGCACTTATACTGACCGTTTTCGATAACTCTCTCAAAGCCTGCCATTTTATCTGTTACGCCTGCAATAGCATTTGTAACTGCTGCCTGACCTGCACTGAAGGATTCCTCAATATCGGTCTGGGAAGCACAATGTGCCGCGCAACGCTGCAAAAGCGAAAGCTCTATGCCGCGAACCTTTGCGCCTGTTCTTTGTTTTACAACGCTTGCAAGATAAGATGCAAGTCCGCCGAGCTGTGCGTGACCGAAGTTATCCTTTGTCTGTGCGAGGTTTGAGCCATACTCGGAAACATATTTGCCGCTGGCGTCCTTAATACCCTCGGAAACAACTATGATGCATTTTTTGCGTTCTGCGTAAATTTCTTCTACATCTTTGAGGAATGTATCCATATCAAAATCTATCTCGGGGAGATAAATGAGGTCAGGACCGTTTCCTCTGATGCCTGCAAGAGCCGCGGAAGCCGTAAGCCAGCCTGCGTTTCTGCCCATTGCTTCGATAATCGTTATCATACCTGTATCATAAACGCGTGCGTCATGATATACTTCCATAACGGATGTCGCAATATATTTTGCGGCAGAGCCGTAACCGGGGCAATGGTCTGTTTCTGCGAGGTCGTTATCTATTGTCTTGGGGATACCCATAACACGACATTCATATCCGTTTTCCAGCATAAACTTGGAAATCTTATTGCAGGTATCCATTGAATCGTTACCGCCGTTATAGAAGAAATAACGGACATTGTACTTTTTGAAGATCTCAAGTATTCTTTCATAATCGGTGGAATCCTCAGAAGCGTCTTTTAACTTATAACGGCAAGAACCGAGAGCAGACGACGGAGTGTACTTCATATAAGCAAGCTCCTCGGGGTCTTCTGCACCCATATCTATAAGGTTATCTTCAAGCACGCCCTTAATACCGTTAAGCGCACCGTAAACCTTTGTAATTTCTTCACTGTCCAAAGCAGCTTTGATAGCGCCGTAAGCGCTGGCGTTGATAACAGATGTCGGACCTCCCGACTGACCTATAATACAAGCACCTTTCAAACTCATTTTAATCAATCCTTTCGTACAATATGCAGGGCACAGCCATCGCACCCCACTTTAATTGTATATAAATATATCATAAACGCGTTAAAAAATCAATCGTTTTTATGCAAAATAGGGAAATTTTTATAAATTTGTTAAAAATCCCTTGACTTTTAGTCCCAATATGTTAGAATATACCAAGAGAAAATAATAATTTTAAAGGAGAGATATATTATGGCATTGGTAACTTCTACCGAAATGTTCAAAAAAGCTTACGACGGCGGATATGCCATTGGTGCTTTCAATGTTAACAACATGGAAATCATCCAGGGTATAACCGAAGCCGCAATGGAAGAAAAAGCACCGCTTATTCTTCAGGTTTCAAAGGGTGCGCGTTCTTACGCAAAGCATGTATATTTAATGAGTCTTATTAAGGCAGCTATCGAAGATGCAGAGCAGTCGGCGGGCTTTGACCTCCCGATTTGTGTTCACCTTGACCACGGCGACAGCTATGAGCTTTGCAAGAGCTGTATCGACGGCGGTTTTACTTCTGTTATGATAGACAAGAGCGGTGAATCCTTTGAAGAAAATATCCGCATAACAAAGCAGGTTGTTGAATATGCTCACGCTCACGGCGTTGTTGTTGAGGCTGAACTCGGAACACTCGCAGGCGTTGAAGACGAAGTTAATGTTAAGGCAGAGGATTCCTCCTATACACGCCCCGAAGATGTTCAGGAATTTGTTGAGAGAACAGGCTGTGATTCCCTTGCAATCGCAATCGGAACTTCTCACGGCGCATACAAATTTACTGCCGCACAGTGCACACGCAACGAAAAGGGCGAGCTTATTCCGCCTCCCCTCCGTTTTGATATTCTTGAAGAAGTTTCAAGGCGTCTCCCCGGATTCCCGATAGTTCTCCACGGTTCTTCAAGCGTTCCGCAGGAATTTGTTAAGAAGATAAACTCTTTTGGCGGCAAAATGCCTGATGCAGTAGGTATTCCGGAGTCACAGCTCCGCGAAGCTGCTAAAATGAGCGTTTGCAAAATAAACATCGACTCTGACCTCCGTCTTGCAATGACAGCTTCTATCCGTGAACACTTTGCGGAGCATCCTGATCATTTTGACCCGCGTCAGTATCTCAAGCCTGCCCGTATCGCTATTAAAGATATGGTTAAGCATAAACTCGTTGATGTACTTGGCTGCAACGGCAAAGCGTAAAACTAAATAATTAACGGGCGGTGCAAAATTTCACCGCCCGTTCTTTTATGGATTATTTATTTTTTTGTAATTATAACCTGTCTTGTGTCAGGCTCCCACGAAACATCTGCTCCGAGGCTTTCCGCAATAAAGCGCAGTGGTGTGTATGTTCTGTCGTTTTCTATAAATGCCGCAGAGTCAAGAACAACTGTTTTTCCGTTTACGGTGGCTTCGTCAGACCCTATGCGGATAACAATTTCCGTATTACCCTTTTTTACGGTTACGACTTTATTCTCACCGTCCCACAAAACTTCAGCTCCAAGGCTTTCTGCCACCAATCTTGCGGGCAGCATCGTTCTGTCATTTCTAATTATTGGTGCAAAATCATTTGTAACGGTTTTGCCAAAAACAGAGACATCTTTTTTATCTATCGTTAAAACAATGGTATTATCCTCTTTTTTTGTTGTTACCAATGTACTGCTGCTTCCGGAAGTACGCCCGCCACCTGAATATGAACCAGATAATGTATTATTGTTACTACTATTATTG
>JAFSYJ010000020.1 GCA_017450025.1 Clostridia bacterium | reverse complement strand
GGACAAGACACACCTTGCAATGAAGCGTCTGCAATGCTTTATTGCATACCATCGTAAAGAGTTTACGGAAAATCGTATTACATTTCACGGACTTCGTCACACATTCGCTCACGAACAGTATGAGAAGTACATAAATCAAGGCTTTTCCGACTTTGCCGCGCGTAAGAAAGTATCGGAATTGCTTGGTCACCACCGCGATGATGTAACGCGAATTTACTTGGCGGAATAAAGGGCGGTGGAATTATGCTAAACAAATATAACGAGGTTTTGTCAGTGGATGATTTATGCAAAATTCTCGGCATCGGCAGAAATACCGCATACAAAATTCTGCAAGACAATATCATCCCCAGCCGCCGTATCGGCAGAAAGTACATTATTCCGAAGTACGGTGTAATTAGTTATTTAAAAAATACGAAGTATTACGAAAAAAATTAAACTTGAAAGAGGCTCTGCCCAGTGATACAATGATATTGTCAGATAATCATTGGGCGGAGCCAAGAAATGAGGTGAAGCTTAATGACAGTTTGTTTAATAACCGAGAAAAATGCTAAATGCTACTACGCAAAGCTGCAATGGAAGGACAAAAGCGGAAAATGGCATACAAAAAGCGTTTCGACAGGTGTTCAGATTAAGGGCGACAACAAAAGAAAGGCTATGAAAAAAGCCGAAGAAATCAAGGCTGAATTTGAGGAACAGCAGAAAAAGAAGGAGGTATTGGCTGAACAGGACATTCTGTTCGTGGAATATTTTGAGAGATGGCTAACGCAGCAGGAGAGATTTCTGAAACAGTCCACATATTATGGTTATCAATGCATATTTGAAAAGCACATAAAGCCGTATTTTAAGAAATCAAAAATCAAATTATGTGATTTAACTGCGCAGGATATTCAGGGGTATTACAATCATCTTATGGATATTGGCTTAAGCGCTGCCACAGTGAAGCGTCAGCACTCTAATATCAGAAAATCATTGCAGGACGCGCTGATAAATGACTTGGTGCTTTGCAATATGGCGGACAGAGTTAAGCTGCCGACGATACGGAAATATCAGGCGACCATATATGATGATGCAGAGCTTAAAAAACTGATTGAGGCTGCTAAAGGTACTCCTATTGAGTGCGTGATTGTGCTGACGGTGTATTATGGGCTTCGCAGAGGTGAGGTGTGCGGTTTGAAATGGACGGATATTGACCTCGGACGGAGAATAATACATATAAGAAATACAAGAACCACCGCCGGCAAGGAAATTTACCAAACCACGACCAAAAACGAAAGCAGTACGCGCGATTTGCCGATTGATGATTTTGTATATGATTATCTCACAAAATTAAGGGATAAGCAGGAGGCAGACAAAAAGTTTTTCGGTAAAGGCTATGCTGATTGCGAATTTTTGTGTAGATGGGACGATGGAACGGCTATAAAACTCAGCTATGTGTCCAAAGCGTTTCAAACCTTGCTTGAAAAAGCAGGTATGCCTAAAATACGCTTCCACGATATTCGTCATTCGACGGCGACCAATCTGCTTGCCAAAGGTGTGGACCTAAAAATCATTCAGGAGCTTTTGGGACATTCCTCAATAAACACAACAGCGAATTTCTATTTGCACCCCGATCTTGCTAAGAAAAAAGAAGCGGTCAGCGTTATGTCTAAAATACTTGGCGGGAATTCGTAACAGGATTTTAGTCGGAATTTAGTCGGAATTTTAAAAATCATCGGCGCCAAGCAAAGACCCCCAAAAATAAAAATAGCCTGAAACATTAGGTTTCAAGCCATTTTCCAACTGGTGCCGATGGTGGGGGTCGAACCCACACGGTATCGCTACCACGGGATTTTGAGTCCCGCGCGTCTGCCAATTCCACCACATCGGCGAATACTCAAATATGATACCACAACCTTGGCGAAAAGTCAATAGAGATTTAACCAAATCACTCCGTACCGAATAATATATAACCAGAT